>NZ_JBSWYR010000041.1:0-211 GCF_056161205.1 Aliiroseovarius sp. ABM4_368 | reverse complement strand
CGCAGCAGGTGTCGGAGCCGTGCCCGGCGTCAGCGTGATATCTGCAGGATCAACAGCCGCGCCATTCAGCGTGTCTGTATCCAGAACCGACGGGGTGTCACCACCCGCAAAGCCGTTCACAGCTGCTGGCGTGTCGTCGATGGCGTCGATCGGGGCTGGGTCCACTACGACCGTCGCTGTGGCCGTATCACAGTTCGTCCCGTTCAAGTTC
>NZ_JBSWYR010000040.1:0-214 GCF_056161205.1 Aliiroseovarius sp. ABM4_368 | reverse complement strand
AGCCCCGATCGACGCCATCGACGACACGCCAGCAGCTGTGAACGGCTTTGCGGGTGGAGACACTCCTTCCGTATTGGACAACGACACGCTGAATGGCGCGGCTGTTGATCCAGCAGACATCACGTTGACGCCTGGCACAGCGCCCAGCCCAACTGACGGCTCGATCACCATGAATGCGGACGGGACCATCACGGTTGCCCCCGGTACGACGGCA
>NZ_JBSWYR010000039.1:0-217 GCF_056161205.1 Aliiroseovarius sp. ABM4_368 | reverse complement strand
GCTGGGCGCTGTGCCGGGGGTCAGGGTAATGTCAGCCGGATCAACAACCACGCCATTCAACGTGTCGTTGTCCAGAACAGACGCAGTGTCGCCGCCTACAAAGCCGTTCACAGCCGCCATGGTATCGTCCACGGCGTCGATCGGAGCTTCTTCGACCACAACCGTTGCAACGGCTGTGTCGCAGTTGGTCGGGTTCAGGATCTCACAGATCTCATAG
>NZ_JBSWYR010000038.1:0-221 GCF_056161205.1 Aliiroseovarius sp. ABM4_368 | reverse complement strand
AATCACGCACCAAGCGCCCATACTGGCGGGTTGAGATGTGTGGCCGGTCATGAAAGCGGCTGGGGAACATAAACGGACACGCAAATATCTCGGGCGATTTGACCCAGGCAAAGACGGTTTCACGCGTGTTTTCCGTCAGTTCAAACTGGACAGGCCGCTTGGTCTTGCTCTGGACAATCGATACACGTTCTCGCACGCGATCATCTTTGACGAGGTCGGAA
>NZ_JBSWYR010000037.1:0-223 GCF_056161205.1 Aliiroseovarius sp. ABM4_368 | reverse complement strand
GAACTTGAACGGGACGAACTGTGATACGGCCACAGCGACGGTCGTAGTGGACCCAGCCCCGATCGACGCCATCGACGACACGCCAGCAGCTGTGAACGGCTTTGCGGGTGGCGACACCCCGTCGGTTCTGGATACAGACACGCTGAATGGCGCGGCTGTTGATCCTGCAGATATCACGCTGACGCCGGGCACGGCTCCGACACCTGCTGCGGGTTCGATCACG
>NZ_JBSWYR010000036.1:0-223 GCF_056161205.1 Aliiroseovarius sp. ABM4_368 | reverse complement strand
GTCTGTTCTGGACAACGACACGTTGAATGGCGTGGTTGTTGATCCGGCTGACATTACCCTGACCCCCGGCACAGCACCCAGCCCAACTGACGGCTCGATCACCATGAATGCAGACGGGACGATCACTGTCGCGCCGGGCACGACGGCAGGCACTTACAGCTATCCCTATACGATCTGTGAGAACTTGAACGGGACGAACTGTGATACGGCCACAGCGACGGTC
>NZ_JBSWYR010000035.1:0-226 GCF_056161205.1 Aliiroseovarius sp. ABM4_368 | reverse complement strand
TAATAGGCTAGCATGGGAGTGCACAACGCCTTTGGGCTGGCCTGTCGTGCCGGACGTATACATCAAGAGCGCATGTTGGTTGGCGGTGAATTCCGGAATTTCAGCCTTGTCATGTAGATATGTACGGACTTTCGGGACACTTCCTGTAAATTCCCTGATTTGGGATGGAGGAAGTTTTCATGACGAACGACGAACGCGACATTCAACGCAAACTTAGAGTGCTGCA
>NZ_JBSWYR010000034.1:0-264 GCF_056161205.1 Aliiroseovarius sp. ABM4_368 | reverse complement strand
CGTGCCATCGGCATTCATGGTGATCGACCCAGCAGCAGGAGTCGGAGCCGTACCCGGCGTCAGCGTGATGTCTGCAGGGTCAACAGCCGCGCCATTCAGCGTGTCGTTGTCCAGAACAGACGCAGTGTCGCCGCCGTCCAAACCATTCACAGGTGCTGGCGTGTCGTCGATGGCGTCGATCGGGGCTGGGTCCACTACGACCGTCGCTGTGGCCGTATCACAGTTCGTCCCGTTCAAGTTCTCACAGATCGTATAGGGATAGCT
>NZ_JBSWYR010000033.1:0-273 GCF_056161205.1 Aliiroseovarius sp. ABM4_368 | reverse complement strand
GTGTCGCAGTTGCCTGCGTTCACTGCATCGCAGATCGTATAGGGATAGCTGTACGTCCCAGCCGTCGTACCGGGGGCAACCGTGATCGTCCCGTCCGCATTCATGGTGATCGAGCCGTCAGTTGGGCTGGGCGCTGTGCCAGGCGTCAACGTGATGTCTGCAGGATCAACAGCCGCGCCATTCAGCGTGTCGTTGTCCAATACGGAAGGAGTGTCTCCACCCGCAAAGCCGTTCACAGCTGCTGGCGTGTCGTCGATGGCGTCGATCGGGGCT
>NZ_JBSWYR010000032.1:0-286 GCF_056161205.1 Aliiroseovarius sp. ABM4_368 | reverse complement strand
TCCGATTGATGCGGTGGATGATGCGATGGGTGCGGTGAACGGCTTTGTAGGCGGCGACACTGCGTCTGTTCTGGACAACGACACGTTGAATGGCGTGGTTGTTGATCCGGCAGATATCACGCTGACGCCTGGCACGGCACCTTCGCCTGCTGCGGGTTCGATCACAATGAATGCAGACGGGACGATCACTGTCGCGCCGGGCACGACGGCTGGGACGTACAGCTATCCCTATACGATCTGTGAGAACTTGAACGGGACGAACTGTGATACGGCCACAGCGACGGTC
>NZ_JBSWYR010000031.1:0-290 GCF_056161205.1 Aliiroseovarius sp. ABM4_368 | reverse complement strand
CGGCTCCGACACCTGCTGCGGGTTCGATCACGATGAATGCCGATGGCACGATCACGGTTGCCCCCGGCACGACGGCTGGCAGCTATAGCTATCCCTATGAGATCTGTGAGATCCTGAACCCGACCAACTGCGACACGGCGACGGCGACTGTCGTAGTGGACCCAGCCCCGATTGATGCAGTGGACGATACCATGGCACCGATCAATGGTTTTGCGGGTGGTGACACCCCGTCGGTTCTGGATACAGACACGCTGAATGGCGCGGCTGTTGATCCTGCAGATATCACGCTG
>NZ_JBSWYR010000030.1:0-296 GCF_056161205.1 Aliiroseovarius sp. ABM4_368 | reverse complement strand
ATCGACGACACGCCAGCACCTGTGAATGGTTTGGACGGCGGCGACACTGCGTCTGTTCTGGACAACGACACGCTGAATGGCGCGGCTGTTGATCCTGCAGATATCACGCTGACGCCGGGTACGGCTCCGACACCTGCCGCAGGTTCGATCACGATGAATGCAGACGGGACCATCACCGTGGCGCCTGGCACGACGGCTGGGACGTACAGCTATCCCTATACGATCTGTGACGCGGTGAACGCAGGCAACTGCGACACGGCGACGGCAACTGTTGTTGTCGACGTAGCGCCCATTGA
>NZ_JBSWYR010000029.1:0-319 GCF_056161205.1 Aliiroseovarius sp. ABM4_368 | reverse complement strand
GTCGTTGTCCAGAACAGACGCAGTGTCGCCGCCTACAAAGCCGTTCACCGCACCCATCGCATCATCCACCGCATCAATCGGAGCCGGGTCGACAACAACAGTTGCCGTCGCCGTGTCGCAGTTGCCTGCGTTCACTGCATCGCAGATCGTATAGGGATAGCTGTAAGTGCCAGCCGTCGTACCGGGGGCAACCGTGATCGTCCCGTCCGCATTCATGGTGATCGAGCCGTCAGTTGGGCTGGGTGCTGTGCCGGGGGTCAGGGTAATGTCAGCCGGATCAACAACCACGCCATTCAACGTGTCGTTGTCCAGAACAGAC
>NZ_JBSWYR010000028.1:0-355 GCF_056161205.1 Aliiroseovarius sp. ABM4_368 | reverse complement strand
TGAGCGTGGCCAGGTTCTGTGTAAGCCGGGTTCGGTTAACCCGCACACCAAGTTCGAAGCCGAGGTCTATATCCTGACCAAGGAAGAAGGCGGCCGTCACACGCCGTTCTTTGCGAACTACCGTCCGCAGTTCTACTTCCGTACAACTGACGTGACTGGCACGGTTGAGCTGCCTTCGGGTACCGAGATGGTGATGCCGGGCGACAACCTGAAGTTCAACGTTGAACTGATCGCCCCGATCGCCATGGAAGAGAAGCTGCGCTTCGCCATCCGCGAAGGCGGCCGCACCGTTGGTTCGGGCGTTGTGTCGAAGATCATCGAGTAATTGCGATAGCAATTCTTGAACGGAAAGGGC
>NZ_JBSWYR010000027.1:0-408 GCF_056161205.1 Aliiroseovarius sp. ABM4_368 | reverse complement strand
GATCTGTGACGCGGTGAACGCAGGCAACTGCGACACGGCGACGGCAACTGTTGTTGTCGACGTAGCGCCCATTGACGCTGTGGACGATACCATGGCGGCTGTAAATGGCTTTGTAGGCGGGGACACTCCTTCCGTTTTGGACAACGACACGCTGAATGGCGCGGCTGTTGATCCTGCAGACGTCACGTTGACGCCTGGCACAGCGCCCAGCCCAACTGACGGCTCGATCACGATGAATGCGGACGGGACCATCACGGTTGCCCCCGGTACGACGGCAGGCACTTACAGTTATCCCTATACGATCTGTGAGAACTTGAACGGGACGAACTGTGATACGGCCACGGCGACGGTCGTAGTGGACCCAGCCCCGATCGATGCGATCGACGACACGCCAGCACCTGTGAATGG
>NZ_JBSWYR010000026.1:0-424 GCF_056161205.1 Aliiroseovarius sp. ABM4_368 | reverse complement strand
ATCGTCCACGGCGTCGATCGGAGCTTCTTCGACCACAACCGTTGCAACGGCTGTGTCGCAGTTGGTCGGGTTCAGGATCTCACAGATCTCATAGGGATAGCTGTAAGTGCCCGCCGTCGTGCCGGGGGCAACCGTGATCGTGCCATCGGCATTCATCGTGATCGAACCCGCAGCAGGTGTCGGAGCCGTGCCCGGCGTCAGCGTGATGTCTGCAGGATCAACAGCCGCGCCATTCAGCGTGTCTGTATCCAGAACCGACGGGGTGTCACCACCCGCAAAACCATTGATCGGTGCCGGTGTGTCATCCACCGCATCAATGGGCGCTACGTCGACAACAACAGTTGCCGTCGCCGTGTCGCAGTTGCCTGCGTTCACCGCGTCACAGATCGTATAGGGATAGCTGTACGTCCCAGCCGTCGTGCCA
>NZ_JBSWYR010000025.1:0-427 GCF_056161205.1 Aliiroseovarius sp. ABM4_368 | reverse complement strand
GGCTTCGAACTTGGTGTGCGGGTTAACCGAACCCGGCTTACACAGAACCTGGCCACGCTCAACAGCTTCACGGTCGATACCGCGCAGCAGAACACCAACGTTGTCGCCTGCCTCACCGCGATCCAGCAGCTTGCGGAACATTTCAACACCGGTACAGGTGGTTTTCTGGGTCGCTTTGATGCCAACGATTTCGATCTCGTCGCCAACATTCACAACGCCACGCTCAACACGGCCGGTTACAACAGTACCGCGGCCCGAGATCGAGAACACGTCTTCGATCGGCAGCAGGAAGTCGCCGTCAACCGGACGATCCGGGGTCGGGATGTACTCGTCCACAGCTGCCATCAGCTCGCGGATTTTGTTCTCGCCGATTTCCGGGTTGTTGCCTTCCATAGCGGCCAGCGCGGAACCCGCGATGATCGGCATG
>NZ_JBSWYR010000024.1:0-447 GCF_056161205.1 Aliiroseovarius sp. ABM4_368 | reverse complement strand
TCCGATCGATGCGAAGTCTGCAGAAATTCACGTCAATCCACGCCGCCATTTTCAATCAGTTTAGCCACCAACGTCACCTCGAGACCCGTATCAGATTTAAAGAACTCCGCGCCCAATCGTTAACCGATTGGTGCAATTTGTTTGCTTGCTAGAAGTTGGAGCAGCTGGCATTTTGAGACGAGTTCGAATTCGTCTGACAGCACCCTTGGGTCAGGTTCGTATGACATTCAACAATCAGCCAGGATCTTATTGGCCTTATCCACCAGATCATCTCGGGTGAACCAAAGATGGGCATTGCCATTTTGGAATCCACGAACCTTGGAATAGTCGCTGACGGGTACTGTCAAAGGGATTCCGGTTGAAGCGGGCGGGGTGCTGACATAGCGTCCTTCTATGACAGAACGCTCTCCATTCAAGTACTTCAAAACCAGCCCCGAGGTTATACGC
>NZ_JBSWYR010000023.1:0-566 GCF_056161205.1 Aliiroseovarius sp. ABM4_368 | reverse complement strand
GCGAACGGTACTATCGATCTTCGTGTGACCAAGTAACAGTTGGACCGCGCGAAGGTTTCCGGTCTTTCGGTAAATCTCCGCTGCTTTTGTCCGGCGGAGCGAGTGCGTGCCATATCCACTTGGTTCTAGCCCGATCGCCGTGACCCAATCACGCACCAAGCGCCCATACTGGCGGGTTGAGATGTGTGGCCGGTCATGAAAGCGGCTGGGGAACATAAACGGACACGCAAATATCTCGGGCGATTTGACCCAGGCAAGACGGTTTCACGCGTGTTTTCCGTCAGTTCAAACTGGACAGGCCGCTTGGTCTTGCTCTGGACAATCGATACACGTTCTCGCACGCGATCATCTTTGACGAGGTCGGAAACGGCCAGTTTGACCAGATCACAGCCACGCAGCTTGCTGTCGATTGCGACGTTAATAACGCCAGATCGCGTAGATAACCCGCCAATTCAAGCCGCGCCCGGATCGCCCAGACCTGTTTTGGCAAGAGTGGCCGCTTCTGACCGATGATCCGCCCCTTGTTCCAGGCTCTGCGTTTCGGGGTGGTTGCGGGAAGTTGGACT
>NZ_JBSWYR010000022.1:0-598 GCF_056161205.1 Aliiroseovarius sp. ABM4_368 | reverse complement strand
TCATGGCTAAGGAAAAGTTTGAACGCGGTAAACCGCACGTTAACATCGGCACGATTGGTCACGTTGACCACGGCAAGACCACTCTGACGGCAGCGATCACCAAATTCTTTGGTGACTTCAAAGCATACGACGAAATCGACGGTGCACCGGAAGAGAAAGCCCGCGGCATCACGATCTCGACGGCTCACGTTGAGTACGAGACCGAGAACCGTCACTACGCACACGTTGACTGCCCCGGCCACGCCGACTACGTCAAGAACATGATCACCGGTGCGGCCCAGATGGACGGCGGCATTCTGGTTGTGAACGCAGCTGATGGCCCCATGCCTCAGACCCGCGAGCACATCCTGCTGGCACGTCAGGTTGGTGTGCCTGCGCTGGTTGTTTTCATGAACAAAGTTGACCAGGTAGACGACGAAGAGCTGCTCGAGCTGGTTGAGATGGAAGTTCGTGAACTGATGAACGAATACGACTTCCCGGGCGACGACATGCCGATCATCGCGGGTTCCGCGCTGGCCGCTATGGAAGGCAACAACCCGGAAATCGGCGAGAACAAAATCCGCGAGCTGATGGCAGCTGTGGACGAGTACATCCCGAC
>NZ_JBSWYR010000021.1:0-706 GCF_056161205.1 Aliiroseovarius sp. ABM4_368 | reverse complement strand
TGTCAGAGGAACTTGCCGATCCAAGCCTGATCTGCGATTTCTCGGCGCATGATCAAGCCTTCCCCGTTCAAATATTTCAAAACCAGTCCTGAAATCATCAAGCTTGCGGTGATGTATTACGTCCGATTTCCACTCAGTTTGCGGCAAGTTGAAGACATCCTCCACGAACGTGGCATCGACATCACGCATGAGACGATCCGGTTCTGGTGGAACCGTTTCGGGCCGATGTTCGCGAAGGAAATCCGGAAGAAACGGGCAGGGGGGCAATCGAATTGGCGGTGGCATGTCGACGAGGTGTTTGTGAAAATCAATGGCGAGAGGTTCTACTTATGGCGCGCCATCGACCACGAAGGTGTTGTTCTTGAAAGCTTTGTTTCAAAACGACGGGATCACCGCGCGGCATTGAAAATGTTGAGGAAATTGCTGTCCGCCCACGGATTGCCGCATGAAATCGTGACGGATAAGCTGGGTTCATATCGCGCTGCTCTACGGGATCTGAACATGCTTGATCGCCACGAGACAGCCCAGTATCGGAACAACCAATGCGAAAATTCGCACTTACACTTTCGACGACGAGAATGCGCGATGTGCCGCTTCCGATCGATGCGAAGTCTGCAGAAATTCACGTCAATCCACGCCGCCATTTTCAATCAGTTTAGCCACCAACGTCACCTCGAGACCCGTATCAGATTTAAAGAACTCCGCG
>NZ_JBSWYR010000020.1:0-754 GCF_056161205.1 Aliiroseovarius sp. ABM4_368 | reverse complement strand
TGGCGTGTCGTCGATGGCGTCGATCGGGGCTGGGTCCACTACGACCGTCGCTGTGGCCGTATCACAGTTCGTCCCGTTCAAGTTCTCACAGATCGTATAGGGATAGCTGTAAGTGCCTGCCGTCGTGCCCGGCGCGACAGTGATCGTCCCGTCCGCATTCATCGTGATCGAACCCGCAGCAGGCGAAGGTGCCGTGCCAGGCGTCAGCGTGATATCTGCTGGATCAACAACCACACCGTTCAGCGTGTCGTTGTCCAATACGGATGCGGTGTCGCCTCCGTCTAGGCCGTTCACTGGCCCAACCGCGTCATCCATCGCATCAATCGGGGTAACATCGACCACAACAGTCGCCGTAGCGGTGTCACAATTGCCAGCATTCAGATCTTCGCAGATCTGATACGGATAACTATAGGTGCCCGGTGTCGTGCCCGGAGCCACAGTAATGGTGCCATCGGCACTCATGATGATCGAGCCAGAAGCAGGCGAAGGTGCCGTACCAGGGGTCAGCGTGACATCTGCCGGATCAACAGCCGCGCCATTCAGCGTGTCGTTGTCAAGAACAGACGCGGTGTCGCCGCCCACCAAGCCAACAATCGGCGCCATCGTATCATCCACCGCATCAATGGGCGCTACGTCGACAACAACAGTTGCCGTCGCCGTGTCGCAGTTGCCTGCGTTCACTGCATCGCAGATCGTATAGGGATAGCTGTACGTCCCAGCCGTCGTACCGGGGGCAACCGTGATGGTCCCGTCC
>NZ_JBSWYR010000019.1:0-815 GCF_056161205.1 Aliiroseovarius sp. ABM4_368 | reverse complement strand
GGTGCTGTCAGACTAATTCGAACTCGTCTGAGCAAGGACAGTGTAACTGCCCTTTAGTCCGCACAAAGTTGGCGCCACTCGGCCAGAGCGGCGGCACGGTTCAACTTGAAATTTGGCCTGGAGAGGAGGCTGCGCTCTGAGTTGAAGAGGTTATAGACTGAAGCATGGACGGCGGCGAATTTCTGTAGGCTGCGCATGCGCCTGAAACGCAACATTGCCCGTTCCCTTCGTCGAAAAGGCAAGTGCGAATTCTCAACTCGATTGTTCAACCAACGCTCGGTTTGCTGCTTGTGGGCGTTGCCGATTTCTTTCATCGCAGCTCCGTACGACCTCAACCTGTCCGTCACGACCACTTCCGGTCGCCCATGCTTGCGCATTGCTTTTCTTAGGAATTTCAGCGCAGCCTTCCTGTCGCGCGTCTTGGTAACATAGCTCTCGAGCACCTCACCTTCGTGGTCAACGGCACGCCACAGATAGTGCCGTTCGCCATTAATCTTCACGAAAACCTCATCCAGGTGCCAACGCCACTTACTGGATTTCATTCCTGAGATGCGTCGCCTCCTGATCTCAGAAGCGAACATCGGACCAAATCGATGCCACCAATACCTGACCACTTCGTGGCTGACATCGACACCGCGCTCGTGCAGGAGGTCCTCCACATTGCGAAGCGATAGTGGAAACCGGACGTACAACATCACAGCCAAGCGTATAACCTCGGGGCTGGTTTTGAAGTACTTGAATGGAGAGCGTTCTGTCATAGAAGGACGCTATGTCAGCACCCCGCCCGCTTCAACCGGAATCCCTTTGACAGTACC
>NZ_JBSWYR010000018.1:0-876 GCF_056161205.1 Aliiroseovarius sp. ABM4_368 | reverse complement strand
TGCTGGCGTGTCGTCGATGGCGTCGATCGGGGCTGGGTCCACTACGACCGTCGCTGTGGCCGTATCACAGTTCGTCCCGTTCAAGTTCTCACAGATCGTATAGGGATAGCTGTACGTCCCAGCCGTCGTGCCCGGCGCGACAGTGATCGTCCCGTCCGCATTCATCGTGATCGAACCCGCAGCAGGTGTCGGAGCCGTGCCCGGCGTCAGCGTGATATCTGCAGGATCAACAGCCGCGCCATTCAGCGTGTCTGTATCCAGAACCGACGGGGTGTCACCACCCGCAAAACCATTGATCGGTGCCATGGTATCGTCCACCGCATCAATCGGGGCTGGGTCCACTACGACCGTCGCTGTGGCCGTATCACAGTTCGTCCCGTTCAAGTTCTCACAGATCTCATAGGGATAGCTATAGCTGCCAGCCGTCGTGCCGGGGGCAACCGTGATCGTGCCATCGGCATTCATCGTGATCGAACCCGCAGCAGGTGTCGGAGCCGTGCCCGGCGTCAGCGTGATATCTGCAGGATCAACAGCCGCGCCATTCAGCGTGTCTGTATCCAGAACCGACGGGGTGTCACCACCCGCAAAACCATTGATCGGTGCCATGGTATCGTCCACCGCATCAATCGGGGCTGGGTCCACTACGACCGTCGCTGTGGCCGTATCACAGTTCGTCCCGTTCAAGTTCTCACAGATCTCATAGGGATAGCTATAGCTGCCAGCCGTCGTGCCGGGGGCAACCGTGATCGTGCCATCGGCATTCATCGTGATCGAACCCGCAGCAGGTGTCGGAGCCGTGCCCGGCGTCAGCGTGATATCTGCAGGATCAACAGCCGCGCCATTCAGCGTGTCTGTATCCAGAACCGACGGGGTGTC
>NZ_JBSWYR010000017.1:0-996 GCF_056161205.1 Aliiroseovarius sp. ABM4_368 | reverse complement strand
TGTAAACTGGACAGACCGTCAGGACATTTGCCGCTTTATTGTAGCTTGTCTCTGAGCGCTTCGTAAGGGGTCTGGCCGTTATGCGCGCCGTGTGGCCTTGCGAAGTTGTAAAACCGTTCCCATTCGTCAAGTTTTGCTTCGAGATCGACGTCGTCTTTGTAACTCAGGAGCTGATAGAATTCCTGCTGATCAGATCGGTGAGAGCGCTCCACTTTCTCGTTGAGCTGCGGCGTTCCACGTTTGATGTAGGCGTGTCGAATTCCTTTGTCCTCGACATGCCAATGGAATTTCGCTTGGAATTCGTGGCCATTGTCAGTCCGAACCTCGCGAATGCGGAACGGGACCTTTTCGATGATGTGGTCAATGAAGTCGATCGCGTTTGCTTGCGTGTGTTTATCGTAGATCTTAAGTGCCCTGACACGCGTTGCATCGTCGATTGCCGTGTATTGGAACCGGCGCACCTTATCACCGCGTTCCCCCTTAAAGGTCAAGAACTTGACGTCTACTTGGATATGATGGCCAGGGACCTGTTTTTGATAACGCTTGGTGTGCAACGTCCGCATGCGCGTCCCTCTGGGCAGTCGGTTGAGGCCATTGCGTTTGAGAATGCGATAGACCCCGGCATCCGAGATCTTGATGTCGTGATAGCGCGCCAAGTACCAGACGATCCGGATAGGCCCCAAGTGATACTTGCGGCGCAGATACAGAACCTTCTCGACGATCTCGTTTGGCGTTTGATTGGCGGGATTCTTCGGAATTGACTTAGCATTCTTCAAGCCAGCTTCACCATGCTTTTGATAGGCATCCCGCCATCTATAAAAGCTGGACCTGCCAACCCCGAAATACCGGCAAGCCTTACGGGCATTGCCGATCTTCTCGGCATGTTGCAGCACTCTAAGTTTGCGTTGAATGTCGCGTTCGTCGTTCGTCATGAAAACTTCCTCCATCCCAAATCAGGGAATTTACAGGAAGTGTCCCGAAAGTCCGTACATATCT
>NZ_JBSWYR010000016.1:0-1150 GCF_056161205.1 Aliiroseovarius sp. ABM4_368 | reverse complement strand
CATACATTGAGCGTTCCCGCCACGCGTTGATCGTATTTTTCAGTTGCCTACTGGCGGGGAAACCCCAGTTCCGCACCCGTTAAACGAGGTCTGCCAGCTTGAGCCTCTGGATTTTGCCCGATGGTCCTTTGGGCAACTCAGGCAAGAAATGGATGACGTCAGGCGACTTGAACTTCCCAAGGCGTTCCTGACAAAGCGCTATCAACGCCTGTTCTGACAACTGCGACCCTGGTTTGATCACGACAGCGGCTTCAACCGTTTCACCATAGCTCTTGCATCTTCGCGCGAATGCCGCGGCCTCGATGATGTCGGGTTCCGAATAAAGTACTTCATCAATCTCGCGGGGTGCGATGTTTTCACCCCCCTTGATGATCAACTCTTTCAGCCGCCCCGTCACAAAGACATAACCATCCTCGTCCACATGCCCCAAATCGCCAGTCCGCAGCCATTCACCCGCAAATGTCTTTTCAGTTGCTTCGGGGTTGTGAAGATATTCCACCATCACATTGGGGCCACGTATCGCGATTTCGCCCTCCTGATTTGCCGGTGCTGCTTTGAGATCGGGCGTCAGGATGCAAACTTCATTGCCGTAGCCAACACCGGGTGACCCGATTTTGCGTACACCGGGCGGAAGTGGGTTTGACAAGATTTGGGCCGCCGTTTCCGTCAGGCCCATGGTTTCTATAATGGGTACGTTGAAACGTTCTTCAAAAGCAGATTGGGTCTCGACAGCGAGCGCGGATGACGCAGAACGGCCGAAACGCAGGCGTTCGCAGACTTCAGGCACGGGGTTGGTGTCATTGTGTAGAAGGTGGCTAATAATCGTAGGCACGACCGAGAACCATGTCACCTTTGCCATTTCTGCCTGATCCCAGAACTTGCTGGCCGAGAATTTTCCGGTCATAGCCAGTGACCCACCCGACACCAGCGCCCCCATCATCGTGACGCAAAGCCCGTTGATGTGATAAATCGGAAGCACGCAAAACCCGCGATCCGCTGGGGACAGATCATGTGCAATGGCTGTCGTCCACCCGCCAGCTAATAGGCTAGCATGGGAGTGCACAACGCCTTTGGGCTGGCCTGTCGTGCCGGACGTATACATCAAGAGCGCATGTTGGTTGGCGGTGAATTCCGGAATTTCAGCCTTGTC
>NZ_JBSWYR010000015.1:0-5765 GCF_056161205.1 Aliiroseovarius sp. ABM4_368 | reverse complement strand
AGCCGCGCCCGGATCGCCCAGACCTGTTTTGGCAAGAGTGGCCGCTTCTGACCGATGATCCGCCCCTTGTTCCAGGCTCTGCGTTTCGGGGTGGTTGCGGGAAGTTGGACTCTTGGCATGATATGCCCTCCAATCCTCCCTCCAAGCCCATGCACCAGCACCGCGCTGGCCGTGGAATTGTATCCTCATTGGCAAGGGCAGTTCTCGGACGGCGCCCGACCGCGCCGGTGCTGCAGGTGCATTTGGCCGCTCTGAGCCCAGTTTGACGAATGAGGCGCGTGCAGAATGTCAAACCTCTTCATTAAAAATTGCCAACGTGCCAAACGCTTTTTCCCAGCGTTCTCGCAAAGGAACCCACTCAGTTGGATTCGGTGAATAGATTTCTGACTTTTTTAATCAGATACTCTTGTGTTCTAAATTTGCACCCCCTATGAGGGGCCCATAACCATCTAATTGGAGAGCCCAAATGTCTTGTAAGACATCCTTTAGCGGCTTCCTTGGTGCTCTTGTAGCCAGCGCGACCCTGTTCGTGTCAGCAACCGATGCTCAAGCAGAAGCCTTGACGTTCACCGACATCGCAGGCCGCGAGGTCACCCTTCCTGAAATGCCTGACAAGATCATTCTGGGCGAAGGCCGCATGATGTATGGCATCTCGGCTGTGACCGAAGGCAACCCGTTTGAAAAGATCGTCGGGTGGAACAACGACCTGATCGTTTACGATCCCGACGGCTTCCGCAAATTCGAAGGGGCCTTCCCGGAAGACACCGCGCGCTTGATCAATTTCGGCAACCCCTATGCGGGTGATTTCAGCATCGAAGCGGTGCTGGAAAGCGAAGCAGATCTGGTGCTGTTGGAATCGGGCAGCCTGTTTAAGGCCGAAGAAACCGGCCTGATCGAGAAGCTTGACGCCGCAGGCGTTCAGGTGGCCTTTATCGACTTCCGCCGCAATGCGACCGAAAATGTCGTGCCGTCCCTGCTGCTGTTGGGCCGCGTGCTGGGCGAAGAGAAAGAAGCTGCCGCGTTCATCGACTTTTACATGGCGCAGATGCGTCAGGTCACAAATGTCATTGACCAGATCCCGGCCGAAGAACGCCCGCTGGTTGTCGTTGAAAACGCAGCTGGCTGGCAGGTTGATTTCTGCTGCTGGTCCTTTGGACCGTACAACTATGGTCGTTTCGTAGAACTGGCCGGGGGCACCAACTATGCCTCGACCTTGGCCAACGCCTATTCTGTGACGCTGAACCTTGAAGGCGTGATCGAAGCCGATCCGGCCCATATCGTTGCGACCGGTGCAAACTGGGCTGAATCCCGTCCTGAAGTGGCTTCGGTTCTCTTAGGTTACGACGCAACCGAAGAGGCCAATCTGGAGCGGATCACAGCGCTTGCATCGCGTGATGGCTTTGCGGATCTGGAGGCTGTGAAGGCTGGCAACTACCACGCCATCTTCCACCAGTTTTATAACTCTCCCTATCACTTTATCGCAATCCAACAGCTGGCAAAATGGTTCCACCCAGACGATTTCGAGGATCTGGACCCATGGGCCAACTTCCAAGAGCTTCACGAGCGTTTCTTGCCGTTCGAAGCCGACGGAACATTCTGGATGTCCGCACCCGCGACCCAGTAATGCACAAACCTGACCTGCGGATGAACTTTCGCAGGTCATTTCCTTTATCAGGTTGCCAAAAATGACTGATCAAACAATCGCGCCGAATGCATCGGTTCTTGTTCAAGATTACCGCAAGCGAAGCAGTCGCAGACTGCTTATCGTGCTCGCCGCGATTGCAGCACTGGCCGCGCTCGTGATCGTCGATATTATCACCGGACCGGCGCACTTGACTTTCGGGCGCACGTTGCACGTCATTTTAGATCCGTCCATCGCCACGCCAAAAGAAAGCGTGATCATCTGGAAACTGCGCCTGCCTGTCGCGCTTATGGCCGTATTGGTCGGCGCGATGCTTGGCGTTGCTGGGGCAGAGATGCAAACCATCCTCAACAACCCGCTCGCAGACCCGTTCACCTTGGGGCTTTCTTCGGCGGCCAGTTTTGGTGCTGCGCTTGCCATCGTGCTTGGGTGGTCCATCGTCCCCGGTGTTGGCGGCTTGTTTGTCACCGTGAACGCCTTTGTCTTTGCCATGGGGGCGTCCATGGCGCTTTATGTGTTCACCAAGCTGCGCGGCGTGTCGCCCGAGGCAATGATCCTTGTGGGCATTGCCATGCTGTTTACCTTCAACGCACTGCTCGCCTTCCTGCAATATGGTGCATCCGAGATGCAGTTGGCGCAGTTGATTTTCTGGCAACTTGGCTCGTTGTCGCGCGCCACATGGGACAAGGTGGCGATTTGCGCCGTTGTTTTGGCGGTGCTTCTGCCGTGGTTTTACAGCCGCGCATGGGCGTTGACCGCCCTGCGCATGGGAGAAGAAAAAGCTGCCGCTCTTGGCGTCAACGTCGGACTTCTAAGAGTGGGCGTCTTGGCCGGGGTATCATTGCTCGCGGCTGTGGCTGTGTCCTTTGTGGGGGCCATCGCCTTTGTCGGGCTGGTTGGCCCACATATCGCACGCATGGTGGTGGGCGAGGATCAGCGCGGCTTTCTGCCCCTGTCCGCGCTCTGCGGCGCGTTGATCTTGTCGGGCACCTCGATCGCCTCGAAAGCAATCACGCCGGGCATCGTCTATCCGATTGGCATGATCACCTCGCTGATTGGCATCCCGTTTTTCGTCCTCCTGATCCTTGGGCAGCGTAAGAGGCACTGGCAATGAATGGTTTACGAGCAGATGGCCTGAGCTTTGCTTACGGGGCGCGCAAGGTTTTGGAAGATGTCAGCTTTGACACACTGCAACCCGGCAAGCTAACGGCGCTGATCGGCCCGAATGCGGCCGGGAAATCAACACTCTTTCGGGTGATTTCGGGGCTGCTCAAGCCTGAGAGCGGCAAGACCTATCTGGGCGAGACTGACCTCGATGGGCTCAGCAGCCGCAAGCGCCTGAAGCGCATATGTTTCATGCCGCAGTTTTTCGCGGCCAATGCAGCGTTGACTGTTTTTGACGTCGTTATGATGGCCCACAAACAGCTGGAAGGCTGGCGGGTGACGGAAGACGATATGGCCGCCGTTGCGAACGCGCTAGAGGCCGCCGGAATTGGACATCTGTCCGAGGCTTATGTTAGCGACCTGTCAGGCGGGCAGTCGCAGATGGTGTCAGCCGTACAAGCGCTGGTTCGGCACTCTGATGTCTATCTTTTGGATGAGCCAACCTCGGCGCTGGATCTGCGCCATCAGATTTCCGTGCTTGATCAGATCAAAACAGCAGTTGCCACACGCAATGCTGTTGGGATCGTGGCCTTGCATGATTTGAACCTCGCCGCGCGTTTCGCCGATCACCTTTTATTGGTCGGAAACGGCCGAATTCTTGCGCAGGGCGCACCCGGCGAAGTGCTGCGTTCACCCGCGATTTCAGAAACCTACGGGGTGGACATCGAGATTTCCACCGGCCCAAGAGAGGACCTGCTCGTTCATGCTTACGCGTCGTAATTTCACCCTGTCCATGAGCGCCTTCGTGAGTGCTGGGGCCGCTATAGCCTGTCCGGCACCTGCGCCAGACGTCAATGCGCACTCTGTCTTGATGCTAAACGCAGACTGCGGTGACCCGGATACACCCAATGTTTTTGAACCGTCTCTGCTGCGCATAGATGTCGGCGACACGGTGACCTTCCTTGCCACAGATGAAGGCCATAACTCGGCTTCTAAACGTGGCATGATCCCAGAAGGGTCCGCCCCGTGGAACGGGGCAATTGATGAAGAGCTGACAGTTGAGTTCACAGTTCCGGGCATCTACGGCCACATCTGTGTTCCGCATTACGAATGGGGCATGGTCGGCTTGATTGTTGTTGGCGGTGACCTGCACAATCTGGCAGCCGTAAAGAAAGTGCGCCACCCTGGCACCGCACGCAAAGCTTTCCGTTCGCTTCTGAAAGAACTTGAGGCCTAACGCGTGGGCTATGTTCTTTATAATCGGCTGGGGTCGGGTGGTTTTGTCATTGAAGCCGCCATGACGCTGGCCGGAATAGATTTCACCTACGAACCGCTGCCCTCCACCCCAGATACGCCAGTTGGCGCACTTGTTTCAAACCTAAATCCTTGGGGCCAGGTTCCGATCCTAACGACAGCTGATGGTGATGTGCTGACCGAGCTAGCGGCAATCCTAATCTGGCTGGCAGAACAGGAGCCCACTTTCAGCACTGGGCCCAACCTCTGGATTAACGATCGCGCAGCGTTTCTGCGTTGGACCGTTTTTATGTCGGTCAACATTTACGAGGGTATCCTACGGCGCAGTTATCCTGAACGCTATGCCGATGTTTTGGATGGGTCGATGGATCCATGCGCATTGAATAGAAGCCTACGCGTTGCAGCAAAACGCAGAACACATGATGCATTGCTTCTCATCGAGCGACAGTATGAGCACAACGATTTCCTTTTAGGCCCGAGACTGTCCGTTGCTGATGTTTTCCTCGCGATGCTGTACGCTTGGCACAATGAGCACCCAGCATTACCGCGTTGTGCGGAAGTAACAAAAACCGTGGCGCAGCACCCAGTTGTTCGACCGATCTGGCAAAAAAACTTCATGAGTCGTTTGGACAGAGATTGGACAAATAGCTCCAAGCCATAGGAAAGCTTGCCAATTCAAGGCGCTCTTGGACAACCTGCCGCCTGACCAGTATGTCCTCGCAGACAATACCCATGAGGTCGATTGGATCAGAGACAAGATCTGGGAACAGGGGCTGATCAGTGTCGCTGGATCATGGCTCGCTTCTTTGCCGGGTTCACTTTTTGAGCCCTTCCGACAAAAAATCATTCTCGGCCGCCAGCCTCCCAATCTTGGCATGCAAATCTTTGACCTCAGCTTCCGTCGGGCCACTCTGCTTGCCGCCAGAAAACACATCGGCCATCCCGTCGATAGCCTGCCGATTCCATGTGCTGACTTGGTTCGGATGCAGTTGATGCTTCGCAGCGATCTCTTGCACGGTCTTGTCGCCACGCAGCGCTTCCAACGTCACTTTGGTCTTAAACTGATCTGTAAAATTCCGGCGCTTTGCCACCTTCGTATCCCTTCAAAGGTTTGGGGTACACCTTAGCTGACTGTCCAGTTTTCTGGGACCACTTCACGCTTGGCGGGCTCATTGTTGTCGTTCATATAGGTTTCAACTGTTGACCAGCCGAAGCCGTCATATGCTTGGCGCACCGCAGTCATCGAAGCCTCACGCTCGCAACCCTGCCCCCTAGCTTGCGGCAGCAACCACCACGGCAGTTGTCTCGGCCTGCCTAACCCCTGCCAGAAACCGCAGATCCCGACCACGGCGTCCGTTGTTGTTACGGATCATCCAGACGCCAAACCCGGACAGATGCCATGACTCCAAATCAGACTTTAACCAGTTCCACGTCTGAGCATTAGAAATCGGGCCGCCATAGTTTGCGGACGCATCTTCGTCGGTGAAAAACGCCGCATAGGCGTCAAAGCCGGATTGGTCGGGCGGATCAAGCGCCAGCTTGTCGGTTGTTATTGAGGGAGTTTCCATGTCGGTCCTTGTTTGTTGTGCCCGCCGCTCGCCAGGTTAATCCGGCATCAGCTGCAAATCCTGCGGATCAGGATCACTCCCTGACACATACATTGAGCGTTCCCGCCACGCGTTGATCGTATTTTTCAGTTGCCTACTGGCGGGGAAACCCCAGTTCCGCACCCGTTAAACGAGGTCTGCCAGCTTGAGCCTCTGGA
>NZ_JBSWYR010000014.1:0-5985 GCF_056161205.1 Aliiroseovarius sp. ABM4_368 | reverse complement strand
TTTTCTAAAAAAAGCGCTTGCGGGTATCGTTCGGTGGGACTAGAACCCACTTCACCGGCGGCGCTGAGGCGCACAACGGGACGCCAGACGGCGCGGACGACAGGGTCGCAAGACGCGGTAAGATGCAAAGTTTGGTTATAATACAGAGGCTTATCGGCGGGGCGCGCTAAAGGAAACGGCAGCGCATCTGGTTGGTTTTTGTCTCTGGGTTCTGGTTTTTCTGGGACCCACGCTCTTTGAAATTGATGGTATCTGAAGAGATATGTGGGCGGTTTGGTTCATTCGATGAACAAACAACTGCACATATATCCAACTACCTAGCGAGGCCTTTCGGGGTTTAGCGATGATGGATAGTCAGCTTCACTGTTTGTCGGCTTTCGGTATCTTTTGATACTGATGTCACAAACAGAAGTAGGTCCGACCAGCCGGTTGGACCGGAACGTTTCTAAGTCAATTGGAAACAACAGTATGTGCAGAGGTTCGAACGTCAAGGATACGCTGGTAACAGCGTTTCAACTTGAGAGTTTGATCCTGGCTCAGAACGAACGCTGGCGGCAGGCCTAACACATGCAAGTCGAGCGCACTCTTCGGAGTGAGCGGCGGACGGGTTAGTAACGCGTGGGAATATACCCGGTACTAAGGAATAGCCACTGGAAACGGTGAGTAATACCTTATACGCCCTTCGGGGGAAAGATTTATCGGTATCGGATTAGCCCGCGTTAGATTAGATAGTTGGTGGGGTAATGGCCTACCAAGTCTACGATCTATAGCTGGTTTGAGAGGATGATCAGCAACACTGGGACTGAGACACGGCCCAGACTCCTACGGGAGGCAGCAGTGGGGAATCTTGGACAATGGGCGCAAGCCTGATCCAGCCATGCCGCGTGAGTGATGAAGGCCCTAGGGTCGTAAAGCTCTTTCGCCAGGGATGATAATGACAGTACCTGGTAAAGAAACCCCGGCTAACTCCGTGCCAGCAGCCGCGGTAATACGGAGGGGGTTAGCGTTGTTCGGAATTACTGGGCGTAAAGCGCGCGTAGGCGGATTAGTCAGTTAGAGGTGAAATCCCAGGGCTCAACCCTGGAACTGCCTTTAATACTGCTAGTCTTGAGTTCGAGAGAGGTGAGTGGAATTCCGAGTGTAGAGGTGAAATTCGTAGATATTCGGAGGAACACCAGTGGCGAAGGCGGCTCACTGGCTCGATACTGACGCTGAGGTGCGAAAGTGTGGGGAGCAAACAGGATTAGATACCCTGGTAGTCCACACCGTAAACGATGAATGCCAGTCGTCGGGTAGTATACTATTCGGTGACACACCTAACGGATTAAGCATTCCGCCTGGGGAGTACGGTCGCAAGATTAAAACTCAAAGGAATTGACGGGGGCCCGCACAAGCGGTGGAGCATGTGGTTTAATTCGAAGCAACGCGCAGAACCTTACCAACCCTTGACATCCTGATCGCGGTTACCAGAGATGGTTTCCTTCAGTTCGGCTGGATCAGTGACAGGTGCTGCATGGCTGTCGTCAGCTCGTGTCGTGAGATGTTCGGTTAAGTCCGGCAACGAGCGCAACCCACATCTTTAGTTGCCAGCAGTTCGGCTGGGCACTCTAAAGAAACTGCCCGTGATAAGCGGGAGGAAGGTGTGGATGACGTCAAGTCCTCATGGCCCTTACGGGTTGGGCTACACACGTGCTACAATGGCATCTACAGTGGGTTAATCCCCAAAAGATGTCTCAGTTCGGATTGGGGTCTGCAACTCGACCCCATGAAGTCGGAATCGCTAGTAATCGCGTAACAGCATGACGCGGTGAATACGTTCCCGGGCCTTGTACACACCGCCCGTCACACCATGGGAGTTGGTTCTACCTGACGGCCGTGCGCTAACCTTCGGGAGGCAGCGGACCACGGTAGGATCAGCGACTGGGGTGAAGTCGTAACAAGGTAGCCGTAGGGGAACCTGCGGCTGGATCACCTCCTTTCTAAGGATGTACCTAGCTGGGTGAATGTTCGCATTCACTTACATGGATACACTTAGCAAGATCTGTCCTTTGCAGATCTATATCGGCAGACCCTTTTGGGTACTGTATACGGACCGAACCGTCCTCATATCTCTTCAGTGCAATGAATATCAAAGACAGACCTGCCGGTCTGGTAAGGGTCGGTAGCTCAGGTGGTTAGAGCGCACGCCTGATAAGCGTGAGGTCGGAGGTTCAAGTCCTCCTCGACCCACCAACATCCAAATCGAAGATTTGGATGGGCGACAGGGTATTTGACGCAGTCAAATGTCCCGAGAGCCAAAAGCTTCAACCTTCTCGGCAGATTTTGCGATGCAAAATCGCCTGTCAGGTATCCGCGAATTGTTCCAATTCGCTTCAGGGGCCTTAGCTCAGTTGGTAGAGCGCCTGCTTTGCAAGCAGGATGTCAGGAGTTCGAATCTCCTAGGCTCCACCATTACCTTCCTGTCGATTAGATCGCTAAGAACCAAGTTTGGTTTTTAGCCGTCCAATCGGACGTCTTTTACATCGTTTAGAGAGAATACAATAACAACACTGTTGGTCGCGCAAGTGAGCGTCTGACCTCAGCGGTTCTTCCTTCGGGAAGCGGTTGATTTTGGTCCCTTTCCTCGGACCTTCTTCGATATCGCTGCTGAAATGATAGTGTTGTCCAAGTCAAGTACACTAACCAAGGTCTGAGAGATCAGATCTTATGTGCTTCAAGTAGGGCGGTGACCGACATCACTGCTCAGTATTGCTTGAAGCGCGGGAAAGTATGCTTTTGATCCAGTTTGCCCTTCGGGGTAAGAAGCGGGACACGCAAAAGGCCTGTCTTCTTCTGGATCAAATCAAGCGCGAGAAGGGCGTTTGGTGAATGCCTTGGCAGTAAGAGGCGATGAAGGACGTGATACTCTGCGATAAGCTTCGGGAAGGTGAGAATAGCCGTTATACCCGAAGATCTCCGAATGGGGGAACCCACCTGACAGTTCATTATAATTACTTCGGTAATTTATAGTGTTCTGAAACAGGTACTTTTAACCTGAATACATAGGGTTTTAAGAGCAAACCCGGGGAACTGAAACATCTAAGTACCCGGAGGAAAGGAAATCAATTGATACTCCCCTAGTAGCGGCGAGCGAACGGGGACCAGCCGAGCCATGAGTGTGGATAGAATGCGTTGGGAAGCGCAACCATAGAGGGTGACAGTCCCGTATATGAAGCATGATTGGACGTATTAAGTAGGGCGGAACACGTGAAATTCTGTCTGAAGATCGGAGGACCACCTTCGAAGGCTAAGTACTCCTTACTGACCGATAGCGAACCAGTACCGTGAGGGAAAGGTGAAAAGCACCCCGACGAGGGGAGTGAAACAGTACCTGAAACCGAACGCCTACAATCAGTCGGAGGCCCCTTGAGGGCTGACGGCGTACCTTTTGTATAATGGGTCATCGACTTGGTCTTACTAGCAAGCTTAAGCCGTTAGGTGTAGGCGCAGCGAAAGCGAGTCTTAATAGGGCGAATGAGTTAGTAGGATCAGACCCGAAACCGAGTGATCTAGGCATGGCCAGGTTGAAGGTGCGGTAACACGCACTGGAGGACCGAACCCACATCTGTTGAAAAAGATCGGGATGAGCTGTGCCTAGGGGTGAAAGGCCAATCAAACTCGGAGATAGCTGGTTCTCCGCGAAATCTATTTAGGTAGAGCGTCATACGAATACTCCCGGGGGTAGAGCACTGAATGGGTAATGGGGGCCCACAGCCTTACTGATCCTAATCAAACTCCGAATACCGGGAAGTACTATATGGCAGACACACAGCGGATGCTAACGTCCGTTGTGGAGAGGGAAACAACCCTGACCTACAGCTAAGGCCCCTAATTCATGGCTAAGTGGGAAAGCAGGTGGGACGACCAAAACAACCAGGAGGTTGGCTTAGAAGCAGCCATCCTTTAAAGATAGCGTAACAGCTCACTGGTCTAAATAAGTTGTCCTGCGGCGAAGATGTACCGGGGCTCAAGCCATGAGCCGAAGCTTAGGATGCACATTTATGTGCGTGGTAGCGGAGCGTAGTGTGACATAGTTCCATTCCTCATTAGATCCTTCGGGATCATTTGAGGATCGGAGCTTTCGATGAAGCCGGCCTGTGAGGGATCCGGTGGAGAGATCACTAGCGAGAATGATGACATGAGTAGCGACAAAGGGGGTGAGAGACCCCCTCGCCGAAAATCCAAGGGTTCCTGCTTAAAGCTAATCTGAGCAGGGTAAGCCGGCCCCTAAGCCGAGGCCGAAAGGCGTAGGCGATGGGAACCAGGTTAATATTCCTGGGCCAGAAGGATGTGACGGATCGTGACTGTAGTTTGCCCTTATCGGATTGGGCAGGCTGCTAATCGGTTCCTGGAAATAGCCCTTCATGAGACCGTACCCTAAACCGACACAGGTGGATAGGTAGAGTATACCAAGGCGCTTGAGAGAACGATGTTGAAGGAACTCGGCAAAATACCTCCGTAAGTTCGCGAGAAGGAGGCCCAGTTTCTACGCAAGTATTGACTGGGGGCACAAACCAGGGGGTGGCGACTGTTTACTAAAAACACAGGGCTCTGCGAAGTCGCAAGACGACGTATAGGGTCTGACGCCTGCCCGGTGCCTGAAGGTTAAAAGGAGGAGTGCAAGCTCCGAATTGAAGCCCAGGTAAACGGCGGCCGTAACTATAACGGTCCTAAGGTAGCGAAATTCCTTGTCGGGTAAGTTCCGACCTGCACGAATGGCGTAACGACTTCCCCGCTGTCTCCAACATCGACTCAGCGAAATTGAATTGCCTGTCAAGATGCAGGCTTCCCGCGGTTAGACGGAAAGACCCCGTGCACCTTTACTACAGCTTCACATTGGC
This sequence comes from Aliiroseovarius sp. ABM4_368, assembly GCF_056161205.1. Classification (NCBI taxonomy): domain Bacteria; kingdom Pseudomonadati; phylum Pseudomonadota; class Alphaproteobacteria; order Rhodobacterales; family Paracoccaceae; genus Aliiroseovarius; species Aliiroseovarius sp. ABM4_368. The sequence goes on along the minus strand of NZ_JBSWYR010000014.1, from coordinate 1,105 downwards.
ATCAGACACAACATGTGCAGAATAGGTGGTAGGCTTTGAACCAGGGACGCCAGTTCCTGGGGAGCCTCCTTTGAGATACCACCCTTGTTCTGTTTGATGTCTAACCGCGGTCCGTTATCCGGATCCGGGACCCTGTGTGGCGGGTAGTTTGACTGGGGCGGTCGCCTCCTAAAGAGTAACGGAGGCGCGCGAAGGTTGGCTCAGAGCGGTCGGAAATCGCTCGTTGAGTGCAATGGCAGAAGCCAGCCTGACTGCGAGACTGACAAGTCGAGCAGAGTCGAAAGACGGCCATAGTGATCCGGTGGTCCCGAGTGGAAGGGCCATCGCTCAACGGATAAAAGGTACGCCGGGGATAACAGGCTGATACTGCCCAAGAGTCCATATCGACGGCAGTGTTTGGCACCTCGATGTCGGCTCATCTCATCCTGGGGCTGGAGCAGGTCCCAAGGGTACGGCTGTTCGCCGTTTAAAGAGGTACGTGAGCTGGGTTTAGAACGTCGTGAGACAGTTCGGTCCCTATCTGCCGTGGGTGTAGGATACTTGAGAGGAGTTGCCCCTAGTACGAGAGGACCGGGGTGAACGTTCCACTGGTGGACCAGTTATCGTGCCAACGGTAGTGCTGGGTAGCTATGAACGGACAGGATAACCGCTGAAGGCATCTAAGCGGGAAGCCCCCCTCAAAACAAGGTATCCCTGAGGACCGAGGAAGACTACCTCGTCGATAGGCCAGAGGTGTAAGCGTGGCAACACGTTCAGCTGACTGGTACTAATGGTCCGATAGGCTTGATTTGATCCAGTAGAAGACAGTTCTACGGATAATCAAAAGCATACATCACACAGTGTGCTGACTTGGATAAATTGTTCTTCACGACAGTGAAAACAATCAATGGTTCTTTATTCGGTTTGGTGGTCACAGCGCCAGTGAAACACCCGATCCCTTCCCGAACTCGGCCGTTAAGCACGGTTGCGCCGATGGTACTGCGTCTTAAGGCGTGGGAGAGTAGGTCACCGCCAAACCTAATAAAGAACCAGAAAGTATCCTCTCAAAATGATGAACAAAACACAAAACGCCGGTAGCTGAATAAGCCGCCGGCGTTCGTGTGTT
>NZ_JBSWYR010000013.1:0-6284 GCF_056161205.1 Aliiroseovarius sp. ABM4_368 | reverse complement strand
CACCGCAAGCTTGATGATTTCAGGACTGGTTTTGAAATATTTGAACGGGGAAGGCTTGATCATGCGCCGAGAAATCGCAGATCAGGCTTGGATCGGCAAGTTCCTCTGACAAGACCCTGTCCTGGGCAAGATGACCCCGGAGGCGTTCGAGCGACTGGCTCAGCGGCTCCTTCGTGAAGCAGGCTTCACGAAGGTGGAGGTGCGCGGGAAGTCTGGCGACGGCGGGATCGATGGTGTTGGCGTGCTGCGCGTGAACCTCGTATCGTTCCAAGTCTACTTTCAGTGCAAACGTTGGAAGGGCAGCGTCGGCTCAAAGGAAATCCGTGATTTCCGCGGGGCGCTACAGGGCCGCGCCGATAAAGGGCTGTTCATCACCACCGGGCATTTTACAAGCCAGGCTTCGGATGAAGCCACGCGTGACGGCGCGATTGCGATTGACCTGATCGATGGAGATCGCCTCTGCGAATTGCTGAAGGAAAACAGGCTGGGGGTGGCGACTGAGATGATCGAGCAGGTAAGGATTCATCCTGATTGGTTTGATGCGATTTAGCGTTGATGTTCAACAAGAACCCATTGGGTAGCGCTTTTTACGAAAGCGCACACTTTCAGTCCGAAAACCTGAACCTAACTGAACCAACCGAATTCGTAAAATCTTCATTGGGACGAATCTGCGATGGCCCAATCCACTTTGCTTTGTAGCAACCAAAAAAGGGTATAGCCGGTTCACGCTTGAAAGAATGATCAAAGGATGTCCAAGCGTGGGGTAAAACGTGGGGGCGCGAGCCAAAAGTAGCACGATAACCACCCCAACCAATTGATATATATACCATATCTTTAAAACTATGGCGGAGGAGGTGTCCGCATGAGTCTGGTTTCCATAGGTTCGCCGGCATCCCCATACGTTCAACAATCCACAATAATAACAATGTGATAAATTCAGGGGATACTATTGCAGTTCGCGAGCGTTCATCATAAATCAGTTACAAGTGTGGGAACAAATGTGGGAACGATATGCCATTGAGCGCTAGAAAAGTGGAAACAGCTGGCCCCGGTCGGCATGGCGATGGGCGGGGCTTGTTTCTTTATGTAAAAGCCTCTGGCGCACGATCTTGGGTGTTGCGTTATCAGGTGATGGGAAAGCGACACGATCTGGGGCTTGGAGCCTATCCCGAGGTTACGCTGGCAATGGCACGCGACCGGGCATTGGAGGCGAGGCGCATGATCAGCGAAGGTGAAGACCCAATAGCCAAGAAGCGGCAAGCCAATCCCAAAACCTTCAAGAACGCTGCGTTAGAACTGATCGAAAGCAAGCGCCCCGGATGGAAGAATGCGAAACACGCCGCACAATGGACCTCGACACTAGAAGCCTACGTTTTTCCTAGCCTTGGAAGTATGCAAGTCACACGCATCGCGACGGCGGACGTAATGGGCGTTCTGAAACCTATTTGGACTGAAAAGCCCGAAACTGCCAATCGGGTGCGCCAGCGGATCGAAGCCGTATTGGACTATGCCGCTGCACTAGGCCTCCGAGAGGGTGAAAACCCGGCGCGGTGGCGTGGACACTTGGATCACTTGCTTCCTAAGCCAACAAAAGTGAAGGCAGTCAAGCACCATCCTGCCCTGCCTCATGCCGAGATCGCAGCTTGTATGGAGGATATATCAAACCGCACGGGTGTCGCTGCGCGGGCATTGGCCTACACAATCTTAACAGCGGCTCGTTCTGGCGAGACGCGCGGCGCAACGTGGGGTGAGATTGATCTTGTCGCAAAGGTTTGGACGATCCCGGCAGAGCGAATGAAAGCAGGCAAAGAGCACCGCGTGCCGCTCACGAAAGAAGCAATCGCATGCCTCGGCCCCAAACGCGGCGAAACTGATCTGATCTTTGAAAGCGAAGTGAAAGTGGGCAAGCCGATCTCTGACATGAGCATGACAGGTGTTTTACGCCGGATGGGACGCAATGGTGTCACTGTGCATGGCTTCCGCTCGACTTTCCGCGATTGGGCGGGCGAGACCACCAGCTTCCCACGCGAGGTGATCGAAGCCGCGCTGGCTCATGGCATCAAGGACAAAGCCGAAGCTGCTTATGCCCGTTCTGATCTTTTTGATAAGCGCCGCGATCTAATGGAGGCGTGGGCGACAAGCGCCACGCGTCGCGACTTGGGTGCAAATGTGGTTGCACTTTCTTGATCGCTTTATCTTGATAACGTTGAGTTTTAAGATTCATGCGTCGCGGGATGAAGATTGGTGAAGTACTTTGGGTAACGGTAAGATGTTGTTGATATCGCTGCTACAAAGGCAGCGCAGTTTGTACCGTTTGCGTTGAATTCACTCTCGAACAAATTTCGGCATACAACCCAAAGCGAAGATTGCGCTTTGGCGCCATGGTCGGAATCCAGACTGTCGCGGCATCTAGCATAAATAATCTGATTTGCGTGACAAAGTGCACACTCGCAGCAACCTCACAAATAACTGCTTGCTTTTTCGCTTTTGCATACGAGATCCTAGAACAAACCTCTATCATTCGCTGAGTGATCTCCGACAAACTATAGCACATCCCATTGTTCAACCACTTTGTCTTTTGCTGACAAGCGGAAGATATCCATACTAGGGGGCGATCACCGGACATAGCAGAATACTACGCTAGCGACGGATTGGGTCAATTGCGCCAACGGTATTCTATTGTCAGAAAGATTAGGCCAACCAAACAGTGAGGAATAAGTAAGGAAGTCTGGTGCGCAGTATTGCGACCTATAGTCAGCAAACCAAATCCTGAACGTCTCCGCCCGGATGCGAGACCTTGAGTCTAATCTTAGAATAGATTTCGCCTCGACCGGAAGAAGAAAAGGGCGACCTCGTATCAGTCGCCCTTTCGTTTTGATCAGTTAGTCGAAGTTGCCTACTGAGCTTAGAACTCCAACTCGACCGCTCCGCCGACACCAACCGCGCCGTTTTCGTCGACATTGGCTTCGCCGCTCAGCAGCACACCATTGCGCAGGCGTTTGGCAACGCTCCCGCGCACGTACCAACTTGAGTAGCCGCTGCCGCGTTCGCCATCCAGCGTCACAGAATAGGTCAGATCGCTGTCGTCGTCCGCGCTGGAGAGTTCAATCGAGCCACCGATCCCGCAGCCGCGATCTTCCAGCCCGAAAGAGGAATAGCAGGCGATGCGGGGCGTCAGGGCCAACAGAGTGTTGCCGTCGTTGATGAGGTACTCATCACGCACTTCCAGGAACAGGCGTCCGCCGGACACCTCTCCCAGTTCGAACACGTCCGATTGTTGGATAGCCCCCAAGCTGGTGATGACGCTGACATCCGCCCCCGGCGCATAGGCAAAGTCGAAGCCAATGCGTGGGGTAACGGTCCGAGTGCCGAACTTCATTTCGCCCGACAGGGCGGCGCCAGCGAAGAGGGCGTAGTACTGATAGTCGCCTACTGCGTTGATCGTTCCGATGTCACGATCGAAGTCCAAGTCGAACTTGTGCTTACCCGCGGCGGCACCAAGGTAGTAGTCCACGAACAGCCCGTTGCGCAGACGATCCGCCCCATAGATACCACCATTGATGCCGAAGCCTTCAATCTCGCCTGTGGCCAGGTTGGTGATGTCATTGCGGGTACCATAAAGGCCGATGAAATAGCCACGCACGCTGTCCGCGTCCTTGAAGCGCTCTCGGCGATAGGACAGGTTGACCATGCTTTGCGATTGACCCTGATCCGTTTCGAGATGGCTTAGGGTGCCTTCAAAGATCGACCAAGCATCACGGGCGCAATCATAGCGTTCATGACGCATATCGCCTTCGATACTCATCCCGCTTTCGTTCCGCGTGGCGTTGAAATTGCGCACAGCGTTGGGGCTGTCCATACATTCATCGCGATACTCAGCCACTTCCAGCGCACGGAACTCGACCCGGCGGTTTTTAGCTTTGCCGGCCGCCGTCGCGTTGCTTGCGATGGGCTGACGTTCGCCATAGCCGCGGGCGATAAAGCCCGTCGTATCCACGTCACGCGCGGTCAGCGCACGCAGCACGGCCTCGACCCGACGCTGGCTCAGATCCAGGTTATAGGCATCCGAAGCATCGCTGTCGGTGTGACCGGCGATCTCGAACGCGCTGCCTTCACAGGTGCCCAGGATCTGGGCGATCTCGTCCAGAATGCGGTTGCTTTCCGGCTTGATGATGGCCTTGTCCGTGTCGAACAGGATATTCTCGGCCTCGAGACGCGCATTGACATCCGCAAGACAGGCTTGGCTGGTGCGGCTGCGCAGACGATCCAGCGCCCCAGCCGCAAAGCTGTTCATCTGTTCAGCTTGCTGATGCAGGGTTGCGGACAGATCATCTTCCAGGATGGTTTCCAGATCCTCTCGGATCAGCGCCAGAAGGTCAGTGGCCTCGACCTTGATCGTTGCGACGGCTGTGTCGCAGTTGGTCGGGTTCTGATCTTCACAGATCTCATAGGTGAACTTGTACGTTCCGGGCGCAGTGCCCGCTGCGATAATGATCTCGCCCGCGCGGTTCATCCGAATGGATCCCGACGACGGTTTCGTATCCAGACCAAGTTTCGAGCCGTCCGAGGCGCGCCCCGAAGAGGTCAGAGTGATGTCCGCCGGATCCACCGCCACACCGTTCAGCGTGTCGTTCTCCAGAACCGTTTCGGTCTTCCCTCCGTCTGAGCTTTCGATCTTTGTCGGCTTGTCATTGATAGCGTCGATCACCGGTGGACTGACAACAACCGTGACAATTGCCGTGTCGCAGTTTGTAACCTGCTGGTTCAAGTTCTCACAGATCTCATAGGGATAGCTATAGCTGCCAGCTGTCGTGCCGGGCGCAACAGTGATCGTGCCATCGGCATTCATCGTGATCGAACCCGCAGCAGGTGTCGGAGCCGTACCCGGCGTTAGCGTGATGTCTGCAGGATCAACATCCGCGCCATTCAGCGTGTCGTTGTCCAAAACGGAAGGAGTGTCCCCACCGTCCAAACCATTCACAGGTGCCGGTGTGTCATCCACCGCATCAATGGGCGCTACGTCGACAACAACAGTTGCCGTCGCCGTGTCGCAGTTGCCTGCGTTCACCGCGTCACAGATCTCATAGGGATAGCTGTACGTCCCAGCCGTCGTGCCAGGCGCGACGGTGATCGTGCCATCGGCATTCATGGTGATCGACCCAGCAGCAGGAGTCGGAGCCGTACCCGGCGTCAGCGTGATGTCTGCAGGGTCAACAGCCGCGCCATTCAGCGTGTCGTTGTCAAGAACAGACGCAGTGTCGCCGCCTACAAAGCCATTTACAGCCGCCATGGTATCGTCCACAGCGTCAATGGGCGCTACGTCGACAACTACAGTTGCCGTCGCCGTGTCGCAGTTGCCTGCGTTCACTGCATCGCAGATCGTATAGGGATAGCTGTACGTCCCAGCCGTCGTACCGGGGGCAACCGTGATGGTCCCGTCCGCATTCATCGTGATCAAGCCGTCAGTTGGGCTGGGCGCTGTGCCGGGGGTCAGGGTAATGTCAGCCGGATCAACAACCACGCCATTCAACGTGTCGTTGTCCAGAACAGACGCAGTGTCGCCGCCTACAAAGCCGTTCACCGCACCCATCGCATCATCCACCGCATCAATCGGAGCCGGGTCGACAACAACAGTTGCCGTCGCTGTGTCGCAGTTGCCTGCGTTCAAGTTCTCACAGATCGTATAGGGATAGCTGTAAGTGCCTGCCGTCGTACCGGGGGCAACCGTGATGGTCCCGTCCGCATTCATCGTGATCGAGCCGTCAGTTGGGCTGGGCGCTGTGCCAGGCGTCAACGTGATGTCTGCAGGATCAACAGCCGCGCCATTCAGCGTGTCTGTATCCAGAACCGACGGGGTGTCACCACCCGCAAAGCCATTCACAGCCGCCATGGTATCGTCCACGGCGTCGATCGGAGCTTCTTCGACCACAACCGTTGCAACGGCTGTGTCGCAGTTGGTCGGGTTCAGGATCTCACAGATCTCATAGGGATAGCTGTAAGTGCCTGCCGTCGTGCCCGGCGCGACAGTGATCGTTCCGTCCGCATTCATGGTGATCGAGCCGTCAGTTGGGCTGGGTGCTGTGCCGGGGGTCAGGGTAATGTCAGCCGGGTCGACAACCACGCCATTCAGCGTGTCGTTGTCCAATACGGAAGGAGTGTCTCCACCCGCAAAGCCATTCACAGGTGCTGGCGTGTCGTCGATCGCATCGATCGGGGCTGGGTCCACTACGACCGTCGCCGTGGCCGTATCACAGTTCGTCCCGTTCAAGTTCTCACAGATCGTA
>NZ_JBSWYR010000012.1:0-13876 GCF_056161205.1 Aliiroseovarius sp. ABM4_368 | reverse complement strand
TGCAGCACTCTAAGTTTGCGTTGAATGTCGCGTTCGTCGTTCGTCATGAAAACTTCCTCCATCCCAAATCAGGGAATTTACAGGAAGTGTCCCGAAAGTCCGTACATATCTGCACCCAACTATGTCGTCGATCTACCAAAACGCACACGACAGCGCCTGCCCAAAACGCGCGCCGAGTCATTCTGCCGCAGCAGGAGATGGCACTTCAGGGGAGGTAACTCGCCGCCAATCTAGCCCCGCAAAAAGGGCTTCAAACTGGGCCGGGTCCAGACGCAACACGCCGTCCCGGATGGCAGGCCACTTGAACGCGTTCTGTTCCAGCCGTTTGTCGGCCATCACTAAACCCGTACCGTCCCACCAGATCAGCTTCAAACGATCAGCTCGCTTGGCACGGAACACATAGACGGCACCGTCAAAGGGCCGCATCTTCAGATGACTTTGGACCAGTGCAGCCAAACCGTCATGACCCTTGCGGAAGTCTACCGGCTTGGTTGCCGCGAAGATCTTCACCCCATGAGATGGATGGATCACAGCGCGAGGGCCAGTTCAGCAATTCGTGCAATCGGCGTCGAGGCCGCAAGCAGGATTGTCACCTCCCCTTCTGCAGTTCAATCTTGTCGTTACAAACCGGATAAGGCGCTGAAGGCACCGTTGGCGGAAGAGGAGTTTCCAAAGCCACAGGGGCGAAGCTGACCCCCTCAAGGTTCGGCTAAACCAATTTGCCTTGCCGCGCTTGCCTGCGCCAATCAGAAGCATGACTGGGCACGATGTCATAACGCTCCGCGATCCCATTGACCGTCGCACCATCCATCAACATCTCGGCAACGATATGCGCTTTGACCTCGTCAAGCCAACGGCGCTTGCCATCGGATCCGCGACGCACACCAACGAGTAACTCGTTCATAGTCTCCATGGAGAAACTCCCTCAAATCAACGAGGAGAGGACTCTCAGATCACGAAACGATTGGGGAGGTCGGCTCAAAACACCGCTTACGATAAAAGAACAGGCAGCCAGGAAGCTAATGGCTGAGGTGTGCCGCAAGCATGGACTCAGCCAAGGCACGTTCTACAAGTACAAATCTAAGTACGGCGGCATGGAGGTGTCCGACGTCGCAAAGCCGAAGGCGATGGAAAACGAGCACACCAAGCTCTAACGCCTTCTGGCGGTTACCATGCTGGACAATGCTGTTCTAAAGGATCTTTTGGGAAAGAACTGACGACACCGCATGAGCGGCGAGAGGCAGTGCTGAGACCTGGCGAACGCTGGTCTCTGGACGTCTTGTCTGACAGGTTCGGGGCAGCGCGCCGGCTCTGCATCCTAGCAGTGAAAGATGATTGCTGCCGTGAAAACCTATGCCTTATAGCCGACACCAGTAACTCGGGCACCCGCAGAAGCGCGTCGGAAGCTTTCGTGCATTTTCGCTGAGTTGTTCGTCCCAGGCCTTGCGACACATCCAACTTCTATCATCAGCTGATTTGTGCAACTGTGCCTCTTGGCAATGTCCCCGAAAACTCTAAGCTGTAGGTTGGGGAGCAATAGGGAACACCATCTTCATAGGGTCGTCACATGAGAATAAACTTCGAGCTTCAGGATCTTAGAGCTTTTCTCGCAATTGTTGATCTCGGCTCGTTCCGCAAGGCCTCGGAGGTGCTCAATATTTCCCAACCTGCTCTGACGCGCCGAATAAAATCTTTTGAGTTCAAGCTCTCCAATCAGCTTTTTGAACGCTCGACGCGGTACGTTTACCTGACCAACGTTGGCAGGGAACTTGAACCCATCATCCGGCGGACCCTTGCGGAGATAGATGAGCAGTTCGGCGTGATTTCGGATTCGTCTCATTTCAAGTCAGGACTCGTCTCGATTGCGTGTATTCCGACATCCATGGTTAGCTTTCTACCCAGGATGATTGGCAAATTTCACGAAGAGTATCCTAGGGCGATGTTTCGCGTTATGGATGCCTCATCTACGCATGTGATCGAGAGTGTCACGAACGGATCAGCTGATTTCGGTGTGACCTTCATGGGGCATATGCACGGTCAGATTGATTTCTTACCGCTGTTCGATGACAAGTTCGTGGCGCTAACGCGCAAGGATGATCCACTTGTCGAAAATCCAAGCATTACCTGGGACCAGATAAACACCCGCCAGCTTATTGGGGTCAACCGCACCAGCGGGAACCGGACCCTGCTGGACGGTAGCCTCGCGAAAGAGGGGATCAAGCTCAACTGGGTACATGAAGTAAACCACCTGTCAGCCGTGGTTGGCCTGGTGCAGAATGGCGTGGGCGTGTCGATTCTGCCGGGCGTGGCCTATGCCGAAGCGCCGATAGACGATCTTTGCATCACGCCGCTGGTTGCGCCTACATTATCGCGCACGCTTGGCATAATCCAGCGCAAGGGAGCGCGGCATGGACGTTTGGTGAATGCATTCCTCGACCTTCTGAAATCAAGGCGCAATGTGGAATTGAGCGCGCCGAATTTCGTGAAATAACGCCGCTCGACATGCGGTAACGATCAGGCGTTGTCAGCCAACCACCTTACGAGTGCGCAACGTCGCAATTTCGTCCTCCTCATAGCCAATCGACTTCAGGATCTCATTATTGTCGCGGCCCAGTGTCGGAGGGGGCGTGTCTATTCTGGGTCCGCCCTGAGCGAATTTGTAGGCCGCTAGCGGCACGGTATAGTCGCCCTCGACCTTGTCCGAGCCGCCCTTGAAGCGGTGGAAGCTGTTGCGTTGAGCAACCTGCGGATCGGCTAGCGCCTCTTTCACGCTGCGTTGCCGGACGCACGGGACATGGTGACTTTGGAAAAAATCCTCCCACTCCTGCGCAGTTTTCGTCAGGAACAGCTCGTTCAGCAGTGCAAGCTCCTCGTCCCGACCTGCGATACGCTCTTCCTCGTTTTTCAAGCCGCGTTCCGGCTGGCCAAGGGCAGCCCAGAAGCGGGCGTACTGGCGATGGTTCGACGCAGCGAGCATGATCTTTCCGTCCGAAGCCTGAAACTGGTTGTAGGTTGGTGAACCATGCTCCAGCTTTTCGAAGCCCATCTCCTTTCCGGTACGCATCGAGTCGGTGATCTGCGCATACATCATCATGAACGCGACGTCGGTCAGGCACGTGTCGATTCGCTGACCTTTTCCGGTGGCTTCCCGCTGGAAAAGTGCACTAGCAAGGGCAAAGGCGGTTGTCACACCTGCGCCGATGTCCACCAATTGCGGACCACACCGCAGCGGACCTGAGTTTTGGGTTCCAGTAATCGACATGATGCCGGAATAGCTTTGCACCACCTGATCAAACCCGGTGTGGGATCGACGCGGCCCATCCTGCCCCCAGGCGGTCAGTGAACAGTAGATTAGACGCGGATTGATCTTTTTCAGATCCTCGTAGCCAAGCCCAAGGGCCTCAAACGATCCGGCGCGGTAGTTCTCAATGAAGATATCTGCATCCTTGACCAGAGCCTTCACGATGCGCTGACCTTCGGCGGTTTTCACATTGACCGTAAGGGACTTCTTGTTCGATCCGGTCGTCAGGAAGCGTGTGCCCATAAAGTTTTCTGCCAAAACCTTGTCGCCGCCATCGCTCCGCGCCATATCGGGATCTTCTGGTGGTTCGACTTTGATGACTTCCGCCCCTAGTAAGGCGAACTGGCTCGTTGCAAACGGCCCGGCCAGTACGTGGGTCATGTCGATAATCTTGATTCCTTCGAAGGGTCTTTGCATGGGAGCTTTCGTGAGTTTTCTCGTCTGTGAAGATAGATAGCCCAGCCTCCAGTCCGTTTGAGTCAAAGCCGCGCTGCATGCAGCCTAACAAAGCTGGAGAGGTGCGCCCATTGCAATAAAGCTAATTGCAATTGCAAATTTGGCAATAGTTCGAAAGGTCTGGAAGGCCTTGTTGCACAAATCGGGGCGCGACAGTACTTCCCCTTTTCTTGGACGGATTTAGCCTACGACCTCAGAAACAGGCATGCCAAGAGCTGCGTACCGGATAAGGGCGGCAATATGGATTCGGATTTCGGCAACCTGCCGGTCTAAGTCCCGTGCCAAGAGGCTCTGCACTAGAAACTTCACACAGTGCATCTTGGTTTAAGCACGATTTCTTCGGTGATGACCGCTCCACCGCAGCAAGATTGCGCGGCCGTGAAATTGTGATGCGGTGAATGCCTCATTACGTGCTGTGCCACTGGCGTTGGAAGGTTTTCCAGGGCTTGGCGTCTTTGCGCGGAGGGATGATTGCTAGGGCATTCCGGGAAGAAATCACGTCTAGGCATCTGCGTGTGTCACAGGTCACTTCGGCGATCATTGACCCAATCATCTGATCGGTTGAGATTTGATTTAGTAACTCGGACAACATTGGAACATCTCCAATGTTGCTGGTGGTGACCTCCACGGCTTGCACTTCCAGCGTTTCCTCTTCGATCTATATGTGTATCTTGCACCCAGCCCTGCGTTTCCGGCCACCTTGCTTGCAGGAGATCCACTCGCCTTTGATACCAGTGCCGTCGACTAGTAGGTTAAGCGGACCAGTTCTACCACGATAGAGTGGCCCACATTCAGTTTTTCTCGTGCCACTTGGATACATTACACGACAAGAAGCAGAGCGCGCGTACTATCAAAGCTTAAAAACAGACAACATTGTAGCTTGAAATTCGATCTTAACAGTTTCCGGCAGAACCGGGGCGTTTCATACCTCGGGATTGGTTCCCTGCAGGTCATGTTTTTGACCTGAGGGTCATTCAGCTTCCCGTCTTTGTAACCAATATGCATAAAACTGCCGTTTCGCCTTGCCAGTTTCCGCGTGGGGCGAAACGTGTTTTCCGGAACATTACAAGTCCTGCACAAGAATTAATCATTTGCTTAATCGCACCGCTAACGCGGCAAGTTATGCCGGTTTATTATTCCGTTTTTTGCAATAGATATGGATCATATTTGCATTTGATGGAGTCTATCGAGCGACATAGCCTTGATCGAAAGGGCGCACTTGGCGGAGCATCGTACCGACCCGCGCCGGAATGATTAGAAATCTGGACCCGATTAATGAATATGAATCTCGTAGTCACCGGTGAGACTTTGTGCACGCGCCGACACTCCTGCTATCAGGACAAACCGTTCCTGGAATTGGTTGACCTCATTCGTTCAGCTGATGTCGCCTGCACCAACCTTGAGACTCGTATTCATACATTCAAGGGCGCTCCGATGCCCGCAGACACGATGGGCCAAGAGCAGTCTTATCAGCAAGCTGACCCCTTCGTTGCGGACGAACTCAAGTGGATGGGAATCAACATGGTTGCTCGCTCGAACAACCACGGCATGGATTTCGGGCCCGAAATGATCCGCGAAGAGGGCGAGATCCTCGACGCGGCGGGGCTCGTCCATGCAGGGGTCGGGGCGCATCTGGCCGAAGCCACGCGCGCGACCTTCCTTGAGACGGACAACGGGCGCGTGGCGCTTGTCTCCGTTTGCATCGACTTTCCGCCCCACTGCCCGGCCGGGCCTCAGGGGCCGGAGTTTCCCGGCCGCCCGGGCATCAATGCCATCCACCACGAGACCCGGTACGAGTTGAACAAGAGCGAATTCGACGCCCTTGCCAAAATCATGAAGGATACCGGCCAGCAAAAAGCCCTGCGCGATGATCAGATCCTCGCCTTCGGCAAGATTTTCGAGCGCGGGTCGGACAATGTCCTGCGCTACAATGTCGATCAGGCGGATCTCATCCGCAATTGCCGCGTCATCGCCGATGCCAAACTCGCCGCCGATCATGTGGTGGTGCACCTGCATCAGGAAACCGAGGGCCACTATCCCGAGGATCATGTCATCACGCTGGCCCATGCGCTGGTGGACGCCGGCGCCGATGTGGTGATGGGCGACGGGCCACACCTTCTGCAGGGGATCGAGATCTACAACGGCTGTCCGATTTTCTACAGCCTCGGGAATTTCTTCTATCAGAGCGAGACGATCAAGATCTTCCCGCCCGACATGTACATCCGCAACGGGCTGGAGATCGACGCCCTGCCGCAAGAGGCGATCGAATACCGCGATGCGGTGCGGTCCGGGCGGTTGAAGAAGGACAATATCCGCCCGCTGCGGTCCGGCGACGAATACAAAGAATGGCACGAGGCGGTTCTGGGCGCGCTGACCTATGAAAACGGCGCGCTGCGAGAAATCCGGCTCCACCCGCTGTGGCACTACCACGAGAAACGATCGCAGCGGGGACTACCCCGGATCGCTGATCGCAAAATTGGCGATCGGATCATCGAGAAGATGGCCGAATATTCTGCTCCCTTCCAAACCGAGATCTACAATGAGGATGGCGTTGGAGTGATCAAGATCTGAGGCGCAAGAACCACAGTGCAAGAAACCTGAATCAATCACCATCAACAACAGGGAAAGTAAAATGAACATAAAAACCAAACTCATCTCGGTCGGCCTGCTGACCGTACTTCAAATGGGCATCGCCATGCCCGCTGCTGCAAGCGAATTCCCCTGCTCGACCCTGCGCTGGGTCGTGCCCTATTCCGCCGGTGGTGGCCTTGACTGGGCCACGCGCCTACTCACCGATGGCGTCTCCGAAAAGCTTGGTGGGGTTTCTATCGTGGTCGATAACCGCCCCGGTGCAACCGGTGCTGTCGGTGGCAAGGAGGTCGTCAAGGCAGACGCGAATGGCTGCACGATCATGGGGATCACCAACTCGATGGTGGTCAACCAGGCGATCAAGGGCGCAGACAAGGTGGGCTTTGACCTCTTGACCGATTTCGATCCGGTGGTCGCTCTGGCCACCACGCCCTACTTTATAACGGCAAATGCCGACCTTGGCGTGACAAACCTGCCTGAACTGATCGAGAAGGCCAAGGAAACGCCTAATGAGATTCCGTACTCGACGTCCGGGAACACCTCTCTTCAGGCCCTGACCTATGGCCTCCTCAAGACACAGGCCGGTATTGAGATGATAGAGATCCCTTACAAAGGGGGCGGCGAGATGTTCGCAGACTTCCTGTCCGGCCGCGTGCCCCTGTTCCTAGCCTATCCCTACGAGGTCGCCGACTACGTGGCCGAAGGTAAGGTCAACTATATTGCGGTGACTTCTGCCGAACGGCACCCGCTGCTGCCCGAAGTCCCGAGCGTAGCCGAAACGCTCGACGGTTACGAGGTGACGCAGACCTACGGCGTGGTTGTTCCCGCCGGCTCACCCGCCGACGTCGTTGCCATGATTCACGATGCCATTGCCGCCACTTTGATGACCGAAGAGATCGCGGACAAACTGCAATCAGAAACGTCGTTTGTCGTCGAGGCGGGAACGTCCAAGGAATATGGAGACATGATTGCCACCAACGTTGGAAAGTTCCAATCTGTCGCCAAGGGACTTGGCCTGATTGACTGAGCGGTTTCGAATGATGCAGGGCCGCGCTACTTGGCGGCCCTGCCACCTGATTTGCGGCAACCTGCCGTTCAACAATTATGCCGGGATGGCATGAAATCTCCCAAAAGGAAATACAAATGACCGACATGCACAGAGGCAGGCAACTTGAATCTTTCGTTGCATCAACAAACTATGAGACGATCCCCGAGGAGGTTCGCGAGGCCGCCCGCCAGGCCTTGGTCGACTATATCGGTGTATCCGTTGCCGGTTACAGAAGCCCGGCTGCGAGCCCCGCTGAAAAGACCGTCGAACGCTGGGCGGCCGCTGGCAACGCCCGTGTCATCCTCGGGCCGAAAACCAACCCGGCATTCGCGGCTCTTGCCAACGGCTCCATGACCCACGCGCTGGATATGGACGACACCCATAGTCAGGGTTGCGGGCACCCCAGCGGCCCGGTCTGGTCGGCCGCCATGGCCATGGCGCAACACTATGGCCGGAGCTCTTCGGAGGCGCTGGCGGCCTTCGTGACCGGCTATGAGGTCATGGCGCGTCTCGGCGGCGGCGGCACCTACGGGATTGGCCGCACGCTTCAGGTTCGCGGGTTCCACCCGACCTCGATGGTTGGCCGGATGGGGGCCGTAAGCGCCGCGTCCGCGCTGTTGGGGCTCGACACCGATCAGATCGGCAATGCCTTTGGCGCCGTGGCGACCACCGCGGGCGGGCTGCTTGGATCCTTCGGGACCCACGGCAAACCCTTCCATGCCGGCAAGGCGGCGCTGGATGGGATCCTCTGTGCCGAACTGGCCCATGACGGGTTCATCGGCGCCCGGCAACTCTACGAAATCGAAGGCGGCTGGCTACAGGCCTTCCTGCGCGATGACGAATACGAGATCCCCGATCTCGATTTCGCGGCGAAATGGGAGCTGCTGGAGACAGGCTACAAACGTTTTGCGAGCTGCCGCGCGACCCACACCCCCGCCGAAGCCGCGATCCTCGCCCGTCCTCTGGTGGATGGCCGCCCGATTGCAAAGGTCGTGGTCCTGCTCGATCGCACGGCCATGGTCACCGCGGGCCGGCTGGATCCGAAGACCGGGCTCGAAGGACGGTTCAGCATTCCGCTCTGTGTCGCCATGGGCCTCACCGGCAGGAACCTCGGGCCGCATGATTTCAACGAGGAAACGCTCGCCCGTCCCGACCTGCAGGCGCTGCTCAAGAAGATCGAATGCATCACGATCGATGACCAGCCCGAGGACGAGACGCACATCGAGGTAACGCTGGAGTCCGGTGAGGTGCTCAAAGCCTCCTCCGAGATCCCGTTTGGCGATCCGCGGCGTCCGTTCACTTGGGATGATCACCAGAGCAAGTTCCAGGAACTGGTTGCCCCGGTCGTCGGCGACAAAACCAGCGACGAGATCTTCGCCCTGCTGCGCAAGTTCGACGAGACGCCGGACAGCCTGGACAAACTCGGCAAACTTCTGGCCGCCAAGGCGGCCTAAAAAGGGAGACGATAACGTGAAAGCTACGCAACATTCTACCAGCCCGCTTCTTGGGGGCGGCATCCTGGCCGTCGGGATGGTAATCGCTGTCTACTCCAAAACCACACTTGAACTGGGAAGTTTTATCCAGCCCGGACCAGGAGGGTTTCCCTTTGTCTTGGGTGTGTTGCTCATGGTGAATGGTGCGATTTCGCTGCTCTTATCTTTCAAGGGCAGGCACGGAGAAGCGCCTGCAGACATCTCTCCCGAGCTGGATCTGAACTATAGGGTTCTGGCTCTTGTCGTCCTGTCGATAGCGGCCTTCGCTCTGCTGCTTGAGACCTTCGGCCTGGCGCCTGCCTGTTTTGTGCTGATCCTGCTGTCGTCCGGGGTCATCCGCGACATGAGTCTGGCCCAGAAACTGATCGCTTCGGTCCTGGGCGCATCGTTGGCGGTTTTGATATTCGCCATCCTTCTTGCGGTACCCGTGCACATCATCAACTGGCCGTTCGGAGGCATAAAATGAACGATATCCTCTCCAATGCTCTTCTTGGTCTGTCCGTAGCAGCGTCGCTTGAAGGATTCATGTACTGTACGATCGGTGTGCTGGTCGGAATGATCGTCGGCGTTTTGCCGGGCCTTGGTGCGCTGGCGGCGATCTCGATCCTCTACCCGATCACCTTTCACGTTGAGCCACAGTTCGCTCTGATCATGCTAGCGGGTATCTACTACGGGACCTCTTACGGCGGCAAGACGTCCGCGATCCTTCTTAACGTGCCCGGCACCACCGATGCCGCGGTGATCTGTCTCGACGGGCATCCCATGGCTCAGAAGGGCAGGGCCGGTGTCGCACTGTTCATGAGCACGCTAGCTTCCTTCAAGGGTGCCGCCGTCGGCATCATCGTCGTGATGCTCTTCTCGCCTCTCATTGCCTCAGTGGCGCTGTCCTTTGGCTCACCAGAGTATTTCGCGCTTATGGTCATGGGACTTCTGGCGACAACCGCCATGTCTGACAGTGGTCCGATCAAGTCCATTGCCATGGTCTTGATCGGCATCGTAGTCGGGCTGGCCGGTACAGACGTTAACACCGGAGTCGAACGTTTCAGCTTTGGCAACGAAACGCTGCAGGACGGTGTAAGCCTGGTGGTGATTGCTATGGGATTGTTCGGCGTGTCCGAAATCGTCTTCAGCTTCACCAATTCCAGCTTCGCCATTCAGAAAATCAGCATGCTCTCGATGCTGCCCAGCAAAGACGATCTAAAGCGGTCTGTGGCACCCATGTTCCGAGGGACCGCCATCGGCGCATTCTTCGGCGCTTTACCCGGGACCGGGGCGACGATCTCGACCTTCATTTCCTACGGCACCGAACGCAAGCTGTCGAAAACGCCAAAACGCTTCGGCAAGGGCGCAGTCGAGGGGGTTGTTGGGCCAGAGGCGGCCGCGAATAGTGCGGACATGACAGCCTTCATTCCCACACTCACCCTGGGGGTGCCCGGTTCGACTTCGATGGCGCTTATCCTTTCCCTGCTTGTGATCCACGGGCTGACACCGGGTCCACGGTTGATAACAGACCACGCAGACGTTGTCTGGGGGCTGATCATGAGCTTCTGGATCGGCAATATCATCCTCTGCGTCTTCAACATCCCGTTGATTGGGGTCTGGGTGCGCCTGCTGCAAATCCCCAGCCGCTATCTCTACCCGCTGATCCTTATGTTCATCTGCATTGGTACTTACTCAGTACGCATGAACGTAGGCGACGTGTGGTTGGTGATTGTCGCGGCCTTGTTTGGTGTCAGTGCCCGGCTCACCGACTTCCCTGCCGGACCGTTGCTGCTGGGATATGTTCTCGGACCGATGATGGAAGAGCATTTCCGGCGGACGCTTTTACTGTCACGCGGCGATCCCGCGGCCTTCTTCGAAGGGGCAATCTGCCTGACCATCTACATGCTGATCGCCTTTCTTTTCATGTTCAAGTTCATCCGCCAGACAAAATTCGGGCGCTCCGTCTTCCGGAACCGCATTTTGAGCGAAGGGGACTGAGCCTCCTCCCGTACTTCGCATGACGTCTCAACCGCCTTAATGACAAGAGGAATCCCACATGCTCGACTACTATGATCTCGGTGAATACAGCTGCCCGGTCTCCACCCGGATCCCGGACGCCCAGAACTGGTTCGATCGCGGAATGGTCTGGTGCTTCGGCTACAACCATGACGAGGCAATCGCCTGCTTTCTTAAAGCGATCCATCACGATCCGGATCTTGCCATCGCCTACTGGGGCGTGTCCTACGCCTCCGGTTGCAACTACAACAAACCATGGGAAGCCTTCGACGACCAGGACATGCAGTTGTCACTGGAGCGGGCCTTCGACTACAGCCGCCGCGCGTTGGAGAAAATCGGTCATGCCTCGGAGGTGGAGGCAGCGCTGATTTCCGCATTGGCTAAGCGGTACCAGAGCGGCGACGTGCCCGGCCTTGAGGGGTTTTGCATCTGGAATGACGACTTCGCCGATGCCATGCGCGAGGTCTACACGCGCTTCCCCAACGACTTGAATGTCGTGACCTTCTTTTGCGAAGCCATCATGAACCGGACGCCCTGGGCGTTGTGGGATCTCAAGACCGGCGCCATCCCCGAGGGGGCCAGCACCGCCGAAGCCGTCGAGGTGAGCGAACGCGCTCTGCAACGCGCAGATGCCTATCGCCACCCGGGCCTGCTTCACATCTATATCCACCTGATGGAAATGTCGCCGCATCCGGAGCGGGCGCTCCGCGCCGGTGACGCCTTGCGCCATCTAGTTCCTGATGCCGGTCATCTATGCCATATGCC
This sequence comes from Aliiroseovarius sp. ABM4_368, assembly GCF_056161205.1. NCBI lineage: Bacteria > Pseudomonadati > Pseudomonadota > Alphaproteobacteria > Rhodobacterales > Paracoccaceae > Aliiroseovarius > Aliiroseovarius sp. ABM4_368. Next base: position 2,226 of record NZ_JBSWYR010000012.1, on the reverse strand, counting down.
GACCCACATAGACGTGCTGTGCGGCCACTATGAGCGTGTGGTCACATCGAACGATGCGGCGGTCGTGGCGGATCGCAAGTATCTCGAACGCGAGGGTGCGATCAATTTTTATTCCCTCTACCGATGCCATAACTATCACTTCAAGGTCTATGGTGCAATGTTCCTTGGCCAGTACGCGCCGGCTATCGAGGCTGCGACCGAAATGGTCTCAAACCTGCCCACGGAACTGCTCGAGGTGCAGTCGCCGCCCATGGCCGATTGGCTCGAAAGCTTCATCTCGGTCCAGCAGCATGTCTATATCCGATTCGGAAAGTGGGAAGAAATCGTCGCTCAGGAGCAACCCAAGAACCGTGAACTGTACTGCGTGACCAACGCCATGATGCACTATGCCAAGGCGGTTGCCCACGCTGCCAGCAACCGTGTCCAGGAAGCCGAAATCGAGGCAGGGCATTTCGAGGAAGCCTTCGACCTGGTCCCCGAAAGCCGGATGCTGTTCAACAACACATGCCGCGATATCCTGACTGTCGCGCGCGAAATGATGCTGGGTGAGATCGCGTATCGCAAAGCCGAATATGATCAGGCATTTGCTCACCTGCGCAAGTCCGTCGATCTAGACGATAATCTGCCCTATGACGAACCTTGGGGTTGGATGCAACCGACCCGCCACGCACTGGCCGCACTGCTGCTGGAGCAAGGCCACGTGGAGGAGTCGGCCCGGGTCTATCGGCAGGATTTGGGCCTGGATCCCGTCTTGCCGCGGGCGGTCCACCACCCGGACAACGTCTGGAGTCTGCAAGGCTATTACGAGTGCCTCAAAAAGCTGGACCGGAACGACGAGGCGCAATTGATTGGCCAGCGCCTGGCGCTTGCCAAAGGGCGGGTCGACGTTCCCGTCCGTTCGTCTTGCTACTGCAAGCAAGGCAGCTTCTGAGTGCGCAATGCCGGCATGCCGAAAAATGACCTGAACCGTTGCGTCCCGTTCGCCCTGCGCGCATTAAATTGCGCCGGATGGATGACGATTTTTGGCATGCTGACAGGGCCTGGCCCGTTGGGCGGGCTGACCGCCTTCGGTCCCGGCATGCAGCTCATTGACATGGTGCGACTGCATGTCTTCCATGATTTCAACGCTTTGCTGGATGCCGCGGCCTTGTGTTCTTTTCAGCTTGATCGCTCACCATTTGTGGTGGTTGCTGAGATCGGCGTCATGTGGCTGGCCATGGTTGGTGTGATGGTGCTGCCGTCATGGGCCTGCGGCGGTAATTTGGTCAAAATGTGGCCGGAAGTCAAAGCGGGCTGTAGGATTGGGATGTGCACTGCATTGCTTTGCTTATGTGTCGCCGGTGCGTTGGTTCAGATTTGCGCCCAAGGTCTTGGGGTACTGTCAGCACAGCTGAGAGTCACCGAACTGCCTGTTCAGGCGGTTTTCCTGTTGAGTGCGGCGCTCCTACATATACTGCGCGGCCGCCTTGCAAAAAATCCGGATACCCTGGATGCAGGAACGGATTTCTCGAACGGGTTTTTCTGGATGATCCGGGGTGTTTGGCGCTGCGTTCCCATGCTCTTACTCATGTTTCCGCTCGGTCTGATGAATGTTTTTGCCATGGTGGTGATGGGGGCGGCTATGGGCCTTGTCGACATGTATAAGTCCGCCCTGTCCTCGGGGAGCAGCCGCGCAGAGAAATTGACGTAGGGCACTCACAATCATGCCGATTGGAGGCGTTGCACGAATGGCGGTTGGCCGGCATTTATATCTTTCTCCGGTTCGTGATACGACGCCTTCACAGGTTGTTACCTAAGCCCCAAGGTTTCTCCACCTCGCGTAGAGTCTTCGGGTTCGGTTTTATGGCCTATACACAGCCAGTTTGTTCATCTTTCTTTTCTCAGAAAATTCTTTGGGCGTCAGGTTTCCGAGCGCCGAACGTGGTCTGTGGTGTTGTTGCCCTCCTGCCATTCTTCGAGTAAATGGCCTCTTGCTACCTCAAAGCACTGCCTGCGGGAAGAACGATCGGTGGCATACCGATTTACACTGCTAATGCTGACCTGCCCCCCGAAACTTCCCTCACTTTGTCCGTAGGTTATGACATTCTTAACTTCAGCCTAGACGAGCCGGACGTGCATACATTGAGCGTTCCCGCCACGCGTTGATCGTATTTTTCAGTTGCCTACTGGCGGGGAAACCCCAGTTCCGCACCCGTTAAACGAGGTCTGCCAGCTTGAGCCTCTGGA
>NZ_JBSWYR010000011.1:0-20004 GCF_056161205.1 Aliiroseovarius sp. ABM4_368 | reverse complement strand
CATGCCGATCATCGCGGGTTCCGCGCTGGCCGCTATGGAAGGCAACAACCCGGAAATCGGCGAGAACAAAATCCGCGAGCTGATGGCAGCTGTGGACGAGTACATCCCGACACCGGATCGTCCGGTTGACGGCGACTTCCTGCTGCCGATCGAAGACGTGTTCTCGATCTCGGGCCGTGGTACTGTTGTAACCGGCCGTGTTGAGCGTGGCGTTGTGAATGTTGGTGACGAGATCGAAATCGTTGGCATCAAAGCGACCCAAAAAACCACCTGTACCGGTGTTGAAATGTTCCGCAAGCTGCTGGATCGCGGTGAAGCAGGCGACAACGTTGGTGTTCTGCTGCGCGGTATCGACCGTGAAGCTGTTGAGCGTGGCCAGGTTCTGTGTAAGCCGGGTTCGGTTAACCCGCACACCAAGTTCGAAGCCGAGGTCTATATCCTGACCAAGGAAGAAGGCGGCCGTCACACGCCGTTCTTCGCGAACTACCGTCCGCAGTTCTACTTCCGTACAACTGACGTGACTGGCACGGTTGAGCTGCCTTCGGGCACCGAGATGGTGATGCCGGGCGACAACCTGAAGTTCAACGTTGAACTGATCGCCCCGATCGCGATGGAAGAGAAGCTGCGCTTCGCCATCCGCGAAGGCGGCCGCACCGTTGGTTCGGGCGTTGTGTCGAAGATCATCGAGTAATTGCGATAGCAATTCTTGAACGGAAAGGGCGTCCTTCGGGGCGCTCTTTTTGGTTCAAGCCGCGAGATGATCTGAGACGCACCTCAAACATGTGTCGAAGATTATTGAATAAGAACGCATCGCGTTCTGACAGTGACAGGTGAATTTGCACGGCCAGTTCGCCGAGAGCCGGAGATACGTAAGAATTAAGAGGGGCTGCCTGATGGCGGCCCCTTTTTTGCGTAAGCCTAAACACGTTGTGTGGGGGGGGGGGTGGTGGGGGGGGGTTTTTTTTGGGGAGGAACAAGGAGGGGGGGGGGGGGGGTGGGGGGTTTGCTGCCCCAACCCCAACCCCCCCACCCGCTCGCAAATCACAAAATGGCTTCGCACCACGCGGGGCCCTTTTGCTTTGGGCAAGGGATTGCGTACTCAGCGTTCAGAGAGAAAAATTACTCTATTCAGCGATTTAGGAAGTAAGAATGAGCGACATGAGTTAGATCGAAAGATGTTGGAGCCTTATTGTTGAATGTATTCTCAGCCCACTTGTGGATTTGTATAGTCTCAGTTGGTGCGGTCAGTCTGTACATGCGTGCTGTGCGTAAAAGCCAATTTCCTCCCTTCGTTGTGCTTTTCGTGGTTCTGTTCACGGGGCTCTTGGTCATTACCCTTCCTCTTGAGTACCAACGGCGCGCCGGAGTTCGTGCATTTGAACCTGACATTGTAGTTCAGCATACGGTGTGGAGATCGATTCTACATGCTCCACGAGAATTTCAGTTCTATCTTCATGCGGCAGCAATGAAAGACTGTGTCCCATATGCTTGGAGCTATCAAACCATGTCCTTCTACCCACTTAGTAAAGGCGTTGATCACAATGTTGTCCCAATGAGCCGGCTTGAGCCGTGTGGACTTGGTGGGTATGGATCGGAGTAAGCGCTTTCGGGAAAATGCCCAGCGGGTCAAGATGTATCAGTGTAGTCGTTGCCCGAAAGGGGCTCCGCCCGTTCGCGCCCGCAAATGTCCACTGGACATTTGCTTTTTCGACGCTCACCCCTTGCCACACCCCCAAAACCACTCTATTACGCGCGAGTTCGCTGGGGAAAGCGGCTGTGGCGGGATTCGGTCCCGCTTTTCGTTTTCCTTGGGGTTCGACGAGGGCCTTCGGAATGAGCCGGGGGTCGTCCTATCAACTCTCTGCCTGAAAGGGCGAATGCTATGACCAGTCAAAACATTCGTATCCGTCTGAAGGCGTTTGACTATCGCGTGCTGGATGCTTCCACACAAGAGATCGTCAACACTGCCAAACGGACCGGTGCAAACGTTCGCGGCCCCATCCCGCTGCCGAACAAGATCGAGAAGTTCACGGTTCTCCGTGGTCCTCACATCGACAAGAAATCCCGCGACCAGTTCGAGATCCGCACGCACAAGCGTCTGCTCGACATCGTTGACCCGACCCCACAGACCGTAGACGCGCTGATGAAGCTCGACCTGGCTGCTGGCGTTGACGTTCAGATCTCGGTCTAAGGAGGGTATCCAAGATGCGCTCTGGTATTATCGCGAAAAAAGTGGGCATGACCCGCTTGTTCATGGAAGACGGCAAGCAGATCCCTGTGACCGTTCTTCAACTGGAAAACCTGCAGGTTGTTGCCAACCGCACCGACGAGACCGACGGTTACACCGCCGTTCAGCTGGGTGCTGGTGAAGCAAAAGCCAAACGCACCTCGAAGCCGATGCGCGGTTATTTCGCCAAAGCTGGCGTTGCCCCCAAGCGCAAACTGGTCGAGTTCCGCGTTCCTGCTGAAAACCTGATCGCCGTTGGCGAAGAGATCTCGGCCGAGCACTATGTTGAAGGTCAGAAGGTCGACGTTGCTGGTACGTCTATTGGTAAAGGCTTTGCCGGTGCCATGAAACGTCACAACTTCGGCGGTCTGCGCGCGACACACGGTGTTTCGATCAGCCACCGTTCGCACGGTTCGACTGGTCAGTGTCAGGATCCCGGTAAGGTGTTCAAAGGCAAGAAAATGGCCGGCCACATGGGTTCGGTTCGTGTGACCACTCAAAACCTGGAAGTCGTGAAGACCGATGCCGATCGTGGCCTGGTGTTCATTAAGGGCGCTGTCCCCGGCTCGAAAGGTGGCTGGGTCACCGTTAAGGACGCCGTGAAAAAGAAGCTGCCCGAGAACGTTCCGTTCCCGGCTGCTCTGAAATCGGCTGCAACCGAAGCACCGGCTGAAGAAGCCCCTGCGGAAGGTGGTGAAGCATGAAACTTGATGTAATCAAACTTGACGGCAAAAAAGCCGGTTCGGTTGATCTGGACGAGGCCCTGTTCGGCCTTGAGCCGCGCGCAGACATTCTGCACCGTGTGGTCCGCTGGCAGCGTAACAACGCGCAGGCCGGTACCCACAAGGTAAAGACGCGTTCGGAAACTTCCTATTCGACCAAGAAGATCTATCGCCAAAAAGGCACCGGTGGCGCACGTCACGGTGACCGTAACGCGCCGATCTTCCGCAAAGGTGGTATCTACAAAGGTCCGACCCCGCGTTCGCACGGCCACGACCTGACCAAGAAATTCCGCAAGCTGGGTCTGAAGCACGCCCTGTCCGCCAAAGCGCAAGCTGGTGAGCTGGTTGTGATCGAGGACGCTGCCTCGGAAGGTAAAACCGCCGCCCTGGCCAAACAGGTCAAAGACCTGGGCTGGAAACGTGCTCTGGTTATCGACGGTGCCGAGGTAAACGAGAACTTTGCACGCGCTGCAAAGAACATCGAAGGCCTGGACATCCTGCCGACCATGGGCGCCAACGTCTATGACATCCTGAAGCGTGACACCCTGGTGCTCACCAAAGCAGGTGTCGAAGCTCTGGAGGCTCGCCTGAAATGACCGATAAAGCTGCACTCTATGACGTGATCCGCAAGCCGATCATCACCGAAAAAGCCACCATGGCTTCGGAGAACGGCGCCGTGGTTTTCGAAGTCGCCATCGATTCGAACAAACCGCAGATCAAAGAAGCTGTTGAAACCCTGTTTGGCGTGAAGGTGAAAGCCGTCAACACGACCATCACCAAGGGTAAAGTCAAGCGCTTCCGCGGTCAGCTGGGCAAGCGTAAAGACGTCAAAAAAGCCTATGTGACCCTGGAAGAGGGCAACACAATCGACGTGTCCACCGGGCTCTGATCGACGGCTTGAAATGATTTTGGAAGCCCCTGCCGCAAGGTGGGGGCTTTTTCTATTAATAGTGGTCTCTGTTGAGTTGCGTTTCTCTTGGCAACGGTTTCTATAGGGGCCAAGCTTGGCAGCGGCCATGAACTCACCCTGGCGGTATTTATTGTTCGGGGAACTTAACTGCTGCTGGCTGAAACGGAATGAAGAAACGTCTGGTTAGGCAAAGGTGCCGAATGTGGAATATTGATTTTCGAAACCATTCCCAGACTGTTGGGGACTTCGACAGCTTTTCTGTCTGCGTGATGGCCCGAGAGGAAGGCGCTGTTCTTCAGCGTTTCGTTGATCACTATACCCGCGCGGGCGCATCTCGGATCTTTCTTTACTTCGATGGCACCCAGGACGAAGCGCAAGCCGCGTGCCAAGAGTTTGCGAATAATGACCTTGTGACCCTCCAAGTTTGCGACAAAGAGTTCTGGGGCAAGATGTTTCCAGACCAAGAGAAAGTGCTTCTTGTCCCAAAATTGATCTGCGTATTCAGGCGTTCAATTGAGCTGAATGAGTCTGATTGGATTCTGTTCTGTGACGCAGATGAGTTTGTTACTTGTGATGTATTTATTGGGTCGGTTCTAGCAAAGGTTCCGGCAGATGTTCCTGGAGTCAGGATTCGCAATACTGAAGCCGTCTGGGGGCCGTCAGACAACATTCATGAACCCTTCGGCTGTGGATACGAGCGTCTTAACTTCAAACGAATGCTAAACCTAAAGAAAATCACTTTAGTGCGTCTTATTTATGGGTCAGATCTTGCCGGGGTCTTAAAGCGCGGCATGGCTGGGCACAATAAAGGGAAGCAACTACTGCGAAAAGGTGTGGTTCCTGAGGAAATGCGTAGTCACTCTTCCGTTGTGAGTGGCGTTAAAATCTCCTTCATCGACCTGATAGTCGAAAAGACCTTTGGTTTGCATTTGATCCATTTTGATGCAATTAGCTTCGAGCGCTGGCAGGAGAAATGGCTTGCCCGTGTTAAGGGCAGGACGATAGCAGACAAGATGAGCTCTCCGCGTCTACGGCAAATGAACGAAATTGAGCGTTCTTTCGAGAACGGCACAAGTCAGAAACTATTCCGCCGCTACTATGGCTTGAATCACCGACAGAAATTCATGCTGACGCTAATGAAGTCCCTGAGCAAACTGCCAAATTCGTAATCGAAGTTGATGCCACTTGGCATTCATAGCACGAATAGGTTAGCTCTCTTTGGTGGTAATTGGAGAAACATATGCGGCAGAAAGACTTCCAGGAACCGATGGCTCAGCGAAATAAAGTCGATAGTTTTGCCGTCTGCAGCCTTGTGCGGGAACCGCTGCCCATCATTCAGTATTTTGTTGAACATTATCGACAGACAGGGGCCGAGAAGATGTTCCTGTTTTATGATGGTTCCGAAGGGGAAGCCGAAGAGGTTTGTAACGCATTCCATGATGACGACTTCGTGTCGATCACAGTGTGTGATACTTCCTACTGGCAGACCATGTATCCAGATGAAGAAGTTCTAAGCCTTAGGCACAAACTAACGGGTGCATTCAAACATGGTATGCAGCTGAACACTTTGGATTGGATCCTGTTCTGCGACTGTGACGAATTTGTGGTCGGCGAAGCCCCGTTGGGTCAAGCGCTTGCGCAATTACCTGCGAAATGGAAAGGGACAAGGCTGAACAACACTGAAGCGGTATGGGGCGTCGACGATGATATTGACGTTGCTTATGGATGTAGCTTCGAGCGCCATCCTTTTCCCTCAAGTTTCGCTGGGAAATTCATCTATCCATTCCTTGTCTACGGCAAGAATTGGCGTTTTCTGCAACGCGGAACAGCAGGTCACGTTGTTGGAAAGCACCTACTGAGAAAAGGAATTGTTCCAGATTCAATGACAAGCCATGTGTCTTTCTTCAATGGGAAGAAGGTAAGGCGTATCCCCAAGGAAGTTCGGAATGAATTGAACCTTCGCATCATTCATTATGATGCAATCAGCCATCTGCGTTGGCGGGATAAGTGGCGTTCAAGGCTCGGAGGTCACACCAATTCGCAGCACTTGGGGAAAGCACGTGTGTTGCAGCGCGAGAAGGTAAGAGGTGCGTTAGAGAATGGAACTGATGCGAAGCTCTTCCGCCAGTATTACGGCCTGAACCGCTGGCAACAGTTCGTTCTTCAACGTCTTGGCCTGCTAACTCGGATCGACAAATAAGGTTTTGCACACGCAGTTTTGACTCGTATTACCCGACACCTTAAATAATGTGGGTCTGTTCGATGAATGATTCATCCCCATACGAGGATTGCCAATGTTAACCCGCCGCCATTTTGTCATCACGTCGGCCACGCTGTTTTCCGGCCCGATTGCGTCTCCGCTTTTGGCACAGGAAAATACGACGCCCGTGGTGGCCCCAGAACCCGCCGCGCCTGCTTCGGCTGCACCGGTCAAGGTCAAGCGCCGCCCGGTATCGAACCAGGCGATGTGGAACAGCTATGATGCGCGTGTCATGCCTGCCAATTTCGATCCTATGACCACAAATCCTTGGGGTTTGAAGCCGCGCTTGCTGCCGCGGATCGTGCAAGCCAATGATGGGCTGAAGCCCGGAGATATTCACGTGGATGCGGTGGCGCGATATCTCTATCACGTCCGCGCGGACGGAACCGCCATGCGCTATGGCGTCGCGATTGGCCGCAGCGGGTTGTACGAGCCCGGCGTCTATACCGTCGGCCGCAAGACCAAATGGCCGACTTGGACGCCGACCAAAGACATGATCGCGCGCGAGCCGCATAAGTACAAGAAATACGAGGACGGTATGGACGGCGGCCCGTCGAACCCGCTGGGAGCCCGCGCGCTTTATCTGTTTGAAGGCCGCCGTGACACCTATCTGCGGATCCACGGCTCGCCGCAGCCGCGTTCGATTGGATCGCGCGCCAGCTCGGGCTGCGTGCGTATGGTGATGGCGCATATCATCGGTTTGTATGAACAGGTTGAAACCGGCGTGACCGCGCATCTGTACCCGGCGTAAACCGGGCCTTATAAACGAAATCGGGCGGCCCCATCTGGCCGCCCGTTTCTGTTTTCAGCTTTCGATCACGCCTCGCGTTTGATGCAAATCGCGCGTCCCTTCTTGTTACGCAGCGGGATATAGGTCGTCTCGACCGGGCCTTTGTGGCGATACATCAAGCAGCCATCGCGGGCATCCACCCGAATGTCGCTGGTGTCCTGCCCGGGCGCGACAGTGTCGGCGACCTCAGGCGGCAAGGTTGCCCGGCTTTGCAGGTTCGGATCCGAGACATTCACCGCCGTCCCATCCGGCGTCACACAGGCCGACAGCCCAAACGCGGCGACGCCTGCCAAAAGTACTAAGTTCTTCATCACACACTTCCCAAAGTTTTGTTGGCGAGAGGATGGGGGATTTTGGCGCAGAATGGAAGGGAGTGAAGAAGCCTCTGGATCGCATATGTATGGTTTGTTGCAGGAAAGACCGAGGCCGTTCTTGAAAAACATTTTCCCTTCTGCAACTTAGGCGATAGGTATTCGCTTGGTGATATTGATCCCGGATTTACTGAGGATTTAAGAAGTATGAGCATTTCCCGTATCGGAATTTTGAAATGAAGCGCCTTGTTCAGTTCGCCGGTATATTAGTCATTCTTATTATACTGCTGCCCGTACAGGTGGCCGCGGAAGACCTCTCTGCCCAATCGCCGGCAATGTCACAACTTGGCGACCTTGCCCCTCTCCAACAGTTCCGCGAATGCGACCAATGCCCGGAAATGATTGTGATGCCGCTGGGTTCGCTCATGATGGGGGCTATCCCCGGAGAATCTCGCAATCCGTTTGATACCTATGGCCCTGTTGATACAAAGGATTTTGTGCCGCGTGTCCGAGGTCCAGAAGAAATCAATATCATTCCAAATGAACATCCCCGGCACATGGTCGAAATGAACATTGCCTATGCTATGGGGCGCAACGAAGTCACCTACGCCGAGTGGATGAAATGTGTCGAGGCTGGAGGATGTGACCATACTCCTGATCATCGTGTTCTGACGCCTTCAGGATATGTGAAGCTGGGGCCGGACCATCCGGTTATTAATGTTTCGTATCTCGATGCGCTGGAGTATGCGACGTGGTTGAATGATCTGGTTGGCGAAGATGTTTATCGCCTTCCGACCGAGGCGGAATGGGAATACGCAGCACGTGCAGGAACAACGACGAGGTTCGCTCAGGGCGATGATTTAACAGCCGATCAAGCTAACTTTTCGCGCAGTGCTACAGAGCATTTGCGTGGCCGTGGGGTGAAACTCTCTGATCTCAAGAACAGAAAGATGCCTGTAGTCGTCAATGATTTGGATGCCGAGAATGCATGGGGCCTGCGGCATATGTCTGGTAACATTTCCGAAATCACCATGTCGTGTTGGTCAGACGAGCACTTAGGATATCTGAGTGACAGCGCTTACTTGGCGCATGCGCAAATGAAAGGCCCTTGTCGACGCGTCGCTAAAGGCGGTGCATTCACGACGGCAATGGATGGCCTTAGACCTGCTAGGCGCACGCGCCCCTCAGAAAGTCGTAGGCGCGACTCTCGAGGATTTCGTTTGGTGCGCAATTTGATCTTATGACGGATCATAAGAAATAGCGGGCTTTCCCTTGCCACGCACCCCCAACCCTGATAGATCGCGCAAGTCTTATGGCCTCGGATTCGTTCCGGGGCCTGTGATATTTTGAACTTGGGGACCTTCGGGGCCCTATAACATCCGGGCAAACTATTTGCCCGCACATGCAAACGGAAGACAGTAAACATGGCACTTAAGTCGTACAAACCGACGACGCCGGGCCAGCGTGGGCTGGTTCTGATCGACCGTTCGGAGCTGTGGAAAGGACGTCCTGTCAAATCCTTGACCGAGGGTTTGACCAAGTCGGGCGGCCGGAACAACACCGGACGGATCACGTCGCGCCGCCGAGGTGGTGGTGCGAAGCGTCTCTATCGTATCGTTGACTTCAAACGTAACAAATTTGACGTCGCAGCCACGGTTGAACGGATCGAATATGACCCCAACCGCACCGCTTTCATCGCACTGATCAAGTACGAAGATGGCGAACAGGCTTATATCCTTGCACCGCAGCGTCTGGCTGTTGGTGACACGATCGTCGCTTCGGCCAAAGCCGACGTGAAGCCGGGCAACGCTATGCCGTTCTCGGGCATGCCGATCGGTACCATCATTCACAACATCGAACTGAAACCGGGCAAGGGCGGCCAGATCGCTCGTGCAGCTGGTACTTACGCTCAGTTCGTTGGTCGTGACGGTGGCTACGCTCAGATCCGCCTGTCGTCGGGCGAACTGCGCATGGTCCGCCAGGAATGCATGGCCACCGTTGGTGCCGTGTCGAACCCCGACAACTCGAACCAGAACTTCGGTAAAGCCGGTCGTATGCGCCACAAAGGCATCCGCCCGTCGGTCCGTGGTGTTGTTATGAACCCGGTCGATCACCCGCACGGTGGTGGTGAGGGTCGTACCTCTGGTGGTCGTCACCCGGTAACCCCGTGGGGTAAGCCGACCAAAGGTGCACGTACCCGCAACAAGAACAAGGCGTCGTCGAAGCTGATCATCCGCTCGCGTCACGCCAAGAAGAAGGGCCGCTAAGATATGGCACGTTCTGTATGGAAAGGCCCTTTTGTTGACGCTTACGTCCTCAAAAAGGCTGAAAAGACCCGCGAGTCGGGCAAAAACGAGGTCATCAAGATCTGGTCGCGTCGTTCGACCATCTTGCCCCAGTTCGTGGGTTTGACCTTTGGCGTCTATAACGGCCAAAAGCACGTTCCCGTGCTTGTGACCGAAGACATGATCGGCCAGAAGTTCGGTGAATATTCGCCGACCCGTACCTATTACGGTCACGCCGCCGACAAAAAAGCGAAGAGGAAATAAGCCATGGGTAAGGATAAAAATCCCCGCCGCGTGGCCGAGAACGAAGCAATGGCGAAAACCCGCATGCTCCGTACGTCCCCGCAGAAACTGAACCTGGTCGCGCAAATGATCCGTGGCAAGAAAGTTGATCGTGCTCTGACCGATCTGACTTTCTCGAACAAGCGGATCGCTCAGGACGTGAAGAAATGCCTTCAGTCCGCGATTGCGAACGCCGAGAACAACCACAACCTGGACGTCGATGAACTGATCGTCGCCGAGGCCTATGTGGGCAAAAACCTGACCATGAAACGCGGTCGTCCTCGCGCCCGTGGTCGTTTCGGCAAAATCATGAAGCCGTTCTCGGAGCTCACCATCAAGGTGCGTCAAATTGAGGAGCAAGCCTAATGGGTCATAAGGTAAATCCGATCGGCATGCGTCTTCAGGTCAACCGCACCTGGGATAGCCGCTGGTACGCAGACACGAAAGATTACGGTGATCTTCTTCTGGAAGACCTGAAAATTCGTGACTTCATCAAGACCGAATGCAAACAGGCTGGTATCAGCCGTGTGATCATCGAACGTCCGCACAAAAAGTGCCGCGTTACGATCCACACAGCTCGTCCCGGTGTGATCATTGGCAAGAAAGGTGCGGACATTGAAGGTCTGCGCAAGAAAATCGCCAACATCACCGACTCGGAACTGCACCTGAACATCGTCGAAGTTCGTAAGCCCGAACTGGACGCTGCCCTGGTTGCAGAATCGATCGCTCAGCAGTTGGAACGTCGTGTGTCCTTCCGTCGTGCTATGAAGCGCGGCGTGCAGAACGCAATGCGTATGGGCGCCCTGGGCATCCGTATCAACGTTGCTGGCCGTCTTGGTGGCGCTGAAATCGCACGTACCGAATGGTACCGCGAAGGTCGTGTGCCTCTGCACACCCTGCGTGCCGACATCGACTATGCACATGCAGAAGCTATGACGCCCTACGGCATCATCGGTATCAAAACCTGGATCTTCAAAGGCGAAATCATGGAGCACGATCCTGCTGCTCGTGATCGTCGTCAAGCTGAGCTCCAGGAAGGTCCCGCGCCCCGTGGCGCCGGCGGCCGTCGCTAAGGAGATATGAGATATGCTTCAGCCTAAGCGTACAAAATTCCGCAAGATGCACAAAGGCCGGATCAAAGGTCTGGCCAAAGGCGGTTCGGATCTGAACTTCGGTTCGTATGGTCTGAAAGCTCTCGAGCCTGAGCGTGTGACTGCACGTCAGATCGAAGCTGCCCGTCGTGCCATGACGCGTCACATGAAGCGTCAGGGTCGTGTATGGATCCGCATCTTCCCGGACACCCCGGTAACCGCCAAACCCATCGAAGTTCGTATGGGTAAAGGTAAAGGTTCCGTGGACCGTTGGACCTGCAAAGTGAAGCCGGGCCGCGTAATGTTCGAGATCGACGGCGTCAACGACGACGTTGCTCGTGAAGCTCTGCGCCTTGCTGCCATGAAACTGCCGATCAAATCGCGCGTTGTTGTGCGGGAAGACTGGTAATTTTCGCTAACGCGAAAATTCTAGTGAAATGATAAAAACCCCCGTCGAGAAATCGGCGGGGGTTTTGTTATGTGTATATTCATTTGGTTGAATTGCTATTCAAAGTTGAAAATTGCTGAATCAGACGATATTACGAGCTGCGCGCGTTTTATGAAGATGGATTTAGAATGAAGCACAAGTATTTTAAGGCCGTTCTTTTCGGCTCGCTCTTAACAATTGCTAGCTGCAATTCGACCGAACAAGCTAACAACATCCTTGCGCAGAAATACCAAGGTTCGCAGGTGGACGCGTTTTTCCTGCAGTACGGCCCACCGATTCGTTCGTTCAGGACCAAAGCTGGGGATACGATCTACATCTGGGCTGAAGAGCCGAAGAATTATTTTATCCCGCCGACCGCCAACACCACACTCAACAACTATGGTACAACGTCATACGCAACTACTAATTTCTATGGTGGTGGATCGTATAATGTTCAGTGCCAATTGAAAGTGATTGCCGATCGTCGCGGTGTTATCAAGCAGATCGTAGCTCACAAAGATACAGTTGGTGACTGGGATCTAAGTCGCTGTCACGAGGTGTTTGGAAAGACCAAGAAGTAATTCTTAGGTACGTCCGATGGGCGAGCGTATATCATGTTCACCCATTCGATCCCGCGCTTCACATAAAGTGAACAACATCCAGTCAAAGTTGCTCAACACGCTCTTCTAGCAGGAATAGCTCATGTTTAAGAAACTTCGGTCGCTATTTGCCCCAAGACTGGTCGAACCTGAGGCAATTTTTGAGAGTGCGTTCCTACTCGAGTTTCTTCAGGAAGTGCAATCTGAGCATCAGGTTTGGTTTAGCCATGAAGAACTCCTTTCAATAAAGTCATTTGATGTCCTTATGGAGGTCGTCCGACGTAAATACCGTGAGAAACATGGTGAGGTACTCAATCCACACTACGCTTGGGGGAACCTTAGGAGGCTAGCATCGAAGCACGTAAACAAGAAAGCTCATGGCTGAAACGAACAAACTTGGCTTTCAATTACACCCCAACTCCCAAAACCCCAATCGCCTCTTCCAGCTGGGTCTCTTCATACCCAAAGTGCGACTGCACCACGGTTTCCAGCTGCCGAAACACCGCGCGGGCCTCGTTGAACTTCTCGGCGTCGACCTCGAACATCAGAGCCATTGCGGCGCGTTCAAGGCGGACCAGCAGTTCGTGCACGACCTTATGTTCCTCGACCAACCGCGCCACCACGGCGCGTAGGGCGTCGTTGCCCTTTTCAGCCAGCTCCGGAAACAGCGCGTATTCCTCGATGTCATGATGCCCATTCAGCACTTTGCATTCCCGCCCGCAGAGCGCGCCGAATTGCCGGACGTTCTGCGCGAACTCCGCAGATTTTAGGGCGACCGTCAGGTCTTTTCCCGATGCCTCGCCCGCTTCGATCTGGTCCAGCACGATGCCGATCCGGCCCACATCGTTCAGATGCATCCGGTGGATCGCCGCCAGCCTTCGGCCCGCGTGTCGATCCGCGTCTGTTGCCTCGGGCATGGCGGGCATGGTCGGGCGGGTGCCGAACTCGACCGATAGGCCGGAAAGGGGGGTGTCGCTTAGGTCGCCCAAGCGATTACTCACCCCATTTGTAGTTGAAACTGATCGACAGGCGTTCTTCCTCGCCGGTGTTCTGCATCACTTCGTGGCGCACAAAGCTCTCCCACAAAAGCACGTCGCCCTCGGCCGGACGTTTGGTGATGAAGCTTTGCAGCTCATCACGGGCGTCTTTACGGCGGGGAGGGGCGGCCATCATCTGTGCCTGGCGCGGGTCTTCGTAGCGCAGCGCGCCAGCACCTTCGGGCAGCGCCAGATAGGTGGTGCCGGAAATGACCGAATGCGGGTGGATATGTGCCGAGTGATAGCCACCGGGTGGAAGGATGTTGATCCAGATGTCTTCCAGAACCAACTCACGCTCATCCAGATTGAACTCCAGATCCTCGGCAAAGGCGGCGACGTGCTTGTCCAAGTTGTCGACCAGATCCTTGAAGATCGGGAAGCGCCAGGGCAGGTCGGTCAGGGACGCGTACGAGGTGTAGCCGGGATAGCCCTCGGCCTCGCACCATTCCTGCCCCGCCTCGTCATCCTCGGCGATGGAATAGCAGCTGTCATAAAGCTCGTCCTGGCTGACCTTCGGGTCAAACTCGGACAGTTGAGCATGGTAAAGGCGGGTCACGAAGAGGGAAGAGATATTGGCCATGGGGCAGGGATAGCGGATTCGAGAGGGGAGGGCGAGGGGATGGTGGCGTTGTGGAGAAATTGAACTCGACCTAGTGTAAGTTTGTTAGTCAGATAGGTGAGGTTTATCCCGTGCCAAAGAAACTCTCAGCGGAACAAGTGGAACGTTACAGAACCGGCTATGGGTCGCCATTCTTGGCTCCAGATGAAGTGCTTTCACTCCTACCTTGGCTAAACGCCAACGATTTGTTTGTGCAATCCATGGAAGCTTTCGAAATTGCCAAACGAGGCGTGGAGGAGTGTTTAAGGTTGGATCTATCCATCCTAGGACTTGACGGTGAAGAAGACTGGGAAGCGCATGAGGATATAAAACGAGCTAATCAGCTGGCAGAAGCTAAATTGAAAAGCGCTTTGGTGTGCGAAAACCCGATCGAATTGCAGATCTGGCTAGCTCACGAATAGAGCGCCGAATTATCTAAACTTTCCCTTGCCCCCAAGGCCCAACCACCCTATAGACGCACATCTCACGGATTCCCGACAACGGGATTCGTGTGTTTTGCATATAACCCACCAGACATAGGGTGACCTGCCAACAAGACGGGTAGAGCTCTCTGGTGCAAGGAAAGGAAAAGGCGAATGAACGCCAAGGAACTGCGTGATCAGTCTCCTGACCAGCTGCGTGAAAAGCTGGCAGAGCTGAAAAAGGAAAGCTTCAACCTGCGTTTTCAGCAGGCCACCGGCGCCCTCGAAAACACTTCTCAGATGCGTAAAGTACGCCGCGACGCCGCGCGCGTAAAAACCATCCTGAGCGAACAAGCCAAAGCTGCGGCTGAGTAAGAGGAGCCTGAAGAATGCCCAAACGTATCCTGAATGGTGTTGTTACCAGCGCCGCAAACGAGCAAACCGTGACTGTTTCGGTTGAACGCCGCTTCAAGCACCCGCTGCTTCATAAAACCGTTCGTAAGTCGAAGAAATATCGCGCTCACGACGAAAAGAATGCCTTCAAGGCAGGCGATAAGGTTCGCATCATCGAATGTGCACCGAAGTCGAAAACCAAGCGTTGGGAAGTTCTGGAAGGCTAAGTTTAACTTACCTTCCCGGACGACTTAACAAGTCGAAACCCTGGGGGTTCCGCCATGCATCGGCGCCCCAAAGGTCGGGAGAAACCACATGATCCAGATGCAAACCAATCTGGATGTAGCTGACAACAGCGGCGCTCGCCGTGTTCAGTGCATCAAGGTTCTGGGTGGTTCCAAGCGTAAATACGCATCCGTTGGCGACATCATTGTTGTCTCGGTTAAGGAAGCCATCCCGCGCGGTCGCGTAAAGAAAGGTGACGTCCGTAAGGCCGTCGTCGTTCGCACCGCCAAAGAGGTCCGTCGTGACGACGGCACCGCAATCCGTTTTGACCGCAACGCTGCTGTCATCCTGAACAACAACAACGAGCCCGTGGGCACCCGTATCTTCGGACCGGTTGTTCGCGAACTGCGCGCGAAGAACTTCATGAAGATCATCTCGCTGGCTCCGGAGGTGCTGTAAGATGGCTGCTAAGTTGAGAAAAGGCGACAAGGTTGTCGTTCTGGCCGGCAAAGACAAAGGTAAACAGGGCGAGATTTCGTCGGTTGACCCGAAAGCTGGCAAAGCCATCGTTGATGGTGTGAACATCGCAATCCGCCACACCCGTCAGAGCCAAGCCAGCCAAGGTGGCCGCATCCCGCAAGCGATGCCGATCCAGCTGTCGAACCTGGCCCTTTTGGACAAGAACGGCAAAGCAACGCGCGTTGGCTTCCGCGAGGAAGACGGCAAGAAAGTGCGTTACGCCAAAACCACCGGGGAGACTGTCTGATGCTGGATACCGCAAACTACACCCCCCGTCTGAAGACCGTTTATCAGGACAGCATTCGTGCCGCCCTGAAAGAGGAATTCGGTTACAAGAACGACATGCAGATCCCGCGTCTGGACAAGATCGTTCTGAACATTGGTTGTGGCGCTGAGGCCGTTAAGGACTCGAAAAAAGCCAAGTCGGCAATCGAAGATCTGACCAAGATCGCTGGCCAACAGGCCGTTGGTACGAAAGCGCGCAAGTCGCACGCTCCGTTCCGTCTGCGTGAAGGTATGATCATCGGCGCAAAGGTGACCCTGCGCGGCGAACGGATGTATGAATTCCTGGACCGCCTGATCACCATCGCGATGCCCCGTATCCGCGACTTCCGCGGCGTATCGGGTACCTCGTTCGACGGTCGCGGCAACTATGCCACCGGCCTGAAAGAGCACATCGTGTTCCCGGAAATCGACTTTGATAAAGTTGATGAAACCTGGGGCATGGACATCGTGATTGCCACCACCGCTGAAACCGACGCGGAAGCAAAGAGCCTGTTGAAGCACTTCAACATGCCCTTCAACAGCTGATCCGCGGGAAGGAAAAGACATGGCTAAAAAAGCAATGATCGAACGCGAGAAGAAGCGCGAAAAGCTGGTGGCAAAATATGCTGCTAAGCGCGCCGCTTTGAAAGAGATCGCGAATGATGAGAGCAAGACTATGGAAGAGCGTTTCACCGCCCGCCTGAAGCTTGCAAAACTGCCGCGCAACTCGTCGGCCACCCGCTTGCACAACCGCTGCCAGCTGACCGGTCGTCCTCACGCTTACTACCGTAAGCTGAAAGTTTCGCGTATCGCGCTGCGGGAACTTGGCTCTGCTGGCCAGATCCCCGGCATGGTGAAATCGAGCTGGTAAGGGAGAGAAGATATGAACGATCCTATCGGCGATATGCTCACCCGTATCCGCAACGCTCACATGCGCGGCAAGTCCACCGTTTCGACCCCCGCGTCGAAACTGCGCGGCTGGGTTCTGGATGTTTTGGCTGACGAAGGCTACATCCGCGGCTACGAAAAAGGCACTGACGAGCGTGGCCACGCCACCTTGGAAATCAGCCTGAAATACTTTGACGGCACGCCCGTTATCCGCGAACTGAAGCGGGTTTCGAAGCCGGGTCGTCGCGTCTATATGGGTTCGAAAGACATCCCGCAGGTCCGTCAGGGTCTGGGTGTGTCGATCGTTTCGACCCCGAAAGGCGTCATGTCCGATGCAAACGCTCGCAACCAGAATGTTGGTGGCGAAGTGCTTTGCACCGTCTTCTAAGGAGGTCTCTATGTCTCGTATTGGTAAACGACCGGTCGAGCTGCCCTCTGGCGTAACCGCCAGCCTGTCGGGTCAGACCATTGAAGTGAAAGGCCCGAAAGGCGCCCGCACCTTCACCGCCACGGATGATGTGACCATCTCCGTAGAAGACAATGCTGTGTCGGTTGAACCGCGCGGCAAGTCCAAACGTGCACGTCAGCAGTGGGGCATGAGCCGCACGATGGTTGCCAATATGGTGACCGGCGTAACCGAAGGCTTCAAGAAAGAGCTGGAAATCAACGGTGTTGGTTATCGTGCTCAGATGCAGGGCAACACCCTGAAGCTGAACCTTGGTTATTCGCATGACGTCGATTTCACGGCTCCGGAAGGTGTAACTGTCACCGCTCCGAAGCCGACCGAAATCATCGTCGAGGGCATCGATCAACAACTCGTCGGTCAGACCGCGGCCAACATCCGCGAATGGCGTAAGCCCGAGCCTTACAAAGGCAAAGGCATCAAATACAAAGACGAGTATATCTTCCGCAAGGAAGGTAAGAAGAAGTAAAGGACCAGACAGATGGCAAACAGCAAACGGACCCTGTTCCTCAAGCGCCGCCTGCGCGTCCGGAACAAACTTCGCAAGCACAACGTCGGCAAGCTGCGCCTTTCGGTGCACCGCTCGTCGAAAAACATCAGCGTTCAGATCATCGACGACGTTCAAGGGACCACCCTTGCATCGGCTTCGTCGCTTGAAAAAGCGCTGGGTGTTGTTGGCAAGAACAACGTGGAGGCCGCTACCAAAGTGGGCGCCGCGATTGCCGAACGTGCGAAAAAAGCTGGCGTCGAAGAATGCTACTTCGATCGCGGTGGCTTCCTGTTCCACGGCAAAGTGAAGGCCCTGGCCGACGCTGCCCGTGAAGGTGGCCTGAAGTTCTAAGAACTTTGAGAGGGGCAGTGGTGATCCGCTGCCCCTCCGATGATCCGGGGGCACATGAGTGCCCACTGGGATTGAGTTAAACGGCGTAAGACGCCGCCTTATGAAAGGATGTTCTGATGGCAGAACGTGAAAACCGCCGGAACCGCCGCGACCGCGACGAGGCTCCGGAATTTGCAGATCGCCTGGTTGCGATCAACCGCGTGTCGAAAACCACCAAGGGTGGTAAGAACTTCGGCTTCGCAGCTCTGGTTGTTGTTGGTGACCAGAAAGGCCGCGTCGGCTTTGGTAAAGGTAAAGCGAAAGAAGTGCCCGAGGCCATTCGCAAAGCCACCGAGCAAGCCAAGCGCCAGATGATCCGCGTACCTCTGAAAGAGGGCCGCACCCTGCACCACGACGCCGAAGGTCGTCACGGCGCTGGTAAAGTAATCATGCGCACCGCTCCTGAAGGTACCGGGATCATCGCCGGTGGTCCGATGCGTGCCGTATTCGAGATGCTGGGCATCAAGGACGTTGTGTCGAAGTCGATCGGCTCGCAGAATCCCTATAACATGATCCGCGCCACCATCGACGGTCTGAAAAAAGAAGCCAGCCCCCGCCAGGTCGCACAGCGTCGTGGCAAAAAGGTTGCTGACATTCTGGGTGCAAAGTCGGACGCTCCGGCTGAAGCCGCAGACGCGTAAGGAGATCTGACCAATGGCTAAAACCATCGTTGTAAAACAGGTCGGCTCGCCGATCCGTCGCCCCCAAGACCAGCGCGCTACGCTGATCGGCCTGGGCCTGAACAAGATGCACAAAACCCGCGAGCTGGAAGACACCCCGGCCGTGCGCGGCATGATCGCCAAGATCCCGCATATGGTTGAGATCATCGAGGAGAAGGGCTGAGCTTCGGCCGCTTTTCTGAAAAAATGCAGCGCCCTGGTCTGGAAAGACTGGGGCGTTCTTTTTATGGTAGATTGAGTTAATTCAATGCTATCAGGAGGTTGTGTTGCCCATTCCGCGCAAGGCAGGCTTACAAAAACAGTTCGAATCTTTTTCCACACCATTGAAAGAGTACTTAGAGCATTTCCCCAAACTCTTAGACGAATTCCCTCTAGACGTAGCTCTGTCGTATATGTTCTCGCGAATAGAATTAGCGCAGAACATGACAATATACTGCGGTGTAGTGAAGCTTCACAAAGTAAACCCAGTAGTCGCACGTGGTGCGGTTCAGTCTCTTCATATGACAAGAGAAGGATTTAGAACGCACTACAAAAACATCACAAATGTACAGATTGAGCGAGACACTCAGGCAGTTGCGGCCGCTGCAGAGCGAGTTCGTGATCAAATTCTCCATGGTAAAAATGTAAAGGATGAGAAGAAGCGGGAGGCTCTCATGAAGGCACTCGACTATTCAAATCTTCTTAATGAGCAGGTCTGCAGTGATATTGGCGTTCGACCATTTGGCTCGCTTTCTGGCTTCAAGGGAAGAGCAAAGCCTTTGGATAAATCGACTAGCCGTTGGGTTCTAAAGGGAATCGGAATTATTGGGGGTAAGTAGTCTAAGGCGCAGACCGGCAGCGGCCTGAATACTTCGCTTAATAGCCCGACACCGCCGGGCAGCGCCCGACACCGCCAGGCAGCGACCGACCCTCCCCACGGGAGGGCGCCTTTGCAACGTATCCTTACAAGCAGCCGTTTCGGCTCCCCGATGTTCCTCGCGACAGATCCCAAACCTACGCCCACACAGGGTCGGGCGCTGCCCTCACTACCCATGCACCCCCTGCAACCCGGACCTTCCGATTCAGCGGTGGTTGTTTGGCCCAACCCCTCCTATCAGAGCGGCAAATAGACATTACCTTGTTAAGGACCGCTGACATGAACGCTTTGTTCGCTCCCGTGACCCCGCTGGCTTCGGCCATTGCTGACATCTTCGTCGCCATGCAAACCAAAACCCGTCGTTTTCTGAACTCGGAATGCATGCCGACTTGGACAGAATTCATGAAAGACTGCAACAAGAACTAAGCAGTCTTCTCATACTCCCAGAGTGAACCCCCGGTGGCATCTGCCCCGGGGGTTTTTCTTTGTCGGGCGGGCCGGCCTATCCTGAGGTGAGTCTCGGTGAATCGGTGATTCAGGTCCGCGACTCGCCGATTCACCGAGTGAGTCTCCCGATTCAGGCAAATCGCGCCCTGAGTCTCGCCAAAATCTGGGGTAAACCGCCTTCGACGGACGATCCTGAGCAGAGATTCCCGTGCATACCTGCGAGGAAGGAGCTTCTTCTTCAGGAGTCTGAAAGAAAATCGAAGCTTAAAACCCCTTATTTATAAGGTCTTTCAGAGAAATATCGCCGAATATGTCATTTTTCTAAAAAAAGCGCTTGCGGGTATCGTTCGGTGGGACTAGAACCCACTTCACCGGCGGCGCTGAGGCGCACAACGGGACGCCAGACGGCGCGGACGACAGGGTCGCAA
>NZ_JBSWYR010000010.1:0-21028 GCF_056161205.1 Aliiroseovarius sp. ABM4_368 | reverse complement strand
GGCACGCACTCGCTCCGCCGGACAAAAGCAGCGGAGATTTACCGAAAGACCGGAAACCTTCGCGCGGTCCAACTGTTACTTGGTCACACGAAGATCGATAGTACCGTTCGCCAATTCAATGCGGGTCTTTGCCCCCTGCGCGGCGTTGGTCGGTAACGAGCCCAACTTGTGAATTTACTTTTTCCGCTGCGAGAGCACGCAGCGCGAAAATCGCTGCAAGTGTTCGATCTACAACGCTGAGCGGCGGCAGAGATATCCTCCGAAGCGGACCTTCGGGTTCGGCAGGTGACCGATAGCTCTGGGTGGTATCCCCCAAAATTTCGTTGGACGAGTTTTGTCGCTTGGCGCCGACGCGCGCCTTGGAACTTTGCATCATTGTTTTCTTTGAAACACCGCCCCAAACAGCCGTCTTGGCGGCATCGCCGAGAACAAGAGCAGCAAGGCACCAACGGCGAGAAGTGCCGCGCTGCCGGGCCGTTCGAGGAATACCATCGGGTCACCACGAGACAGCAACATTGCACGACGAAAAAACTCTTCCATCATTGGTCCGAGGACGAACCCGATCAGCATGGGGGCGGGTTCGAACCTGAAAAGTCGCAGGACGTAGCCGATCACGCCAAATGCGAGTGTTGCCCAGACATCGGTCAGCGAGTTTGAGATACCGTAGACACCGACGCAGATCATCATGATGACCGTAGGATAAAGGTAGTAATGGGGCACGCGGAGAAGCCGGACCCAAAGGCCGATCAGGGGGATGTTCAGGATCAGCAGGAACAGGTTTCCAAACAGGAAACTTGCGATCAGCCCCCAAAATAGATCTGGATGTTCCGAAATCAGACGAGGTCCCGGGGTGATGCCGTGGATCATCAATGCTCCGATCATCAACGCCATCGTGGTGGATCCGGGGATACCCAGTGTCAGCGTCGGGATGAACGCGGTCTGCGCGGCCGCGTTGTTGGCAGCCTCTGGCACAACGACGCCTTCGATGGCACCCTTCCCGAACTCAGTCTTGTTCTTGTTGATCCGCTTCTCCAAGGCATAGCCGACGAAACTCGCCACGGTTTGCCCCGTCCCGGGTAGAGTGCCAAAGAACGACCCGGTGGCCGAGCCGCGCAAGGCCGGGAAGAAACTGCGCACCCATTCGGAGCGCGTCGGGAAGAACCCGCGCCAAGAGAGCTTTGCGCCAGCATAGCTTTGTGTCGCGCCACGCAGCGAGACCATCACTTCCGACACGCCGAAAAGCCCCATGGCAACCACAACCAGCGACACACCGTCGCGCAATTCGGGGATGCCGCCCGTGAACCGGGTTTCGCCTGAATTCACGTCAACGCCAATCGTACCCAACAGCACGCCCAGGCACACCATCATCAGACCACGAAGCGCCCCCGTGGAGCTGACGATGGAGGCCGCGATCAGGCCAAGCACCATGACGGAGAAATACTCGGCCGGTTGGAACAAAAGGGCGAATTCTGCTAGCTTGGGCGCAAGTAGCATGATAACGATGACACCCACAATCGCCCCGAAGAAAGACGCAAGGGATGTCGCAAAGAGCGCAAGTCCGGCGCGTCCCTGACGTGCCATCGGGTATCCGTCGATGCAGGTGACGGAGGACGAGGGCGTTCCCGGTATATTCAGCAGGATCGAGGCGATGGACCCGCCATACTCGGCCCCGTAATAGACGCCAGCCAGCATGACCAACGCGGTCGAAGGCTCGAGGTAGAATGAAACGGGCAGCAGCATGGCAACAGCGGCCAAAGGCCCGACGCCAGGCAATACCCCAATAAAAGTTCCAAGGAAGACACCGACAAAGCAGTAAAAAAGGTTTGTCGGCGTGGCAGCCGTTTCGAAACCAAGAGCGATGTTTGCCACAAGGTCCATATCAGGGCCACCGAACCGCAACAAAGGGCATGCCAAGCCCTTGCACGAAGATCAGCCAAACCCCGGTCGCAACTCCAATCGCAAGTGCTAGCCTCGGTAGCCAGTGGAAGCCCGGAATGGCTGATCCGGTAGCAAAGACGGCGACCAAGGTGGCGGGAAGGACGCCGAAGAGCGGTGTCAGAAACGCAAAGGCACCCACCCCAGCGAAAACGCCAACAACCGCAATCGGATCGGCGCGTTCCGTCTCGACCGGTGTGCGCAGGCTCTGAAAAATGACCAAAATGGCAAGGATCACCAAAGTGCCGCCCACAAGCGCCGGGAATGCTCCGGGCCCCATGCGCCGGAAAGTGCCGAGATCGAGCGAGGCCACGGCACCTATGGTAAATGTCAGACCCGCCGCCAACATTATGAGCGGTCCGATCAGAGAAATCAGTGAGTTGTGTCGCATTGCACCCTATCCGGATTGAACTCGTCACCAGCATACTCTTTCGGCACTACAATCCGGCCAGTGCGAATACCTTCAGCGAAGTCATCGATTTCGTCCGAGATCGCCTCCGGGACATCCCGACCGAGGGAGAGGTTTACGAAATCACCCTCCGCCAGACCGAACTCGACGACATGGTTCGGAACGTGACCGCCCACCATGTCCTCAATTGCACGGCACACGCCGGTGTCTATCCGCGCTATGGCCGACGCGACGAACACGCTGGGGTCGCGCGCCACCCAATCCAACGCGTTTCCTATCTGCCGGATACCGTGTTCGCGGCATGCGCGGATGGCACCGCCACGCGCACCGTTCAGCATTGTGAACAGGATGTCGGCACCGGCGGTGATCTGCGCCAATGCCCATCGATAGGTCACCTCGCCATCGTCCTGAGTACCACAGAACCCGGTTAGAACGTCCACGGCGGGATCGGCATGTGCCACACCCGCCGCAAAGGCGGCACGTCCCTTCAGCCCAGGCGGCACGCGGTGCCCCGACAGATGCGCTACGGTGCCGCTTTGCGTCAGACGTGCGGCCAGGCAGCCCGCAAGAAAGGCCGAGTCTTCCTGACGCACATCATACGATGCCAGGTTCGGCCCGGTCCTGTTTCCTTGAACAATGGCGAACCGTTTATCTGGGTTGGCCGTAGCCAGTTCAGGTGTTGCCAGATTGCCCTGTCCACCGATGAAAACCAGTCCGTCATGATCTGGCAGGATGGCGGCCATCCTGTTTCGGATCTCTTCCTGGTCGTAGCTGACACCAGAGATGATGCTGATCTCGGCAAGGTCGTCGTTCGAGGCTGCCTGCGCTCCGGCCAGAGCGCTGGCATTGAAGCCAGCGTCTTCGACCTCACCCACGAAAAATACAGCGATCTTCATGAGTTACTCAAGCGCCGTCTGCACAAGTGGCGTCCATAGCTCAAGCTGGCCAGCCACGTAGTCCGAGAATTCCGCGCTTGTCTTGGGACTGCGCACCAAGCCCCAGGTGTCAAATTGAGCAAGCACATCTTCGGATGCCATCGCCTCCGCAAGGGCGGCATCGAGCTTGGCTTTGATTTCGTCCGATACACCGGCAGGTGCGCTCACTCCGAGCCAGTTCTCTGCCACGAAGTCATAGCCCAATTCGCTGAAGGTCGGCACGTCGGGCAGCGAAGACAATCGTTCGGTTGCACTGACGGCAAGCGCGACCGCGGTCCCTTCTTCGACCGACGGCAGGTTTTGTGGCACGGCGTCGAAGATGGCCGGAACCACACCGCCCCTGAAATCCAACCGCATCGGGCCTGACCCTTTGTAAGGGACATGGAAGAGTTCTGTTTCGGTCACATTCTGGAAGTGTTCCGCAATGACATGGCCCCAAGAACCAACACCGGAGCTGCCATACTCGTACTTTTCTGGCTCGGCCTTCGCTGCTTCGATCATTGCTTCGAGGGTGGTGATTTCCAGCTCAGGCGACACAAACAATGCGAGATTGACCGTTCCGATATAGGTGATGTGATCGAAGTCCGCGATGGGATCGTAGGGTGTGTCCGGAAAGCGGATCGGCGCGACATTGAACGGCGTTAGGTTCGACAACATAAATGTATACCCGTCGGGCGCCGCTTCTTGCAGCGCAGTTGCCGCAACCGTTCCGGCGGCTCCGGGTTTGTTTTCGACAACGAATTGCTGGCCCAGCGAGACCGACAGTTTTTCCGACAAAAGCCGGGCGACCAGATCGCTCGACCCGCCAGGCGGGAAAGACACCAGAATTCGAACAGGTCGTTCGGGCCAGCTTGTTTGTGCGAGTGTCGGTGTCGCGAGGGCCGCAATCGAAGCCGCCGTGATTGCGAGGAGTGTTCTACGGTTCATCAGCATTCTCCCTGAGTAAATATGAAACTACGGTACCACCACACCGCAAAATCGGCGGTCGAAGAAACTGTGGTTTCTTAGTCGGAAGCGCCTTGGTCACTGGGTTCGCCTGTTTTTTGGGCATGTTTGCGGGGTTAGTGGCGAATTTTTCCCCACAAGCTCCTTGAGAAAATAGTGCACGCCCGGCATATCCCCTCATCGAATCGAGGAGTTTGAGCTTGCTTGACTTCATGCGCCGATGCATTCTCGGCACATGAAATTTGGATTTCACGAGGACGCATCTTTCCTGAGCAGGGTCAAAGCCGCGCTGCCGGAGTTGCATCGCGCAGAGCGGACATTGGGGACGTTTCTTCTTGAGTTTCCCGGAGATCTTGCCTCCTACGACGCGCAGGAATTGGCGCGGCTCAGCGGTGTTTCCAAATCAACTGTGTCGCGCTTTGTCCGGCGGTTGGGATTTGAAAACTACGAAAGTGCCCGCCGAGCGGCCCGCACGGAAAGACAGCGCGGATCGCGCCATTTTCTCGCGCATTCGGAAAGCGTCCCACCTGAGAAGCTGCTAGCCACCAGCCTTGAAGAAGAGTTGGAGAATGTTTCGCATACGTTTGAACGCATCGACATGGCAGAGCTCGATGCGCTCGCGCAGGCCATTGTATCTTCGCGTAAGGTCTGGGTCGCTGGCTATCGGATCAGCCATAGCTTTGCATCCTACGTCTATTGGCAATTGATCAAAGTGGTTCCCGAAGCAGCTCTGATCCCGCAGGCTGGGGAAAGTCTGGGCGAGCACTTTGCGGCCATGCAGCCCGACGACATCGTGATCTGGATCGCCCTTCGCCAAAAGATGGGCAACACTGACGCCGCTCTCCAACAACTGGATCGGTTGGGCATTTCGACCGCATTGATCACAGACGATGGCACCGACCCGAACCATCGCACAAAATGGCATTTCCGCTGCCGGATCGAAACCTCAAGCCCACAGTTCAACCATGCCTCAGTCACTTCCTTATGCCACCAGATCGTCACGCGGGCGACTCTGAGAGCTGGCCTTGATGCCCGAAAGAGATTGCGACGCATCGATGAATTCAACAAGGACTTGGGAGAGGTGTAGTCACCAAAATCGGTTTAGGAGAGCCTTACGATCAATCGAGTTCGCAAACCCCTGAGCAAATGTCGGGCTTCGAAGCGATTTAGTGCTCGGGCCGAAAGCGCCAGTTGACCCTCAAGTACCGTGTGACAGGTTCGTCTTCGTTTTCATTGTTGGAACGCACCGGAGCTAAAAGGCCGGTTTGAAATCCGTCAGGATCGGCCTCCTCCAAAAACCGCTTCGGTGACTTGCGCTGCGCAGCATCGATTGGCGTACCGCATGTGCGAGAGCTTTCAGCGCCAGCGAAAGCCGCGAGCATATATGTCCGCACTGTCCGCATCGTTCGAGCTCGTGCAAGGCGCAGCGAAAGAGCGGTTTGACTTCCACCCGAATTGGTTCGTTTGAATGGCCGGTCTGGGGGAATTCACTGCGTCACCGAAGTTCCTGTGCTGCGCGCGCGAGGGAATGCTGCGTCAGCAATAGCCGCATCTGCACAAGTCTGGTTTGTCCGCGTCATTTCGGTTGGTTCAAAGTGCAGCGAAAGTCACTATTTCTCAGAGCGCGTGTTCGTGCTTCTTGCGGCGAAACAGCCTTAAGAGCCCATGTTGACAAATTTCTGTATAGCAGCGACGGTCTCCCGGATGTGATCAAAGGTCGTGAGTTCAGACATGAAAAATTCTACCAACCGAACTTTTGGTGTCGTCGGACTAGGCAATTTTGGCAGCACCGTCGCAAAGGAGTTGCAGCGATTCGGCAATCACGTCATTGGGATCGACATATCCGAAGCACGCGTCATGACCCTTGCCGAAACACTCTCTCAGGCCATGATCGTGGATGCACGCGATGATGCGGCTTTGCGGGAAGCGGGCTTTGGTGATTGTGATGTGGCCGTTGTTGCCATGGGTGACGATCTGGAGGCCAGTATCCTTGCGGCGATCAACCTCAAACTTGTCGGCGTGCCGGTTGTTTGGGCCAAAGCCACGACCAAGACGCATCACCGAATCCTGAGCAAACTTGGTGTCGACCGGGTCATTCATCCGGAAGTTGAGGTCGGTCAACATATCGCGCAGGTTTTGCATAACCCGCTGGTGCGTGACTATGTCAGTCTGGGCAACGGCTACCACGTTGTCAATTTCCGTATCCCTGAAAGCCTTGAAGGCAAGAGCCTGAAAGATCTGCCGCATGGCGAAAAATTCAATCTGCGTTGCATCGGGGTCATGCGCGGAACTGAATACGTTGGGCAAGATGCGACAGGATGCCAACTGGAGCGGGACGACCTTCTGCTATTGCTCGGCCAGCGAAAAGACTTGCGCAACTTCGCCGCCAGCCTCTAACCATGGCATTCCGACCTTCAAGACTGGTGATACGTTTCGCGACCTTGCGGATGCCACCCCCCGCGGTTCTGGTGCTCTTTTACCTCGCCTTCATCATCTTGGGTGCACTCCTGCTCTGGCTACCGATCTCGCATCACGGGAACATCGGACTGGGCGAAGCGCTGTTTACATCAACCTCTGCCGTGACCGTGACAGGGCTTGTGCTTGCTGATACGGGAGCTGCTTTTACGGGCTTTGGGCAGGGTGTCATTGCCGTGCTCATTCAACTCGGCGGGTTGGGTTTGATGACCTTTGCGGTGCTCTTGCTTGGGGCGCTCGGCATTCCGGTAGGTATGCCACAACGCCTGATCCTGCGCGAAGACCTGAACCAGACATCGCTGTCAAACTTGACCTATCTTGCGCGCATCATCTTTATCATCGCCCTGGTTTGCGAGGGGATCGGGGCTGCCTTGCTGGCCCTGGTCTTTGTTCCCGAGTTCGGCTGGCATGGCATATGGCAGGCGATTTTTCATTCTGTTTCGGCCTTCAACAACGCGGGCTTTGCGCTTCATCCCGACAGTCTTTCTCAATGGGTAGGTAACCCGATCGTCAACATGGTAATCGCGGCCCTTTTCATTCTGGGAGGGCTCGGGTTCATTGTCGTGGGGGATATCTATCAGAAACGCCAGTGGCGTAAACTCACGCTGCATTCCAAACTGATGATGCTCGGAACCGGCATTCTGATTGCCTGGGGGAGCGTCATGTTCGGGCTTCTCGAATGGACGAACCCCAACACCTTGGGCCAGTTGAGCACTGGTGACAAATTATGGGCAAGTTGGTTTCAGGGTGTCACCCCGCGTACGGCCGGGTTCAATACGATCGACACCGGCGGAATGCATGACAGCACGACCATGTTGACGATGACACTCATGTTGGTTGGTGGTGGCAGCACCTCGACCGCAGGAGGGATCAAAGTGACGACACTCTGCGTGTTGTTGCTCGCCACGGTTGCTTTCTTCAGGCGTCAAACAACTCTGCACGCCTTTGGGCGCTCGTTGGGTGTCGACGAAGTCATGAAGGTCCTCGCTCTCACGACCATTTCCATGCTTCTGGTTCTAACGGGCATTTTTGTGACCTCGATCAATCACGACGGCGAATTCATCGACCTCGCGTTTGAAGTCACATCGGCATTCGGCACTGTGGGCCTGTCGCGCGGGACGACAGGAGAGCTTGATGGCACCGGCAGGGCCATCATCATGGCAATGATGTTCATCGGCCGGGTCGGCCCTCTGGCCATCGGTTTTTTCCTCGCGACCCGCAGCGCGCCGCGGGTAAAGTACCCCGCAGGGCAAATATATCTTGGGTAACCGTGAGGTATAGGTCGAAGGGCCGCTTTGTCTAAGATTTTTTGATGCGGGCCAGTGCGTAAGTTTTGTATTGAGCGGTGTGGCCCGCGTTGACAAATCTGACAAGGTGGAAGCCGCGGGATGAAGGTGTCGCGCTATGGGAAAGCGCAGGCCCCAGTCCCTGATTTGGGTTAGCGTTTCGCGGGCATCTCCGGGTTTGGAGGCTCAGCGTTGGGGTCTTTGGCATGGGATCGGGCACTTTTATAGGCCTTGCTGCGTTGGCTTTGGCTCCTGTCGCGACGCGTCGATGGCAGTGAGCCAAAGCCATCCTTTGACCGGCGCGGTGAGCGTCGGGCTGAGGAATGGGCGGAAGATGGGCTTTTCATCATGCGGCCTGCTTTCTTGGCGGGGCTCGGGTTCGAGGTAACTGCCTACGCCGGAAAGTCTCGATGATGCGCATCTGTCCGCCACACTCGGGGCATGGTTCGCGCAATGTGAGGGGTTGTGGCGTTTCCTCTGACGGTTGGTCTGGGTGCGCTGATCTGATGTTCCCGAGCAGTGCGCAGATTTTGGCGACCTTCTCTTTGCGGCTAGCCCCGGCCAGGAAGCCGTAGTGGCGGATGCGGTGGAACCGGTCGGGGAGAACGTGCATGAGGAAGCGGCGGATGAACTCGTGTGTATTGAGCCGCATCACCTTCATGCGATCCCCGCGCTTGATCCGATAATCTTTCCATTTGAATGCCACGATGCCCGCATCGGCGCTGACGAGCCGATGGTTTGAGATGGCGACACGGTGGGTGTATCGGCTGAGGTAAGCCAGTACAGCTTCAGGGCCGCCAAACGGTGGTTTGGCATACACAACCCAGTCGGTTTTGCGGAACGGGGCCAGCCATCTGGCGAAGGCACTGGCGTCTTCCAATACAGTGAGGTCACCGAAGAACCTCAGCTGTCCTGCATGGTGCAAGGCCATGAGACCTTCGACAAACAACCGCCGGAATAGTCGCGACAGCACGCGCACATGCAGAAAAAACCTAGGTTCGCAGGCAATCCATCGGGTGCCATCCGGCGATAGGCCACCACCCGGCACACTCATGTG
Organism: Aliiroseovarius sp. ABM4_368; assembly: GCF_056161205.1. NCBI lineage: Bacteria > Pseudomonadati > Pseudomonadota > Alphaproteobacteria > Rhodobacterales > Paracoccaceae > Aliiroseovarius > Aliiroseovarius sp. ABM4_368. Next base: position 11,986 of record NZ_JBSWYR010000010.1, on the reverse strand, counting down.
GATGTGCGGGTGATGGGTCAGCGCTGAGCCCCAGGTATGGAGAACGCTGGTCATGCCGACGCGGGCACCAAGGCGTTTGGGGTCGGCGGAAATGGTCGCCACCGTCTCTGCCGATGCTTTGAACAGCAGGCCGTAAACGGCACGCTTGTTCCAAAGTGCAAAGCGCGCGATCTCCGCCGGTAGAGTGAAGACCACATGGAAGTACTCGACCGGAAGCAGGTCTTCGGCGCGGGCCGCCATCCAGTCTCGTGCCGCTGGTGCCTGACACTTCGGGCAGTGCCGGTTTTTGCAACTGTTGTACGCAATATGCTGGTGGTTGCATTTGGTGCAGGCCGCCACATGCCCGCCGAGCGTCTCTGTTCGGCAGGCCTCAATCGCTGACATCGCTTTGAGCTGGCTCAGGTTGACCGCATGCGCCTGCCGATAGGTCGGGCCATGGGCACGAAAGATATCAGCAACCTCCAGTCGTGGGCGTGGCAACGCCGGCAGACGTCACTCCGACCTTCGGTCCCGCAGTTGCGCCAACAGCTCGTAGGGGCTGTCGGTATCCCGGATCAGTTTGGTCGCCACATGGGTGTATTGCGCGGTGGTGCTGAGCTTGGCGTGACCGAGCAAAACCTGGATCACGCGCACATCCGTCCCGGCTTCAAGCAGGTGGGTTGCGAAGCTGTGCCGCAAAGAGTGCAGCGTGCTGCGCGGCTTCTTGATCCCGGCAAGGTGCTTGGCTGCGCTGAAGGCGCGATGCAATTGCCGCGGCGACAGCGGGTTGATCCGGGGCTTGCCGGGGAAAAGCCAGCCATCCGGACGCGCTTCTTTCCAATAATCCCGCAACAAGCCAAGCAGTCCTGGCGAGAGCATGACTTTGCGGTCTTTGCCACCTTTGCCCCGGTCGACATGGATCAGCATCCGATCGCTGTCGATATCAGTGACCTTGAGGTTACAGACTTCCGACGCATGCAACCCGTTGCCATAGGAAATACTGAGTGCAGCCCGATACTTCAGACCCGGACCCGGCGCGACCCTGAGGATCTCGAGCACCTCTTCGGCGCTGAACACCACAGGTAGTTTGCGCGGTTCCGTGCGAAAATGCAGGCAGTCCTTCATCTCCGGGCGCTTGCACGTCGTCTCAAAAAAGAACCGCAGCCCGACAAGTCGCGCGTTGTAAGTCGACGGGGTGACGTTCGTGTCAACCATATGAAGTTGGTAGGCGCGCAAGTCTTCGGATGTCGCAGTGTCCGGCGACCGCCCAAGGAACTCGGCAAGGTACCGAACCGCCCTGATATGCGCCTTCTGCGAGCCTTCACCCAGCCCTTTGATCCGCATATCTTCGATCATCCGCGTGCGCAGCGGTGTTGTCTTTTGGTCCACCATGGGATCCTCCTATCCGTTGATTGAGAGGTCCCAATCGTCGGATAGACTTGCCCATTTCCAAAATCCCGGTGGTCAGATCACCGCGCCGCCATCACCACAAGCGCCATTGCCCCGCGAGCGGCTTCGTCCTTGGGCTCGAACCGGACATTTTCCAGCGTCGCGCGAAGGTCAGTTCTTTTGGGGTCGAGTGCGGCTCAGTGCAGAAAACCACTCTAAGGATTTATATCGTTTAATATCAATGATATATAATGCAAATACATTGTCATTGAACGTCAAATAAGTCACAGACAATAGTGTGCATATTCAGCTGCTTAACTTCTTAACGTGTCATCTTGCACTGAGCCGCACTCGACCCCACTGACGGCAGACTTCTAAACAATGGGGTGCCAAAATCGCAGTATTCTGTGTTAGTTATGACCTGCGCTCATGTCATTCATACAGACAAAACAAAGGACAGCTCATGAAATTCCTTGCCCCGATCCTGTTTTCGCTTGCCTGTGCGGGAGCGGCCGTGGCCGAAGTTAAGGCCGATGTGCCGTATGGCCCGCGCGACCGCAACACGATGGACATTTATATGCCTGACGGCGTCGAAACCCCGCCCGTTGTGCTGTTTATCCATGGCGGGCGCTGGTTCCGAAATGACAAGACGCAGGTTCAGCTTTATGGCCGTGTTGAGGCGCTGAATTCTGCTGGGTTGGCCGTTGCTGCCATGAACCACACCTATTCCAGCGAAGCCATCTGGCCCGCTCAGAAAGAGGATGTCGAAGCCGCGCTTCGGTATCTCGCCGACAAAGCCGCCGCGCTTGGTATCGACGCAGACCGCATGGGCGTTTGGGGCCAGTCCTCAGGGGCACATCTGACGCTTTGGTCTGCGCTGATTGCCGCGGGCACGGACGATCTGGATGTGGATGCAATTGTGGCCTGGTATGCCCCATCCGACCTAGCGGCACTCAGAGGCGACCGCGTGACCGATGAGGTGCCCGGCGAGAATGAACGGTTTGAGGAGCCTTCGCCCGAAAGCCTTCTTCTGGGGGCTTCTGTTCCCGACAACCCCGACGCGGCGGATGCGCTTAGCCCGCGCGCGCAGATTGCCGAACTCCCTGCCGGGGTTGACCTCCCGCCAATTCTTTTGACCCACGGCACAGCAGATTTTGTGGTGTCCCCCCGCCAAAGTCAGCGCCTCTATGATACGCTGCAAGAGCACGGCCATGAGGCATCTCTGAGTTGGGTCGAAGGCGGAGGCCACGGCGGCGATGGTTTCGACGCGGCAGTCCCGGAAGCGGTCACGTTCTTTGCTGATCACCTTGGGGTGTCGGAGTAGTTTCTGAAGAAGCGCGGAGCATAAAACCCTTTTGTAATCACTCGAAAAACTTTGTTTTCAGGCACGCGCCTCGACCACACGGCACCGTAAAACCCTTTGCCACGCAAGGGGATGATCTCTCTGTGGTGCCGCGTCTTTTATCTTTCCATCCTTCACGCGCCCTCCCGACCACTTCCGCCATTCCTCGCCTGCCATACCGTTGTGCCGCTGCAATAAGATGAGTTGCAATGCTAAAACCCACCCAAGAAAGGCAGCTAGAATAGTCGCCTTGTGAGGCGCTCAGAGACAAGCTACAATAAAGCGGCAAGTGTCCTGACGGTCTGTCCAGTTTACAGTAGCGTCGTAAGTGTGTTGATGGGAGCGTTGCGGATTAAGCACATGGGGCAGGTTCGATGGTTCGCGCAGGCCAAGACTAACACAAACCCTCCGTGCTTGCGCCGCCCTTGCAATCTAAAGGCCAATCCGACGGCTATCGCGATAAAACAACATGACAGTTGTATCTGGTGCGCTCACAGCGAGGCGTTCCGCTTCACGGCAATGCCATTTTGCATGATCAGCGCAATATGGGCCCCCTGTTCGGTCAGCAGGTCCAGATTGTCCAGCGGGTTGCCGTCCACCGCGATCAGATCACCAAAGGCGCCGGGCACCAGCGCACCGATCTGCCCTTCCATCCGCAACACTTTTGCCGCGTCCAGCGTGGCAGAGCGGATCACATCATGCGCCGGAATATAGCGCCCGCGCAGGGGAAATTCGCCGGATTGTTCGGACTGCATGCCGCCCAAAAGATCTGAGCCGTAGCCCATCGTCACGCCCGCTTCGTGCATTTTGACCAAACGCTCTAGTCCCGGCAGGCGCACATCTTCGATCTTGGCGACTGATGCGGGTTGCAGGCCAAATTCCGCACCGCGACGGGCCAGCAAGTCATAGGTGATATTTGTCGGCACCACGACCGCCCCTTCGCGTGCAACGCGTGCGATGGTCTCATCGCTAATCAGGTTACCGTGCTCGATACAGGTGATGCCACAATCCAGAGCGCGCACGATGGCGTCATCGGCATAGAGATGCGCGGCAACGTAGGTGCCGAAGTTATTGGCAAGCTCGACAAGAGCGTTCAACTCTGCGGCGGAAAACACTAGATAACCGACCGGATCGGAAGGTGAGGAGACGCCTCCGTCGGCCATCACCTTGATGAATTGAGCGCCCGATTTGATTTCTTCGCGGGCGGCGCGCAGAACTTCGGGCAGACCGTCGCAAATCCGGCCCATGGCGCCCAGTTGAGACGCGTACCAGTCCACGGGGCGGTTGTCATAGGGGCCACGATAATCTGTGTGGCCGCCAGTCTGGGAAAGGGCCTTGCCGCAGATCACTAGACGGGGGGCGATGAAGTACCCCTCTTCCACGGCTTGCTGCAGGCCCCGATCCGCGCCGCCAAGGTCGCGCACCGTGGTAAAGCCGCGCATCAGCATCTGGTTCATCAACCGCGCGCTTTTTGCAGCAATCAGGGAGGAGGGGGCTGCCGCATTGGCGCCAAGATCGGCACTGGCCGCGATTGTATGCACGTGACAGTCGATCAGGCCGGGCATGACGGTATATCCGTTCAGGTCGATCTCCTCGTCCGCGGTAAACGTGACGGTTGATGCTACCTCTTTGATCTTGCCGTCCTCGATGGCGATTTGCATCGGATCGGTGGGGCGGTCTTGGCTGCCGTCAACGATGCAGGCGTTTTTGACAAGTGTGCTGGTCATTGGGTTTTCCTTACTTTTTTCAATGCCTCGGGTGCAGCTGTTCAATCGCTTAAGGCCGGGATCAAATGTTTGGCGATGTGGGCCATATTGGGCAGATCATCTGCGGTGTAGGCGTCCAACGCTGCGTTGAGCGAAAGCACACCAATCGTCCTGCCGCCGCTGACAACGGGCGCGCAGGCGCAGGCTTCGCAGCCTTTGGAGAGGATCAGCTGCGCGTCGGGAAAAGCCCAAAGCACTTCGTTGGCGCCATTCCCCAGCCACACTTGCCCACCGTCGATCACAAGCTTGCCCCAGGGTGTGCCGCCCATGGGTTTGAGCGCGCCGATCAGGTAGTCGTCGGGCGACGAGCTATGGACCCGCAGAACATTCACCGGATCGGGCAGCACTTTCAGAATGGTCATAAATCGGAAGTCGAACTGCTCTTTACAGATTTGCGTAACACGCGCGAAATCCGCTTTCATCTGGGCGGTGACCGTGTGGTTTGGGTCAGCCATAGATCATCTCCGGCAGCCAAAGGGTGATGGCAGGGAAGGCAACCAGCAACAAAAGCGTCAGCACATCCATGCTGATGAACCACGTGACGCCTTTGAAAATTGTCGGCAGCTCGACTTTGTTGCCAAGGGCGCTTTTGATCACAAAGATATTCAGGCCGACCGGCGGGGTGATCAGCCCGATTTCCAGCAGTTTGATCAGAATTATGCCGAACCAGATCATATCCATGTCCAGCGACACGGCTAGTGGCAGAACCAGAGGCGCGGTCAGCAACAGCAGGCCGATGGAATCAATGAACATGCCCAGCACGATATACAGCACCGACACCGCGAGGATCAGGATCAAGGGACCGGCTGCGCTTTCGACAAAGAGCTGTTCCAGTACCCTGTTTAACCCCGCCACCGCCGCATAGCGGGTCAGCAGCGCGCCGCCGATGATGATCACAAAGATCGCCGTAAATGAAAGGGCGGATTGTTTCAGCGCCGTCCAAAAGCCTGTCAGCGAAAATGTACCCATGACAATGGCGGTCAAGACTGCGCCCAATGCGCCAAGCGCGCCCGCCTCGGTTGGTGTGGCCCATCCCATCGAGATCGAGCCCATGACGATGGCTATCAGGATCGGGAGCGGGGCCATGTCCATCAGAAGCTGGCCAAGGCCCACCGTTGGCTCGTCCTCGGGGTTGGCCCCGCCGCCGGCAAGGCTGGGGTTCAGCGTGCAGCGGGCTACGATCATGCCGATGTAGACTGTCATCGACAAAATGCCCGGCAGAATGCCCGCCATAAACAGCGCTCCTATTGAGACATCCGAATACACGCCATAGAGGATCATCAGGATGCTTGGCGGGATCAGAGACCCCAACGTGCCAGACGCCGCAATGGTCCCGCAGGCCAGCCCCGGATCATAACGACGGTTGAGCATTTCGGGGATGGCGATTTTTGACATGGCAGAGGCCGTGGCCACCGATGACCCGGATGCCGCCGCAAACAGCGCGCTGGCCAAAACACTGGAACAGGCCAAGGCTCCGGGCAGACGTGCGAGAAGTTGCCGCGACGCGCGGAATAGCCCGCTGGTCAGCCCTGTCTCTGAGGCCACAAAGCCCATCAACAGAAACATAGGCACGGCAGAAAAGCTCCAGTTGGAGGCGAGATCATAGGGAATCCGCGCGAGCGAGCCGATTGCCGCCCGCAGGCTGATTTCATAGGCGATGCCGACAAAGGAAACCGCGATCAACGACAGGCCGATGGGCACGCGAATGGCGATCAGCGACAGCAAAGCAGCCAAGGACACCAGAATGGGGGCGAGGTCTTCAAGCATCTTGCTTCGTGCCCTTCAAATTGCGGATGGTCAACGCAAAGGCCGCCACCGTTGAGCTAGCAAAGGCCAGTGGCAGGATCCAACGCACGGGCCAGACCGGCATCAGATTGACCCCCATCGCCACTTCGCTTCGCGCGGTGGAGGACACAGCTTGTTCAAAAGTGATGTAGGTCAGCAGACCATAAATCCCGAGAGACAAAAGGCCCGACACAATCACCGACAGCCGTTTGGCCGCGACCGGGAAGAATCTGTAGAAAAGGTCGGTGTCAATATGCTCACCCCGCACCTCAAGGATCATGATGGGCAGGAAAACGACGGGGATCATGAAATAGAACGACACAACCTCCATCGTCCCTGTCAGCGGTGCGCTGAGTGTTGTGCGCAAGATCACATCCAGAGAGATTGCCAACAGAATGGCCAGCACGGCGCAAGCCGCAATCGCCAGTTGCAGGCGCGCAAAACGGTCGAGTGCGTCAAGCGGCCGTGACAGGATATTGAGTATCATTCGCAAGCCTTTTGGTGAAAAAAGAGGACGACGGACCGCATGATGCAGTTGGGAAATCGAAGGGTGATGCGGCCACATCCGTGTCGTCGCCGCATCTATCCCATAGGGTGCAAACGCTTCAGACATACGTTTTCGAACAGTTTAGTACAGACCGTAGGTCGACAGATCGATCTTGTCGTAGATCTCGGTCTGCATCAAAGTAGCCAGCGTCTCTTTGTCCTCGACCGGTACATCGGCCAGCATGACGTCCCATTTGTTGATCGTCGCTTGGAACCGCGCCAACAGCGCTTCGGCCTCTACGATGTTATAGGTTTGCTGAATGATCGGTACGGCGTTGTCGGGCTGTGCCGCGCGGAAAGCGGCAATCGACGCGGCCAGATCCTCGCCGGGTGCATGGAAGGTCACACCCTTAGCCTTGAGGTTTTTCTCTGCTTCGACTTCTTCGAGCAGTGTGCCGTCTACGATCAAAGCAGCCATTGCGTCTGCTTCCGCGTAAAGTGCCGCACGACGCTGGTCCTCGGTCAATTCAGCCCAGACAGCGGGGTTATACCCGTGGCCCAGACCTGCCCAGAACATCGTCACCGGCATGTCGGTAATGTGTGGCGCGACCTCGTAGAGCTTGCGCACATAGGCGTCCGCAGCGGTGGTTGTAGTGCAGGTCAGCGCCCCTTTGTCCAAGGCACCGTATTGTTCGTTGGTGTTAAAGGACACGGTCGCCGCACCGGCGGAGTTGGCCCACTCAGCGGGCGCACGGCCGGGAAGCCGCAGCTTGGCACCGTTCAGCTCCTCTAGGGTGGTAATTGGTGTGTTGCAGATCAGCTTGTACTGATGTGTCGTATAGGACCCGGTGTAAACGACGCCATGACCGGCCCATTCTTCCAGCAACATCGGTTCTGTCATGTTGAATTCGGTCGCGGCCGCGATGACGGCGCGCGGATCGCCAAAGGTCATGCCTAACTCTTCCAGCGCGTTGGCCACGGGCAGATCACTTGGTGTGTACTGCGCAAAATGGCCCGAGACGTCCGCGAGACCGTCTGCGATCTCCTGCAGGTTGCCACCCGCCGTCACGCGGGCTGATCCTAATTCAACCTCTGCTGTCAACGTGCCCCCGGAGCGTTCAGCAAGCGCCTCGGCCCAATAAGTATAGAGATAGCGCGAATATTGGTGCTGCGGTGGCAGCCAGGTCGCGGCGGTGACTGTGTCAAGTGCCGTTGCAGCACTTGGGGCCAGAGACGCACCGGTCAGGGCCGCGCCCAAGACAAGAGTCTTTTTCATTTATTTTCTCCACTGTTGGCTAGTTGTTTATCTTTTAGGACGATGACATCAGGACCGGTAACAGGCTTAATTACTGCCCCTGTAAGAAAAAATTTAGCAAAGCCCTGCCGCATCTGCCGTGTTGCGACCTCTTGATGGCCGAAGGAATTTGTAAATCCGTAGCCGCGCAAAGTGTTCGATGCGATGGCCCAATGGGTCTCTTGCTCTGCTTGCGACATGCCCGGCAGATCAAACGTTTCGGTCCAGAACCGCAGCAGATTTTCACGCCAGATGACGATGGCATCTTGAACCGCTTCTGACAGGTATTCTTCAACCCGCATCCCCAATGACATTTCCATAGTGGCGATGAATAAATCACTGGCAAAGGCCGCAGATGTCTCCTCAACAAATTGCGCGCGGTCAATTTCACCGGATCGCAGGCGCTGGGAAATTCGGGTCAGGCAGATCGAGAACTCCGCCAGGACATCTTCAAAGGCGGCAGCCACAAGCGCGTCTTTGCTGGCAAAGTGGTGGAACAGCGCCCCCTTGGACACGCCCGCTTTCTTCAAAAGCGGTGCAATCGAAAGCCCCGCAAACCCGTTCGAGACCAGGTGCTCAATCGTCGCCTGTTTGAGAGCGGCAATGGTTTTCTCGGAATCACGAGTGCGCGTAGTTGGCGTGTTTTTTTTCATCACCTGACCTATAAATACCAACCGTTCGGTATGTAGCGTAACTCAATGATTCTCACTCTGTCAACTAATTCCAGAACAGCACATGCGAAAGCGGACGCAGAGCCGGCAATATGACACCAGCAAACACTGCGTTTTCTACCACCTATATCACCTCGTCTGGTCGACCAAATATCGCTACAAGGTTCTGGTCGGCGATCTGCGTCTGAGAGTGCGAGACATCTGTCGACAGGTCTGCCGCGAGAACGGGGTCGACATCCTGCGCGGGGTTCTGTCATCCGATCACGTCCACATGGGGTCTGATCCGGCTGGGGGAGGAATCGTATCATAAGCTTGTTTAGACATGGTTGTCTGACGTCAGCGCCTATGGGTCCAAATAGGGTGATTTGATAAGAGAGTGTTCTTGGCTCATCAGTAACCACTGAGGAGTGTACGATGAGAAAGACAAGTAAGAGCCCTGGCGAGAAGGTCGTCAAAGACATCAAGCGGGCAACGCGCAGACAATATTCGGCTGAAGAGAAGATCAGGATCGTTTTGGATGGCCTGCGCGGGGAAGACAGTATTGCTGAGCTTTGCCGCCGTGAGGGCATCTCTCAGGGTATCTATTACAAATGGTCCAAGGACTTCATGGAGGCCGGGAAGCGCCGGCTGGCTGGTGATACCGCCCGTGCGGCCACAACCGATGAAGTCAAAGACCTGCGCCGGGAAGCACGCGATCTGAAGGAGGTCGTGGCTGAGCAAACGCTCGAACTCCGCTTGCTCAAAAAAAGCATGATCGGGCCCTCTCGGTGAATGCCTGCATTCACCTGCCGGTTTATAGATGGGGGCGACCAAGAATGAGGTATGCCGCATCTGAGAAGCTGGAGATCATCAGGCTGGTGGAGGGATCGCACCTGTCAGCGCGTCAAACGCTGGCCAAATTGGGTATCCCGCGCACCACGTTCTATCGTTGGTATCACCGATACCTGCAGCTGGGCGAAGCTGGACTGCAGGACCAATCCCCTAAGCCAAAGCATGTCTGGAACCGTATCCCTGACGAAGTGCGGCGCAAAGTTGTGAAGCTGGCGCTAAAGGAGACCGAACTGTCACCACGAGAGCTGGCTGTGACCTTCACGGACAAAGAAAGCTACTTTGTCTCAGAGGCTTCGACATATCGGATCCTGAAGGCGCACGACCTGATGACCAGCCCCGCCTTCATCGTGCTCAAGGCAGCAAACGAGTTCAAAGACAAAACAACGGCCATCAACCAGCTTTGGCAGACCGACTTCACCTATCTCAAGGTGCTGGGCTGGGGGTGGTTCTATCTCAGCACAATCCTAGACGACTACAGCCGCTACATCATCTCTTGGAAGCTCTGCACGACCATGAGGGCAGAAGATGTGACTGAGACACTTGACTTGGCATTGCAAGCATCAGGCTGCGATCAGGTTCACGTCGTCCACAAGCCACGCCTGCTCAGCGACAATGGTTCCAGCTACGTCTCAAGTGATCTGGCTGAATGGCTGCAAGACAAAGGCATGAAGCATTCTCGCGGCGCACCGTATCACCCCCAGACGCAGGGCAAGATCACCTCTCGGGACATTTGCTTCGCAAATACCCTGCCGGTCAACGGAACGATGGCACCAAACCCGGAAGAACCGCATCTTGCTGGAAAACTACTTCCTGCCGGGTGACCTCGAAGCTCAGATCGAAGCCTTCGTCGATCACTGCAATCACCAGCGCTATCACGAGAGCCAGAATAACGTCACACCTGCCGACGTCTACTTTGGCCGTGACAAAGCCATTCTAAAACAAAGGGAAAGGATCAAACGAAAGACACTCGAAGCACGGCGCTTGCATCACAGCCAACGCGCCGCATAATCAAACCAATCAGATCAGCCAAATCCTCTCTTAGTTTAGGCCGCCTTTGGTTCCAAAAACTCTGACGACGGACAGTACGCTCAGACTTGGTCAAATTCGGGCCACAAAGCTGACATATGAGAGTGAAAAATTGGAGTGACAGGCAGCAGGCGGCGGATCATGTCCAAAATCGCATTGACGGCAAACTATCTCGGAGGCGCGCTTCTGGCCCTAGGCCTAGTGGGCATAGGCTTGTCAATGCCCAAACCCGGCTGGCAAGCACTGAGCGAGCGGCTTCCAGATTGGCTGACGAGCTTCGAGAACGGTGGTCTGGCCGCTGTCCTCGGCGTCGCCATGATCGCCATGGGCAGGGCCGTGGACCGGGGGGCGAGAACAATGAAGACCGATCAGGTGAGCGCGCGCGCCGCGTCTTCACCCGCACATGCCAAAGTCTGGGCTATGGAGTATCCTGGCAGTCTGGATGTGTTCGCGGCCTACAACGGCCCCGACGAAGGGCCCGAGGCGCGCAGGAGGCGAATGCAGACCTCGGCAAAAAACAAGGTTGGGCGGCTGCTTGCAGCAAGTGATTTCCCGCTCATATTGCAAGCGATGACTGATCCCCCTGACGTATTGCAGGATTACTGCTCCATTAGTGGGCGGTTTCCCATGGTTTCGGCTCGCCTCGCGGAATTTTTGAAGACGTTGGACCTTGGAAATGGCTCTTTCTTCGAAGCGCAATTCTATGCCGAGGACGGAATGGAAAGGCTTCCTTGGTCCCATGCCTTTTGGAACATTGGCAACACGAAAGAGAGCTTCATTCCGGAGCAAAGTAACGTCAAGCGCATTCCCATCTCCGCATCTGTCGAGTTGTACTCGTTATCCAGAAATTTGCAGGACGAAGGAATTGCTGTCGGGCCTCAGGCTCTGGACGGCCCTGACGTCTGGATCGAGCCGAAGCTCGCGGATTGCATCCTTTTCTCCGACCGCTTTGCGCAGCTCATGCAAGAGCACCACCTGCTGCACCTGTTCGAATTGAAAGCGGTCCGCTTGATTCTGCCTGATTAACACCTGTGCAAAGCTGTAGTGGCGGACACAAGTCGGGTGATTGTCGCGCAGATCAGCCTCGTCCCGCGAACTCTGGCGCATAGATCACTCCCGATAACCGCCGTTGGCGCAATCCGCAGCATTGGTCAATAAGGGCTCAGAGCGGCCAAATGCACCTGCAGCACCGGCGCGGTCGGGCGCCGTCCGAGAACTGCCCTTGCCAATGAGGATACAATTCCACGGCCAGCGCGGTGCTGGTGTATGGGCTTGGAGGGAGGATTGGAGGGCATATCATGCCAAAAGTCCAACTTCCCGCAACCACCCCGAAACGCAGAGCCTGGAACAAGGGGCGGATCATCGGTCAGAAGCGGCCACTCTTGCCAAAACAGGTCTGGGCGATCCGGGCGCGGCT
>NZ_JBSWYR010000009.1:0-21306 GCF_056161205.1 Aliiroseovarius sp. ABM4_368 | reverse complement strand
CAAAGAATTTGGTGATCGCTGCCGTCAGAGTGGTCTTGCCGTGGTCAACGTGACCAATCGTGCCGATGTTAACGTGCGGTTTACCGCGTTCAAACTTTTCCTTAGCCATGATGGCCTCCTGTTAATCTAAGGGGCCGGGCAGCAATGGGTCACTGCCCGGCTATTTCGATTAGGCGAATTTCGCCTGAATTTCGTCCGAGATGTTCTGCGGAACCGGGTCGTAATGCGAGAACTGCATCGTGAACTGCGCACGGCCCGAAGACATCGAACGCAGCGTGTTGATGTAGCCGAACATGTTGGCCAGCGGCACGTTGGCGTCGATCGCTACGGCGTTGCCGCGCGGCTCTTGGCCAGCCACTTGACCACGACGCGAGGTCAGGTCGCCGATGATACCACCGGTGTATTCCTCGGGCGTGATCACTTCCACTTTCATGATCGGCTCAAGCAGCTTGGCGCCAGCCAAACGCATGCCTTCACGCATACACATACGTGCAGCGATTTCGAAGGCCAGAACCGACGAGTCAACGTCGTGGAATTTACCGTCGTTCAGGGCAACCTTGAAGTCGATCACGGGGAAGCCAGCCAAGGGGCCGCTGTCCATAACCGAGTTGATGCCTTTTTCAACACCAGGGATGTATTCCTTCGGAACTGCACCACCAACGATGCGGCTTTCGAACGAATAGCCTTCACCAGCTTCAGTCGGCATGATTTCCATTTTGACTTCAGCGTACTGACCCGAACCACCCGACTGTTTCTTGTGGGTGTAGGTGTGCTCGACCGCTTTCGAGATGGTCTCGCGGTAAGCAACCTGCGGGGCACCGATGTTGGCTTCCACTTTGAACTCGCGCTTCAGACGGTCCACCAGGATGTCCAGGTGAAGTTCACCCATGCCCTTCATGATGGTCTGGCCCGATTCCAGGTCAGTTTCCACGCGGAACGAGGGGTCTTCAGCAGCCAGACGCGCCAGACCTTGCGACATTTTTTCTTGGTCGCCTTTGGTCTTCGGCTCAACCGCGATCTCGATAACGGGATCGGGGAAGGTCATGGTTTCCAGAACAACCGGATCTTTCGCGTCACACAGGGTGTCACCAGTGGTCGTGTCTTTCAGACCGGCCAGCGCGATGATGTCGCCTGCGAATGCTTCTTCGATCTCTTCACGATCGTTCGAGTGCATCATCATCATACGACCAACGCGTTCTTTCTTGCCTTTGGTCGAGTTCAGGATGCTGTCGCCCTTGTTCAGAACGCCCGAATAGATACGGGTAAAGGTCAGCGAGCCAACGAAGGGGTCGTTCATGATTTTGAACGCCAGAGCCGAGAAGGCCATGTCGTCGTCCGCGCGGCGGGCGATGTCACGGGTTTCTTCTTCGTCACCGGGTTTAAAGCCCATGTAATCAACAACGTCCAGCGGGCTGGGCAGATAGTCGATTACGGCGTTCAGCAGCGGCTGCACACCTTTGTTTTTGAACGCCGAACCACCCAGAACCGGAACGAAGTCCAGCGCCAAGGTACCTTTGCGCAGCAGGGCGCGCAGGGTCGGGACGTCGGGCTCGTTACCTTCCAGGTAAGCCTCCATGGCGTCGTCGTCTTGTTCAACGGCGGCTTCGATCATCTTCTCGCGCCACTCGTTTGCCATGTCTTGCAGGCTGTCACGGATAGGAACACGAATCCACGATGCGCCAAGGTCTTCACCCTGCCACAGCCACTCTTCCATGTTGACCAGATCGATCAGGCCTTCCAGCTCGGTTTCTGCACCGATCGGAATGCCAACCGGAACAGCGCGTGCGCCGGTACGGTCTTCGATCATGTTTACGCAGTTGAAGAAGTCAGCGCCGATTTTGTCCATCTTGTTGACGAACACCATACGCGGAACCTTGTAGCGGTCAGCCTGACGCCACACGGTTTCGGTCTGGGGTTCAACGCCAGCGTTGGCGTCCAGAACACAGACAGCACCATCGAGAACCGCCAGCGAGCGTTCAACTTCAATGGTGAAGTCAACGTGACCGGGGGTGTCGATGATGTTCATGCGGTGCTTGGGCGTCTGAGCGGTTTCACCGTCTTCGGTGCGTTCCCAGAAGGTGGTCGTCGCAGCCGAGGTGATGGTGATGCCGCGTTCCTGCTCCTGCTCCATCCAGTCCATGGTGGCTGCACCATCGTGCACCTCACCGATGTTGTGGGATTTGCCGGTGTAATACAGGATACGCTCGGAACAGGTGGTTTTACCTGCGTCGATGTGAGCCATAATACCGAAGTTGCGGTACAGCTCGAGCGGATATTCGCGTGCCATGGTGTTCGTCCTTCCTTGGCGTTACCAGCGGTAATGGCTGAACGCTTTGTTGGCGTCGGCCATTTTGTGAGTGTCTTCGCGTTTCTTAACGGCAGTCCCGCGCGAGTTGACAGCATCCAGAAGTTCGCCGGCAAGACGCTCTTCCATGGTGTTCTCGTTGCGGTTACGCGCGGCGGTGATCAACCAGCGAATGGCCAGTGCTTCGCGACGCTCGGGACGAACTTCAACCGGAACCTGGTAGGTGGCACCACCCACGCGGCGCGAGCGAACTTCGACCGACGGCTTAACGTTATCCAGCGCTTCGTGGAACACTTCCACGGGGGCACGCTTGATTTTGTCTTCAACGCGATCCAGCGCGTTGTAAACGATTTTTTCTGCAACCGATTTCTTACCATCGATCATCAGGTTGTTCATGAACTTGGTCAGAACCACATCACCAAATTTGGCATCGGGCAGGACCTGGCGCTTCTCAGCGGCGTGACGACGAGACATATCTGACTCTCCTTACTTCGGACGCTTGGCGCCGTATTTCGAACGACGTTGCTTACGGTCTTTGACGCCTTGGGTATCCAACACACCACGCAGGATGTGGTAACGGACACCCGGAAGGTCTTTTACACGACCGCCACGGATCAGAACCACCGAGTGCTCCTGAAGGTTGTGGCTTTCACCGGGGATGTAGGAGATAACCTCGAAGCCGTTGGTCAGGCGAACCTTCGCAACTTTACGCATAGCCGAGTTCGGCTTTTTCGGGGTCGTGGTGTAAACGCGGGTACATACACCGCGCTTTTGGGGGCAAGATTCCAGGTGCTGCGACTTGGAACGCTTGACTTTGGGCTGACGCGGCTTGCGGATCAGCTGTTGGATCGTTGGCATAGGGCTCTTTTCCCGTTTCTCAACTCAGTCTACGCAGGGAAGCCCCCACGCGGTTAAATCTGTTTCGCGTTACAGGTTTGTGACAGGATCCCCCGTACGCGCCCGCAAAACGAAAACCCGCGAGCGTTTCCATTCCGAGGCAAACGTCGCGGTTGGTTCACAGAGGATCGGCGCTTCAAAGTAGCCCGAACTTGATCCCTCAATACTTGGATAGCCGGGGTTCACCCAGCTGGATGCTCGCGCGTATAAGGGGTTGCGACGGGGCTGTCAACAGTTGCCCCGGCACCATCATCCCAAAGTCACGGCGTGTCGTGCCCCGCGCGGGCCAGATGGCGTTCCCGAAACAAGGTGAACAGGCCGGTGGCTACGACAATTGCTGCGCCGATCAGTGTCAGTTGGTTTGGCCATTCGCTGAACAGAACAAGCCCAAGGATCAACGCCCAGATAAGACCCGTATACCGGAAAGGGGCTGCGAAGGCGATGTCGCCCACGCGCATCACCATGACCGAGAAGAGGTATCCCAAGAAGATGAAGAAAGAGGCGAAAAACAACATCGCTGCGGACCATCCGCCGATGGGCACCCACTCGACCCAGGCGGACGCGACGCCGAACCCGATGGTTATGGAGGCTGCAGTGGTCAGCGCAACCGTCATCGACGGCGTTTCGGGCGACAGTTTGCGCACAATCAGATCGCGGAAAGTGATGAACCCAACGGCGGCCAAAGCGTAAAGAGACCAGATTGAGAACCCCGTGCCGGGTTGGATAATCAGAAGAACGCTAATAAAGCCCACACCAATGGCCGCCAAACGTCGCCAGCCCAAGGGCTCGGACAGGAAGGCCCACGCAGCCAGCGCTATTACCAATGGCAGGACCTGTAGGATCGCGGTGACATTTGCGATTGGCATGTGAAAAAGCGCGGTCAGGAAGCAATAGGTTGCCCCGATTTCCCCGATACAGCGCAAACTGATCAGCTTCCAATCCCGAACTGGCAGGTCAAACCGCATCGCCCCCAGATAGCGGCCAAGAATGTAAAGCAAAACACATGTCGAAACACCGCGCAGAAACACTGCTTGCTCTAACGGCATCGTTGCCGATAGCGCCTTCATGCAGGCGTCGTTGAACGTGTAGCCGGCCATCGAGCCAGTCATCAACACGGCGGCTTTGAAATTGTCCGAGGGCATAGTGGAGTAAATCCTTGAATGCGTCCGGACACCTAATCAGCGTTTCCGATGTAGGCCAAGCCAAAAAGAAAAGCCCCGCACAAGGCGGGGCTTTCCAAATCTTATGTCAGCGCTGATCAGGGCTGCTCGTCGCCACCCATTTCGGGTGTTTCGACCAGACCCAGATCGTCTTCGGGCGCATCGCCAAAGACATCCTCGGCAGGTGCGGCCAGCGCGGCTGCGGCCTCGGCCTCGGCGCGGGCTTCTTCGATCACCTTCTGGTCGCGCTTCTGAGCGATGGCGCGAACCTGCTGGGTTGCCCCACCAGTACCAGCTGGGATCAGACGGCCGACGATTACGTTCTCTTTCAGGCCAACCAGCTTGTCTTTCTTACCCTGAACCGAAGCCTCGGTCAGAACACGGGTGGTTTCCTGGAACGACGCAGCCGAGATGAACGAACGGGTCTGCAGCGAAGCCTTGGTGATCCCCAGAAGGATCGGCTCGGCCGAGGCCAGACGACGCCCTTCGGCGGCGGCTTTTTCGTTCGCAGCCATGTATTCGGCTTTATCGACGTGTTCGCCTTTCAGAAGCGTGGTTTCACCCGAATCCAGGATCTCCCATTTCTGCAGCATCTGGCGCACGATCACTTCGATGTGCTTGTCGTTGATCTTCACGCCCTGCAGACGATACACGTCCTGAACTTCGTCGATCATGTAGTCGGCCAAGGCTTCAACACCCATGATAGACAGGATGTCGTGCGGCGCCGGGTTACCGTCCATGATGTATTCACCCTTCTGGATGAAGTCACCTTCGGCAACCGGGATGTGTTTGCCTTTGGGCACCATATATTCGACGGTGTCCATCGCTTCATCCGCAGGCTCGATCGAGATGCGACGCTTGTTCTTGTAGTCGCGGCCAAAGCGCACGTAACCATCGATTTCGGCGATGATCGCGTGATCCTTCGGACGACGTGCTTCGAACAGTTCAGCAACACGCGGCAGACCACCGGTGATGTCTTTCGTCTTCGCACCTTCACGCGGGATACGCGCGACAACGTCACCAGCTTTTACGCCCTGCCCGTCCTCAACCGACAGGATGGCGTCAACCGACATCGTATAGGTCACCGGGTTGCCCGCATCATTGCGGACCGGCTCGCCATCTTCTGCGACCAAGATGATCTCGGGCTTCAGCTCGTTGCCTTTGGGGGCAGCGCGCCAGTCCGATACGATCTTCTGGGTCATGCCAGTTGCGTCATCGGTTTCGTCACGAACCGAGATGCCGCTGACAAGGTCAACGAACTTCGCTGTACCGTCTTTTTCAGCGATGATCGGCAAGGTGAACGGGTCCCATTCGAACAGCTTGTCGCCACGGGCCACATCAGAGCCGTCTTTGACAAACAGTTTCGAACCATAACCGATCTTGAACGAGGCACGCTCTTCACCGTTGTCGTCCATGATGGCCATAACCATGTTGCGGCCCATAACGACGATCTCGCCGTCACGGTTTTCCAGTACCGACGCGTTGCGATACTCGATCTTGCCTTCTTGGTTGGCTTCTTGGAACGACTGCTGGCCACCTTGTGCAACACCACCAATGTGGAACGTACGCATGGTCAGCTGCGTGCCAGGTTCACCGATCGACTGCGCAGCGATAATGCCGACAGCTTCACCGATGTTCACCTTGGTACCGCGGGCCAAGTCACGACCGTAACAGTTGGCGCAGACGCCTTCTTCGCTTTCACAGGTCAGCGGGCTGCGGATCCGGATGGCTGCAATGCCGGCCTCTTCCACGGCGTCGGCTTTGCGTTCGTCGATGATTTCGTTCTTGGCAACCAGCACCTCTTCGGTGCCCGGAACCAGAACATCCTCGGCAGCAACGCGACCTAGAATACGCTCGGCCAGCGACGACACGACTTCACCGTCATTCACAGCAGCCTCTGCTGTGATCGAGTTTTCGGTGCCGCAATCCTGCTCGCGCACGATGCAGTCCTGTGCCACGTCAACCAGACGACGGGTCAGATAACCCGAGTTCGCAGTTTTCAGAGCGGTATCCGACAGACCCTTACGGGCACCGTGAGTCGAGTTGAAGTACTCGAGCACGGTCAGACCTTCTTTAAAGTTCGAGATAATCGGCGTTTCGATAATCTCGCCCGAAGGTTTGGCCATCAGGCCGCGCATGCCGCCCAGCTGTTTCATCTGCGTAACCGAGCCACGCGCACCCGAGTGGGCCATCATGTAAACCGAGTTCGGTTCCATTTCGGCGCCATTCTCGTCGCGTTTGTTGGACGAAATCGTGTCCATCATAGCGTCGGTGACTTTGTCGTTACACTTCGACCAGGCATCTACAACTTTGTTGTACTTCTCGCCCAGAGTGATCAGACCGTCCATGTACTGCTGTTCGAACCCTTTAACCTGATCGCGGGTTTCATCCACAATCGGCCATTTGGTGTCCGGAATAACCATGTCGTCCTTACCGAACGAGATGCCAGCCTTGAACGCTTCTTTGAAGCCCATCGACATGATCTGGTCACAGAAGATAACCGATTCTTTCTGACCGCAGTAACGGTACACGGTGTCGATGACCTGCTGCACTTCTTTCTTACGCAGCAGACGGTTCACAAGGCTAAACGGTGCCTTGTTGTTCTGCGGCAGAAGCGCGCCCAGACGAATACGACCCGGCGTGGTTTCAAAGCGGGTCATGACGGTGTTACCTTCGTCATCGACCTGCGGCAGACGTGCCTGAACCTTGGCGTGCAAATGCACTTCGCCAGCGTCCAAGGCGTGGATCACTTCGTCCACGTCCGAGAACACCATGCCCTCGCCCTTCATGCCTTCACGCTCCATCGAGATGTAGTAAAGGCCAAGGATCATATCCTGCGACGGAACGATGATCGGTGCGCCGTTGGCCGGCGACAGAACGTTGTTCGTCGACATCATCAGGACACGGGCTTCCAGCTGGGCTTCCAGCGAAAGCGGTACGTGCACTGCCATCTGGTCACCGTCGAAGTCAGCGTTGAACGCCGAACAAACAAGCGGGTGCAGCTGGATGGCTTTACCTTCGATCAGAACCGGTTCGAACGCCTGAATGCCAAGACGGTGCAACGTAGGAGCACGGTTCAGCATAACCGGGTGTTCGCGGATCACTTCGTCCAAGATATCCCAAACTTCGGGACGCTCTTTTTCCACCAGTTTCTTGGCTTGCTTCACAGTGGAAGACAGGCCTTTGGCTTCAAGACGCGAATAGATGAACGGCTTGAACAGCTCCAGCGCCATCTTCTTCGGAAGACCACATTGGTGCAGCTTCAGTTCCGGACCGGTCACAATGACCGAACGGCCCGAGAAGTCGACGCGCTTACCCAAAAGGTTTTGACGGAAGCGACCCTGCTTACCTTTCAACATGTCGCTGAGCGATTTCAGCGGACGCTTGTTGGCGCCGGTGATCACGCGGCCACGACGGCCGTTGTCGAACAGAGCATCCACGGATTCCTGCAGCATCCGCTTTTCGTTGCGGACGATAATGTCAGGGGCGCGCAGCTCGATCAGACGCTTCAGACGGTTGTTCCGGTTGATCACGCGGCGATACAGATCGTTCAGATCCGAGGTCGCGAAACGGCCACCATCCAGCGGCACCAGCGGGCGCAGCTCTGGCGGGATCACGGGGATCACGGTCAGGATCATCCATTCGGGACGGTTGCCCGATTCAATGAACGATTCAACGATCTTCAGACGCTTGATGATCTTCTTGGGCTTCAATTCGCCGGTTGCTTCGGCCAGATCAGCGCGCAGCTGCTCGGCTTCGGCTTCCAGGTCGATCGCCGACAGCATCTCGCGGATCGCTTCAGCACCAATATTGGCGGTGAAGGCATCCATGCCATAGGTGTCCTGGGCGTCCATGAACTCTTCTTCGGTCATCAGCTGACCATACTGAAGATCCGTCAGGCCCGGCTCGATCACAACGTAGTTTTCGAAGTACAGGATACGTTCCAGATCACGCAGGGTCATGTCCAGCATGAGGCCGATGCGCGACGGCAGCGACTTCAGGAACCAGATATGCGCGACAGGAGCTGCCAGCTCGATATGGCCCATACGCTCGCGGCGTACTTTCTGAAGGGTAACTTCAACACCACATTTCTCGCAGACAACGCCGCGATACTTCATGCGCTTATATTTGCCGCACAGACATTCGTAGTCTTTGACCGGGCCAAAGATACGCGCACAGAACAGGCCGTCACGCTCGGGCTTGAAGGTACGATAGTTAATGGTCTCGGGCTTTTTGATCTCGCCATACGACCACGACAGGATCCGTTCCGGGCTGGCAAGCGAGACTTTGATCTCGTCGAACACCTTGGGGGCGGCCAACGGGTTGAACGGGTTTGTTGTCAGTTCCTGGTTCATTTTGCGTTTCCTTTAATCAGGGGAAGGGTGGGAGGAGTAAGGCGGGCGCCTTACTCCTCGCCCTCCGCATCCAGGAGTTCCATGTTAAGGCCGAGGCCGCGGACTTCTTTGACAAGAACGTTGAACGATTCCGGCACGCCGGCTTCGAAGTTGTCCTCGCCTTTGACGATGCTCTCGTACACTTTGGTACGGCCAGCAACGTCATCCGACTTGACGGTAAGCATCTCTTGCAGCGTATAGGCCGCGCCATATGCTTCCAGAGCCCAGACTTCCATCTCACCGAAGCGCTGACCACCGAACTGCGCCTTACCACCCAGCGGCTGCTGCGTAACAAGCGAGTACGGACCGGTCGAACGCGCGTGGATTTTGTCATCGACCAAGTGGTGCAGTTTCAGCAGGTACTTCACGCCGACAGTGACTTCGCGCGAGAACTGTTCACCGGTACGACCGTCGAACAGAACCGACTGACCCGAGGTGTCGAAACCGGCACGCGTCAGCGCGTCGTTCACGTCAGCCTCTTTGGCGCCGTCAAAGACCGGGGTGGCAATCGGAACACCGCGGGTCACGTTGCCCGCTGCATCCACCAGCTCGTCTTCGTCCATGCCGGTGATGCCTTCTTCATAGACATCGTCGCCATAGGCGATGCGCATGGCTTCGCGTACGGGAGTCAGATCACCCGAGCGGCGATATTCGTCCAAAGCTTCGTCCACGTTCAGACCCAGACCGCGTGCGGCCCAACCCATGTGGGTTTCAAGAATCTGACCAACGTTCATACGCGACGGAACGCCCAGCGGGTTCAGACAGAAGTCAACCGGCGTACCATCGGCCAGGAACGGCATGTCTTCCATCGGTACAACCTTGGAAATAACACCTTTGTTCCCGTGACGACCGGCCATCTTGTCGCCCGGCTGAAGCTTACGCTTCACGGCAACGAAGACTTTAACCATCTTCATCACACCCGGCGGCAGATCGTCGCCACGACGGACTTTTTCGACCTTGTCTTCAAAACGGGCATCCAGAGCACGTTTCTGAGCTTCGAACTGTTCGTTCAGGGCTTCAACGATTTTCGCATCGTCTTCGTCCTCAAGCGCCAGTTGCCACCACTGACCGCGCGACAGACCTTCCAGCAGCTCTTCCGAGATGGTCGAACCAGCTTTCACGCCTTTCGGGCCTTTGACAGCCACTTTGCCCAAGATCATGTCCTTCAGGCGGGCATAGATATTGCGCTCCAGAATGTGCAGCTCGTCATCACGGTCGCGGGCAAGGCTTTCGACCTCTTCGCGCTCGATCTGAAGGGCACGTTCGTCTTTTTCAACGCCGTGGCGGTTGAAGACGCGGACCTCAACAACGGTACCGAAGTCACCCGGCTTCACACGCAGCGAGGTATCGCGAACATCCGAAGCTTTTTCACCAAAGATGGCGCGCAGAAGCTTTTCTTCCGGCGTCATCGGGCTTTCGCCTTTCGGGGTGATCTTACCAACCAGAATGTCGCCCGGTTCTACATCCGCACCGATGTAAACGATGCCAGCCTCGTCGAGGTTGCGCAGCGCTTCTTCACCGACATTCGGGATGTCACGAGTGATTTCTTCCGGCCCAAGCTTGGTGTCACGAGCAGCGACTTCGAATTCTTCGATGTGAACCGAAGTAAAGACGTCGTCACGTGCGATACGTTCCGAGATCAGGATCGAGTCTTCGTAGTTATAGCCGTTCCAAGGCATGAACGCGACGACCACGTTTTTACCCAGAGCCAGTTCACCCATATCGGTCGACGGACCATCGGCGATGACTTCGCCTTTGGACACGCGCTGACCAACTTTCACCAGCGGACGCTGGTTGATGCAGGTGTTCTGGTTCGAACGTTGGAACTTGCGCAGTCGATAGATGTCTACGCCCGCATCACCCAGACCAAGGTCTTCGGTGGCGCGTACAACGATACGGGTTGCGTCAACTTGGTCGATCACACCGCCACGTTTGGCCTGAATGGCAGCACCCGAGTCGATGGCAACTTTGCCTTCGATACCGGTGCCAACAAACGGAGCCTCGGCCCTCAGAAGCGGAACAGCCTGACGTTGCATGTTCGAACCCATCAAGGCGCGGTTGGCGTCGTCGTTTTCAAGGAACGGGATCAGCGATGCAGCGACCGAAACCAGCTGCTTGGGCGACACGTCGATCAGATCAACGCTTTCACGCTGAGCCATCGTGTATTCGCCCGACTGACGGGTATTCACCAGATCGTTTTCAAACCGGCCTTCTTCGTCCAAATGCGCGTTGGCCTGAGCCACGGTGTGACGCATTTCCTCGGTGGCGGACATGTAGTTCACTTCGTCAGTGACCTTGCCGTCCACAACCTTACGATAAGGCGTTTCGATGAAGCCGTATTTGTTCACGCGGGCAAAAGTGGCCAGCGAGTTGATCAGACCAATGTTCGGCCCTTCCGGCGTTTCAATCGGACACATGCGGCCATAGTGAGTGGCGTGAACGTCACGCACCTCGAAGCCAGCACGTTCGCGGGTCAGACCACCCGGCCCAAGCGCCGACAGGCGGCGTTTGTGGGTGACTTCCGACAGCGGGTTGGTTTGGTCCATGAACTGCGACAGCTGCGACGAGCCGAAGAATTCGCGAACAGCAGCCGCAGCCGGTTTCGCATTGATCAGGTCTTGCGGCATCACGGTGTCGATCTCGACCGAGGACATACGTTCCTTGATCGCACGCTCCATGCGCAGCAGGCCAACGCGGTACTGGTTTTCCATCAGTTCGCCGACCGACCGCACACGACGGTTGCCCAAGTGGTCAATGTCGTCGACGTCGCCACGGCCATCACGAAGGTCTACCAGCGCCTTGATACAGGCGATAATGTCTTCGCGACGCAGCGTACGCTGGGTATCTTCAGCATCCAAGGCCAGACGCATGTTCATCTTCACGCGACCAACGGCCGACAGGTCGTAGCGCTCGCTGTCAAAGAACAGCGTATCGAACAGGGCCGACGCAGCTTCAACCGTTGGCGGCTCGCCCGGGCGCATGACGCGGTAGATGTCCATAAGCGCGGTATCGCGGCCCATGTTTTTGTCAGCGGCCATGGTGTTACGGATGTAGGCACCCACGTTCACGTTGTCGATGTCCAGAACCGGAATGTCGGTGATGCCCGCATCCATCAGCTCTTTCAACGATCCACCGATCAGTTCGCCGTCTTTGTCATGCTCCAGCGTCAACTCGTCACCAGCTTCGACATAGATCGCGCCGGTTTCTTCGTTGATGATGTCCTTAGACACGAAACGACCCACGATGGCATCAAACGGAACCAACAGGTCAGTAACTTCGCCCGATTCCATCAGCTTCTTAACGGCGCGCGGGGTGATCTTCTTGCCAGCTTCGGCAATCACTTCACCAGTCTTGGCGTCGATCAGATCCTGTACCGGACGGGTACCCGCAACACGCTCGGGGAAGAACTTGGTGACCCAACCTTTGTTCTTCTTCAGCTTGAACTGAACGGTATCGTAATACGCGTCACAGATGCCTTCCTGGTCCAGACCCAGCGCATACAGCAGGGTGGTCACAGGCAATTTGCGGCGGCGGTCGATACGGGCAAAGACGATATCTTTGGCGTCGAATTCAAAGTCCAGCCACGAGCCACGGTACGGAATGATGCGGCAAGCAAACAACAGTTTGCCCGATGCATGCGTCTTGCCTTTGTCGTGGTCAAAGAACACGCCCGGCGAACGGTGCATCTGGGAAACGATTACGCGCTCGGTGCCGTTCACGACGAAAGTGCCGTTCGGCGTCATCAGGGGCATGTCGCCCATGAACACGTCTTGTTCTTTGATGTCCTTAACCGACTTCGCACCGGTATCTTCGTCCACATCAAACACGATCAGACGCAGAGTTACTTTCAGCGGCGCCGAATATGTCAGGTCGCGCTGTTGACATTCTTCCACGTCAAACTTCGGCTCTTCCAGTTCGTATTTCACGAATTCGAGGATCGAAGTTTCGTTAAAATCCTTAATCGGGAAAACCGACTGGAACACGGCATTAATGCCTTCACCGTCCATCGGTTCAAGCTGATCGCCAGAATTCAGGAAAAGATCATACGAGCTTTTCTGAACCTCGATCAGGTTCGGCATTTCCAGAACTTCACGGATTTTGCCGTAATACTTACGCAAGCGTTTCTGGCCAAGATAGGTCTGCGCCATAAGGTATTTACCTTTCATTTCTCAACTGAGGCGCCAACCGTTGGGTCGCCGGCGACACCTCGTCCGAGACGGGGGTTCGAACCAATTCATGGAAACCCGCCCAAGGGTTCCCTCCCGATCCATTGAACCTTTCCCAGAACAACACCTGCTTACAGGCCCTCTTCAAGACAGGTTCGGCTGGACCCGGATTTCTCCGGGCCCAGCCTTGTTTTTGCAGGCCATCGAGGGCCCAAAAGCGTAAAGCTTAAGCCAGTTCGACTTCGGCGCCAGCTGCTTCCAGCTTGCCTTTGATGTCTTCTGCTTCGGCTTTATCAACGCCTTCTTTGATCTTGCCGCCGCCTTCAACCAGCTCTTTGGCTTCTTTCAGGCCAAGACCGGTGATGCCGCGAACTTCTTTGATCACGTTGATTTTCGAGGCGCCGGCGTTCTTCAGAACAACGTCAAACTCGGTTTTTTCTTCAGCTGCTGCGCCAGCGTCGCCGCCTGCACCACCAGCCATAACAACGGCGCCACCAGCGGCGGGCTCGATGCCATACTCATCCTTCAGGATGGTTTTCAGTTCTTGTGCTTCAAGAAGGGTCAGACCCACGATCTCTTCAGCAAGTTTTTTCAGATCAGCCATTTGACTTCTTTCCGTATTTAGATGTGTTCCAACGCGATGGGATATTCCGCTACGTTGGCCTCATAAGATTGCTTAAGCAGCCTTGTCCTCGATTGTGGACAAGATGGATGCGATGTTCGAAGCAGGTGCGCCAATGGCCCCAGCGATGTTCGAAGCAGGTGCGCCGATACAGCCAGCGATCGAAGCAATAAGCTCTTCACGCGACGGCATAGCAGCAACAGCTTTAACACCAGCAGGATCCAGAGCATCCTCGCCCATAGCACCACCAAGGATCACGAGCTTCTCGTTATCTTTGGCGTACTTATCCATGACCTTGGCCGCAGCCACAGGATCTTCGGAATAGGCAAGAACGGTCATACCCGTCAGATAGTCGGCGATCGAAGCGGCCGGCTTACCTTCAAGGGCGATTTTGGCGAGCCTGTTCTTGGCAACACGCACAGACCCACCAACTTCACGCATTTGCGCGCGCAGGTCCTGCATCTCAGCAACCGTGAGACCTTCGTAGTGGGCAACCACAACGACGCCAGAGCTTTCAAAGATTTGGCCGAGCTCTTCGACCACTTTTTCTTTTTGTGCTCTATCCACAGTTTCACTCCAAGTATGGAGGGTTTGACCCCTCCGGCTCATATTTTACCGAGTTTTCAAGGAAAACCCGGCAATCGGGTCCGCGATAAGGGTCCTTCGCAAAATCGCCCCAAGGCCAAGCGGCCGTGGGAATTCTTTTGTTCATTTCCCATCTCAGGCAGGAATTATGAAACCGCCGAACAGAACCAAAAGGCCATGTTTTTAAGCTTCACCCACCGTCTCGGACGAAACGCAAAACAGCGCACGACGAATCGCACGCTGGTCAGCACGGTCTATTTAGGATGTTTGAACGGGTTTTCCAACCCCTAACAAGGCGATCGGTCAAGAAAGACCCACCGCCCAGCTGCTTGATCCTAGCACAGAATTTAAGTTTCTCAAAATATCCACACAGACCGCATGAAAAAAGGGCGCCCGATCGAGCGCCCTTCTCAATTCTCAAACTGAAGAAACTCAGTTGCCGGTTGCGTTGTCCACGTCCAGCGTTACGCCCGGGCCCATGGTCGAGCTCAGCGAGATTTTCTTCATGTAGGTGCCTTTGGCGCCCGAAGGCTTGGCTTTCTGAACGGCTTCCACGAAGGCGCGCACGTTTTCAACCAGCTTGGCTTCGTCGAACGAGGCTTTACCCAGGCCAGCGTGGACCACGCCACCTTTTTCAGCCTTGAATTGAACTTCGCCGCCTTTGGCAGCTTCAACAGCTTCTTTGACGTCCATGGTCACGGTGCCAACTTTCGGGTTCGGCATCAGGTTGCGCGGACCCAGAACTTTACCCAGACGACCAACGATCGGCATCATGTCCGGAGTGGCGATGCAGCGATCAAACTCGATGGTGCCGCCCTGTACGGTTTCCATCAGGTCTTCTGCACCAACGATGTCTGCACCAGCAGCCTGAGCTTCTTCAGCTTTCGGGCCACGAGCAAACACAGCAACGCGCATGGTTTTACCGGTGCCGTTCGGCAGGCCGATCACACCACGGACCATCTGATCGGCGTGACGGGTGTCAACACCCAAGGCCAGAGCAATCTCGATGGTTTCGTCGAATTTCGCTTTGGCGTTGCCCTTTACCAGTGCAACAGCTTCTTCAACTGTCAGATTTTCTTTGCCGGCGAAGGCTTCGCGAGCGGCAGTGGTACGTTTTCCCAGTTTTGCCATCTTACTTCACCTCAATGCCCATGGAGCGGGCCGAACCCAGGATGATCTGCATCGCGGCTTCGATGTCGTTCGCGTTCAGATCTTTCATTTTCGCTTCGGCGATTTCTTTCACCTGAGCAGCAGTCACCGAACCAACGGTTTCACGGCCGGGGTTGTTTGCACCCGACTTCAGACCAGCGGCTTTGATCAGGAAGTACGACGCGGGGGGCGTCTTGATGTCCATCGAGAAGGACTTGTCCTGATAATAGGTGATCACGGTCGGGCACGGTGCGCCGGGCTCCAGATCCTGAGTCTTGGCGTTGAACGCCTTGCAGAATTCCATGATGTTGATGCCGCGCTGACCCAGTGCGGGGCCGACGGGCGGGCTGGGGTTGGCTTGACCTGCAGGAACCTGCAGCTTCATCGTGCCAGCTAGTTTTTTAGCCATTTGGCTTCTCCTTTAACAACAGCTCGGGGACGCGTCCCTTTGCCTCTCATTGCCGCGGTCTGGTTTGATGATCGCGATCACCGCCCCTCCCACGTTCTCAACACGTCAGCCCTGCTTCGAGACCTGCGTGTAATCCAGTTCGACCGGGGTTTCCCGGCCAAAGATCGACACAGCCACCTTCAGGCGCTGGCCTTCTTCGTCCACTTCTTCGACCAGACCGTCGAAACCTTCGAACGCGCCGTCGGTAACGGCGACTTTTTCGCCGATTTCGAAGCTGATCATCAACTTCGGTGCTTCGGCGCCCTCTTCAACGCGGCCAAGGATGCCTTGCACTTCAGCATCGCGCATCGGCATCGGGCGACCTTGCGGACCCAAGAAGCCGGTGACGCGGTTGATCGACGTGATCAGGTGATAGCCTTCGTCCGACATTTCCATGTGGACCAGAACGTAACCCGGCATGAAGCGACGCTCGGTCGTGACCTTCTTGCCGCGACGCACCTCGATGACCTCTTCGGTCGGCACCAGCACTTCGTCGATCTGGCCCTCAAGACCTTTTTCTTCGACCGAAGCACGGATTGCCTCTGCGATCTTCTTTTCGAAGTTCGACAGCACGCTTACCGAATACCACCGTTTCGCCATGTCAGCCTCTGCATTCCTGCGCCCCATAGGGACAATTTCAATTTCGTTTCCGGGAACAAAAAATCGGCGTGCAACTTGATTCGCCGCACGCCCGTCCCGAAGTGATGCCCGAACTACCCCTGAAACACGCTCATTTCAAGGGCAAAGACGGAGCGTTAGCCGAAGTAGCCCAGCACTGCTGACAGACCGCTGCGGATGCCAAGATCCACAAGCGAAAAGAACAAAGCCGTAATTGCAGCCAGCACAACGACCATGCCGGTGGTCAAAAGAACCTCGCGGCGAGTCGGCCAGGTGACTTTGGACACCTCGGCGCGCACTTGCTGGATGAATTGCAACGGATTGGTCATCTGTTTTCGGCCTTTCATATGATAGGCGGTCAATTACGCAATGCGCACGGGGTTTTCAAGCCTTCACCGTCAAACCACACCTAAAAGGCCCAAAGCGACGATCATCACCAGCGCGCCCGCAACGATTTCCAGCACCGGAACGGCTCGGGCCGCCAAGGAGCCTCCTCCCTCAAGCAGCCCCGCAAGAAGCCCGCCGCGTAGCCCCACGGCAGCCATGGCGGTTACAATGGTCACAGTGGCGGTACCAAGTGCCATGGCGATGACGCCCAGAATACCCTGCCAAACCAGCCCCATTTGCCAAGTCAGCACCAAAAGGAAAAGCGCACCGGTGCAAGGACGGATGGCAACACCCGCGATCAGCACGGCCAGTTCGCGCCAGCTTCCGGCGGCCTCGACCTCGTGCAGGCCGGGCGCGTGGGCGTGGCCGCAATCATGGCAAAAATTAGGATCCGTGTGATCATGGTGATGTTGGTCGTGACCCGCATGGTCATGGCTGTGATGATGCACATGATCGCATTCATGATGATGGTCGTCATGATCGTGACTTTGGTGATGAGGCCCGTGGTCGTGGTCGTGGTCGTGGTCGTGGTCGTGCGAATGTGCTTCGGCCCGCGTCACACGCAACAGCTTCCGTGCGCCGCGCAGCAACAAATAAAGCCCGATCAGCGCAATCGCGCCATAGCTTGCATCGGCAAACCAGTCCTCGGCCAACCCAACCATTTGCTGGCGTGTCAGGTTCAAGACCAGCACACCCGCAAATACCAACAGAATCGCAGTAAATCCCTGCGCAAGCGACGACAGCAACGCAACCATAGACATCCGCCACATGGTTGCTTTCGAGGCCAAAGAATAGCCCCCTATCAGCACTTTACCGTGCCCCGGCCCGACAGCATGAAAGAAACCATAAGAAAAGCAGATGGTAAGCAGGGTCACCAACGCGCCCGGCTCCCCTGCCCTTAGCGCCCTCAACCCGCGCGCCATCGAGGTCTGCACCTGTCGCTGCCAATCTGCAGCCCAAGCCGACACGCCATCCAGCACGCCGGTCGCCCAAAGCGCTACGCCAACCACCAGAATGACCGCCGAAAGGATCGAGATTACGCGGAGCATGTCAGCAACAACTGGTCGGCAAACAGATCACCCACTTCGGGATAATTGTCCTCGGAATACTCAACGCTGTCGGGACCATAAAGCAGGCTTTCCACCTTGTCATAAGCTGCGCCTAGGTCTGCGGGGACGTGCTCGATCCGACAGCCCTCGCGACCTTCGACCGTGACCGGCAGGCGCACATCATAGGCGACAAAGAATGTGGGATCATAGATCTGCACCAGCAGAGGTTCCGAATCGACCGTTACGCGGGTTTCCAGCGGGCGAATATGCCACGTGATAACGCGTCCATCTTCATATCGCATGCCATGCTCCAGCGGGCCGGACAGCGCAATTTCGACATCTTTATCTTTTAGATACAGATCGCCGGGGAAACCAGCAGCCCAATCCACGTCCTTCCCAGCATAGGCGTCCAGCGCGGCTTGCTCGGGGATCCCGTCGCCATCCGCATCCAGCCCGTTATCTTCGACCAACAGCAGCGAATAGAACTCGTCATAGGCCCAGAACACCCGCACGGCAGCCAGTCGGCCCGTGTCGTCAAAAATCAGATTCGCCCCCGCATCGATGAACACATGCGGATGACTGGCCAGCGGCAGGGCCGTGGCAGCGACGAAGGGAACAGACAAGAACGCGGAACGAAGTGATATCATAACAGGGATGTAGCGCGCCATCGTCACGCAAACAACCGCCCGTGACGATATGCGCGGGGCTTCGCTGGAACGAATTGTTGTTGGTTGGTGGTGGCAGGGGCACCAGGGTTCGAACCCGGGACCTACGGTTTTGGAGACCGTCGCTCTACCAACTGAGCTATACCCCTATGACCGAGAAAGCGATTATGCCAGCGCGGCGGGATTATCAAGAGGTTTCATTGACATTTTTGGTGCTATCTTCCACCTAACCCGAAAAAACAGGCCCCGCAGATGACCGATCCGGCAGTATTCAAAGACAGCCCGTGGAAGACCCTCGACCCAGCTTTGCTGGAAGACGCCGCGAAGGTGCCAACCATGCTGGCGCCTGAGGAACAGCAATTCTATTTCTGGGCCACATCGGAATGGATGCAGGGCGACGGTGCTGTGGTGGAACTGGGCTGCTTCGCCGGCGGGTCCACCGCCCGTCTCGCAGCGGGTCACAAACAGGCGGGACATCCGGGACTGATCCACGCCTATGACAGGTTTCTCGCAAATGACGAGGCCAAGGCGCGTATTCTGTACGATCAGGGTGTTACCCCATTCGAAGGCAATAGCATCCTCGAACTTGCAACGGATCTGCTGTCCCCCTGGACGGATCGCGTGTCGCTCCATCCGGGACAGATCGAGGATCAGACCTGGGAAGGTGACCCGATCGAGATCCTTGTGATGGACGCGTCAAAATCCATTCAGACCATGGACCAGATGACACGCACGTTCTTTCCGGCGCTTATCCCCGGTCGGTCTTTGGTGGTGCAACAGGACTATTTGTTCTGGCGCCTGCCCTGGATCGCCATCCAGATGGAGCGTCTGCACAAATTCTTCACGCCAGTCGCCTGCATCCCCGACCATACAGTCGCCTTTCTGAACACGCGCCCGATCCACGAAAAATTCATCGAGCGCGCGATGGTGTCACCGCTGACACCATACGAACGCCTGCGCAATATGCGGCGCGCCAGACGGCGGTTGCTGGATGCGGGACTGGACGCAGTGGCGCGGCCAATGGCGGACCAAATTTGGACCTTGGAACAAAACCCAAAGGTCGAGCGCGCTGGCCACTATGCCGAAAAGGGTCGCCCCCCGAACAGGCGATAGGTAGCTGCGCAACAACGCTTGCTCAATCCGAAGACCCTCGTCCAACCCAAGGAAACGAAAGGCCGGACAGAAACCCGCCATTGCCGCTTTCCCCAGCGAACTCGCGCGTTCTGGAGGGGATTTTTTTGGGGGGAGGTAAGGGGCAAACCCACAATCACCCGGAAACGCAAAACGCGACCCTCAGACAAGGGCCGCGTTTCAAAACTGCATTCGAAAAAGCTTATGCCAGTTCGATGTTCACAGCCGACTCGCGACCGTCGCGGCCTGCTTCAACGTCGAATATTACTTTCTGGTCATCAGCCAGGCCGGTCAGGCCCGAACGCTCAACAGCCGAGATGTGTACAAACACGTCTTTGCCGCCGGTTTCCGGTGCGATGAAGCCGAAGCCTTTAGTGGAATTGAACCATTTTACGGTGCCGTTGGCCATATCCGTAGTCTCCTAATTAGGTTGCCGCTCGCGGAAGTGCAGCGGCCTGGCGAGGTCGGTCTGGATCGAAAGACTGAACGCCAGGATAGGAGACAGTTGGTCGAAAAAGAAAAACGTTAGCAGGGCTCATTTGGGCGACCCCACGCGAAATTGCAACCCAGCTCATTAAAAGTCTGAATTTAGGCGAATATCGGTGAGGGTCTACGACTCAATTCGATGCAAACCACGCAAAACAGGTTCTGTAACTTGTGTTTTAATCATCTGCCTACGACCGAAGGGCATCAATTCAAGTTGGGGAGGCAGCCTTCTGTGATATTTCAATCTTCCCATCCAACCAAAGTTTGCCAGATTTATATCCACCACGAATGAGAAAACCCGGTTCGTGAATTTCAGGATAATCTCCAACCCAATCGCGATATCGGTCGTTGGTCACGACAATGGCATTTAGATCTCTTGCCGCCTGAAGGATAACCGGATCCGCCGATTGGCCTTTTGGAACCACAACAACGGCATCTTCGGGTAGCTTCAATCGCTTTGCCAGTTTGTCGTCGTCTTGGTACTTTCCTACCAACAAGTATCCAGCATTCGCATCAAACATTACGCCTGGCGAAAACCCTAGCCTTTTGAGCTCTCCCACCACGTCGTGCAGAGGCTCGAAACATGGCTCTCCATCTTGCCAGTGCATAACGTTTGAACCGTCTACAACCACCCGCCTTTGTGAGTGATCTTTGACGCTTCCGGGTCGTCTTTGGATAAGCAACAGTACAACTGCTGCAACCGCGCTTGGTGCTGCGATCAAGATAATTGCAGACCACGCAGGAACTAAAAAAGCGAAGATAAGAGCAGCTACCGAGATGGCCGCAACAATGATCAGAAACAACAAAAGAGATATCCAAAAAATACGAACAGGTTTGTCAGGCTCTAATACCATTCAGAGCAAAGTCAGCACAACCTATCGCGCTTAGATTGATACGGTTGTTCCTAACAACTGACGAGTCTGTTGATCAACCGTCAACGGCTTTCACTTCACGCACGCAAAAAGGGCACTCCTGAGAGCGCCCCTTTCTAAACTTCTGTCTCTCTAGGCTCTCGGCGATTTGGCTACGCCAATTCACCTGTCACTGTCAGAACGCTAGGCGTTCTTACTCGATAATCTTCGACACATGTTTGAGGTGCGTCTCAGATCATCTCGCGGCTTGAACCAAAAAGGGCGCCCCGAAGGACGCCCTTTCCGTTCAAGAATTGCTATCGCAATTACTCGATGATCTTCGACACAACGCCCGAACCAACGGTGCGGCCGCCTTCGCGGATGGCGAAGCGC
>NZ_JBSWYR010000008.1:0-31146 GCF_056161205.1 Aliiroseovarius sp. ABM4_368 | reverse complement strand
GCGTATAACCTCGGGGCTGGTTTTGAAGTACTTGAATGGAGAGCGTTCTGTCATAGAAGGACGCTATGTCAGCACCCCGCCCGCTTCAACCGGAATCCCTTTGACAGTACCTTCCAGCAAGATCCGGTTCTTCGAGGTTTGATGCCAGCCATTACCCGGCAGGCGATTGCAAATCAATCTGCCGAGAAGGGCCTGTCATGCTTTTTTGAAAAGACGCAATTCGAGCGTTTGCTACGCAACAACCTCCTTGAGATCCTTTGCCTCGCGGCGCAGCGCTTTGACCTCGTCCGCGTTCGCAGCCCGCCCTGTGTCCCCAGCCAGCTGCTTCTTACCGGCTTCCATGAAGTCCTTAGACCATTTGTAGTAGATGCCCTGTGATATGCCCTCACGGCGGCACAACTCAGCGATGCTGTCTTCTCCACGCAACCTATCAAGGACGATCCTGATCTTTTCTTCCGCTGAATAATGCTTGCGCGTGGCGCGATTGATGTCTTTGACGACCTTCTCGCTAAGGCTCTTCGTTGTCTTTCTCATCGTCCACTCCTTGGTGGCTACGATGAGCAACAAACACTCTTTTAGCAAATGACCCTATTTGGTCCCATAAGCGCTGACGTCAGGCACGGCCAGAAACCCACGCTCATCAAAACGTGCAGAAATTCGCTGAAGAAGCGAAATAGGACCGCTCACTCCGTTCGTCACACCGAGACCGCCTTCAGCAACGCATCTCGGTCGGCATCCTGTTTATTCCCAGACATCGTGACTTCACCGCGACGCAAAACCACGAAGTTATCGGCAAGCTCATAGGCGAAATCGAAATATTGTTCGACCAGAACGATTGCCATATCGCCTCGATCGCGAAGCAGTTTAATCACTTCTCCGATCTGCTGGATGATGTTTGGTTGAATGCCTTCCGTCGGCTCGTCCAGCAAAAGCAGTTTGGGTTTGGTGATCAACGCTCGCGCAATCGCCAACTGCTGCTGCTGCCCGCCCGACAAATCACCACCACGCCGGCCTAGAAATTTTCGCAGGATCGGGAAAAGTTCGAACATCTCTTCCGGGATGTGATGTTCAGATGCAGGTAGACAGGAAAATCCTGTTTCCAGGTTTTCGCGCACAGTGAGCAGAGGAAAGATTTCGCGCCCCTGCGGTACAATTGCGATGCCTTTCTGGGACAACGCATACGCAGGCAGCACGCCCAAATCTTCGCCGTCCAAAGTGACTTTGCCACCCGATCTTGGATGCGCCCCAGAAATTGCGCGCATCAGACTGGTTTTGCCGACCCCGTTCGTACCCATCACACAGGTGACTTTGCCCGCCTGTGCTTCGAATGATATACCGTTCAAGATTTGTGAATGCCCATAGTGGAGCGTCAGATCGTTGACGTTCAGCATGTTTTATCGCCCCAAATACACGTCGATAACTTCTTGGTTCGACGTGACGTGATCCAGACTGCCTTCAGCTAGCACAGCACCTTCATGCAAAACTGTCACCCGGCAGTTCAAGCGTCGCACAAATTCCATGTCATGCTCGACAACGACCACGGCACAGGTTTTTGCAGCTTCGACCAGCAGCGCTGTGGTGTGTTCGCGTTCTGCAGGTGTCATCCCAGCTGCAGGTTCATCAACCAACAACAGCTGTGGGTCTTGCGCCAAAAGCATGCCGATCTCGAGCCACTGTTTTTGCCCGTGGCTAAGCTCGCCCGCTTTGCGGTGTAACTGATCGGCAAGGTTGATTTCATGCGCCAGTTCGTCAACACGCGACATATCTTCCGTACTACGTTTGTAAAAAAGAGTCGCCAACGGGCTGCGTTTGCTTTTCAGCGCCATGACAAGGTTTTCTTCGACAGACTGGTCTTCGAATACCGTCGGCTTTTGAAACTTCCGCCCAATGCCTGCTTGTGCGATTTTTGCCTCGGACATACCCAGCAATGATCGGCTGAGGTCACCCCAGACTACGCGCCCTTCATCCGGTTTGGTTTTGCCCGTAACGATGTCCATGAATGTGGTCTTGCCTGCACCATTCGGCCCGATGATGGCACGCAACTCGGCCGACCCGATCGTAAAACTCAGGTTATTGATGGCCTTGAACCCGTCAAAGCTGACAGAGACACCAGAAACCTCTAAAAGAGAGCTCATTCAAGGGCCTCCTTTTCTTGCAGCGAACCTGCGCTTGGTCCCAGATCGGCACCGTGACGATTGGGGCTTTTACGCTCAGTCCACAAGTCAACTAGTCCTCCGATGCCTTTCGGAGCAAAGAGCGTGACGGCCACAAAGCTCAGGCCCAGCACGATTAGCCACCAGTCGACCCATTTGATGGTGTAAAACCCAAGGTTCACATCCGGCACTTGGCCTCCGGTGAACCATGACGACACGAGGCTTACGAAGATCGCGCCAATGACCGCGCCGTAAAGCCGCCCGCGCCCCCCGATGGCGACCCACACGGCCAGATAGATCGACGCAATGGGTGCAACCTCGGCCGGATTGATGATCCCGGCCTGCGGATAGTAAAGCGCGCCCGCGATGCCCGCGATCATGGCGGTGATTGTAAACAAAAACAGCTTGTAGGTTTCAACCGGATACCCAAGAAACCTGACGCGAGCCTCGTCATCGCGAATGCCCCGGATGACTGACCCGAACTTGCCGGACACGATCCAAGCCGCAAAAAGATAACCCAAACCCAAAGCAAATGCAGATGCCCAAAAAAACCAGATAGAGATGCTCGCTTGTGGCACTTGATCCAAGCCAGGAAGGTTCTGCAGGCCGGATAACCCGTTATTGCCGCGCAAACCGCTGTCATTTTGGAACAGATACAATGCAAGGGCTAGCGTCATGGCCTGCGTCAGGATCGAAAGATATACACCCGTCACACGTGACCGGAAGGCCAACCAGCCGAAGACGGCGGCCAGAGTCCCCGGAACCAGCACGACCAGCGCCAATTGTATGGCCAGACTGTCCGCGAAGCTCCAGACAATCGGGAACTCGCTTGAACCTACCACGCCAAAGATTTGATTGCCGATTGCATCCACCACTTCCTGCGCGGTTGGAGGGATCTGCGCCTCAGCCAACGAGGCTTCCACGATCCCCCGTGTGCGCTCGTACATCAGCCACATGCCAATCATATAGCCGCCAAGACCGAAAAACGCGAAGTGGCCAAGGCTAAGAATGCCAGTGTATCCCCAGACCAAATCCATCGCGACGGCGATAAGGGCAAGGCAGAGCGTTTTGCCCAGCGTTTTTACAAAACTGGTTGATATCAATCCCGCACCCGAGCCTTCGGCGAGCACCGTCACGAGGATTGTGAACGCAGCCAGTACCGCCAAGAAAACCAGTGTGGAAGGATTGCGCATGACAAAGGACTTCTGCATCGATCAATCCCCCGCCGCGCGACCCTTGAGGGCGATGATCCCTCGTGGTCGGAACTGAATAAAAATAATGATGAAGATGATCATATATGTCTGGGCAGCGAGCGTATTAGACGGGTTCATCCACTCGATCCCTTTTTGAAGGAATCCAATCATCGTGGCCCCTGCCAGAGTGCCCCAGATGTTACCCACGCCACCGACAACTACGGTCATGAAACTTTGCACGATATAGTCAGCTCCAAGCTCAGAGGTCACCTTGGCAAAAAGCCCGATGGCGACGCCTGCGATACCGGCGATGCCTGATCCAAGACCGAAGGTCAGCATATTCACGCGCCCCGGATTGATCCCCATCGCGCCCGCCATCCGCGGGTTTTGCGTCACTGCGCGGGTCTCAAGCCCCAGCCGGGTGCGCTTCATGATGTAGAGGAACACACCAAGAAAAATCAGGGCCAACACGAAGATTGCAATGCGAATGTAGCTGATTGAAATCACCGGGTTCAGAACAAGCGCGCCATCCAGCCAACCGGGCGCAGTAAGCGGGCGTGCTTGCGTACCAAAGATGTTCTTCGCCAGCTGTTGTAACGCAATCGAAATACCAAAAGTGGCCAAAAGTGTCTCAAGCGGGCGGTTGTAAAGCCAGCGGATCACCAGCCGTTCCAAGGCCACGCCAGCAGCAAATGTCACCGCAAAGGCCAAAGGAACCGCTACGATAATCGATACCGTGTGATTTGGAATAAATTGCTGAACGACATAGCCAGTGTAGGCGCCCATCATTATAAACTCGCCGTGGGCCATGTTGATCACCCCCATCACGCCAAAGGTGATGGCCAACCCGATTGCCGCCAGAAAATAGATCGACGCCAGAGACAGCGCATCCAGCGTCAGATCTGCGGTTTGGCTGAGTGATACGCGGGTCGAGATTTTGGTAAGCGCGACTTCGGCAGCTTGTGTGACGGCGGGGGACGGCTCGGCATAGACTTCGGCGAAGCTGAAAGATTGCAATGTGCTATCGACGTCGGCATCCGAGACAATCGGGGGAACTTTCCCCGCTGCGGCTAAAGCGGCATAGGCACGAACGCGGGCATCAGGATCGCTAAGCTGAGCAATTGGTACACCACCGACTTGGCCGCCGTCGATATGCGTGCTCAGCGATAACCGAACCTGATCGTCTGAAATCAAGGCTGGGGCTTTTCCGGCGTCGACAAGCAATTGATATGCGGCCGCCTTGGCAAACTCATCGCGTCCGGGAACGCGCAATTGCGCGACATTCAAATCAGCTGGGATATCCCCTTCGAAGGCCGTGGTCACTTTCGTGACCAAAGGGTTAAGCGCACCACGTACATCGACGCCCAGATCACCGGAAAGTTCCTGGATCGCGGTGACACGCGCAATGTCGTCGTCGCTGAAGGATATTGTAAGCAGTTTCGCTAGCCGCGCTTTGCGCGCCTTAAGATCGGGATCCGTCTCGCTTTCGACAGATGCGACTAGCGGTTCAAGCAACGATGCGTTGGGTGCGCGCTCAATCCCGGTCAGCCCCCTTGCACGTATAAATGGATCGGGGTCTTCCAATTGGAAGCGAACAAGCGCCGTCGCGATCATCGCGCGAATTCCGCTGTTTGGTTTGATCTGTTTCAGATCACCTTTGTCGACCTCGCCAACAACGTCTCCGGTGTCAAAGTCTATAAGACGATAGGTTTTGCCCTCGACCTTCTGAGCTTGATAAAACAGTCCGCTTGGCTTGTGGTGCCACATGTCTTTGCTTTGCCATGTATTTAACACTGCGCGCGCTTGCGGCAGTTTACTGGCAACGACAGCATCAATCGCGGGACCAATCGTTTTGCGCGAGCTTTTAAGGATCGCTTCTTTGTGGTCTTGCAAGACGCTCTGCATCGGGCCCGCGGGGTTGTCTGTCTGGGCAAGTATCGTTACCGCCGAGACAAGGACCATCAGCGCGGCCAAAACATAGGTTCTCATTGGAAGAAGCCTTCAGGCAAAGGGGTCAGAAGGGCCGAAGCCCTTCTGAAGGTTTCAGATTAGTAGTTTGACTTCAGCTGAACACAGCTGTTGGTTTCGGTGTTGTACATACCGCAACCCAGATCCTTCCAATCTGACTTAAGCACAGCGGACTCTGCCAAGAAGTCGGTCCATGCGTCACCTGGAACTTCTTCCGTCTGGCTGATGATGTCGAACTGGCCATCTTCCTGGATTTCCCCGATCAGCACAGGCTTGGCCAAGTGGTGGTTGGGCAGCATCACGGCGGTGCCGCCAGTCAGGTTCGGGAACTCTTGACCATACATCGCGGTGCGCACGGCATCGACGTCAGTGGTTCCAGCAGCTTCAGCCGCGTTGACCCACATGTTGAAGCCAATGAAATGTGCTTCCATCGGGTCGTTGGTCACACGTTCCTCACCCATCTTGGCTTTCCAGGCTTCGATGAACGCTGTGTTCGCATCAGATTCGGCTGACTGGAAATAGTTCCACGCCGCCAGATGGCCAACAAGGTTCGATGTGTCCAAGCCCGACAGCTCTTCTTCACCGACCGAGAAGGCAACCACGGGAATGTCATCCGCCGAGATACCGGCTGCGGCCAGTTCTTTGTAGAACCCGATATTTGCATCACCGTTGATGGTCGATATTACGCCGACCTTCTTACCGTCAGCACCCATGGCGACCACATCAGCAACGATTTTGGACCAATCCGAATGACCAAACGGGGTGTAGTTCACAAAGATATCTTCAGCGGCAATGCCTTTGCCTTTCAGATAGCTTTCCAGAATGTTGTTTGTGGTGCGCGGGTACACATAGTCAGTGCCCAACAGCGCAAATTTTTCGACGCCCAGTTCGTCCAAGAAATAATCAGTGGCCGGGATGGCTTGTTGGTTCGGAGCAGCACCGGTGTAGAACACGTTCTTCGAGCTTTCTTCACCTTCGTACTGAACCGGATAGAATAGCAGACCGTTCAGTTCTTCGATCACAGGCAGAACCGATTTACGCGACACCGATGTCCAGTTGCCGAAAATCACGTCAACCTCGTGAACGGTCAGCAGCTCTCGCGCTTTTTCAGCAAACAGGGGCCAGTCAGAAGCCGGATCTACGACGACAGCTTCCAGTTCGCATCCAAGCACACCGCCCTTTGCGTTCTGTTCGTCCACCAGCATCAGCATCGTATCTTTCAACGTGGTTTCCGAGATCGCCATGGTCCCGGAAAGAGAATGCAGAACACCAACCTTAATCGGACAATTAGCGGCGTTGGCGGCCGACGCGACAGCAGCAGTCGCGAACGTGGTCAGCATCGCATTTTTCAGAAAATTCATGTGTTTCTCCTGGCAGAGAAGGCCAAGGATACTTGCGCAAACCCGCACGCTTCACTAGGCGTTGTCTCTGCAACTTCCTTTGTTGCACCCGTGTGACGGCTTGATGCGAGCACTACTTCGTCTTGCCGTCACACACCTGTTTCCCCAAGCAGCGCTCAGCAGGCAAAGAAAGCGTCGCTGCATCGCAGCGGGGTTGGCAACGTTGCAGTGGCCGTAATGCTGAAGTTATTAATGCGCGCTACAACTTTCATCACAAAGACGCGCGTATGCTCATTTTTTACACAGCTGAGGTCTGGCGAGCGCCAGAAATCAGAGTTCGATGGTCTTATAGGCGTATGCGGCAAGAAATTGGGCACCTCGGGACTGCTGCACCCAATGCAGGTTTTGGCTAGTTTCAGGCCTCTAGAGATTGATACTGCAAAGCAGACCCCGTTCAAACACTACTGCTTTCCGCTCAGTATCCTCTTTGGCCCAATCGGCCGGTCTGTGTGTAGGATCCTGTTAAGACGGAACCATAGAGGATCTGTTGAACGTCAGATGAACTCGGCACAAACGGTGCAAACTGCCCCCTGCCCTTTTTACCCATGTGGCAGGACACTGAAGCCAAGCGCTTTAGCCGATTTCTTATCGAGCATATGCAAGACGCGACCCTCGGTGACCTAGAAGTCCCCGTTTGCACATTGCAAGCACACCAAGCCTTCGTCTCTCCACGCAGCGACCACACTACTGCGGTCGTCCACAACGATCCAAGGTTCAAACCCGTCTGAGCGCATGCGCTTAAGAAGCGTCCGCTTGACGTCGGGATCGCTCGCCGCATCCGATCCATTTGGTCGCAGGTAGATCGCGTCAAAACTTAAGTCGTTCTCTTTAAGCCAAGCCACGGTGTAATCAGACCACTCTTCAGGTCTTCCCGAACAGATGACAATCGTTTCGCCGGAAGACTTCAACTGTCGTAGCAAATGCGCGACGGGTGCGATCTCTTGCGCAGTGGCCATGGCTTTGTGGAATTCATCCCATCGTTTCTCAACACCATGCACCAAATGCCCCAGGCGATCCGCGTCAAAACTTGCAAGCGTTCCATCGACATCGAATACGACGCAAGATTTCTTAAATGGTTTGGACATTTGACGTCTCCTGATGGCCATTTCTTGACCACTCAAAGTTAATAGGTTGGGCATTCGGTGGTCGTTGACCTGATCTACTTTGCCCGACCAAGATACGGGTGGCGCGGATAACACCAGAGTGGCAGACCATTATCGGAAGTGCTGGTCCCGCGAGCTCACAACAGCGCGAAATTGCTTTAGCCACACGGTCAATCATTTCCTGCCAATCCTCGCCGCCTGCCGGGCGGCCTTCGCGTGGCGGGAGCTTTGAGAGTGGTTCACCTTCAAATACACCCCAGTCCCTTTCACGTAGGTCTGAAATCGACTGGAAGCTATAACCCGGAAATCCGAGAGCGCAGGTCTCCTGCGCGCGTACCATTCGGCTTGTAAAGAGAGCGAATTTGTCTGGCCAAACATTGTTTTGCAATGCGCGCGCCTGGGCACGACCAAGACTTGTCAAAGGCACATCCAAACGGCCAGCGATGATGCTGTCGCGATTTGCGGTGGTTTCACCGTGACGGATCAAACAGAAGGATTTGGAGGGAAGGAGATATGTCATAAGGCGATCTGTTCTTGCAAGAAAACCTCGGCTTCAAGGTCGCCG
This sequence comes from Aliiroseovarius sp. ABM4_368, assembly GCF_056161205.1. Taxonomy (NCBI): domain Bacteria; kingdom Pseudomonadati; phylum Pseudomonadota; class Alphaproteobacteria; order Rhodobacterales; family Paracoccaceae; genus Aliiroseovarius; species Aliiroseovarius sp. ABM4_368. The sequence goes on along the minus strand of NZ_JBSWYR010000008.1, from coordinate 22,764 downwards.
AGCTTTTTATAAGTCTCTGGGTTTTTGCAGAAAGCTGGCGCAAAACGCTTAGCGCCAAGACGCTTGAGCATTTTGCGTTGATCTCGCAATGGCGGGTGCACGTTCCAGCGTTGAAAGTAACCACCCGGAACGGCGCAGATTTCTTGCGCAAATTCACTAGTGTGACCGGTGAAAACGACATGGGCGTCATAACCTAGCCGTCCCTGTTTTCGCCAAAGGTCAACGAATTCACGCGCCTTTCCTGCTTCGGCGTTGGGCGTGTCACAAATCAGAAAACGCGCGTCGGGAGGTGCTTCATTTTCAAGGAGGGGAATAATCGTCATAGCTTCCGGCAAAAAGCCTTCGGCCCCCAGCGCAACGCGCAAGATACCTTGGCATTCGCAATCAAGTGCGACGGATTCCGATCCGTGATTGCGTATCAAACGCAATGCCAGCTCGCCAGCACGGCCGGACGGCGGAACGGGGAAAAGTACTTGCCCTTTTAAGCCTGCAACCAATTTATCCAAGGCCTTGAGCCGGTCTTGTTGTGCAATGTCATCGACGTGATATGAGCAATCCAGGATTGCGGTGTCTGCTTGTGGCGGTTCGTCAAAGACAAACCAATCACTTTCCTCGGACCAATCGCCCGAATAAAACAACCCGCCATCAACCGCGAAATGCATCCAAATACCACCAAGCGCATGTCCGTTTCGACCGACGGTCAGCGGTGTGCCGTTGATATCGACAACGCCATGTTCCGGTAAAATGCGTGTCTGCGCGCGCTTGGGCAGTGATTTTGCTGTCTGAGCAGTAGCATAAATTGGCAGACCAGCCTCCACTACATGTCGTGCGCCAGCGATGTGGTCCACGTGATCATGAGTGATGAAGACCGCATCAGCACCTTCAAGCCAAGCCGGATCAAACAGTGCCTCCTCATCTGGGCCTACACCACAGTCGAGAATCCATCGTTTGCCATTTACATTCAGCTGAATGCAGGCCGGACCTTTTACGCCGATGCCTGAGAGGATTTTGACGCTATTCATGAGATTTCAGTGAAGGCCCAGGGCGATGACAGCTTCAAGCCAAGCTGTGTCCCTTCGGCATATCTAACGTGGCTTTCTGCGGTCACAAAACTTCCAGTTAACGTCTCGATGCTCATTCTATAGCGCCCACCTAAGTAGGTGCTTCGGCTGACCTTGCCTCGAAATTGGCCGCTTTCGCATATCGTTATGTTTTCAGGGCGCAGGCAAATCAGGTTCGGGTGTACACTGTCCGTCCGGATCGAAACCGATTCTCCAAATAGAATTGCTTTGCTCGTACCAGAAGCGTGATCCACATCATCAATGGGAAGCACTGTGCCTTCGCCTACGAAGCCAGCCACAAACCTAGAACGTGGTTTCTGGTAAAGCGCTTCTGGTGTGTCAAATTGTACGATTTCTCCGTCTGACATCACCGCAATCCGATCGGCCATCGCCATGGCTTCTGCCTGATCGTGGGTCACATAGACCATGGTCGCACCGGTGCGCTTGTGAAAATCTGAAAACACATCCTGCATTGACGCCCGCAGCGCGACATCGAGGTTTGCAAGCGGTTCATCCAGCAATACCGCATCTGGGTCAGATACAAGGCATCGCGCCAGCGCGACCCGTTGGCGTTGCCCGCCTGACAGTTCAGACGGCATACGATCAGCAAATTGTGTTAGACCCGTCGCCGCAAGGGCTGCATTGGTTTGGGTTTCTAGATCCGCCTTGGACAGCCTTCGAATCTCAAGCGGATAGGACACATTGCGACGCACTGTCATGTGCGGCCAAAGGGCATAGGACTGAAATACAAAGCCAATATTGCGTGCTTCTGGTGGAACCGTATGGGCTGTATCCGCGTTCGCCTGTTCGCGGCCACCAATTGACAAGCTACCTTTGCTAGGCATCTCAAACCCGGCAATCAAGCGCAATAAGGTAGATTTTCCGCAGCCCGACGGCCCAAGTAAGGCAACAAATTCGCCATCGTTGATCTGCGCCGAAACCGATTCCAACGCGGGAACACCATCAAAGTGTTTGTCGATGGATTTCAAAGTTATGTCTGCCATGGAACCACTCCTTTGGGCAGGCGGCGGGCGGAAAGTTGTATTGCGCCCATCAGCGCCATGACCACCAAAACGATGGTCATGGCGAGTGCCGACGCCATCACTGTTTCGCCGCTGTCGTCTAAGTTGAAAATCATCACACCAAGGGTCTCGGTGCCTGAAGACCATAAAAGTGCGGAAACCGTGAGCTCATTGAATGCGGTCAAAAAAACAAGTATTGCTCCGGCCGCTGCCGCAGGGGAGGACAGCGGCAGGATCACTGTCCGCAAACGGTAGGACAAAGATGCGCCGACTGATTGAGCCGCTTCGTTCATGGCCGGGTCGAGCTGTTTTATACTTGCCTGAATCGGGCGGAACATCACGGTCAAGAACCGCGCCAAATATGCTAGGAATATGATCCAAATCGTTCCGTATAGCGTTGCATCTGTAAATGGCAGCTTGATCAGCAGCAAAATCATAGCGATTGCCAAAACCACGCCTGGAAGTGCGTAGGGCAGATCTACGAGGCTATCAAACAGCCGTCCTAGACGGGTCGGTTTGCGCTCCATCAGCCACGCGAGCGGCAGGCAAATGGCGATCAAAACCAAAGCAGCGCCAATGGACAGGGAGAAGGAGTTAACAAACGCGCGGGATGTTGCGGGCTGGCGGAATAGTGCCTCATACCAAGATTCAAACGTCACAGTGTCCCACCGCAGTGGGGCGCCGTAAGCCGGCACAAGAGAAGTCGCCAGCAGCCCCAGTATCGGCAAGACCAAAATAGCGACAACCACCGACCAGAGTGCGATCTCAGTCGGCAGGCGTGCGATCCCCAAAGAGATGGCCAATGGACGCGAAGATGAACCAACTAGATGCACCTTTTGGCGCGATTGGAAAAACCGTTGCAACAAAATGCCAATAATTGCGACCACACCAATCAACATGGCGAGCACGGCAACTTCGGCCAGGACAGTCGTGCCAAAACCGGCGAGTTTTTGGTAGATCAGCGTCGGCAAGGTGGCATACCCAGCCGGGATGCCAAGCATGGCGGGGATGCCAAAATTGCCGAGGGCCGTTACAAAGGTAATGGCAATTCCTGCGGCCAAACTGGGCATACATAGCGGCACGACGATTTGCCACCATACCCGCACCCCCTTTGCACCGCTGATCCGTGCGGCCTCAACCACTTCTTGTGGGATGGCTCGCAAACCAGCGCGCAGTGTCAGAAAAATAATTGATGTGTGCTGGATACCCAGCAGCAGGATTATTCCCACTGGTGAATACAAAGGCTGCGGACTGCCAAGCGGTGGCGCAATGCCGAGCGTTTTTAGCAACACAGATGACGGCCCCATGATCTGTGTCCACGACAAGGCTGTGATCTGCGGCGGGATCATCATTGGGATCATCAAGCAAAAGACCAAGGCTGCTTTAGCGCGTAGGTCTGTCAACGCCACCAAGAATGCAAATGCGCCCCCAATGATCACTGATACAACCGTGCCCAAACCTGCAGTGACCAACGAATGCATAAGCGCCGTCTGTGTAGAGTTTTGTGCAAGGACGTAATCAATCAGGGCGAGACTAGGTCGGTCATCCACCAAAACGCCTTTGAGGAACAGGCGCACAACCGGCGTCAGCGTCAAAGTGATAGCGATTAAGAGGATAGTAGAAAGCAGCCGATCTTCTGATCGGCTGCCCCCCAGAAATTTCGTCCCAAGCATTAGTTGGCGCCAAAAAGATCAGCGAACTTCGCTTTGTTCGCTTCTGCGTTTTGCAACGCAACTGCTGGGTCAAACGCCATCAGTTTGATGTCTTCACGCGCTGGGAAACCGGCAGGGACACCCATATCGTTGCGCGCTGGGATGTAACCCATTTCAAGAACCAGTTCTTGACCCTCTTGGCTTAGTACGAAGTCAACGAAGTTTTGCGCGGCTTCCACATTCTTTGCGGAAGACATGATCGCAACCGGTTCTGTCACGTATGAAACGCCCTCTTCAGGGAAAACGAACTCTACCGGTGAACCTTCCGCTTTGTTACGGATTGCAAGGAAGTCCACAACCATGCCGTACGGTTTTTCACCTGCTGCAACGGCTTTGAATGTGCCGCCGTTGCCACCTTTGGCACGCGCCTCATTGGTCGCAAGGTCGCTGTAGAATTCCCAACCCAGCGAATCTTCACCCGTCAAAGTTGCCAGATGGATCAGCGCCGCGCCAGAATAGAGAGGAGACGGCATCGCAATTTGTCCTTTCAGTGAGGCATCTTTAAGGTCCGCCCAAGCAGCTGGAGCCTTTTGCGCACCGGTGTTGTAGACGATGCCGGTCGTGATCAGTTTGGTTGAGTGGTAGTAGCCCTCTGCGCTGTAAAGCGCTGGATCATAAGCTGCCGCTTCTGGTGATTGATAAGCGGTCAGCAGGCCATCTTGAGCCATTCCTTCCAAAGTGACAGTGTCCGCAATCAACAGTACATCTGGTTGCGGATTGCCAGCTTCGATTTCAGCGCGCAGGCGCGCCATCAGTTTGGTTGTGCCATCACGTACCCATTCCACTTCAGTGCCCGGATTTGCAGCCATGAATGCGTCAACGGTTTTTTGCGCGTCCGCGTTCGGTTGAGAAGTGTAAACGGTCAATGTGTCAGCAAAGCTTGCCGTGGCAATACAAGCAAATGCGGTAGCAGTCAGGAAGGATTTCATCGCAGGTCTCCAGAGGTTTCTGCTTTCGTTCGAAAGCTGATCGGTGCGCGCTTTATCGTCCAGAAATGCAAAAATTATATGACAAATAATAAATTTATTATTTCCTTTGGCATTATCGAAAACGTGGTTAGACACGGATTAAAAAGAAAAACTTTCGAAAGAAAATTCTATGAAGCTAAGTGATTTGGACCAACGGCGCGATCGCATCATTGCGTTGCTGTCGGAATTTGGCGAATTGTCAGCCAATGATCTGTCAGATCGGCTGGGTGTTTCCGTTCAAACAATTAGAACAGATTTACGCGACTTAGATGAAGCTGCATTAGTGAAGCGTCGAAATGGGGTGGCGCGCCTTAGGCAGCAAGCCGAAAACATCGCCTATTCGCCACGCCTTAGCGAGTCCCGTTTGGAAAAACAACGCATAGCACAAGCCGTACAGGGGCTGGTGAAAAACGGGGATCGCGTGGCATTGGGTACCGGTACAACCGTGGAACAATGCGCCCGACTTTTGGCCAATCGGCAAAATCTCTTTGTTGCAACAAACAGTGTGCATTCGGTAATTGCCCTGCAGCATGCGCCTGGAGCTGTTGTTGAAATGGCTGGCGGCAGAGTCCGATTGAGGGATTTGGACTTCGTAAGCTCAACCAGCTGGCACTTTTTTGAACGCTTTCGAGTAGACATTGCCATTTTTAGCTGTGGAGGCATTGCAGAAAATGGAGACGTCTTGGACTTTAACTCCGACGAAATTGCCGTTCGAGATGCGATTGCTTCCTGTGCGAAACAAACGGTTTTAGTGGCCGATAGTGCAAAGTTCGGTCGAGATCTCCCATGCAAATTGGGAAAAGTATTCGACTATGACGTCCTTGTATCGGGCGTTGAACTGAGTGAAGAGATGCATACAGAATGCTTACGCGCCGGATGTAACGTCATCTCGGTGGATTCAACGGAAACTGGTCTAACTGCCTTTGATCAGCGTTAACCAGTGAAGTAACGGCATATTGGGTAGCGAAGATTTCAGAGCAGTCTCTTTTTTCTGATAGGAGGTTCCCCTAAAGCCACTCAATCGCGAATTGCGCATTTCATACAAAGCGCAGCATCGGTGGTTTTGGGCTCCTTGCTGCCGTTCTCCGCTTCGCGGCATCATTGGGGATCGGACCTGATAGCATCGACATGGACGGCCCTTAGCGGCCATTGGGCGGAGGTTTTCTCTGCCGCGATGCGGCCCGCCAGACCTGACGTTCGCTGCGTTAGCGGAGAGATATTTCCAACAAACTTGTTTCAAAGAGCCAGATCGGCGGCTACGCCAAAGGTCGCGTTGTACTGATCACTTGCTTGTCAAGCCCATCTCTTTCAGCTGCCTCAATTTTGCCTCGGCGGCCCAGGGCCTGAACTCGCGCGTCAAAATCAGAGGCCGTCTGCGATCAGGAAGCCGGAGCAGGATCTCATTCTGCTCATCGTCGTATCAGTTCAACGGCCTCAATCTCATCAAACCGGTAGCTAACAGATCGGGGCTCACGCCACGGAAGATGAAATTGCACGTCAACCATTCGTCGTTCCGGCGAGATGGTGACGATATGATCAGGTTTGAAGAGCGCGTTGTACAGGCTGCCCATGACAACGATACCGGTGCCGACAACACATAATCCAAGGACCGCCAGATACGCCAAAAGGTCGCCTGATCGGGACATGTCACCTTGGAGGACGGACGCAATCAGGTCACGGGCTTCACTGCTGAATATGCCAAAAAACGATCCGATGCCCGCGTTTGATCTCGTTTCTGAATTCGACATCCATGATTGATCCCTAAAGTGATCGCCGCAGAAATAATACATAGTGTTGAGGCGATTATTGGGCACCTTGTTTTCGTGCCGCGGGATGTTTCATGCCACAGGACTCAGCCGACTTTCCGCAAAGGCCACTTACAACCGACATGCTCCGCATTGGTTCGGCTGGGAAAAAGGAGGCCTCAGCAAGGATCACCTTAGTTGTGTGATCTGCCCGCTATATCAAGAATGGTTTGCCAAGGCGCCGAGCCGGTCTCGTTCAACAGCGATGGCCCCCACCAGATCACCCATTCAGCGCCAGCTGAAATCGCTTGTGACACCATCAGGTCCGTTTCCTTTCCTGTCGGGGCGCGGGCCGCGTTGATCACCTCCGCCGGAAAGCTGGCTTCCAGAAACTTGCTTTCGTAGAGATCGGCATAGCCGAAGCCCTGCAAAACGACCAATCGCTGACGAGCCGGGACTGCGTCCTCCAGCCAGGACAGGTAATCCGCAACTGCCCTGTCTTCTGCCACGACGGCTCCGCCGCTTACGGGCGTGGCCAGATTGGACAGGTCCGCCGGCACAGGATAAATATCGAAACCCACTGCATCGGCGTGTGCCGAATAGTCTGTGACCTCCTTCAGATATCGCTGGATCTTGTCAAGTGTTTTGAAAGTCGGGTCATCGGTCAGAATGGGGGCATGCACCATCAGAACTGGCAGTTCTGGCGCGACGGCCTTCACCCGTGCGTAAAAAGCCGCGACGTCCTCGATAGGACGACCGTTGAAAATGGCTTCATCGTAAGTCGTTATCGCGGCCACATGTTCTGGCCCGGCACAGCTCAGAACCTGGCGGAGCGGGTCTTCATCCATGGGCAATTGACGAAGCGCCGCAGCATCCGGATATAGAAGTTCCCCCGGCAGAAGAAGCGTCATACCGGATTCACGCAACGCCGCGAAGGCAGGATCGCCCGGTGTGCAGGGTGGCAAGAAATCAATCTCATATCCCAGGCTCAGAGCGTGGGGCACTTCCTGATACTGAAACGTCGGAAAGTAGGTGTCGATCCCACTGGATTTCAATGTCGTGAACAGACGCAGATAGTCCCTGTCCTCGATTGTCTCTACCGGGGACCCGGCAACCCCAAAGCTCTGCGCCCGGCCCGGACCAGGCAGGCAGAGGACGGCGGCAGCGAGCACGCGCATGATGCCTGACAAACGCGCCATCAGGTCACGCCTTTCCTTGCATTGGCCGCACGCCACTGCGTTGGCGAAACACCGGTGACCCGCAGGAACTCTCGGTTGAAGTTCGATTTGGACGCAAACCCGACGGCCAATGATATCGCCAGAACAGTCGCATTGGATTCCTTCAACTGCTCGCAGGCTTCCTTGATCCGGAACTCATTGACGAATTGAGAAACACTCTGCCCCTTGTATCGGTTAATGGCGTTGGAGACCCGCCGGTCGGGTAAAGACAACCTGCGGCTTAGACGACGCAGATTCAGATCTTCATCCCGGTGTAATCCTTCCACAGCAAAGAGCGCTTCGAGACGCGTGACGATACCCGCGTCCTCCTCAGTTATGCCGGAGTCGTCAGGTATCGGGATGTCTTCTTGGTGCTCATTCTCTGAGATTTGGCCGAATGCTGCGAGAAAGCCGATGATCATGATGAATCCGGCTTGGAGCAGGCTGACGATCAATCCGGTATGTCGGCCCTCGTTGGTGATGAAGTCAAAAAGAATGAAGACGTCCGCGAGCCCGGATAGTATCAGAACGGCACCCGACAGCTTCATGGCAAGGATAACCTTGTCTGCAGCTCCCAGAGGCGTCAGGGCAATATGATCTGCGCCCTTGGCGGATTGCACGACCAAAAGCCCACCGAAGCTGAGAAAGCACAGAAGGATCAGCACATCTGCAAGGTCGGGCCAGAACAGCAAACCGACCCAGCAAAGAGCCGTCGCCACCAAAGGCCAAAGCCGCCGAAGCGTCAGGGGCGCATTCAGGGCGGAATAGGCAAGGTAGAGAAGCACTGGCAAAACCGGCGCAACGAAAGCGACCGGGCGGGCGGCCCAGTCAATGGCATACCCCCACCGCAAGGTGATCAGGATCGACTGCAAGGCGTAAAGCGAAATTGTTGCCAGAAACAGCTGGTGCGCCCGCAATCGCAGGTCGTTCCTTCGCGCGAACCAGACCATCATCCACAACAGCGTAAGGCTCGCAAAGAGAGTTATTGGTACAAAAATCAATACCGTAGACCCATTCGTTTTCAGGCACTTTAGGCTGGATCGCGTTTGAGGACGACCGAAAACGCGTTTCAGGACGCAGGGCGGCATCCTGTGTCTCAAGGTTCTGGCTAGTATCATTGATCGGAGAGCCACCATGGAACGACTAACTACAATCCTGAAATCTACGGCACTGGCGACAGCCGCCCTCGCGGGGGGATACGGCATCTACGAACTGAATCGCCCGGCGTATACCGGGGCCGCAGGTATAACCTATGGCGAGGCCTTCGCCCCTGCTCGCAACCGGTCTTTGGACTTTCACATTTGGTATCCAGCCGAGCCTGGAGGAAAGACGGTAAAGGTCGGAGGCAACGGCGTTTTCTACGGCACCGAAGCGGGCCGCCGTGCACCGCACAAACAAGGCCGGTTTCCGGCCGTCCTGATATCGCATGGGGCCGGAGGGAACGCTGGCCAGTTCGGCTGGATCGCCGAAAAGCTGGCTGAAGCCGGGTATGTTGTCTTGTTGCCGAACCATCCAGGAACCACCACGGGTAATGCCTCTGCCGAGGCCGCCGTGCGCGTATGGGAACGCCCCGCTGACCTGACGGCCGTGATTGACGAGGTGACCGGTCATCCGGAACGCTACCCGTTTATCGATACCGATGCCCTTGCCGTGCTTGGGTTCTCGGCTGGTGGATATACAGCGCTTGCTGTCTCGGGTGCCCGTGTTGATCCCGACCGTCTTCAGCGGTTCTGTGACGATACGGATCATGGGATGTCGGATTGTGCCTTCCTCGCGCATTTCGGGATCGACCTGCATCAGATGGATTTGCAGCCTGCGGGACAAGACCTGGCAGACCCGCGTGTACGTGCTGCCGTCGTGATAGATCCGGGCATTGTCAGCACTTTGACAGAGGACAGTATTGCGGCGATCGACATGCCCATGCTGGTCCTCAATCTGGGTCGCCAGGAAGACGTGCCATCAGGCGTCTATGCCGGCAACCTTGCAAAAAGCATTGCGTCCGCACGTTATGAAACATTGCCCGGCACCTCGCATTTCAGTTTTCTGGCGCAGTGCAAGCCGGACGGCGCGCAGATCCTCGTGCGTGAAGGCGAACCGGATGCGCTTTGCGAAGATGCCGGGGATCAACCGCGCAGCGCACTCCACGACAGCCTTGCCAAAGAGATCATCAGCTTTCTTTCGGTAGAGCTTGGAGCATAAGCGCGCTAAACTGAGCGGCGGTGCTATGCCGCCACCGGCCCAAAGGAGACAGTGGACACGCACTTGAAATGCTGCGGTCGCAGCCAGCATTCCAGCCACTCGCTGCAAGCGCAAATCTAATGCTTCATCGAATTCACATATCGCAGACTTTGCTGCCTTTACGCCATCAATCTGGAATGTCGGCTTGGTGATCATCTCTGTACAAGTCTTCTAATCAGCAACTAGGCTGGACCCATGGATCTCGTTCTCCGGAATATGGCTCTTTGTACTGCGCGGCACTTGGCTCTCGCCGTATTGCTGTCCGTCTGCTTCCATCCGAACGCTTCGCAAGCCGAACCTGTCTTGTCGCTGGCAGGAACACTTCCTCAATCGGGCGACTACGGGTCGGTCCTGGCCGCAATCGATGAACTTGGTGCGCAAGCGACGTCTCTTTCGGTTTATTGGGATGATTTGCAATCAGACAGCGTCTATGTCGCCGACCCGGATTGGCCCAGCATCGCACAAGTGGTGTATCCGCCCCGCGACATGCGCGTCCAGCTTACGTTTTCAGTCATAGACACGCTTACGGATCGACGCCCCCCTGATTTACAAGGCCTGGCATGGGATGATCCTGAGAACGTCTCGAATTTTATGTTGGTCGCCGCGGAGGTTCTGGGGCGGATGCCGGACGTAGACCTCGTCTCCATCGCCATCGGGAACGAGGTCGATGCACATCTCTTCGGGAGCCATGTCGATGATTACGCACGCTTCTTCAATCATGTGCGCGCAGCCATAAGGACCATCCGACCAGATGTGCCGGTCAGCATCAAGGTGACGTGGGCAGGATTTCGGGATCGGCCAGAGATCAGGGCTCTGGCAAATCAAGGAGACGTCGTTTCCCTGACCTGGTATCCGATGAATGAGGCCTTTGAGTTTTTGGAGCCGGAAGCGGCATTGACCGAGGTTGCGATCATGGCTGCGCTGGCAGATGGTCCCTGGGAGCTTTCAGAGGTCGGCTACCCATCAAATGGGTGCGGCGCATCTTCCGAAGCAGCACAAAGCGCGTTTCACGCTGGATTAGCGCAAGCAGCCCGGACAGAGCCCGAGCTGAGACTGGTGCAGCGGGTTTGGTCACACGATATTTCCGAAGGCGAAGTGTCGGCGTATGCAGACTACTATCAGAGCAATTCGTCCTGCTTTCGCGGGTTCCTGAGCAGCCTGGGACTGCGAACAAGGGGCGACAGCGCAAAAGCGGCCTTCGATGCTCTCGCTATTCGGTAGCCGACTCTGCCCCGGAATGGATATTCGTACACCGTGCAGCATCATGCAGTTCTGGGCTCTTTCCGGCCGTCGAAGGCAGCGCGGCATGCAGGGATTCTTGGGGGCTTTTCCGCGGTGCTCCCCCTGCCCAAAGCCGCCGTTAGCCGTCAGCTTCCAATGCGGCGTCGCGGCCGGGTGAACCTGCCATTCGCTGCACCAGCGAGATCAGACGGCGGTCAAATTCACTGTTTGCGGACGAAGCGCCATTTCGCTGCGCCTGCTCCAAGGTCTGCTTATGCCGCTTCAATCTCTGGCAGCCTTACATCGGCTTCCTTGAGCTGTTGGGCGACAATCTCATTGAACGTCATGCTTGGGTTCGTTTCGGCAAGCATTCCAACCTTTATCCAGAATTCCGCCTGCGCATTGATTGACCGGCACATGACTGTGCTGGCTTTGCGGATGTCCTCGTGTAGCCCGTCGCCTATTTTTACGATGCCCATTGAAATGTCCCTTCACGATTTATATACGAAATATATATGATTCGTATATTGGATGATGTGCCACCAGTAAAGGGAAAGAACGCCAGATGGACAGCTATATCAATGTTCCGGTCGCCCCCGCCGCTAAGGATGCGCGCCGGACTGAAAGCATCAAGCTCTATGGACCAGACGCATTTGCGGGAATGCGCCGCGCAGGAGCGCTGACCGCTGCTTGTCTGGACGGCGTCGCCGATCTGGTCCGCCACGGCCTTCCCTTGTCAGACATCAATACCTACGTGCTGGACTTCGCGGCATCTCATAATGCGATACCGGCAACCCTTGGCTACCAAGGCTACAAGTACGCCTGCTGCACATCAGTTAATCACGTTGTCTGTCACGGCTTTCCCAATGAGAAAAAGCTGCGGGACAGAGATATCGTCAACGTTGATGTGACGCTGATCTTTGACGGTTGGTACGGCGATTCAAGCCGGATGTACGCGGCTGGCAAGCCCAAGCGGGGGGCAGAGCGGCTTATCCAGATCACGCATGAAGCGATGATGCGCGGGATTGAGGCCGTGCGCCCCGGTGCGCGGCTTGGCGATATCGGCCATGCCATCCAGTCCTATGCGCAGTCAGAACACTGTTCGGTCGTCCGCGACTTCTGCGGCCATGGTATCGGGCAGGTTTTTCACGACTTTCCCGATATCCTGAACTTCGGCAGAGCCGGAGAAGGGTTAGAACTGCGCGAAGGTATGATTTTCACAGTGGAGCCAATGGTCAATCTGGGGCGTGGTGAAGTGAAGATGCTGGCGGATGGCTGGACGGCGGTGACCCGCAACAAGTCCTTGTCAGCTCAGTTCGAGCATTCGGTCGGTGTGATCGCTGATGGGGTCGAAATCTTCACCAAGTCGACAAAGGGCCTTCATGCACCCGGTGTTGAAATTCAAAAAGCAGCGACGTGAATAGCTCCCTCATTCCAGCAACATTTTCATTGATTGGGAACCTAGCGCCCGTCTATTTGATGCATGTGGGATGAAAACACCTGCGCTACAACTGGTTAGAATGTTGATCTGCCAAAGACCGAATCAGACCGGAAACGGGCGATCCTCGATGATGGCCTCCATCGCGAAGTAGGATGTGACGGCGTCAAGTTCGATCGTGTCGATGAGCCGTTGATAGGCACTGTCAAAGCTTTCCATGTCTTCAGTAACAATTTTGATCATGTAATCATAATCCCCACCAATGCGATAAAAATCCACGACGTCAGGAATTGATATCACATGACGCCGGAATTTTGTTAGCCAGTCTTTAGAGTGACTGCGCGTGCGCAGCATCGTGAACACCACAAGGTTTTTTCCAAAAGCACGACGGTTAATCAGAACGCGCTGCCCAGAAATCACCCCCCGTTCCTCAAGTAGTTTCAGGCGCCGCCAGCAGGCATTTTGTGAAAGCCCTACCAATTCGGCCAGCTCGCGCTGGCTCAACCGTTCGTCTCGTTGAAGCTGCTGGATAAGGGCGCGATCAATTTGATCTAACTTATGGTCCATTTTTCGATCAAAACCTTTATATATTTGGGAATCCTGGGTAGAATAGACATAAAATATCGATCTGACATCTATTATTCTACGGGCAATCAACATAAGGAAAAACCGCCTGTGACCGCCCTGACAAACTTTCGAGACGCGCTAAACCGCCCAGATCTTATTGAATTTTTACGCAACGGTCTTATTGGCGATGGCGCTGATATCGAAACAGCATTCGGGACACGTCAGCTCGTCTATGCGGATTACGTGGCGTCTGGGCGCGCGCTTCGGCAGGTCGAAGACTTTGTGATGGAACATGTCCTACCTTACTATGCCAACAGCCACACCGAAGCCTCGTATTGCGGGATGACCATGACGCGGATGCGCGAAGAAGCCCGCGCCACAATCGCACGTTTGGTCAAGGCCGATGACAACTGCCATGTCATCTTTGCTGGCTCGGGTGCGACGGCGGGAATAAACCGCATTGTAGGTCTGTTGCAGATCAGGGAAATGGTCGCTTCAGGCAAACGCGCGGTCGTTTTGATCGGCCCCTATGAGCATCACTCGAACATCCTGCCGTGGCGGGAATCCGGCGCCGAACTCATCGTCGTGCCAGAGGCCTTTGGCGGCGGCATTGATATGGACGCATTGCGGTCCAAACTGGCGGATGCGCAGGGTGCCGAACTCATCGTCGGCAGCTTTTCGGCGGCATCGAACGTCACGGGCATCCTCACCGATACGACAGAGGTCACACGCACCCTCAAAGCCAATGGGGCGCTTGCGATTTGGGATTATGCCGGTGGCGGAGCGTATCTCCCGATGGAGATAGGCGATTCCGACTGCCAGAAGGACGCGATCGTTTTCTCACCCCATAAGTTCCCCGGTGGCCCCGGCTCGTCCGGTATTGCGGTGCTGCGAGATAGCATTGTGCGTCGCTCAACCCCCACTGCACCTGGCGGAGGGTCGGTGAGTTTCGTTTCACCCTGGCGTCATGAATATGCCTCCAAAGTAGAGGCCCGCGAAGAAGCCGGCACCCCCAATGTCGTTGGCGACATCCGCGCGGCCCTTGTGATGTTGGTGAAAGACGCCATCGGGACCGACGAAATTCTTGCACGAGATGCGTTGCTTCGTGAACGGGCCTGCTCTCACCTCGCGCATAGCCCTAACATTCGCGTGTTGGGCACCTTCGATAGAGTAAAGGCGCTGCCGATTTTTTCGTTTCAGGTGTTCGACGATGACGGCGGCCCAGTCCACCAACAGTTGTTCACGCGAATGTTGTCAGATTTCTATGGCGTTCAGGTGCGTGGCGGGTGTGCCTGTGCGGGACCCTATGCCCATGCCTTGCTCGGCCTGGAAAAACCACAATCCGAAGACCTTTTCGCGCGGTTGGGTGCGGGCCACGAGATTGAAAAACCGGGGTGGGTGCGGTTTAATCTTAGCTATCTTCACAGCGATGCACAGGTTGAAACTATCCTGAGTGCAATCACGCAATTGGCCAGCACCGCGCGGGAAAGTGCGGCCAAGTACGACTGCGACCCGGCAACGGCCCGTTTCAATGTAAAGGCCGCCTAACGGCGACTTTTGTCAGCTGGAATGACCCAAAGGGTGCATGAGCCGATTTGCCCACCCGAAAATAGCAATTGAGTGGATAAGGTCCTGAATTTCGACCTCGTCCATTCCAGCTTTGCGCAGGGCTTTGATGTGGGACTGATCCGCACGGGGCGGCGTCGCGGTCAAGGCTTCGGCGAAATCCATTATCGCCGCGTCCCGCTCGCACAGCGCATCTCGCCGCTCAGTATACAGCGCTGAGGTTGCAAACGGCCCCGCCAGTTTGGCATGCTGGCGCGCATGAACGTTGGCGCAATATTGGCAGCCATTGACCAAGGACGCACCAAGCGCGCCTAATTCGCGATCCGCACGGGGCAGGCCACCCTCAACGTACATGATGGCGTTGAACAATTCCGTGCGAGCCACGTAGCTATCGGGATCATGGACAAGCGTACGCACATAGGGCGACACTTTTTTGGCGGACGGCGTGACCTGCATGGCAGCCAGTTGGCGCTCGGTGGCATCCTCAATTTCCACCGGGGGCAAATGCGGTGTCCATTTTAGCGGCTTGATTTTGATCTGTGGGATATCATCACGCATGATCGGTGTCTTTCAAAAGCGAGAGCCCGTGCACAATGCGCATTTCATAACACACCTGCGCTAGAAGCTCTGACAGGGCTACGATCTGGGGCACAGAAAACCCGACATCCAACAAGTCTTGCAAATGGGTTTTCGACGCATCGGAAGGCGTTTTCGCAATGAGATCCGTGTGACGCGCCAACGCAGCAAGTTTTCTGTCCTGCGGATCGCCGCCCGAGGCGAAGTCACGGAGTTCAGCAGTGCTTGGCGCAGGATAACTTGCAAGAAAATCAGGGTTTGATCCTGTCCCCGCCGCCCGTCGGGCCACGGCATAGCGCACGTCCGAAGACAGCCCGAGATTGTCATCTGGATGCAGAACAGCCGCACGGCAAACCTCTGCACCGTCAACAAAATTCGGCCGGAACGCTCTTAGCTCGTACAAAGCATCGTTCGGGGAAATCCCGAGTGTTGTGTTGATGACGTTGTTCGTTTTCATGTCAGACCTTCGGTAGTTTACAGCCAGCACGGATGCTGTCCGGAACGGGGATGAACATCAATCGGATCACGGGGGTGCAGGCCCCATCACCAGATCGGGCAGCCAGAGCGTGATTGCCGGAAATGCAGAGATCAAAATCAAGGCAACGAAAGGCGGGATTAACAGCGGTAGAATAGCGATCGAAAGCCGTTCGAATTTCACACCGGATACCGCAGACATCAGGTACAGTCCGACGCCCAACGGCGGTGTCGCGATCCCGATCAGAAGTGCCAGTGTGATGATCATGCCGAATTGCACACGGTCGACCCCAAAGGCATCTGCAACTGGCAAAAGCAACGGCAAAAGAATGATCTTGGCCGGTGTCGCCTCCATGAAGCAGCCAATCACGATCAGCAGAACCACGACAAATATGAGGAACATCGCGCGGCTGTCGATGGCGTCCAAGAATCCGGTCGCAAAGGCTTGGGGCACCTGCTCAAAGGCAAACAACCACCCCATTGTCTGTGATGCGCCGATAATCATCATGATGAGCGCGGACAGCAATGCGCTTTCTTTCAGTGCGGTCCAAAGCATATTGAAACTAACGGCGCGGTAAAACACCCCGACGATAAGCGTGTAAACACAGGCAATCACGCCGGCCTCTGTCGCCGTCGCGAACCCGAAAATGATCGCTCCCAAAATGATGCAGGGCGCAATAAGCGCTGGGATGCCATCAAGGATGGCGTGCTTGATCTGCGTCAGAGTCTTTGGTTCTTCGCGCGGCATGTCTTGGAATTCGCACATCACGCGGATGTAGGCGATGAAGGACGCCGCCACCAAAAGCCCGGGCACGATCCCCGCAAGAAAAAGACGGGCGACGGACTCATTTGCCAGCCAGGCGTAGACGATCAGGCTGATTGACGGTGGTACAATGGGACCAACCAGAGATGTCGCCACGGTCAAAGCCGCAGCGAATTCATGGGAATATCCACGTTCGCGCATCGCGCGCACCTCGATCTGTCCAAGGCCCGCGATATCGGCGGTCGCGGCGCCAGAAACGCCGGCAAAAATGAGCGAGGCAATCACGTTCACATAAGCCAAACCAGCACGCACACTGCCGATCAACGCCAGCGCGAAATTGAATATTTTGTCCGTCATCCCGACGGCATTCATCAAATTACCTGCAAGGATGAAAAAGGGAATTGCAAGGAGGGCAGGCTTGCTCGCGCCTTCGATGATCTGCTGCGGGAAGACGAGGGCAAAATCCATCAAGTCTGCCCAGTACAAGCCAGCCACAGCCCCCGCGCCAATGGCGATAGTGACGGGAACACCGACCATCATCAGCAGCAAGAAAGAGCCTATTACGACAAAGCCAAGCGTCATTTTGCGGCTCCTGTATCAAGATGTTCAAGCGGATCGGATTTTAGAAAAGGCTCAATATCGCCGGTCAAAACCTGCAAGGCATGCAAGGCAAAATGAGCCACAAGACACAGCGCAGACAAGAACAATGGCAGGCTGTGAACGTATATGGGGAGCGCGATTGTCTCCATGTGGCCCGTCTGCAAACCAATCAATTCAAGCGCTGGCGAAAGAACCATATACATGAATAACAGCCCGATCATGTCCGCAAAAACGGCAAGCATTTTGCGGACGGGCAACGGCATGCGCGCCGCTATCAGATCAACAACCACATCCCGGTTTTCTCGCATGTATACGAAAACACCTAAGCAAGTCGCCCAAATGAACATCAACATCGTCCAATGGAAAACTCCGTCATAGGCCTCGCCGAAAATAGACCGAGTTGCGATATTGAAGGCATTGATCGCCAACATGATGAGCAACAATAGAGCTATCGCGGCTTTGAAGGCAGCCGCGATAGCGTCTAAACTCGCTCCGAGAACGGAGAACGTGCTTTTCATTACTCCGCGCTTTCCCGTGCGGCTTCGACGGCGTCCATCAGGCCCTCTGGCAATTCTCCAGCCGCCTCACGCGCGGCGTAAAATTCGGACGTTGTCGCCAAGATCGCTGAGATGTTGAAACTGTCAGAATATGTCACGCCTTCGAGGGCTTTGATCCGTTCAACAGTTTCATCGGCGCCTGAGAAAATGGTGTCCCAAGCGAAGGCGGACGCATCTGCATGGGCGCGCAGCAGGGCGTCCTGATTTTCGGGAGAAAGGTCCTCGAATGCCTCTTGGTTCATCATGAACGCGATTGCCTGCGGGTATTCATCTGTACGCACGATGTTGGGCGCAACCTCATAGAAACGCGTGGCTTCAATCAGTTCCAGCGGTGACGTCACGGCGTTTACGATATTGCGGTTGATCGCATCGTAGACTTCGCCCCATGCAAGCACGACAACTTCGGCGCCTTGGTTTTCCCACACATCAATCACCAGCTGGCTGTTGAACTGACGAATGCGAAGTTCAGCGATGTCTTCTGCGCTGGTGATTGGATCGACAGACAGCAGCGTGCGGAACGAACCACGTGGGAATGCAGGTGCATCGCCCAAAACAGAAATGCCGGATGCATCGGTTACATTGTCAAGCCAGCCTTGCACCATATCGCCACGTATGAATTCGGCCCAATGGTCATAATCTTCAAAAAGAAAGGGCGCGGACGCATAACGAATATTATCTTCCCAGCGTGCAAGAAACGTCATGGCGGACGGAGCGAGCTGGATGACACCCGCGCTAAGCTGCTCGACGACCGCGTCCATTTCACCAATTTGCGAGTTCGGGAAAATCCGGATGGTCAGGTCGCCGTTCGAATACTCGGCAGTCTTCTCTGCGAGGATTTCATAGGCCTGACCTTCGATGCTGTCTGGCGACACCATGGAACTAAGGCGCCATGTTTCGGCGGCAACCGGAAGTGCGGCTGTGCTCAAAAGGGCGGTGACGGCTAAGCGAGTGAAACGGTTCATTGGAGACTCCCCTTGGTTTTTTACTTTACGGACTTGCAATTATGCAAACATAGCATAATGATGAGCCCATCATGTCAATAGAGAATAATAAAAAGTTTGACCTCAAAGTGTTGGAAGCCTTTCTGGCAGCCATGTCTTGCGGGTCCATGACGGGAGCCGCCGTTTATTTGGGCATTGGGCAGCCCGCTGTGACTCGCATGATCAAAGAACTGGAGCTGTCTGTCGGGTTTCAGTTGTTCCATCGCAACGGTCCTCGCATTTCCCCTACAGATCGCGGCCTGCGGTTTCATGAGGAAGTTGAACGTGTTGTTGCTGGCCTACGCCAAATCGGGCAGCGCGCCGATGCAATTCGCACGGAAAAAGTTGCGTCTATCGACATCGCCGCAACACCCGCTATGGCCGCAGGCTTGACTGGTGCGACATTGACGGCGTTAGGTGAACTCCTTCCACAGCAGATCACTGTCCAAACCATGAATGCTGAGCACGTTATCGGGGCCCTGCGCAGCCGAACTGCGGACTTTGGTATAGCGGCCAGCCCAATTGATCACGCGGGCATGGTGCGCCATGTCGTCTGTGAATCCCGTCTTGTAGGCGTGGTGTCAGACGCATCACCACTGGCGCACTCACGCGCACCTCTGCCGCTGTCGGTCTTCGCAGACCAACGCCTCATAACTGTCGGTAACGCGTTTCGCATACGCCATACAATTGATCAGGCGTTTCAAAAATCTGGTATCATCCCCCCTTCGGAAATTGCCACCAACGCGTCATTGAACGCCATTATGGCGGCCCGTTCTGGATTGGGCATCGCAATTGTGGACCCCGTCACGGCCTACGGTGTTCCCGTAAACGGTGTGAAGATCGTCGAACTGGCGACGGAAATGCCGTATTCCTGGGAGCTGTTAAGGGACGCCAATCGGGCCTTGGCACAACATTCCAGCGCCTTCGTTGATGCCTTTTACAAAGCCTGCTTGGCAACTGTGCCCGATTGCACCGTGAAAATGGCCGAGGGCGTGACATCCTTTCCACAAAGTCAAAAAACCTTACTGGGGACTGCACCATGACAGACGCGACTAACCTGACGGAATTGGAGGCCGACTTCACCCGCCAGCGCACCCTTCTAAACCTACCACCGAAGCCTTGGATGCCCGTCACCAAGGGCCCAAGCGGAGACCCCGTACTTGATGTTGCAATTATCGGCGCAGGGCTTTGCGGTTTGGTGGCGAATGCGGCCCTGGAGATGGACGGCATTAGCAATGTTCGCTTATTGGATCGCGCCCCTGCCGGCCAAGAAGGCCCTTGGATTACTTTTGCGCGCATGGAAACGCTGCGGACTATTAAAGAAGCCGCAGGTCCGGCTTTGGGCATACCTGCGTTAACATTTAGGGCTTGGTTCGAAGCGCAATGGGGCGTCGCCGCATGGGACGACATGACCCTCGCCCCGCGCACGATGTGGATGGATTACCTGAAATGGTATCGCAAGATGACCAAACCAGACATCACCAACGACTGTGACGTGGCAGAGATCGTTCCCGAGGGCGCGTTGTTTCGCCTCTCGACCAGCACAGGCGAAATCTGGGCGCGTCGCGTGGTTTTGGCGACGGGTTTGGACGCATTAGGCGCCCCCAAACTGCCACCTGTCGCCCAAGGATTGCCAGAGGGGAGCGTGTACCATTCGGCAGATGTTTTTGATGTCGACAGCCTGAAAGGCAAACGCGTGATTGTGGTTGGGGCTGGGGCCTCTGCAATGGACAACGCCGCTGCCGCCCTTGAAGCGGGATGCGCGCGGCTTGATCTCCTCATTCGCCGCCCCGCCCTTCCTGCCATCGACAAGTTCACTGGCACAGGGTCACGCGGCATGACTGCGGGCTATATGGCGCTGACGGATGCCCAAAAGTGGGAGATCATGGACCTTGGCGACAAGTTCCCTGTGCCGCCCCCTGCCCATTCCGTTGCACGCGTCGCGCGGCATAAAAATGCTCACCTGCACCTTGGCGCACCAATCAATGGAATGTCACATGGTGCAAACGGTCTATCCGTCGAAACGCCGCAAGGTGTTATCGAGGCCGACGTTGCCATCTTTGCAACAGGGTTTGGTATCTCAGAAAAGAGCCGCCCCGAACTCTCTCAATTCTTTGGGCACTGGCGCACGTGGGCCGATGTTGTCGGGGCGGACAAGGCCGCAAAGAACCCAGTTCTTGCCGCGCACCCGTATCTAAACGCTGACTTCACCTTCGCGGAGCGCACGGCAGGGACATGCCCCGCCCTCGCGCGGCTGTGCTGCTTTGCTTACGCGGCTGTGCCAAGTCAGGGTAAAGTCACATCGGGCATTCCATCTGCAACAGAAGGCGCTCGGAGGCTTTCGAGCGGTCTGGTGCGTTCATTCTTTGCCGAAGACGCGGCGTTCCATCTTGATCGCTTTGCGACCTATGACACCCCAGATTTCGAACCTGATATCTGGCCCGCTTCTGAATTAACCGCGGCCAACTAGACCCTCTTTCAAAAGGCTCCTTTATGACCTCTAAAGATCTCCACTCCAGTTCCATCATTGTCGATGCTTTGCAAAGTTCCGATTTCAACCGCGAAATCCTCCTCGATGCGCAACAAGGCGGCGTCAGCGCAATCAACGCGTCCTCCGTGCTCTGGGAGAATTTTCGCGGTGGTATGGATTACGTGACAATGTGGCGCAAGAAGCTGGCAGAAAACGCCGACATCGCCATGCTCATTCGTACAACCGACGACATTCGCCGTGCGAAAGCAGAGGGCAAGGTCGGGATCATAATGGGCTGGCAAAACACATCCCCCATCGAAGATCGCCTTGATAACTTCGCGCTCTTCAAGGACCTCGGTGTGAACATCATGCAGTTGACCTACAATACACAGAACTTCTTTGGCGCTGGGTATCTGGAAACAAGAGACAGCGGGTTGACCCGTTTCGGGCATGAAGCTGTTGATGCAATGGATGAGGCCGGCATTTTGATCGACCTGAGCCACGTTGGTATTCAGACGTCGCTGGATACCATCGAGTATTCGAAAAAACCGGTCGCAATCACCCATTGTCTGCCTGGCGCGCTTTTTGATGTCCCGCGCAATAAACCCGACGAGGTGTTTCAGGCCTGTGCGGCTAAAGGCGGTGTTATTGGAACATCATTGTTCGCGCCCGGATTGGCTGCCGGTAATGATGCCACGGTTGCACATGTGATTAATGCGATGGAACACACCTTGGATCTCGTTGGGGAAGATCACGTGGCCATCGGCACCGATTTCAATCACAACCGCGCGCGTCCCGGCCCTTGGTTGCTTTGGGCCAACAAAGACAAAGGAACCGGAAGCACGCTCGCCGATTTCGGGTCTGCCAAGATTTCAAAACCCGAAGGCATTCGTCATAATCGTGAATTCGGCAATCTCACTGAGGAAATGCACAACCGAGGTTGGAGTAAGGAGCGCATCGTCAAAATTCTGGGCGGAAATTGGATACGTCTGTTCGATCAGACTTGGTAAATAGCCGATATTGCCCTTGCTCTAATGGCCTTCGGCCTGCCCAAGTGATCACAGTTGCGCGCCATGAATACCCAGCCTTAGGACGCCCTGTTCCCGTGTTGCGGCAAACCGAAGTGGTTCTATTTTCAGTGCGCGTGAAGCTAAGTTGAATTCAAGGTGAGGCTCAGTCGAGCCGACCGCAGTGAGAGAGATGAAGGTCCGATTTTGGTAACGCTGCAACGCAGCATAGGGAACGTTGCTCAAGGTCCATAATGAACCGTGATTTGAGGGCTATTTTTTCCAGTTTCCTGAAAGTAGGCGTTAGCTGCAATGCGGAAATATGACAACGTGGGCTCGTTACCGACCAACGCCGCGCAGGGGACAAAGACCCGCATTGAATTGGCGAACGGCAGGACCGTTCGCCAAAATAGCTCAGATGTCGATACGTTCGGCGATGCTCAGGGCGTCTTCGAGTTCAACGCAAAGGTAGCGAACGGTACTATCGATCTTCGTGTGACCAAGTAACAGTTGGACCGCGCGAAGGTTTCCGGTCTTTCGGTAAATCTCCGCTGCTTTTGTCCGGCGGAGCGAGTGCGTGCC
>NZ_JBSWYR010000007.1:0-33108 GCF_056161205.1 Aliiroseovarius sp. ABM4_368 | reverse complement strand
CCCCCCCCCCCCCCCCCCCCCCCCCCCCCCCCCACCCCCCCCCCCCCCCCCCCCCCCCCCCCCCCCCCCCCCCCCCCCCACCCCCCCCCCCCCCCCCCCCCCCCCCCCCCCACCCCCCCCCCCCCCCCCCCCCCCCCCCCCACGCCGCTTTGAAGGTCTCGGCAGATCAGTAGCTGGCGATGCGGGCGTTCGGCGCAATCATCGCGACGGCCATCGCTGGCGGCTGGGCAACCGTGACACCGTCGATCAGCGCATCGGCTTGCATGCCTTTGCCCGGCAGGTAGATCGCGCAAACCTCGACCTTTGCATTTGGCATCCCGGCGATTTTGGACATCAGGCCCTGCGGGCTTATGTCGCGGGGTGGCTGTGGCGCAGTGGCCGAAGCTGGCGCGTCTTTCAACGCGAGGTCACCAGCAGGACCACACAGCAGGATGTGCGGGGCTGCGCCTTGTTGTGCCGCTTGCATGGCCAGAACCATCGCCATCAGCTGTGTCTGCGGCTCGGGTGCTGTCAGGATCGTGACGAGCGTTTGAGGCGCGTCCTGTGCAAGCGCGGGTCCTGTCAGGGTCAGTGCAGCACATACGGCGAGGATGAGTTTTTTCATTAGGTCAGTCCTTTTGGGATTGGGAAAGATGTCGTGTGGTGTGTGCGGACCCAGCAGCCTAAACCGGGTGCCGCACCGGACAGGGGGAGGAAGGAACAAGCCCCCGGTCATTCAGTGCCCGGATGTATGATGGGTGTGTTCACCCATCGGGCAGTCGCCCTCGTCCGAGAAACAGGCGTCGGTACGCATCTCCAGCCAGATCGCGTTCAACACGGCGAACAAAGCGGCAAGGGGAAGTCCGAGAAGCCAAGCGAAATACCACATGAGAATGGTCTCCTTTAGTAAACTGTGTCAGCGCTATCAGTGACTTGCTCTTCCGTGACCTTGCCCCAGAGCACCTTGTAAACCCATGCGGTGTACATCAGGATCAGCGGCATGAAGATCGCGGTGCAGATCAGCATGATGAACAGCGTCTGGTGCGAGGACGAAGCGTCCCACACGGTGAGCGAACTGTTGGGGGCAAGCGTCGAGGGCAGGATGAACGGGAACATGGTCAGCCCGACGGACGAGATGATGCCGAGGATGCCCATCTTGGACCACAAGAGCGTCGAAACCTCGCGACCTGCTTTCAGGCCCAAGATTGCGAGCGTGATCCCGGCAAAGCCCATCACTGGGGCAATCACGATCCATGGACGGTCCGCATAGGCGGTCAGCCAAGACCCACCGCGGGTGACGTCGGAATAGAGCGGATTGGACGGGCCATTGGCCGCGACCTCACCCAAGGCAAACCCGTCAACCCCAAACGCCAACCATAGACCCGCCAGCGCATAGCCCGCCGCGGCCACGATGCCCGCCTTGACGCCGATGGAGCGAGCGCGTTCGGCAACGACGCCTTCAGCCTTGAGCGACAGCCACGCCGCACCATGCATCAGTAGCATCGCCAGCGACACCACCCCAGCGAGCAGCGCGAAGGGGCGCAGAAGTCCGACGAACTTGAGGGCGAAGTTGCCCGGATACATCGGCATCAAATCTTCGGTCAGGTAGAACGGCACCCCCAGCAATACGTTGCCAACCGCCACACCGAACAGCAGCGCAGGTACAGCACCACCAGCGAACAGCGCCCAGTCCCAGCGGGTGCGCCATGTCGCGTCATCCCGTTTGGAGCGATACTTGAACGCCACTGGGCGGACGATGAAGGCAGCCAGCACCACGAACATCGCAAGGTAGAAGCCCGAGAAGCTGACGGCGTAAAGCGGTGGCCAAGCGGCGAAGATCGCGCCGCCGCCAAGGATGAACCACACTTGGTTGCCTTCCCAGACAGGACCCACCGTGTTGATCGCCACGCGGCGTTCCACGTCGGTCTTGGCAACGAAGGGCAGCAGCGCTCCGACCCCCATGTCGAAGCCGTCGGTCAGGGCAAATCCGATCAAGAGAACGCCCAGAAGCGCCCACCAGATCACGCGAAGGATATCGTATTCGATCAGTTCAAAGAGGATCATGTGACTTACTCCGCAGGTGTTGCAGCAAGGGTCGGAGCGGGCGTTTCGGCGCGCAGGCGCGCCTCGTGCCGTTCCTGCCAAGCATTGGTTTCTTCGACGTCCTGGAACGGGCCCTTGCGGATGTATTTCACCATCAGACTGACCTCGATCACGAAGAGGACCGAATAGAAGATCAGGAATCCGACCAATGTGATCAGCAGATCCGCGATGCTCAGATGTGACGCGCTGAGCGCTGTCGGCAGCACGCCGTCCACGGTCCAGGGCTGGCGGCCAAACTCGGCTACGAACCAACCAAGCTCGGCTGCGATCCACGGTGTCGGGATGATCGCGACAGCGGCATAGAGCGACCAGCGCGGGAACTGCATTTTCCGGAACGAGGCGCGATAGAAGAAATACGCCATCACTGCGATGAAGCTGAACCCAAGACCGACCATGATGCGAAAGGCCCAGAAAAGGGGCGCCACACCGGGAACCGTGTCATCCGCGGCCATCTTGATCTGCTCTTCGGTCGCGGTGCGCGGATCGTCCACATAACGCTTGAGCAGCAGCGCGTATCCTAGATTGTCGGAATGCGCCTCGAATGTCTCACGCACCTCTGGCGGGGTCGCATCGCGCTCCGCGCGGATGGTCATCAGCGCGTCGTAAGCGATCAGACCGTCGCGGATTTTCACTTCGGATTCAGCGACCAGATCGTTGATGCCCGGGATTTCCTGCGTCAGCGACCGTGTCCCAATAAGACCCATCGCCCACGGAATATGCACCGCGTAATGCGTCTCGCGCGCCTCCTGATCGGGGAAACCGATCAACGTGAAAGACGCGGGCGCTTCTTCCGTTTCCCACATCGCCTCGATCGCGGCCAGCTTCATCTTCTGGGTGTGGCTGGCGGAATAGCCGGACTCGTCACCAAGAACGACAACGGACAAAGCAGCCGCCAAACCAAAGGCGGACGCAACTGCGATAGACCGGCGGGCCAAGTCCTTGTGCTTGTTCTGGATAAGGTACAGCGCTGAGACACCCAGCACGAAGACCGACGCTGTGACATACCCCGCTGACACCGTGTGCACGAATTTCGCTTGTGCCACTTCGTTGAAAAGCACGTCAAAGAACGACGTCATCTCCATCCGCATGGTGTCGGGGTTGAACTCGGCCCCCACCGGGTTCTGCATCCAACCATTGGCGATCAGGATCCACAGCGCCGAAAAGTTCGACCCGATGGCGACCAGCCAGGCCACCACCATGTGCTGTACCTTCGAAAGCTTATCCCAGCCAAAGAAGAAGAGACCGACAAAGGTCGCTTCTAGAAAGAAGGCCATCAGACCTTCAATGGCCAGTGGCGCACCGAAGATGTCGCCCACATAGTGGCTGTAATAGCTCCAGTTCATGCCGAACTGGAATTCCATTGTGATGCCCGTGGCGACGCCAAGTACGAAGTTGATGCCGAACAACGTGCCCCAGAATTTCGTCATCTGCCGCCAGATGGGGCGGTTCGTCATGACGTAGACAGTTTCCATGATCGCCACGAGGATCGAAAGACCCAGCGTCAGCGGCACGAAAAGGAAGTGATACATGGCTGTCAGCGCGAATTGCATGCGCGACAGCTCGACCAGACCGATCTCCATGATGTGCTCCTTGAATGCATAATAATTCGCATCAGTGATGCGGATTAAGTGCTTCATATGCTGATTCAGGAATGTGTTATTTGATCTGAGTCAAAAACCCGCATCTTGGATGTGGGTTATTTTAATCGATCTTCGCAGCAGGTTTCAGCTTATGCACGCAGTCAGCAAAAGCGACCTCTTCGTCCCGGTGCGCAGCCATAAGAATTGCAGTGTTGGGTAAGGCCGCCCGAATGCCGCTCAGAACCCGGCTCGCCAGAATCGCGTCTAAACCTTCAGTCGGTTCATCCAACAAGAGTAGGTTCGGTTGGCGCAGCAGCGCCCGCGCCAGAACAAGCCGTCGTCCTTCACCGCCAGACAGGCCTGCCCCCCGGAAGCCAAGCACGGCATCCAGCCCACCTTTGGTTTCTACGGTGTCAGCTATATGAACAACCTCTAGTGCGGTCCAGAGCTCTGAGTCCTGAGCCTCAGGCGCCGCAATCCTGAGGTTTTCCGCGATGGTCCCGGCAACCAGCGCATGCCGTTGTGGCACCATGGCGATCATGTCAGCCCGCAGATCAGCGTCAATCTGGTCGACATCTAATCCACCGAAGCGCAATGAGCCGAAATTGGACGTGCCGTGCCCTGCGGCGTGCAACAACAGGGTGGATTTACCGCAACCGCTCGGACCGATCAGAGCAACGGTTTCGCCCGGCGCAACAAAGAAAGAGACTGGCGAGAAGAGAGGTGCGCCATAGGAACTGTTGCTCGCCGCAAAGGCCTCGGCAACCAGCGTCGCTGCCCCGGTGTCGATATCCACCCCATCGGGCGGATTGGCTTTGTCGATCATCGGCACAATCCGCTTTGCTGCCGCACGCATCCGCCCGATTTCGGACAAGGCGCGGCGCACAGGGGCCACCGCCTCCGACAGCGCCAGTGCCGCAAAGATGCCAATCGCTGCCTGCGCCGCCGTGATCTCACCGGCTTGCGCTTTGGACGCTCCGATCCCAATGGCAGCCGCAACAACGGTCCACCCCATCAGGTCGAGCCAAAGCCCGGTTGCCCGCTCGATCTGTTCAACATCAGATTGGCTCTTGGATTGGAACTGAGCCGCTTTTGCGACACCTGCTTTTGCCGTGGGAATCTGCCCGAACGCGATCAGTTCTTCCCGCGCTGCAATCAGATCGACCATTCGACTTCGTAAGGCCTGCATGCCCGCCTGCGCCTTGCGCGACGGTGCATCTGCCCGGGCTTGCCCGGACAAGAACACGAGGGTCGGCCCGATGCCGTAGCCCAACAGGATGACCCCCGCAATGGCAGGATTAACCAACAGTGCAACCGCAACCGCAGTGACGCCGATCACCAACAGGCCTGCCGCTCCGGGTAGAACCAACCTTAGGGCCAACCCGTCCAACGCGTCGACGTCGGATGTAACACGGTTCAAAAACACGCTGGCGCGCAGGCGTTCGATCTGGCGATAGGGCGACGTCAGAACGCCCTTCAGCAATCGTACGCGCAAATTCGATAAGGCGCGCAAGGTTGCGTCGTGCGTCGTCAGCCTTTCTCCGTACCGCGCTGCCGTTCGGCCCAAGGCGAGGAAACGGACCATGGCAGACGGGGCAAACACGTTGAAGATTGTGCCCAGCCCGATCATCCCAGCCGCTGCAGCCGCAGTAATGAACCAGCCCGACAGCGCCAGCAGCGCCACGCCCATGATCAAGACTGTGACAGACAAGGCCATCCCCTGGGCAACGGCCCGGCGTTCTCCTGCAAGAAGAATACGGATGATGCGGAAAAGGGACGTCATGACTTGGCCCCCAGATGGATGACATGAGGCATACGGTCCAGAAGGCGCGGATCATGTGTCGTGGTGATCAAGGTACCTCCCGCAGCCACATAGGTGAGCAGCGCATCTATGATGGCATGCGCGGTGTCGGAATCGAGATCGGCGGTCGGTTCATCCGCCAGCAGCACCGCCGGATCGCGGTTCAGCGCGCGTGCGAGCATCACGCGCCGCGCTTCGCCACCCGACAGACCTGCGCCGGTTTCCCCCAACGTGGTTAAGTCTTTGGCAGGCAGCGTTTCCAGAATAGGGGTTACTCTGGCGCTCCTGAGAACCTCCTGATCTATCGGTGCCCCAAAACCGATATTGTGGCGCAGGCTTCGCCCCAGAAAGCGCGGCGTTTGCGGCATCCATCCCAAAGCGGCGCGCCACGCGTCGGTCTGTGCCTCGGATAAAGGGACGTCATTAAGCAGAACTGCGCCGCGTGATGGCCTCTCCAACCCCGCCAGAACACGCAACAGGGTTGTCTTTCCAACTCCGCTGGGGCCACTGATCGCCAGGCTGTCACCCGGCTGGATATCAAGATCGGGAAAACAGAGTGTGCGGTCGGCGTGGTCCACCGCGACGTCGCGCAAGACCAGACCGCGGAACGCAAGTGCTGATGGCTGCGACCCTTGGCCTAGTATATCTGGGCGGGTCTCGGCACGCCACGCCTCAAGATCTTCCTCCACCGCGTCAGCCGCAGACTTGTCATGCCACGCGGCGGCCAGATCGCGCAAAGGCTGAAAGAAATCCGGTGCCAGCAAGAGCAGATAAATCCCCGCGAACGGTGTCAGAGGTGCCCCCCAAGTGCCCCAACTGATTTCGCCCAAAAGCGCAAAACCCACCCACACCGCAATCATTGCCACGCCGAGAGCAGAGAAAAGCTCGAGCACGGTGGAAGACAGGAAGGCAATCCGCAGAACGGACATTGTCTTGTGCCGAAGTGTGTCGGACGCCGTCGCGAAGCCGTCAATAACCTGAGGACCAGCACCGATCAGCTTCAGGTCCGACAGTGCCGCCAATCGATCTGCCAGCAGATCGTTCAGCGATCCGATCTCTACCATTTGCCGCGCGCTGGCCTCTTTCGCAGCCCACCCCACCAAGGCCATGAACAGAGGGATCAGCGGCCCGGCTGCCAGCAAAACCACCGCCGCAGCCCAGCTGTGCCACGCAGTGATGGCCAAAATGATCGGTGGCACTGCCATGATTCGCATGCGGGCGGGTGTGTAGCGCAATAGAAAAGGGCGCACCGCTTCGAGTTTTTCCGTGGCCAAGGCCGCGATAGACCCTGCGCCGCCGAAACGGGACGGTTTGTCGGTGGCGGACTCTGTGGCAAGGATGTCGAGCCGTCGTTCCTGGATTCGGGACTCTGCTGCGACACTCAGCGTCGCCTGCGCCTGCTGCGTCAAAAGCGCCCGCAGGAGGCCGAGCCCGAGGAAGGCAAGCGAGACGCCCCAAACATTCACCGCATCTCCAGTCAAAAGTGCGGCCAGCACGCGTGCGATCACCCAAGCCTGTGCAATCCAGATCAGGTTGGCCAGAACCGATAGCGCTGCACCCGACCGCAACGATTGTGAGGTGGCGTTCTGGTTTTTTGAAATATGGCGCATGGTCAGCTTGCTTTTTAGGATAGTCAGTCTCTTAGGGTATCGTCTTCGAGTTTGACGTGATCTGGATCAAAGAAACTGGTTTCCATAATGTGAGATATACGTCGGAACTGGAGGGAATCGCAATGCGTCTGACGACCCGAAGCAATCTTGCTGCGCGCACACTGATGTTTTGTGCTGTCAACGACGATCAGCTTGTACGCACGTCTGACATTGCGAAACGCTGCAATGCCTCGACGAACCATGTCGCCCGTGTGGTTCAAAATCTTCAGGCCGAAGGATATCTTGAAACCCTGCGCGGTCGTACCGGAGGCATTCGGCTGGCCAAGCCCGCCGATCGCATCTCGATTGGTGCGGTGTTTCGCATTTTCGAGACCGATATCCCATTTGCCGAGTGCTTCGATGAAGTCCGTAACACCTGCCCGCTGGCAGGGACGTGCCGCTTGCGCGGCTATGTCGCGCGGGCGCTCGAGGCGTTTTATCATGAACTGGACATGGTGACGCTCGAAGACCTTGTGCGCGGCAATTGCGGATTGATGGACCTGCTTGCCATGCGTCCCGACATGTCTCCGTCCTGTTCGAGCCGCACCGCTTCCGCCTGACTGGTGCGCTCTTCCCTGTCATGGCAGGAAGAGCACAGCCCATGACACTCAGAGCGCTTTTGCCGAGAAGTACCAATCTGTGGTCTCATACCCTTCAGACATACGTGCCTCGGCGGCATCGGTCGTTTGCGGCGTCGGAACGATCACGTCCTGACCGGGTGTCCAGTTTTCCGGGGTCGCCTGTGGCACTGGTTCGAGGACAGCTTCGCAGTGTCAAAAGCCTATCACGGTTAAGCACGCGACTGAAAAATCAAAACCGGCGACGGGATACCGCCGCCGGTTTTCTGTGGTCCTGTCGTGGCGCGTCAGATCCGCATACGCGGCACGTCATTCGGATCCAGACGAAGCTCGATCAGCAGGGGTTTGGTGCGCGTATCAATCGCGGTGATGGCACTTTCCAGCGTCTCGACGCTGTCCACATAAATGCCCTGACCGCCAAGCGCGGTGCCGATTTCGGCGAAGGACGGCCAGTCGAACATCGACAAGCCGGGATCCATCTTGCGGTCCAGAAACTGGATATGTTCGGCCCCATAGGCGCTGTCATTGGCGACAATCACAACCAGATCCTGCTTCATACGCACGGCAGTGTTGAACTCGTTGATCCCGCCCATCATGAAGCCGCCATCGCCGGTGAACAACACAACGGGGCGGCCTTTGACGGCGAACCCGGCACCAATCGCCACTTGAAGTCCCAGCCCGATGGAACCGAAATTGGTCGTGGCGATGAAGCTTTCTGCGTTGGGGGCGTCGACGCGGCACCAAACCTCGGTCATGAAACGGCCGCCATCGGTGGTCAGGAAGCGATCCTTGGGCAGGGCCGCGTCCAGACGATCCAGCGCATATTCGAAGTTCACAAAGCCCGGTGCAGCCTTATCGGGGTTGCCATTCGGGTGGGCAGTCAGAACGTCGATGTCCAGTTCGGCGGTGAACCCACTGGGGGGGATTTCGGCCTCGTCCAACCACCAGACGATATTGTCGGCGGTCAGCCCCGCGTCAGCCACCAAGGCCGCATCAGGGTGATAGTTCTTGGACACTTCCGTCACCGTGTCATTCACCTGCACCACGCGTTTGCCCTTCATCAAGGCGCCTTTGTCGGTGGTGAAATGGTGCAAGGACGTGCCGAAGGCCACCACACAGTCGGCTTTGGCGATGGCTTCATAGGCAGCCGGCGTCGACAGCGTGCCGAATATGTCGATGTTGAATGGGTGATCTTTGAACATCCCCTTCGCTTTCAGAGTGGTCGCCAGCGGCGCCTCAAGCCGGTCGGCCAGCCGCTTGATCTGATCCACCGCATCCTTCGCACCAATCCCTGCCAAAATGATTGGGCGCTTGGCCGAAGCGATCATGCCGATGGCTTCGTCCAGATCATCGCCTTCGGGCACATGGGCAGGGGCGTTGAATGCCGGGAAGATGTGCTTTTCATGCGTGACTTCTTCCCACATAAAATCTGCGGGCATGTTCACCACGATAGGACGCTTTTCGACCTGCGCGCGGTAAATGGCGTGGGCCACGTCATAGGACGCGGTTTCAGGCGAGCGCATCTGCTCGAACCCGGCGCCAGTGATTTTCACCGTTTCGCGCTGGTCGATATTTTGCAGGTTCTGCGGGTTTGACACGGCAGTATCGCCCGCCAAAAGCACCATTGGCACGCGCCCACGCACGCCTTCGGTCAGGGCGGTGACGCAGTTGGTCAGGGCAGGGCCGTGGGTTACAGTGGCAATACCAACGCTGCCCGACACGCGACCATAGGCCAGCGCCATCAGGACTGCGCTGCCTTCAAACGCGACGGGGACAAATTCGCCTCCGCATTCGCGGACATAGTGATCGACCACGAACAGGTTTGCATCCCCCATCAGGCCGAACATTGTGGTGTGGTCGTGATCCACCAGCGACTGCGCGATGGATTGATAGACATAGGCCGAAGCGCTCATCTTTTGGACTCCCATAAATAGACCCGGCCATCGAAACTGGCCGGTCTCACTTCTATTCTGGGTCCCTGTGTATGTGCGCCAATACCGTTTGGTCCACTATTTTCTTGCAAATGAAACGATTGGACGCGACGTGACTTTCTTATCACCCGCCCGATGCCCTATCCGCTGGCCATCCCGGCAAGCATCGCACCTAGGGCGACCAGATGGACCAGCATCAGCGCCTTGTCATTCCACAATGCGCCAACGGCGAACCAGCCGACCACGCCGATCAAGAACAGGTACAGATTCCATGGGGTCCAGCCGAAACCAGTGGCCATATACCCCATGATCTGAATAATCGATGCGCCCCATTTCACTGCAAAAACAGGGCGTTCGCGAGACGGCTTGGCAATCATCGCATCAGACGGCACGGGTCAGTCCCCCGTCGATGCGGATGTTCTGTCCGGTCATATAGCCACCACCTTCGGACGCCAGAAGCGAAATCAGCGATGACACTTCATCTGCACGACCATAGCGCCCCATCGGGATACGCGCGCGGCGGTCCTCGGTCTCGGGCAGGCTGACGATGAAGCCGGGAAGGACGTTGTTCATGCGGATGTTGTCGGATGCGTATTTGTCCGAGAAAAGCTTGGTAAACGCAGCCAGTCCCGCGCGGAACACGCCCGAGGTCGGGAACAAAGGGTCCGGTTCGAACGCTGCGAAGGTTGAAATGTTGATGATCGCGCCGCCGCCCTGTTTCTGCATCACAGGAGTGACCAGACGGGTCGGGCGGATCACGTTCATCAGATAGACCTCCATCCCTTGATGCCAGTCGTCGTCGCTGATCTCCAGAACCGGCCTTTCGGGCCATGCCCGGCCGAGTTGACCAGCACATCCACGCGACCCCAACGATCCGTCGCGCCGTCCACCAAAGCGGTCAGCGCATCATTGTCCAGATTGGACCCAGTCACGCCAAATCCGCCAAGCTCGTTCCCAAGTGCCTCGCCCTTGCCCGACGAAGACAGGATCCCAACTTTAAAACCATCCGCCGCAAGCCTTCGCACCGCGTCTGCGCCCATGCCGCTGCCGCCTGCTGTGACCAGTGCTACTTTTTCTACTGACATGTCAGCCTCCTTCATCGCTTGGAGCAAAGATACGGGGGCTGGAGCGCAAGCGCGAACTAGATTTGATCTTCCATGACAATAGAATTATTATTGCCATTATGACAGACCTCCCTCCACTGAACGGGCTGCGCGCCTTTGATGTTTCTGGCCGAAGGCTCAGCTTTCGCGCTGCTGCGGACGAGATGGGCGTCACCCAAGGTGCCGTGGCTCAACAGGTGCGCCTTCTAGAAGCACATCTGGGCGTCATGCTGTTTGACCGGTTGCCCAAAGGACTTGCGCTAACCCCAGTTGGACGCAGCTTTCACATTAGGGTCTCGGCGGCTTTCGACGAGTTGCGATCCGCCACCGCCCAGCCTGATCGAGGGGACAGGCGCAGAAGGTGATCCCACAGCACTGTCTAATCTGCCGAAAATTCATGACACCCACAACCTGTGGCCCTTGGTCCTGTCCGGGCTTGGGATCACCGAACAAAGCCCTCGCCACCTACGCCTTAGCCAAACCGCGCTGGCGGTCGATGCGGCGATCTCGGGGCAGGGGGTGGCGCTGGTCAATCGCTTCCTTGCGGCGCGCGACATCGAGGCGGGGAAACTGGCCGAGATCAGCCCGCTGCCCACTGTCAGCACGCAGGATTTCTATCTTCTGTGCAAAAGAAAACCTGCACCCAGTCCCCAGGTGCAGGCCATCATGTCGTGGCTTATATCGCAAGCCAGTCAGGTCTGACAGGCCGCACCTGAAGGCACGGCCCAATCAGTGTTTTGCCTTAGAAGATGAAGTCGCTTGAATCCAAGTCGCTCAGATAGACATCCACCAAGGTCACTTTGTTGTTGCCCACTTTGATCACAACATTGGTGCCGTTCTGCGTGGCGTGATTGTTTATCAGGTCATTGAAGCTTGTGATGGCTCCAACCCCGCTAAAGTCGATCTTCTCGTTCCCATCAAGGGCGTCAAAGTCATTGATGCGGTCTTTGCCGAACTGGCCTTTGAACACGAATGTATCCGAGCCCGTGCCACCCCAAATCTTGTCATTTCCCGGATCACCTTGGATGGTGTCGTCACCACCATAGCCGCGGATTTGGTCATTCCCGGCGCCGCCATACAGCATGTCATTTGCTGAGTTGCCATAGATGGTGTCGTTCCCCTTGTTCCCTTTCAGGGTATAAGAGTAGTTGCCAGAGGAGCTTATGACATTGTCGCCGTGGCTACCGACGACCGTCGAGCCATTATACGCGGTGACATTTTCGATCGAGATCAGTTTGTCGCGTTCGGCGGTGCCAGCATAGATATACCCTTTGGTCAGGTTAATCGTGTGGCCAGAAAAAAGACCGGTTCCCAGGAATGTGTCCGTTCCGCTTCCACCATTAAAGGTGTGTTTGTAAGATGTTCCAGTGGGGCCGTCGCGAAAGAAATAGTCATCCCCGCCCCTGCCCAAGAACGTATAGGCGCCGGTTGAGGCAGCATAGAAAGAGTCGTTATAGTCAGAGCCTTTGAACTTCTCGATGCTTGAAATTGTATCGGTTGCCGTGCCGTCCCAGACATTGTTGCCAGATATGCTGACCGAGATGTAGTTTGTCGAGTTGCTGTAATCAGCAGTGTCCGTTCCCGATCCACCATTCAACGTATCAGCGCCAAGACCACCGACAAGTATGTCATTCCCACCACCAGCATTGATTGTGTCATCCCCAGCGCCGGTCATGATGATGTTTTTACCGCCGGTGCCGGTAATGTTATCATCCCCGCGGCCGGTTAGAATGTTCTCGAAGTTGTAAAAAAACTGGTCGAACAAGTGGGTAGCCCCGGTTGTCAAGTTGACTGTGTAGTCACTATGCACGAGCGTGGTATCAAGCCAGTCAGTGCCGCTACCTCCGTCCAACAACTCAGAGAAGAACGTGCTCCCGGCTATCATGTAGTCGTTTCCGGATCCGCCATAGTACTCGCCATCGCCGCTTGAAACGATGGTGTCATTCCCCGCGCCGCCTCTGACTATGTCATACTCTCCAAAACCATTGGACCCGGCGTGGATATAGTCATTCCCGGCGCCGCCAATCAGCAGATCAGCACCGCTGCCACCAAATATCGAGTCGTTGCCACCAAGGCCACGAATGGTGTCATCACCACCTTTGCCGCGCAGTGTGTCTTTCCCATTTGTGCCAGTTATTGTGTTGTTGGCTCCATTACCATTAATTACAACCATTTTTCCAATCCTCCACCAATTGGACAGACCGTCAGAAATACGGATTCACCCCCGGAATCCTGCAGGTCTGAGTTCTTGAATTGTGGGATCGTGTGCCCGTTAAAATTTCGTCCGGACGGTTCAAATATAAATAGGTGATCCCAATAGTCCGAGAAGGTTAACACACATTTAAGAAAAACTAGACTGCTCTTTAGGCGGTATTCTGGGAAAATCTCGGATGCGGTGGGCGACCATGCCGCTTGATACTACCACTGCCTGATTGCGGGCCATGTGCCTCAACGAAAGGTTTCTAGCCATGAGATGATCATGGGGTAGTGCTCCTCCCCTCGCTCGTCTTTAGATTGTGTTTACAGTTCTAAAACCCTCATAAATAACCAGAGTTGGACAGATGGTCGCAGTTCGTGCAACACTTTCCCTGTAAACGCGAAACAAAGGACAGGGAAATGACAGAGAAAAAGAAGATGCTCGACCCAGATCCAAGGGTTTGGGATTTCGAGACAGAATACGAGATGGGGCAGGACAACATACGACCTTTCGGGCTGGATATTCACAATCCGGTCTTTCTGATTTCAAGTATTCTGATCATGGCGTTTGTGTTGATTGCACTTGCCAATCAGGAAAGCGCGGCGGCGTTCTTTGGCTGGCTGCGACCATGGCTGACCAGTACGTTTGACTGGTTTTTGGTTTTGTCGGTCGACGCCATCACCCTGTTCTGCCTTGCGCTAATCGTCTTGCCTGTGGGCAAGGTGCGGATCGGCGGCAAGGACGCAACGCCCGATTACTCTTATGCCGGTTGGATCGCGATGATGTTCGCCGCCGGGATCGGGATCGGGCTGCTGTTCTTCGGCGTATTAGAGCCCGTTTACTATAACTTTTCCGAAGGTGGGGGCGCACGGCCCTTGAACATCGACATCACCCAGCCCGGCAATGAATATGCTGGCGTCGTCGGCACCATTCACCATTGGGGACTGGAAGGTTGGGCAGTCTATGCTGCGGTCGGTTTGGCCTTGGCGATCTTCTGCTACAACCTCGATCTGCCGCTAACCCTGCGGTCTGCGTTCTATCCCATTCTGGGCGAGCGCGTTTGGGGCTTCTGGGGGCATCTGATTGACACGCTTGCGGTGTTTGCAACCTTGTTTGGCCTGACCACATCACTGGGACTGGGCGCACAACAGGTGGCTGCTGGCCTGAACGAGGTCTTCGGCATCGCGCCATCCCCGACAGTGACGGTCCTGTTGATCATCGGCATCACGCTGATCGCATTGGGGTCAGTCCTTTTGGGCATGGATGCGGGCGTTAAACGCTTGTCCGAGATCAACATGGTCATGGCCGTCATTCTGTTCCTCTTCGTGATCATCGTCACGGGCGTCGGCACAGCCATTGCGCGCTATTTCTCGGTCATGGTGGACTACATTACGATGTTGCCCGCCTTGTCGAACCCGTTTGGCCGCGAGGACACCAGCTATTTCCACGGCTGGACCACGTTCTATTGGGCGTGGTGGATCGCATGGTCGCCTTTCGTCGGCATGTTCATCGCGCGGATTTCCAAAGGCCGCACGGTGCGCGAGTTCGTTATCTGCGCGCTTCTGGCTCCGACAGCAGTTTGCGCTTTGTGGATGTCCACATTCGGTGGTGCCGCCATCGACATGCTGAACGCAGGCGGTGCCGAAGGCGTGAAAGCCACGGTGATCGACAGCTATGCCCCCGAAGGCGCGCTGTTTGGCTTCCTGAAAGAGCTTCCGCTCTATTCCATCGTGGCCCCGATCTCGTTGATCCTGATCGTGATCTTCTTTGTCACGTCATCGGATTCCGGGTCGTTGGTGATCGACACGATCACGGCGGGTGGCAAGATGGATGCGCCGGTGATCCAGCGCGTGTTCTGGTGCACGCTGGAAGGTCTGGTTGCCATTGCGCTTTTGTTGGGTGGCGGATTAAACGCACTTCAGGGCGCAGCGGTGTCCATGGGCATCCCCTTTACCCTTGTGGTGTTGGTGATGTGCTATTGTCTGTGGCTCGCGCTGCGGGCAGAGCGTAAAAAGCTGGATTAACACCAATCACGTAAATCTTTCGCGCCCCTGCTTATCCAAGCGGGGGCGTTTTCTTTAGAAAGACGGGAGCACGTTAAGGCGAGGGCCTTGTACCCCACACCAGTCAAAGCCGGGGCAGGGCATGTTTCAGGTTGCGCTTACTGAAGCTGCATCCCGTTGGCAAAAACCGAACCATCGGGGTTGATGACAACCTCGGTCACGCGGGCGTCTTCGCCGGCGTCGGTGTCGGCAGCGGTGAACATTTCAAGCATCATCATCGAGCCCATGATCTGTTCCGCCGGAATGCCAAGCTGCGCCAGTTTCTCGGACAGGGCTGTCAGACCCTTGGCGCGCAGGGTCAGCTTGCCTTCTGGGCGCGGCACACCACCAAAGGTTTCCAGATCGGAGGCGTCGAAGGTAAAGGCACCTTCGCCGGTGATCTCGGCCCCGGCGGCGGACAGGCGCAGTGCGTTCAGAGTGGCGGTTCCGGGCTCGACCGGCAGGGTATCTCCAAGCGCCCCAAGGCCGGCTTCCACATTGGCGAAATCAAGCCATTCCACGTTGTGCTTCATCGTGCCGGTCAGATCGACGGTCAGGTGGATCGGATCGCGCGGCAGAACGCCGGTCGGATCGCCCATGGCCCAGACCATGTCGTCCAGCTCTAGCCCGTTCAGGTCGAACTGGATCGCGACGGGACCAAAGCTGTCATCTTTCAGCAAAGGCGCCTGCATCGTGCCCGACACCGACGCGATTTTGCCACCCAGCGGAAGCCCCGGTATCATCGGCATCTCCATCTGAATTTCCAGATCTTCCGCCGGGCCAGAAATCGTGATGCCAGCCGCGTCAATCTTCATGGCCGTGTCATAGTTCTTGGCTGACGACCGCTGCGCCATCATCAACTCATCGCCCTGCGACGTCACCTGATCCGAGCTGTAGCTGGCAATGCGGTTCGTACCCTCGATCATCAGCCCGTCACGCAGAGCCTTGGCCAGATTGGCAAGGTCGATCCCAGCGGCGGGGGTCACGAAACGCATGTCGCCCTCGGTGCGGCCTGTTTTGGTGACACCTTCGACGGTCATCGGCGCGTCGCCTTCGAACGACATGACCTGAGTCATTGTCATATCCTGTTCGGCAAACGAATAGGTCATGACCGAAGTGATCATATCCGCCGTGGTGGTCACAATCTGCCCTTCATACCCAACAATCGACCCGTTCATGGCGATGTCCTGAACCTCTTCCGGCAGCCCATCCACATCCATGGTGAAATCAAGCCGCTCGGCCTTCTGGTCCGAGGTGATTTCTTCCGGCGTGCCCGAATAGATGTTGCTGTATCCCTGCTGGGTCATTGTCATACTGCCGCCATAGCTTTCGCCATCCGCGTCCGTATAGGTCAGGCTGTAAACCGCGCTTTCCGGCAGG
This sequence comes from Aliiroseovarius sp. ABM4_368, assembly GCF_056161205.1. Taxonomy (NCBI): domain Bacteria; kingdom Pseudomonadati; phylum Pseudomonadota; class Alphaproteobacteria; order Rhodobacterales; family Paracoccaceae; genus Aliiroseovarius; species Aliiroseovarius sp. ABM4_368. Next base: position 16,765 of record NZ_JBSWYR010000007.1, on the reverse strand, counting down.
ATTGTCGAAACCCGGCCATCGCCCAGCTCGGCCAAATCAAATGACCCCATATCAATGCTGACGGCCCCAAACTCGAAGGGCAGGGCAAGCGCGAAGGTCACTTTTTCCAGCGACAAACCGCCGTCGCCACGCTCTGACGTATCAGCGCTAAGCGTGCCGCCGATCGAGGTCGAGCTTTGCTGAAAATGCTGCCAGACATCTTCGGCGGTCAGGTCTGCGAAAGCGGTGCCGGGCAGGACGGAAACGCCAAGAATGGCGGCGCTGGTCAGCCGGATGGCAAGAGTTTGCATGTGCGGAAATCCTTTGCACTATATGTGTAATCGACGTGACCCTATGTCAGCGTCTGATCGGTGACAACACCTTCCAGAGTATTGTTCGTAAATGGCTCAACGCATCATAGAAGTGACGCCATCGGTTGACGTCTGGCTAGAACACCAAGTTCAACATCAACAGTGACACGATCAAGAACAACAGGGTCATGATGCCGCCGCTGCGCACGAAATCGACCACTTTGTATCCCGCCGGACCCATGATCAGGGCGTTGACCTGATGGGTTGGAATGATGAAGGAATTCGAGGTCGAGATTGCAACCGTCAGCGCAAAGACCGCCGGGTCTGCGCCAACTGCGACGGCGATGGACACCGCCAATGGTACCAACAAAACTGTTGCCCCCACATTCGACATCACCAGCGAGAACACAGTCGCCAAAATCGCCACGCCCGCTTGCAAGGACCATACCGGCCAGCCGTCCAATGCGATCAAAATTTGCTGCGCGATCCATTCTGCTGTGCCGGTGTTCTGTACAGCTTGCCCAAGCGGGATAAGGCTGGCCAACAGGAACACGGTGTTCCAGCCGACGGCGCGATATGCCTCGTCAATGCTAAGGACGCGGGACAGCATCATACCCACCGCGCCGGTCAACAGACACAGTGAAAGGCGTACATCGGTGAACAGGATCAAGGACAGCGACACAAGAAAGAAGAACAGCGCCCAGCCAACCTTTTGCGGGCGCAGTTCCTCTTGCGGGAAATCGGCCGTCACCACGATGAAATCGCGGTCCTGCTTCAACCGCGTCAGGTTTTCCCAACGGGTATGCGCCACCAGCATGTCACCCGCCTGAAAGGGAACAAGCCCGATCTGGGTTGGCTCATGATCCGCGGTTTTCACGTGGCTAAGCGTGTCTTCTTGCCTGTGGATCGCCAACAGGCTGAGGCCATAGGACTTGCGCAGCAGAAGGTCGCGCGGGCTTTTACCAATCAGGTTGCTATCGGGCGGGATCACCAGCTCGGCCACGCCAGCATTGGTAGAGGCAAACTCCTCGACAAACACGTCCAGCTCTGGCCGTACAGACAGGCCGTATTTCTCGGCAAAACAGTGGACGACAGATTCTTTTCCGATGATGGCCAGACGACAAGGCGCGGCGATTTCGGCGGTCAGGATTTGGATCATCGACGCCTTCCCACGATAGAAGGTCGAGATGATATAGAGGTTATTTTCGTTGTTAATATCCGCCAAGATCTGCCCAACCAAGGGCGAGTCCTCGGGCACGTCAACCTCGAACACATTGGCGCGCAAGCCGTAGACCCGTTCCAGATATTGCGACGTACCATGGGCCGAGGCGACGTCGACCTCGCTTTCCCCCTGCGGCAGGACCCAACGCCCCAGCAGCAGGAAATAAACGATGCCGGTCAGGATCAGCGCAGCCCCAATTGGGGTTACGGAAAACAGGCCGAACGGCTCCATCTTTTGACCGTCGGGCAGGGTGGTATTGGCAGTGTCGATCAGATCGTTCAGCAAAATCAACGGCGACGACCCAACCATTGTCATCGTGCCGCCCAGAATAGCGCAAAAGCCCATCGGCATCAGCAACCGGCTAAGCGGAATGCCCGACCGCGCCGAGATCCGGCTGACCACGGGCAGAAACAGCGCAGCTGCCCCGACATTCTGCAAGAAACTGGAAATGAAGCCAACCGTACCTGACACGATAGGTACGATCCGCTGCTCGGTCGTGCCGCCACGCTTCAGGATCTGCGCCGCCACCTTATTCATAATCCCCGTGCGGTCCAGTCCGGCCCCGACGATCATCACGGCAATAATGGAAATCACCGCGTTCGAGGCAAACCCGTCAAACAGATGATTGACATCCGCCAGCCGCTCCAGTCCCGGAATGTAACTGAAAATGCCGACCATCACCAAAACCAGAACGGCGGCAAGGTCGATGCGTATGATCTCGGAAACGAACAGGTACACGGTGAAGGCCAACATCGCGATGACGACGCCCATTTCAGTCGTGAACACCAGTGTTTCCATCCCGCTCCTCCCAAAAAGGCTGATGCAAGCATGTCGGCGTGGACCGCTGCTGTGCAGTAATCATACCTTAACCTTCAGGTTGGCCTTTCCCGCGCGCTGAGTCAGCAAAAATCTACTAATCCTGCTTGGTTTTCTCGGTATCTGAAGGATTCACACGCGTAGAAACTACCAACAATCTAGTTACCTGATGACAAGCGTTCCTTGGCAAAGCACGGGCCTTTGGACATGTCGTCGTCTTAGTTCATGCTCCTGGTCGGAGAAAACTCAGTCCTAAAGATGGTGCAGTCAAGATATTAACATAACATCGATTATCGGCTGCTGAAGTGTAGCAGCAAAGCTAAAATGTCACCCCTAAGCAAAGCAGAAGTGTCACTCTTCTCGTCAAATGAGTTGGTCGAGGAGATTGGGCATGGGATGGGTGATGATGAGCGAAAGAGAACTGAACCGCGTTGAAGTGCTGGCCCAGATTGATGATGGGCGGTTGACAGTCGCCAATGGCGCCAACCTGCTCGATCTGACCGTGCGCCAGGTTTATCGGCTGCTGAAGCGGTATCGGCTGGATGGTGCCGCGGCGATCCGACACAAGGCGCGCGGTAAACCTCCGAACAACCAGATCCACAAAGCCAAGCGCGATTATGCCCTGTCACTGATCAAAGAGAGCTACGCTGACTTTGGACCAACCTTGGCGGCTGAGATGCTTGAACAGTACCACGGGTTCAAGGTTTCACGCGAGACCCTGCGCAAGTGGATGCAGGAGGATGGGATATGGCTGTCACGCAAACAACGCCGTACCTTTCACCAGCCTCGGCTACGACGGGAATGCTTTGGCGAGCTGATCCAGATCGACGGGTCTGATCATCGTTGGTTTGAGGATCGGGGCGATCCCTGCACCCTGCTCGTCTTCATCGACGATGCCACCAGCACGTTGATGGAATTGCGCTTTGTTAAATCTGAGAGCACCTTCAGCTACTTTGAAGCTCTGGAAGGCTATCTGCTTCGGCACGGCCGCCCTGTTGCCTTCTATAGCGACAAGCATTCGGTATTTCGGGTTTCAAAGGATGACGCCAAAGGCGGTGCTGGTATGACTCAGTTTGGTCGTGCCCTAAGCGAGCTCAACATCGAGATTCTTTGTGCAAACAGTTCCCAGGCCAAGGGCCGTGTTGAACGCGCCAACCGAACGCTTCAGGACCGGCTGGTGAAAGAGCTGCGGCTTGCCGGGATATCCGATATGAAGGAAGGCAACGCTTTTCTGGAGGGCTTCAAGACGCGTTTCAACGCTAAGTTTGCAAGACCCCCGGCCAAGCCAGACAATCTGCATCGCGCTTTAAATATCGAGCCAGATCGGCTCGATGATGTGCTGTGCTGGCGGGACAAACGCTATGTCGGAAAGCAGCTGACATTCTCCTATGATCGCAAACCGATCATGCTCGAAGAAAGCGACACGTCACGCGGTCTGGTGGGCAAACACGTGGACACCTATGCGTTCGTGGATGGCCGGTTCGAAGTGCGCTGGAAGGGAAAGCCCCTGCCCTACAAAATCTTCGACATGGATCAGCGCATAACCCATGCGGCCGTCACCGAGAACAAGCGCCTCGGCGCAGTGTTGGCTCATGTAAAGGAATTGCAAGATGCAGCTCCGTCTAAACCCAAGGTTAGAACAAACTCTGAAAGGATGGGGTATCAACCGAATGGACGCAAACCCGGTCGGCCATCTGGATCCCGAGCCAGAAAGAAGATTGCTCCCGAGGTCGCGGTGGCTCAGAGTGACCGATAGCGGACGTTCAAACAGGTGCTGGAGAATGTCCGCATTGCGGGACAAACCCGCCTTTTGCTCACGCGGCTATTGCTAGCGCAGCATTTCCTTGCCTGTGCGGCAACATCTTTTTGTTGGTGCAGCGAATTTCATCGAACCGGACCTTCAAAAACGTCAAAACCGACCAATCCAATCCATCCTTTCGCTGCGGTCAGTTTCGACCATCGAGGCGCAGGACAAAGCTGCCCTGTACTTCCGCAGCGACAAGCACCCGTTTGTGCAGATCTCTGGTCCCAAAACCACATATTGAATGTGGAGGAAGCCCTGCAACACATGCTGTGGGTCAAAAACCCATGCCACGCACGGCTAAGAATTTGTATAGGGACGCAGTCAATCACGCGTTTCAGCTGGACCGAATTGAAACTTCCAACGACGCGAAGTTTGCATTGGTTTCATCAACGGCATTGACATTTTTATAGCTCGAAAATATCGAAATACCATTCTCAGGGCGGGGTGAAATTCCCCACCGGCGGTGATAGCCCGCGAGCGCCATTCTTAGGGATGGGTCAGCAGATCCGGTGAAATTCCGGGGCCGACGGTCATAGTCCGGATGAGAGAGAATGGAGTGCATGCGCCTGCTGGCGCAGGTGCTTCTCTGCGCTCTGGGATTCTGTCATATAGAAAGGACCTAGAGCTATGACAAAATCCCCCAAATTCGCCTTCATCAAGGCGCGCTGGCACGCTGACATCGTCGATCAGGCACGTGTCGGGTTCGAGCAGCGACTCACGGAAATTGGCATCAATGCCGTGATTGATACCCATGACGTGCCTGGCGCTTTCGAGATGCCCCTGCTGGCACAAAGACTGGCGGAAACCGGTGACTACGGCGCAATTGTTGCGGCGGCGTTGGTTGTCGATGGCGGCATATATCGCCATGATTTTGTGGCGCAAGCCGTTGTCACAGGACTGATGGAGGCTAGCATGAAAACCGGTGTTCCCGTACTGTCCGTATCGCTGACTCCACATCATTTCCAACCAACCGACGAGCACCAAGCGTTCTTCTATGATCATTTCATAAAGAAGGGGCGTGAAGCGGCTGATGCAGCAAGAGAGGTTGCTGCGCTGCATAAGAGCTTGCAATTGAACACCACAGCTGCCGCCTGAGGTGACAGGGCGGCGCGGCGTGGTCGCGGCGCTCTTTTCTATGCCGTAGATGCGGACGTACGGTTCTAGGAGACCAACCGTTCTGCGGTGAATTTATCCGTGATCAGCAAGTCGATGATTCCGGTGTTCAGGGCGCCGCGGATGGCTTCGGTTTTGGCTTTTCCGCCAGCCAAGGCCATCACCCGGTCAACCTTGTCCAACTCCTCAAGAGTGATGCCGATGACCCGGTCATCCAGAGGCGTTTTAACGTAGGCGCCGTTTGCATCATAAAACCGAAGGCTCATGTCTCCAACGCCACCCATATCTGCAACCTCGGCCAATTCGCGCGACGAAAAGACATTGCCGCTTCTTGAAAGCATCCCCGAGGGCTCAACCGCACCGATCCCGACAATCGCGAGGGTGATGCGCGCAAATAGGTCCACTGTTTCGCGAACAAAAGGATCCCCAACTAAGACAAGTTTTGCCTCACGCGATTGCGCAACACCCGGGGCACTCAGCACATGGGCCTCGGCGCCAGAGAGTTTTGCAAGCCGGGCCGTCAATTGGTTGGCATGCATCTGCACGGTTGGGTTGCCCATGCCGCCGAGCGTCTGGACAACAGATTTGGCTTTGCCCGACTTCATCGGGTGAATGTTCTCGACCATGCGCAAAATAGTTTCGGACCAGCTTGATACGCCGATGATCTCGCCTGTTTGTAGGGTCGCTTCGACGAAATGCGCAGCGGCTTCACCAATTCTTGCCATAATCGCACCGTCGCGATCTTCGGTGCATTCGACGACAATCGCTTCAGACAGCCCGAACTGATGTCTCAACGCGGCTTCGAGTTCGGCGTAAGTTCCGGATGGAGAGACAACCGTGGTGCGCACGATTTCCTCTTCCTGCGCCTTCTTCAGCATCCGCGAGACAGTAGCCTGAGATATGCGCAGGTGTGACGCGATATCAGCCTGGCGTTGGTTTTCGACGTGATACATCTGGGCAACGCGGGCGATCAGGCGTAATTCGTTTACACGGGACATACTGGCTCCAAGTTGACCACATAGGTGAATATTTATTCGCTACACTGGAGCGACCGTCCGAGCAACAGCGTTTCTCCAAGTTTTTAAGTCGGTTTCTCTTTTTTCAAGCGCGATGCGCGGCGTAATTTCGGCACCATCGTTGGAAAGTTCACGCAACGCATCAAGGTTTGGCCAAAATCCAACCGCCAGCCCGGCTAAATGGGCGGCCCCAATTGCCGAAGCTTCAGAATTGATACAGGGCGTAACGGAATGGTTCAAAAAGTTGGCGACCATCTGCATCAGGAATGGGTTTCGGCTTGGTCCGCCATCGACCGACAAACGCCCGATGCCATGCGCTGCGGTCGCCATGATTGCAAATATATCTTGAACCTGAAACGCCATGCTTTCGGCGGCGGCCCGTGCCACATGGGCCGGCCCAGCGGCAAAAGATAGTCCCGAGATCACCCCGCGCGCCTCGGAATTCCAATGCGGTGAACCAAGGCCAACATGTGCCGGAACAAGCGACACACCCTGCGTGTCTTCCACCGTCTGGGCAAGGTCGAGCAATGCATCTACGTCCGGCAACCCCAGGAGTGTCGCCGTCCAAGGCAGAATTGACGCGCTCACAAGAATGTTGCCCTCGAAGGCATAGGTGGCGGTGCCGTTCAAGGACCAGGCAATGGTCGTGGTGATGCCGGTCGGCGGCACAATGAATTCAGGAATCGTGGTCATCACAGACGAGCCGGTGCCGAATGTGATCTTTCCATCACCGGTTTCAAACGCGCCGTGACCGAAAAGGGCAGCATGTGAATCACCAATTGCCGACGTGATGGGTATGCCGTCTCGCATGACGCCCGTATTCAGAGTCGTGCCAAAAAGAGAAGAGGAATCCCTAACCACCGGCAGCATCGTCTGCTCAATTCCAAAGAGGGCACACAGACTGTCATCCCACTGGTTTTCAGCCAGATTGAACAGCTGGGTGCGGGCCGCGTTGGACCGATCGGTCGCATGGACTGCCCCATCTGTGAGTTTCCAGATCAGCCAGCTGTCCACAGTGCCAATGCAAATATCGTCGGACGCAGTGCCATGGTTCTGGATGAGCCAGGCAGCTTTCGTAGGCGGAAACAAAGGGTCAAGGGGTAGTCCCGTGCGTGCGATGACGTCGGGTTCGTGTCCAGCTCGCTTCAAATCCATACAGGCGGCCGACGTTCGGCGACATTGCCATGTCACCACGGGCCCAAGGGGCGTTCCGGTCTTGCGGTCCCAGATCAGAATGGATTCGCGTTGGTTGGATATCCCTAATGCGACAATCTCAGTATCAGGCGCAGCGGCCAAACAGGCGGTGATCGCTTTTTGGGTGGCAGCCCAGATTTCATTCGCATCCTGCTGTACCCAGCCAGATTGAGGGTGCTCTGTGGGCACTGGCGCGGAATTGCTGGCAATGATTTCTCCGGCCTGAGACACAAGCACCGCCTTCGAGTTTGTCGTGCCTTCATCAATCGCTAGGATGGCCCTTTGCGCCATGCAATCACCCCTTCCGTTTAAGCAGTGCTTCCGCGCTGTCTGCGATTGCCTCGGGTGACATCCCGAAGTCATCGAGCAATGTATTCGCCGCGGCAGTATGCGCAAAAACACCGGGTACACCAAGTCGTGTCATCGGCACTGGCACCTTATCGACCACCACTTCCGCGACTGCGCTGCCAAGGCCGCCAAAAGTGGTGTGCTCTTCGCAGGTCAGGATCGCGCCCGTTTCCGTGGCAGCCTGGATGACCGCGTCTTCATCAATGGGGCGCACGCATGCCATATTGACGACCCTTGCTGAAATACCACGCTTCTCAAGCAGAGCGGCGGCGATTACCGTCCGATGGCTAAGCACCCCGTTGGCGATCAGTGTAAGGTCGTTGCCGGTCCTCAATGTGTTGGCCTTGCCCAGCTCAAAAACGTGGCCTTCAGGGAGAAGATCGGGCACGCCAACTCGGCTGAGCCGCAGGAAGCACCCACCTTGGGTCTCGGTCGCCCAGCGGATTACCGCAGCAGTTTCATGTCGATCAGCCGGGGCAATGACCGGAACGTTGGGCAGGGCGCGAATCCAGGCAAAATCCTCGATCGAATGGTGTGTCGGGCCGAGTTCGCCATACGCCATGCCGGACGAGATGCCGACCAGTTTGACGTTGGTTTCAGAATAGGCCACGTCCGCCTTGATCTGCTCCAATGCGCGCCCAGTCAGAAAAGGGGAGGCGGCGCAGACAAAGGGGATCTTTCCGCCGTTTGCCAAGCCTGCACCGACGCCGACCATATTCTGTTCAGCAATTCCGACATTGATAAGGCGCTCGGGAAACTTATCCCTAAAGCCGCCGAGCTTGGACGAGCCGACCGAGTCGTTGCAAACTGCGACGATATCTGAATTGACCGCACCCAAAGTCTCAAGCGTAGCGGTGAACGCGTCGCGACAGTCGTGCAGTTTCGCAGTGTCGAATGGCATGTTCATTGTGCAGCCTCCTCAAGTTCGGCCATGGCCTGTTTATACTGTTCTGCGTTCGGCACTTTGTGATGCCAGGCAACATTGTCTGACATGAAGGAAATTCCCTGCCCCTTATTGGTATGGGCAACAATGCACTTTGGTTTGCCTTCGGTCACGGCTTCACGCGAAAGGGCGCGACAGATTTCCTCCATATTGTGCCCGTCAATTTCTTCCACGGCCCAACCGAAAGACTCGAGTTTTGGCGCCAGAGGCGCAATGTTGTTTGTCTCGGTCAAGCGCGCACCCTGTTGCAATCGGTTGTGATCGATAATGAGAGTCAGGTTGTCGAGCTTGAACTGCGCTGCAGCCATAATGGCTTCCCAGTTCGACCCTTCCTGCATTTCGCCGTCACCGGTGATCACAAATGTACGCCAATTCGCCTCGTTCAGTTTTGCTGCTTTCGCCATGCCGACGCCGACCGGCAGGCCATGACCAAGCGGTCCGGTGTTGGTTTCGACACCCGCAACTTTGACGCGGTTCGGGTGACCATTCAGCCGGGAATGGTGCTGCAGGAAGGTCGAGACTTCTTCCTTTGGAATGAAGCCTTTCTCCGACAGTATAATATAGAGCGCCAGCGCTGTATGGCCTTTGCTAAGCACGAGGCGGTCTCGATTTGGGTCTTGGGGCGAAGTAGGGTCTACCGACATAGTATGGAAATAAAGCGCGGTAAGGAGGTCCGTCACTGACATCTCGCCGCCAATGTGGCCTGCGCCAGCCTCAAAGACGGCCTGAAGGTCTCGGCGGCGGACTTGGTTGGCGATTTTGCGAAGTTTTCGGGGATCCATATCTACCTCTGCATATATATTCAATAAACAATAACCATACAAAGTAGGGAGCTGTCAAGCTGAATGTGCTTTGCTGAATGTCTTGAGATTGTTCCTGTGGTGTTGATAAGCAATGCTTGACACAGCGAATTCATTGGCTTAGGGATTTTATATCAGCTGTGCATAAATATACGCACAAAGGAGGAGCCGATGACCCAAACCCCCGCCACACCGGCTAGAAGGCCACGTCTGCCCGAGTTGTTTTCCTTGAGCGGCGCGACCGGCCCCCTGATCGGTCTGCTTCTTTTGTGCGTGGTGCTGTCGGTTTCAACCGACTCCTTTTTGTCTTTTCGTAACTTTTTGAATATCGCGGATCAAATCACTGTCCTAGGCATTATGGCTGTGGGGATGACTTTCGTGATCCTGATCGGGGGAATTGATTTGTCTGTTGGGTCCGTTCTCGCGCTATCAATGATGGTGCTGGGATACCTCAACGTTGTCGCCGGGCTGCCAATGGGGGTCGCCATCGCCGGCGCACTGCTGGCCTCTGCGATTTCAGGGGCTGTTTCTGGCCTTCTGATCACCGAATTCAAAGTCCCCGCCTTTATCGCGACCCTTGCGATGATGTCCATCGCGCGGGGGTTGGCAAACATGATCACAAACGGATCCCAAATCATTGGGTTCCCTTCGTGGTTCAACATGGGCGCGATCATCCGGCAGTTCGGCTTTTTGACCATGACCGTGATGGTCATGCTGATCGTCTTTGTAGTTGCCATTCTATTTTTGCGCCTGCGCAAAGAAGGCCGAGAGCTGTACGCCATTGGAGGTAGCCCCGAAGTGGCCCGTTTGGCCGGGATCAATGTGCGGCTGTCGACCGTTATGGTCTATGTCGCCTGTGCCGTGCTGTCCGGGCTTGCAGGCATCTTGTTGGCGGCACGTCTGGACTCGGTCCAACCCAGCTCGGGCGTTGCCTATGAGCTGGATGCAATTGCAGCGGTTGTCATTGGGGGCACAAGCCTGACCGGAGGTAAGGGCGGTGTTGTTGGGACAATCATCGGGGTGTTGATCATCGGCGTCCTGCGCAACGGACTAAACTTGCTGAGTGTTTCACCCTTTCTGCAAGCTGTCATCATTGGCCTAGTGATCGTTCTCGCGGTAGCTGCGGAAACGTTCAAGCACCGGTCCAACTAATTACGCATACGGGTCGGCGCTGTGCCGCCTCGTATTCACGTAGGCAGTCCGAAGTCCGGACTTTGGACGACCCATCAGAGGAAGATGGTTAAAACAAGGAGGAGATAACTATGAAACTTTCACCAAAGGCCATACTGGCCACAACCATTCTAACGGCGCTTGCAGGAGGAGCAACTGCCGAGGGTGTGGGCGGTATTGACACGATCGGTCTTGCCGTTCCGAACCTTCAGGCCGACTTTTTCAACCAGATCAAACTGGGGGTAGAGGGCTATGCTGGAAAGCTGGGCATCGACGTTATCGTTGTTGACGCAAAAAATGATACCGCGACTCAGGTCAGCCAAGTACAGGACTTGATCACACAGGGCATCGACGCCTTCATCTATATCCCTGCCGGTGCGGCGGCGGCTGCCGTTCCGACACGTTTGGCGCGCCAAGCGGGCATCCCGGTCATCAATGTTGACCGCGAACCAGACGGCGAACCCGGCGATACAGTCATCTACGGCGAAAACGTTCTGTCGGCTTATCAGGTTTGCAGCCATATCATCGGCCTTGCGGGCGGCGAAGGCGAAATGGTTGTGATTCACGGCCAGAAAGGCACGACACCGGAAGTTCAGCGTTTTGAAGGCTGTAAAATGGCCATCGACGAAAACCCCGGCGTAAAACTTGTCGCTCAGCAGTGGAGCCAACAGTGGTCGCCCGACGAAGGCTTCAACATCGCGCAAAACATGCTGCAGGCCAACCCGGACATCAAAATTGTCTTCGGGCAGGCTGATGGTCTCGCGATGGGCGCGGCAAAGGCCGTTGAAGTTGCCGGTCTTGCGGATCAAGTGATCGTCGGCGGCTATGATGGCGACGGCGCGGCGCTGGAATCGCTGGTTGCCTGCGATACTCCGTTCATTGTGACGGCGACGCAAAGCACGCAGGCGATGGGTGTTTTGGCTGTAAACTCTGCGATTGCGGTCGCAAATGGCGCCTCGGTGCCAGCACGCCAAATTCCGAACGCTGTGTTGACAACCTGCGACGATGCGGCTGCATTCGTTGAAAAGCACCCATAGGCAGTAGGCGATCCCGCAACACCTAACCAAAGGGCACGGCCATGGCTTTGACTGATGAAAATCCACTTTTATCCCTGAGAAATATCAAGAAGTCCTACGGACCAATTGAAGTTCTTCATGGCATAGATTTAGACGTTCATCCCGGAGAAGTCGTGGCCCTGCTTGGCGAAAACGGTGCTGGGAAATCCACTGTTTCAAATGTCATCTCGGGCAGAGTACTCCCATCGTCCGGTGAAATGACATGGCAGGGCGAGACTTTCTCGCCCGCCAATCCCCGCGATGCGTTAAATGCCGGCGTGGGCATGATCCACCAAGAGCTTTTGTTGCTGCCGCATTTGTCGATCGCCGAGAATATCTTTTTGGGGCGCTACCCATCGAAAGCCGGCTTGGTTGATCGCAAGGCCATGGAAGAACGGGCGCATATTGGGCTCGAACGACTTGGCCTGGACATTTCGCCGCGCCGCCTTGTGCAGGGTCTGTCTACTGCAAACCAACAGCTGATCGAGATCGCCAAGGCGTTGACGCTCAACGCAAAGCTGTTGATTTTGGATGAGCCGACAGCGGCTCTGGGTGGTGAAGAAACGCAAAGACTGTTCGAGCAGATCAAAGCGTTGAAAGACGACGGTGTCGGGGTGATTTATATCTCTCACCGACTTGAAGAAATTCGACAGATCGCCGACCGGATCGTCGTGATGCGCGACGGCGAAAAAGTGCAGGAATTCGACGATGCCAACATTCCCGTGCGCACCATAGTTGAGTCCATGGTTGGCCGCAGCTTGGACCGGATGTTCCCGGCGCTGCCAACGCCGGGTGAGGACACCGTGCTTGAGGTCAAGGACCTTACATCGGCCCAAGGCGACTTTGAAGATGTGAGCTTTAAGGTGCGCAAGGGTGAGATTTTCGGCATCGCAGGGCTGGTTGGCGCAGGGCGCACCGAACTAGTGCGTGCGATCACCGGTGCGGACCCAATCGCGCGCGGGCAGGTTGTGCTGAACGGCCGGGACATCACCCCCAAGACCCCAGCCCAGGCGATCAAGAATGGCATCGTTCTTGTGCCCGAAGACCGTAAGCTTCAAGGGCTTGTTCTGGAGCATGCGATCGCAGAAAATATCGGTTATGCCAATCTGAATAAAGTCACCAGGCATGGGATGATTACATCGCGGCAGGTGCATGAATTCGCCGATCAGAACATTGAAACCTTCGGGGTCAAAGGCACCGGCAAACAAAACGCAAACGAATTGTCTGGCGGCAACCAACAAAAGGTCGTCATTGCCAAATGGCTGGCCAGAAACCCCAAGGTTGTGGTTCTTGACGAGCCAACACGGGGTATTGATGTCGGCGCGCGTTCATCGATCTATGATCTGATAGTCGGCCTTGCTGAAAACGGTGTTGCCGTGATCGTGGTCAGTTCGGACCTTGAAGAGGTGCTCGGCGTGTCCAATCGGATCATGGTGATGGCTGCTGGCCGTCTGGCGGGTATTCTGGACCACACAGAGGCAAACGATGTGTCTGTGATGGAACTTGCAACCGCGTGAACAAACATTCAGCGAAACAGAAACAGGGGGCAGCAAGATGAGCCGCTTTAAGGGAAAAACCGTCGTCGTGACCGGCGGCAACAAGGGGATCGGCTTTGCCATTGCCGAGCGTTTTGCCAGCGAGGGGGCAAACATCGTGATCGCCTCGGTTGAAGCACAGGTAGAAGACGCCGCGGCGGCGCTGCGCGATAGCGGTGCAAAAGCCATTGGCGTGATCTGCAATGTAACCGACCCGCAGGCTGTCGCCGCGCTCTATGACCGTGCTGAACAGGAATTTGGGTCGGTTGATGTGTCCGTGCAGAACGCAGGGATCATCACCATTGCGAAGGTTGAGGATCTCACCGAGTCTGAGTGGGACGACACCATGAACGTCAACACCAAAGGGGTGTTCCTGTGCAGCCAAGAAGCCATCAAACGGATGCGCGCTGCGGGCAAGGGCGGCCGGGTGATCAACATGGCCTCTGGGCAAGCCCGCGATGGCTTCATCTATACCCCACATTATGCCGCCTCGAAATTCGGCGTGATGGGGCTGACGCAAAGCCTTGCAAAAGAAGTCGCTCTGGATGCGATCACGGTCAATGCGATTTGTCCGGGCATCATCAAGACCGACATGTGGGACTACAACGACCGCGTTTGGGGGCAGATGCTGGGTGACTTCGGCCCCGGCGAGCTGATGGAAAGTTGGGTCCAGAACATCCCCATGAAACGCGCGGGCGAAGGCAAACACGTGGCCGCCCTGGCGGCATTTATTGCCAGCGAAGATGCTGATTACATCACCGGCCAGACCATCAATGTCGATGGCGGGCTGATCATGTCCTAAGCCAGCCTGACACCAATGCCCGGCAAAGGGTCGAAGACGGGCGCAAAGACAACGAGGAGGGTCCGAATGGGCAAAGTGACACTAGATACCCCAGCGATGTTCGATCTGTCCGGCCGTGTCGCCATGGTCACCGGCGCAGGCAGCGGCATCGGGCAACGCATCGCCTTGGGGCTGGCGCAATGTGGAGCGGATGTGGCCCTGCTGGACCGACGCAGCGACGATGGGCTGACCCAGACCGCAGAGGCCATCGCTGAAACCGGGCGCAGCTCGATCCAGCTCGCGGCGGACGTGACCTCTGGCGCGGCATTGGCCGAGGCAGTCGCACGCACTGAAGCAGAGCTTGGCCCCTTGCGTCTGGCGGTGAACGCCGCCGGGATTGCGAATGCCAATCCTTGCGAAAAAATGGAAGAAGAACAGTATCAGACCCTGATGGACATCAATATGAAGGGGGTTTGGCTGTCCTGCCAGGCCGAGGCCCGCGGGATGCTGGCCCATGGCAAAGGCGGCTCTATCGTCAACATCGCGTCCATGTCGGGGGTCATCGTCAATCGCGGCCTGAACCAGGTGCACTACAACGCATCGAAAGCGGGCGTCATCCATATGTCCAAGTCGATGGCAATGGAATGGGTGGATCGCGGCATCCGGGTGAATTCGATCAGCCCCGGCTATACCGCGACACCCATGAACACACGCCCGGAAATGGTGCACCAGACCAAAGAATTCGAAGACCAAACTCCAATGCAGCGGATGGCCAATGTGGACGAGATGGTAGGCCCCGCGGTGTTCCTGCTGTCGGATGCCGCGTCCTATTGCACGGGCGTTGATCTGCTGGTCGATGGCGGCTTCTGCTGCTGGTAGGACAAGGTGAAGATGATGAAAGCGAAACTTGCTGCCGGCAATTGGAAAATGAACGGGATGAGCGGGGATTTGATCGAAATTGAATCCCTGATCGCCGAGTTGGGTGCGCCGTCTTGCAATGCCTTGATCTGCCCGCCCGCGACCCTGATACACAGGGTGCATGACCGGGTAATCGGATCCGAGCTGCTTGTCGGTGCGCAAGACTGCCACCCGGCAGATCACGGCGCGCATACAGGCGACCTATCCGCCGCGATGTTGGCGGATGCCGGTGCCACCCACGTGATCCTTGGCCATTCTGAGCGTCGAACAGATCACAAAGAAACGGACGATCTGGTTCGGGCCAAGACCGAGGCAGCGCTGGCGCGTGGGTTGATCGCCATTGTCTGCATTGGCGAGACGCAAGCGGAGCGGGACGCTGGATCGACGCTCGACGTTATCGGTGGCCAGCTGCAAAACTCGCTGCCGGAAAGCAGTAGCGCAGCACATGTGGTCGTCGCCTATGAACCTGTCTGGGCCATCGGCACCGGACGCACACCGACACTCGAACAAATTGCTGAAGTTCACGCCTTTCTGCGCCGCCAACTGAACATGCGCTTCGGGGCAGAGGGTGACGCGATGCTTCTCTTGTATGGCGGTTCGGTCAAACCCGACAATGCTGCAGCAATATTTGCGCTGCCCAATATCGATGGCGCTCTGGTTGGAGGAGCATCGATGAAGGCCGCAGAGTTCAGTCGGATCGTGGCCGCGCTAAGCGCGGCTTAGTCTGATCACAGATGGGGCGGCAACCGGCAAACTTCGCCCCCGCAAACATGATCTTGCCATCGCATTGCGAGAAATTGGACAGATTGAACGGACATTGTTCATGATTGAGTGGGCCCTTGATATCGACATGCAGCGCAGGGCCAGCGTCGGGTTAAACAAGGGCGAGGCACATCACGCATTGAAGAATGCACTACGGATCGGGCGGCAGGCTGAGATCCGCGACCGTGCGACTGAAAGCCAGCACTTCCGACTGGCTGGGCTAAACCTACTCACAGCCATCATCATATTCTGGAACACAGACCAATTGGGAAAAGCTGTTATTGAACGCGAGAAAGCGGGGTTGGAAACTCCAGATTATCTCCTCCGCCACATCTCACCACTCGGGTGGGCGCATATTCTGCTCATAGGACAATACATCTGGCGAAAAATAGCCGCCGAAATCCCTTAGGGTGTCATTTCTCACTCAGCTACACTCGACCCCAATACGACTTTCTCGCCGTGGTTCCTACGAATTCCGGGTTCCTGTCTCATCTTTCCCATTGGTGCTGGCGTCACGCAAAATGAAGGGTCATAAGGCTGGTTTGTTAAGCAACTTGTGAGCTCGATCTCTATTTGACGCTATACCCGCATGAATGGCTGCATTCTGCGCTGATAAGCTATACCGATCTTTTTACCTATAACGCAGCTTTCGTGCTGCGAGCGCGCGCAGCACAATAATCCAAGAGACAGAATGGGCTCTTTCCAGACCTTCGCTACATCATGCACCAAGGTCTGCTTCCCCTACCCCCGCAAAGCCAGCCAGGGCTGCGATATTTGAAGTCTCCGCCCTGTCAGGCTTTGCTTGCATTCCACCCAGTGGTGACATTCCTACTTTGCAGAACCTGTGACATTTCTGGATGGTTGCAACATGAAGCTGTAGCTGAGCAGGTGCTGTCAGACTAATTCGAACTCGTCTGAGCAAGGACAGTGTAACTGCCCTTTAGTCCGCACAAAGTTGGCGCCACTCGGCCAGAGCGGCGGCACGGTTCAACTTGAAA
>NZ_JBSWYR010000006.1:0-135236 GCF_056161205.1 Aliiroseovarius sp. ABM4_368 | reverse complement strand
TTACAACTTCGCAAGGCCACACGGCGCGCATAACGGCCAGACCCCTTACGAAGCGCTCAGAGACAAGCTACAATAAAGCGGCAAATGTCCTGACGGTCTGTCCAGTTTACAATCTGGATAAAGGGCTACACGGATCGGAAACAAATGCTAACGGCGTTGACATAGTTTAGAAATCAAAGGTGCTTCTTGGGGAGACGCTGCAGTGAGAAATGTGGTTTGGGTGAGTTCGGCCCGAAATACGGGGCAATATTCTAAGCGGCTGAGTTATGACCTGCTTGAGACCGATGAGGCGGCGGCTCTGGAAATTCTCAAACAATATGAACGCGGCATGGGGGTTGCGGAACAGGACCTGCCGAAGCGTCTCTACGATCCCAAAGGCAGGCCGGACGATGCGCCGGCCGAGGGGCATCTCGGCCATTTGATCATTTCCGACTACATCGTATTGTCAGACCATGTGGCAAACGTTCTGACGGAAATGGACTTCGGTGACGGCGGCTTGCATCATCTAGAAGGAATTTTCGCGGGGGATCGAAAAACCAAACTTCCCGGCGACTACTCGATTTTGGATATCGGTGCTCGCAAACCTGTCTTTTTACCCGAAGAAAGCCGGTCGGACCGAATTCGTCAGGTCGCGGACGGCATTCCACTATGGAATATCTATGCGCTTGATACCGGTGACGACGAGATCGCCGTAACGAAAGAGGCGCTTGTTGGGGCCGACATCTGGATCGATCCGACTGCCCCACAACAGTATTTTTTCAGCAGACGTTTTCACGATGCGCTCGTACGGAATGGATATCAGACCCTGTTCAGCCCAAAACGCTGCCTCGTGGTGTAAATGATTTCAACCTAACGGGAGCTTAGCAGATCAGGAACAACGCCCCAGCCACTGCTTGACATACTCGCGCTTTTGGCTGGGGCGTAGTGAGGAAGGCACCGAAAAGAGGCGCGCTGCTTCCCACAGACCAGGACATCCACCGGATCTTCGCGGTGGTGCGGGTCGGGTCGCAGAATCGTTTCGTTGGGCTCGTCCCAAACTTTCTTCGCACCGCAACGCGTGCCAAAACTCAACCGTTTGTGTAACCGCCGAAAACGACCGCTTCTGACAGCGTGTGATTTCCTGAAGCGGACACTGGCGCAGGCGCGGCGAAAGCCCGTTTCGCGGACAAACCGGACTTGTGCAGGTGCGGTAATTGCTGACGCAGCATTTGATTGCAGCGGCGGAGCATTGCTAGCCGCCTTGCAACCGATGTCACCCTACCGGTCATTTATAAGTAGTGAATTCTTTCGACAAAATGACTGCACTTTTGCAGCACTCCAGTCAGGTTATCAAAAAAGCGGGTACTCAAGACTTCTAAACGAACTACCTAGGTTCGCGGCGAACCGACATTGGTGTACCGACGCTGATGCCATTCAAATAGTACCGCCACTTGACTATAGCTCTCCCGCCCAAGGAGGATTGGCGCCAGCGCGAGTTACTGTCACGGCTGCGACTTTGGCGCCGTGCTCCAAGGCTTGCTTTAGGTCTTCGCGCTTTAAGTCCGCCAATCTAGGTTTTGTGAGCCTTCCGAGTTCCGACAGCTTAGCCAGAAAGCCAGCATTGAAGGTATCACCAGCGCCAACGGTGTCGATGACATCCGCACGCACTGCTTCGACATGAACCTCGTCGCCACTTGAAAGGAACCCGGTCGCGCCGTCGCCACCACGGGTCAGGATCACAATCGATGGTCCATTTCCGAGAAGCGTAGATACCTTTGCTGACAGGGGTAGCGGGGCGGGTAGCAGCCAATTCAGGTCTTCGTCAGAGACCTTTACAATGTCCGCCCGCGCGACCATGCGGTCCAGCCGGGCACGGTAGCGATTGATATCCTTTATGAAACCGGGACGAATATTAGGGTCGATCATGACCGCGCGTCCTCGCGCTTCGCACTCTAGCAACGCGGCATAGGTATCAGCGGCGGGCTCGCAAGCGAGGCTGATCCCGCCGAAAAACAGGGCCGAGATCTCGTGCGGTAGGCTTGGCATATCTTCGGGTTGCAACATGCGCCCGGCCGAGTATTCGTCGAAGAAGCTATAGGTGGCGTGGCCGTCCACAAGGCGCACGAAAGCCAAGGTTGTGGGCTTGTCAGATCGGATGGCCAGCGAGGTATCCACATGGCTGGCAGCAAGTGAATCCTTCAGCTGTTGCCCAAACATATCCGTCGACAACCCCGTCAGCATCCCCGTCTGTGCCCCCAGCCGTCCTAACGCAATCGCCGTGTTGAAGACCGCCCCACCGGAATGAGGTACAAACCCGTCCGGGCCCGCCGCCGTCGGGGTCGGGATCATGTCAATCAGGGCTTCGCCGCAGCAAAGGATCATGGCGGAGCCTTTCTTGTTATATCGTGATTGATGCAGGCAGCATGTGCTCTTCAAGCAGCCTTGCGTTCGGGATGTCATTTTCCATTGCCCGTCTTTCTGCCTGATCAAGCGATAGGCCGAAGTCAAGCCACCGTTGGACTAGCCTGCGCTGTAGAATCTCAAAGGGAACCTGCAATCGAACTGAGACGTCCCAGCATTGGGGCAGCTCATTCCAAATGGGCGCGTCGAGCAACAGATAGTTCCCTTCAACAATGACGCATTCGCAAGCGCTATTGATCATACCAGCGCCTGCCCGCGCAAAATCTTCGTCGCGATCAAAGGTGGGATAGAATAGCCGCTCGGCATAAGGCAGTGCTTGCGCCAAACGAAGCATCCCTTCGGCGTCGAAGGTTTCCGGAGCTCCTTTTCGCGCCAGCAATCCCAATGACGACAGTACTTGGTTGTCGAGGTGAAAGCCGTCCATCGGAACGACCGTCGAAGCACATACCTTGTCGCGCAACCGTTCGGCCAGCACCTTGGACAAGGTTGATTTCCCAGAGGCAGGCGGGCCTGCGATAGCGACGACTTTACGTCGGCCAGAGCGAGGCGCTGCCAGAACTCGATCCAGCAACGCCTCGGCCATTTCTTCAGGAGTGCTCATGCCACGTCCTGAGCAGGGGGCTCCTTTGCGCCGGTCATGAAGGCAACGGCGTCGGACATAGTGTAGTCCTTGGGATCAATGGTGCACAGTCGCTTGCCTAGGCGATGGATGTGGATGCGGTCCGCAACCTCAAACACATGGGGCATGTTGTGACTGATCAGGATGATCGGGATGCCACGGGCACGTACATCTTGGATCAGTTCCAACACCTTGCGGCTTTCCTTGACCCCCAAGGCCGCCGTCGGTTCATCCATGATGATGAACTTGGTCGCGAAAGCCGCAGCACGGGCCACAGCGACACCTTGGCGTTGACCACCCGACAGCGTCTCGACCGGCTGCTTGATGGACTGGACCGTCATCAGGCCCAGCTCGGTCAACTTGTCACGCGCGAATTTCTCCATCGCGGGCTTGTCGAGCATACGCAGATACTTGCCCATCCAGCCATCCTTGCGGATTTCGCGACCGGTGAACATGTTGTCGGCAATTGACAACGCTGGCGACAGGGCGAGGTTTTGATAAACGATCTCGATACCCATCTCCCGCGCCTCGATGGGCGAGTTAAACTTGACCGGTTTCCCCTCGATCAGGATTTCACCTTCATCGGGGATGGTGGCACCGCAGATCGCCTTAACGATCGAGGATTTACCGGCGCCGTTATCTCCGATCACTGCCAGGACTTCACCCGGGCGCAGTTCGAAATCGGAGTGGTCGATCGCAGTCACGTGGCCATAGCGCTTCACGATTCCGCGGGCTTGAACAACAGGAGTAGTCATTATGCCGATACCCTTCTGATCCATTGGTCGATAGCGACCGCTATGATGATTAGCCAACCGATGGCGAAGACCTGCCACAGCACGTCAACACCCGATAGGCGAAGACCCGAGCGGAAAACGCCTACGATCAAAGCGCCGAACAAGGCCCCCATGATCGACCCGCGCCCACCGAAAAGCGAGATGCCTCCGATAACCACAGCGGTGATCGAGTCGAGGTTGCCCTCATAAAAGGACTGCGGCGAGATCGAACCAACTCGGCCAATCGAAGCCCAACCTGCAAGCGCACAGACGAACCCGGCTAAACCATAAACGGACAGCAACGTGCGGTCGGTGCGGATGCCGGACATATCTGCGGCTTCCTTATCGTCGCCAATGGCATAGACATGGCGGCCCCAAGCGGTCTTGTTCAGCATGTACCAAAGCACGACAAACACGACGATCATCAAAAGCGCACTCAGGGTGATCCGTGCCCCGCCAATATTGAAGGTCGCGCCGAAGAACTTCAGGAACGGTGCCTCGGCGTCGATATCCTGTCCACGGATAGACTGAGCACCTGAAAGCCACAGAAGCAGCGCATAGAAGATGGACCACGTCCCTAGCGTGGTGATGAACGGGGGCAATTTGACCTTGGTGATGAACCAACCATTCATCACACCTGCGCCAACACCGCCAGCAAGGCCGATGATGATGGCAATGCCGGACGGCACTCCGGCAAAAACGGCCAAATTGCCCATGACAACCGACATCAGAACCATGATTGCAGCAACCGAAAGATCGATACCTGCGGTAAGGATGATCAGCGATTGTGCTGCCGCCAGAATGCCGATGATCGACACCTGTTGCAGGATCAGGCTGAGATTGAAGGCCGAAAAGAACTTGCCTCCTGCGATCAGTCCAAAGGCAATCAGGCTGATGATCAGAACGATTACAGGAACCAGTGTTGGGTTGTTATGAAGCAGGTGCTGAATGCGCTTCAGTAACGTGTGGTGTTTGACTTCAAATGACGCAACCTTGGTATCGCTTTGATCTAAGGTCTTTTCGAAGTCTTGCCCTTTTGGGGCTGATGTCGATGTATTGGACATGACTCTCTCCCTCTCTAGCGAGCGTAGCGGTAGCTGCAGATTTCGTCAAAGAAACGCGGAATAACGGCAGGGCGCACGCGCGCCCTGCCACAGAAGCTAGGTGATGATCAGCCCCAGCACTTTTCCAGGCCTTCGGCCGAAGTGATCGAAGGTACACCTTCGACAGGTGTATCGGTGATCAGCTCGACACCCGTGTTGTAGAAGTCCAGACCTTCGCTGTTCTGCGGCTTCTCACCAGTTTCCGCAAAAGCCTTGATTGCTTCGATACCTTTGGATGCCATCAGCAGGGGGAACTGCATCGAAGTGGCGCCAATCACGCCGCCCGCGATGTCCCGAACGCCGGGGCACCCACCGTCGACCGAAACGATCAGAACGCCTTCTTCCTTGCCGAAGGATTTCAACGCTTCGTATGCACCTGCGGCGGCTGGCTCGTTGATGGTGTAGACTAGATTGATGTCCGGATCGACCTGCAGCAGGTTCTCCATAGCGGTGCGGCCACCATCAGGCGACCCATCCGTCACGTCGTTGCCAACGATGCGCGGATCGTCTTCGTCACCAATGTCAGTTGGATCTTTAATGTCGATACCAAAGCCGTGCAGAAAGCCATTGTCGCGCTGGTAATCAACCGAGATTTCCGAGGCGTTCAGGTCCAGCAAGGCAATCTTAGCATCCGCCGCAGCGTCACCCATTTTCGCTTTGGCCCACTGACCAATCAAGACACCAGCCTTGAAGTTGTCTGTTGCGAAGGTCGCATCGGCGGCATCTGCGGGCTCGAATTGGGTATCCAGTGCAATGACAAGAGCGCCAGCTTCACGTGCCTGAGTGATTACCGGAACCAACGCACGGCTGTCGGTCGGGGTGATCAAGATGCCTTTGGCACCAGAAGCGATACAGGTCTCAACCGCAGCAACTTGGGTTTCAACGTCGCCATCATATTTACCGGCAAAGGTCGACAAGTTGATACCGTTCGCCGCGGCAGCTTCAGACGCGCCTTCTTTCATTTTCACAAAGAATGGGTTGGTGTCGGTCTTGGTGATCAGGCAAGCGTTGGTTTCAGCATATGCAGCGCCCGCCATTACAGTCATGGCCAGCGCCGAAGTGGTCATCAGAGTTTTCATGTTTTCCTCCCACGAGAAACGTTCTGCGTTCTGGACAGGGCTCCTCCCACCATCCAGGCCTGCCTTGTTCAAAACAGCAGGTCTAATCTAAAAAACCCTGATTCTGCTGGCCCTGTCAATTAGTAAGGAAACTTTACAAACTAAAAAAATTGGTTAACCGTTGAATCCAGAAGGTAGGCGGTTATGGTCCTCGGCATGGATGGAAACAGCATTAAAGGGCAAAGCGCCGGTGTGAATCAACGCGGCATCCGCGACTATAACGAGCGCTTGATTCTTACGGTTTTACAGCATCATCGCGCCGTGCCTGCGGCGGAACTGGCGCGGCGCACTGGCCTGTCCAAACCAACTGTGTCGACTATCCTTCGTAACCTTGAAGAAGATGGTCTGGTGCGGCGGTGTGATCCTGTTAGAGGGAAGGTTGGTAAACCGTCCATCCCGATCGAACTGGATCCCGACGGCGTGTTGTCCATTGGCCTCAAAATCGGACGCAGAAGTGCAGATCTTCTTTTGCTGGATTTCTTAGGGAATGTGCGTGGACAGCTTCATACCTCGTATGACTATCCCATGCCCGATGCAGTATTCGGTTTTCTGAATGAGGGGCTGGAAACGCTTCTGGGTACTCTTCCTTTGGAACTGCGATACCGCGTCTGCGGTATAGGAATTGGTACACCTTTTGAACTATGGAAGTGGCACGACCTTACTGGTCTGGCAGCCGAAAAGTTCCGCTCGTGGAAAGATATAGATTTCATGGCAGAGGTTGGGGCATTCAGCAGTCTGCCCGTCTTTGTCGTCAACGACGCCACGGCTGCCTGTCACGCAGAGCATCTGTATGGAGCTGGGCGAGAAATTCGTGACTACGCCTATTTCTTCATCGGATCCTTCATCGGAGGAGGCGTGGTCCTGAACGGAACTGTCTTTGAAGGCAACCGAGGCAACGCTGGCGCGCTAGGATCCATGCGAAGCACAGGTCCACTTGGCGAGGCGCAACAACTGATCGATGTCGCCTCGATACATCTCTTGGAGGTGCGGCTGATCGAATCCGGTATTGATCCGTCGCTGCTTTGGAAACAGCCTCAGGACTGGAACATTTTGTCGCGACATGTTGATCCATGGATCGGTCAGACCGCGCAGGAATTGGCGAAGGCATCATTGTCGATCTGCTCGGTCATTGATTTTGAAGCCATCCTTATCGACGGCGCTTTCCCAGCCGAAGTGCGTGACGAGTTGGTTGAGAGAACCCGGCGCTATCTGGTTAATCAAGACAAGCGCGGTCTGATCGAACCTCAAATCGAAGCTGGAAGCGTGGGTCATAACGCACGCGGGATTGGAGCAGCCAGCAACCCAATATTCTCGCATTTCCTACTAAACACAAACGCTGGCCTTTCCGGAATTTAATGTAGCGCGCGGTGTCCGTCGTCATATAAAATGGGACATCAGAGCGGCTTGAGCATCGGAGGCTCAGGCAAGACGTAAAAAGGTCGAGATGCTCATTGCTCAACTCAAACGTATGCTAGGCTGTGGAACGTCACGAACTCTTGACTCTTTTGCCAGCCAAAACTTCAGGAAACAAGAAAATAACATCATTCAAACCCGACCCAAATATCAAGTATTTCTGACCCAATACACAGAGCCGGAATTTGTTGAAACAGCGGCGAAGTTGTCGAAAGAGCCCAGCCTGTGAATTTGGATCCCTTGCCGCGCGCTCGCAGCAAGACAGTCTCTGCAGGTGCTCGGACAAGAACGCATCGCGACTGCGGAGATGGCCGCCAATCGTTCATGACGCAGCTAGAGTTTACAAAGCACTCACAGATCTCGGACGAAACAGCCGTTCGTCGTTTGATCCGGCACGGAAACAACGCGACCTCAGGCCGCCGAGTGCGCATGCAACACCGACGCGATCGGTTGGCTTCTGAAAACTGCCCCTGCCCGAGATGATACAATCTCATTGCCAGCCTGCTGCTGGTGACTGGGTTTGGGGGGATCGGAGGACAGATCATGCCAAGAACCCAATTTCCCGCAACAACCCCGAAACGCAGAGCCTGGAACAAGGCGTGGATCATCGGTCAAAAGCTTTGACGACGGACAGGCCGAGATTGAAGGAATTTTACCTGTAGGTTGGGCCAATGAGGACCGCTATGCCGCTGCTCAATGGAACGGGCCAGAAAGCTACTGCTAGAGTATGACCCGCGCCATGCGATGATTGGCTTAGGCGCGGGTCGGGTTGGAATCAGTCAGCACCGCGCACAGGAATCGTGACGTCAGGTTCGGGGTTGAAGACCTTTTGGATGAAGAAGACGGCGACTGCCCCGCCAACCCCGATCAAATCGGTGAAGATACCGCCTTCGATCATGAAGAGCGCAGCGATTATGAGAGCCATCCGTAAGAACCAAGCGCTGCGCTGCCCCATGAACCAGCCTTGAACGCCAGCCGATAGCAGGAACACACCGAAGACTGCTGTAAGACCTGCACGGAGAATTTCCACTGCCGTTCCGTCCATCAACAGGGCGCTGTTGTAAAAGAACATGAAGGGCACGATGAAGGCGGCGATGCCAATCTTGAACGACGCGACCGAGGTTTCCATCGGATTGGCCCCAGAGATCCCTGCCGCGGCGTAACTGGCCAAAGCCACGGGCGGCGTGATCGCGGATACAACGGCAAAATAAAAGACGAAGAAATGCGCGGTCAGCTGCGGGATGCCCAGCTGGATCAAGCCCGGAGCCACAACTGAGGCCGCGACGGCATAAGCCGCCGTTGTCGGCATGCCCATGCCCAGCAGGATCGCGATGCACATCGCAAAGAACAGCGCGAGGAACTGGCTCACACCGGCGAGGTCCAGCAGCACGGCAGAAAACCGTGCGCCGACGCCCGTGAGGCTGATGACGCCCACGATGATACCCGCACAGGCACATACCGCGATGATCTGGATCGACATGACACCGGCCAATTCGAAGGCCTTGAGGATCGACCGCAGGCCCATCCGGTGCGGCGTCAGCCACGACACGACTGCCGCTGCGACCGTGGCCAAGGTGCCTGCGCGGATGACCGAGTAGCCCATGAACAAGGCCACGATGAGGATGATGATCGGGATAAAAAGATAGGCCTGGCGGACGAGTTTCGCGAACTTCGGCAGCTCGTCTTCGCGCATGCCGCGCATGTTCAGCTTTGCGGCTTCGAAATCGACCATGAAGTAGATGGAGGCGAAGTACAGGATCGCGGGGATTACCGCAGCGATTGCGATGTCCTGATAGGGGATGCCCGTCACCTCGGCCATTATGAAGGCTCCAGCGCCCATGATTGGCGGCATGATTTGGCCGCCCGTCGAGGCCGCGGCCTCAATCGCGCCAGAGGTTTTCTTATGATATCCGACCTTTCGCATCAGCGGGATGGTGAGTGATCCGGTCGCAACCACGTTGCCGGCGGATGTGCCGTTGATCATACCCATCAGGCCAGAGGCAAAGATCGCGACCTTAGCAGGGCCACCGCGGGCACGTCCGGCGGCGGCGAAGGCGAAGTTCACGAAATAATCGCCGACTTTGGAGGCCTGAAGGAAGGCGGCGAAGATGATGAACAGGATGATGTAGGTCGACGACACCGCCGTTGTCGGCCCAAGTATGCCTGCATCCGAGTAGACGTGGCCAAAGAACCGCTGCCAACTATAGGCGCTTTGCACGGCCAGAATACCGGGCAACAGGTGGGCGGTGAAAGTGTAGAGGAGGAAGATGCCGGTGATGACAACAAGGGCAAGGCCTGCCACGCGGCGGGTCAATTCCATGATCATCGCCGCACCGGCAGTTGCCGCGAAGGCCACGCCAATGGGTACGAATGGCGTGCCGACCGAATTGCGGGCTGCTGTGCCGTAGATCGCCACAAGGTAGATCGCTACGACAACACCGCAGAGCGCCAGAACAACGTCAGAGGCCGCAAACAGCTCGCGCCCGCGGCGTTCAACCCATCCCATGATGATCGCTCCAAAGGTAGCGATGAGCAGGGGGATACCGAACCAACGGACTTCAGCATCGTAAATCTCTGTGCCGGGGAACGCGCCCCAAGTTGTCAGCCCGCCCATTTCGGGGAGGGTGCCTGAATTGATCGTGTTGGCAAAACCAACCGCTGTGACGCCGGCAACCAGTGCAGGAATTGCGAGGGCGAGGGCCACCAAAGACACGACTGGGGGTTGGCTGTAGCTTTTGTCTGGGTGGAACCTGTGCGCTGAAAACAGCAGAAACCCAAGAGCCAGTGCCCCACTGATATGAACGATGCGGAAGTTCCATGTCTCTAGAGGGAATTGTGGCAGCAGCGGAATTTCGATTCCCGTCCAGTCGGAAATCGACACGCCGTTCAGGGCGATCATGTGAAAGAGCGCGTAAAATGTCGAGAGGGCCGCGACAAACAGGTAGCCTTTGCCCGCGAACAGGCGGCGATTGCCTTCAATTGGTTCTTCGTCCACGCCTTCGGCCAAGACCGCCGTGCGATCCTCCGATTCCATGGAGCCTGCGATATCGTTGGTGCTTTTCTGCTCTGCCATGGTTCCCCCCATCGGCCCACATCGCCTGTGTCTGGCCGTTATGACGAGGGTTTCGGCCGACCGGAACCATCATCAGCAGCCGTCAGGCATTGATCGTCTTTCAATAACGACGCATCGGCCAGCACTGTGCCAGCCGATGCGCAACCGTTGTGGCTTATTTGCCGTGGATCATGTCAGCGGGAATTTCCGCGCCAGCGTTCTCGGTGAACCAGCGTGCGGCACCGGGGTGCCATGCCATCACAGTGTTACGATCCCAGAACTCGGGAAGAGAGGACCGTGCAGCTCGGTGTGCATTCACCATACGCTCGTTGTCGGACATTACGGCGTTGACGGCCTCATAAACGAAAGACTCGGGCAGATCGCAGTTTGCAACAGCGAAGTTCCACATTGATACCGAACGCGCAGGTGCGTCGAGCGAGGTGTAGCTGTCAGCTGCGATGTCGAACGGCGCCACGGGGAAGGCCTCTGCGATCTGTGCCTGCTCTTCTTCAGTGAACTCAATAATGTTCACATCGACCTGTGCCTCAAGCTGAGACACGGCGGGAACCGGAACACCAGCTGCGAAGGCGATTACATCCAGTAGGCCATCCTGAAGTTGACCGCCGAGGTCGGACCAGCCGCCGTTGCGACGCTCAAACTCAACACCTAGTTCTTCCATCATGCGAGGGAAGTAAGTGTCGGAGGTGGAGCCTGCAGGGCCGAAGCCGATCCGAGCACCAGCAGGAATTTCCGAGACGGATGTGATCCCAGAAGACGACAGCGTCGTGATCGAGAAGGGTGTCTGATACATCGGGAACATCGCGCAGGCATTGTTCATCTGTAGGCCGGGTGCAATTGGGTTGCTTCCGGCGATGGATTCAGCAGCCGGACCCATGGTCGTCATGCCAAAGGGCAGATCGCCAGTGTGGACGAGTGCCATGTTCTGCATTGGGCCACCGGTGACTTCTGCGCTGCCGGAAACACCGAGCGCTTCTGCAACGATACCTGCCCAGCCAGAGCCGTAACCGAAATAGGTGCCGCCCTGAGAACCGGTTCCGACAGTGAAGCTCTCAGGCCAACCCGTTTTGTCGACGTGGTCGTCTGCAACTGCTGCACCTGTGGTTAGTGCTGTTGTCACAAATACGGCCGAGAGCCTCTTGATAGCTTTAAATTGCATAGTGTCCTCCTTGTTGTTTTGCCGTCATCAAACAACGCAGTCTCCTATCCGCGTTGTGCGGCATGCGCCCGACGAGGCACGATAATAACGACGCTACAGCCAATAAATTTATGAACTCAAGAAAAAAACGAACTGAGTGTGACACCCTTAAATATACAAAAAATGTGAATAATCATCAAGCGGTCCGGGACAGTGCCCTCACATTGGCGTCGAGCACGTCCAAGAACGCATCACGTGCTGTGTGCCGCGTGTCCCTTAGCCAAACTACCGACAAGGCGAGTTTATCGCGGGCGACGCCAGGCGGGATCGACAGTGGAACAAAACGCACGCCCCCAACAGCAAGGCGCGAAGCCCATTTTGGCACGATTGCCAAACCGACTCCGGTCGATACCAAGCTGACGATAGTCTGCTTCTCTTCTGCAATCTGAGCTACTCTCGCCGTAAAGCCTGAATCCAGAAACAGTTTCATGGTCAGGTCATGGCTATGGGGCCGCGAGCGTCGCTCGGGCACGATCAGCGGCTCATCCGCCATGTCAGCTATAGTGATCTCGGATTTTGTTGCTAGTTCGTGCTGTTCGGGCAAGGCAACAACTGCGGTTTCGTTAAACAGAGAGCGGAAGATCAACCTTGAATCCGTCACTTCAGGGGGCCGGACTATGGCTGCATCCAGTCGACCTGAAAGAACACGAGGCAACAGTCGAATGGTCTTCTGTTCTAGCAATTCGATATCAACTTTGGGATGAAGCTCGCGAAACTTCGGCAGAAATTGCGGCATCAATCCGGCGGCCGCGCTGTCAATGGCCCCGATGCGCAAGACCGGCAATTGATCGTGTTGGCCTTCTCGAAACTCGGCTTCGAGCCGGTCTGCGCGCTCTACGATGTCGCGAGCCGACTCGACAAAATCACGCCCTGTATCTGTCAGTGATACGTGCCTCGTGGTGCGCACCAGCAACCGGCTGCCAAGCCGCTCTTCCAACAATTTGATCTGTCGCCCGAACGAGGCCGGCAGCATATCCATCTGCTGAGCCGCCTTCCCAAAATGCAAAGTGTCAGCCACGGCAATCAAACAGCGGAGTTGGCGGAGTTCCATGAAACAGCTCATTATTGCGAAAAATTATATGATAAATGCATTCTTGCGGGCCGACGGTCAAGTTGAGACAGTCTGGAACGAACGTTAAGTCGGTTTGCTTGTGAAAATTTGCAGGCGGGACCTATCAATGCTGGGAATATATCATGCGTACCTACAAAATCGCCGCCATTCCTGCCGACGGAATCGGCCCGGAAGTGATCGAAGCTGGACTTAAGGTGCTGTCGACTCTGGAAAAGCGCGATGGAACCATCAAGTTCGACGTCACAACCTTTGACTGGGGCTCAGACTATTACAAGAAGAACGGCGCCATGATGCCAGAAGACGGGCTTGAGCAACTGAAGCCGTTTGATGCGATCTATTTTGGTGCCGTTGGCGCTGCGGACGTGCCGGACCATATTACTTTGTGGGGCCTACGCCTGCCGATCTGTCAGGGCTTTGACCAATATGCCAACGTGCGCCCAACCAAGATCATTCCCGGCGTTTCGTCGCCACTGCGCGATGTGGGTGTGGGCGATCTGGATTGGGTGATCGTGCGTGAGAATTCCGAGGGGGAGTATTCCGGCCACGGCGGGCGTGCGCACAAAGGCTTGCCCGAAGAAGTTGGTACCGAAGTGTCCATTTTCACTCGCGTCGGTGTAACCCGCATCATGCGCTATGCATTCGGACTTGCACAATCGCGTCCACGAAAAAAACTCACGGTTGTAACCAAGTCCAATGCGCAACGTTTTGGCATGGTAATGTGGGATGAAATCGCGGCCGAGGTTGCAAAAGAGTTTCCGGACGTCTCGTGGGATAAGATGCTTGTCGATGCGATGACAGTTCGAATGGTCAAAGATCCGAATTCAATCGATACGGTCGTGGCAACCAACCTGCACGCGGACATCCTGTCGGACCTTGCAGGAGCTCTGTCAGGGTCTTTGGGCGTCGCGCCGACCGCCAACATCGATCCGGAAAAGCGTTTCCCGTCTATGTTCGAACCTATCCATGGGTCAGCGTTTGACATCACCGGCAAGGGCATCGCCAACCCCGTCGCAACTTTCTGGACTGCCAGCCAGATGCTTGAACACCTTGGCGAACACGATGCGTCCGACCGCCTGATGCGCGCGGTTGAAAAGGTTTGCGCAGATGGCATCGTTACTCCGGACGTGGGCGGGACAGCTACGACCCGTGAAGTCACCGATGCGGTCTGCGAGGCAATCCGCGGCGAAAACATTTAGTCAGAGCTTGGTGTGATGAGCGTTTCTGATCCGCAGCTCTTGCTTCGCCGCATGCTTGACGCAGCAATCTCGGCGGCGGATCCGGCAAAGGTTCTCGCGCAGCACTTGCCAGAAAAGCCGACGCGACGCTGCATCGTTGTGGGTGCCGGCAAGGCTGCCGCAAGTATGGCGCGCGCCGTGGAAGTGGCTTGGCCTGATGTTGACCTCTCAGGTGTTGTCGTCACGCGCTATGGCCATGCGACGGCTACAGACAGGATCACAGTACGGGAAGCATCACACCCGGTGCCAGATGAGGCCGGCCTCTCGGCGGCCCGTGAAATACTGGAGGCGGCCCAGCAGGCACGAGAAGGGGATTTGGTGCTGGCTCTCATCTCCGGGGGGGGCTCCGCGCTGATGCCGATGCCCCGACCGCCTCTCACCATCGACGACGAAGTCGCGGTGAACAAAACGTTGTTGCGGTCTGGCTTAACGATTGACGATATGAACCGAGTGCGACGCCGCCTATCGCTGATAAAGGGGGGCGGCCTTGCCGAAGCGGCCCATCCGGCGAAAATCGTTACATTGGCAATATCGGACGTTCCTGGAGACAACCCTGAGGCCATTGCGTCTGGGCCGACAGTCCCGGATCCAACGGCCGGGGATGACCTGACCGCCATTGTTGAACGCCTTGGCCAAACCATTCCGGCAGCGGCAAGGCGCATACTCCTCGCCGAGCCAGGACCTGCGCCGCATTTTGACGCGGATTTCCGGCTCATAGCAGTTCCACAAATAGCGCTGGAGGCTGCCGCACAAGTCGCGCGAGACGCCGATATCTCGCCTGTACTTCTAGGCGATGCGCTGGAAGGTGAAGCACGCGAGCTCGGCACCGTGATGGCCGGCATCGCAAAGGCTATTCGAACGCACGGAACGCCGTTGAAAGCGCCCGCGATCTTGATCTCCGGAGGCGAAACCACCGTTACGATTGGAACAGATCACCACGGCAAGGGCGGGCGAAACACAGAGTTCCTCCTTGGGCTCGTGCTTGCGCTTTCCTCATGTGAGGATATCTATGCAATCGCTGCCGACACTGACGGGATCGACGGAAACGAAGACGCGGCCGGGGCCATCATTGGTCCGGACTGCCTGGTCAAGGCCCGCGGCGCAGGACTTGATCCTGAAGACTACCTGTTGTCACACGATAGCTACACATTCTTTCGAAAACTGGATTCTCTTCTTCACACTGGGCCGACGCTCACCAATGTGAATGATTTCCGAGCTGTCCTTGTTATCTGAAATGAGCTGTTCCTCTGGGTGTTGTTCCACCCTTCGAAAAATACCCTTTGTAAATTGGAGATGGAGGACTTGTGGGCCGCTTCGGGAAAAATTTTACAGACAATCAGAGCACAGATACTGACCTGCGCCCCTGAATCTCCTCCAGTTTTGTGTAGAGTCCGCCCAACTGAAGGACGGATAAATGAAGACGAGATTCACCGACGAGCAGATCATCCAGATGATGAATGAGCAGGAAGCTGGCGAGCAGACAGCTGGCGTATGCAGGCGCTATGGGATTAGCCAGGGCACGTTCTATAAATACAGATCCAAACATGGCGGGATGGAGCCGTCAAATGCCAAGAGGTTGCGAGCGCTTGAGACTGAGAATGCCAAGCTCAAGAAGCTGTTGGCATAACAGATGTTTGAGGTGCATCTAGTTTTCTAGACACCTGCCTTTTCCAGTTTGACCTGTCTTTTTCGAAGTCTACCATTGTCTGCAACACATGCAAAGCGCGTGTGAAAGGGGGCGACAGCATGCCGTTGTTCGTGTGCTTGCGTTTTGGGTTGTAGAACAGCTCGATGTACTCAAACATATCTCGCCGGGCTTCTTCGCGCGTCCGGTATTTCCGGCGTCGAACTTTCTCCCGCTTTTAGAAGCTGAAAGAAGCTCTCGGCCACGGCATTATCATGGCAATTTCCCCGGCGGCTCGTGGAATGTTCCAATCCATATTCACGTAGGAAGGCAGCCCATTCACGGCTTGTGAAGTGGGCACTTTGGTTGGAGTGGATCAGCAGACCAGGTCCGGGCGTTCTAGGCCAAGTCGTCATCAGCAAAGCCTTCACAGCAAGTTCTAATGTCTGGCGAGACTGGACCGCCCACCCAACAAAACGCCGCGAGAACAGATCAATGACCACGCAGAGATACGCGAAGCCCTCATGCGCCCGTAGATAGGTGATATCTGTCACCCAAGCGCGATCCGGGGCATCGGCCGTGAATTGTCGATCCAGCGTGTTGTCGACCACGACGGATGGCTTGCCGCCGTACACTTCGGGCTTCTTCTTGTTGCCAATCTGCGCCTGAATGCCTGCAAGGCGGGCCAAACGGGCAACGCGTATCTCTGACACTGCCTCGCCAATATCGATCA
This sequence comes from Aliiroseovarius sp. ABM4_368, assembly GCF_056161205.1. Lineage (NCBI taxonomy): Bacteria > Pseudomonadati > Pseudomonadota > Alphaproteobacteria > Rhodobacterales > Paracoccaceae > Aliiroseovarius > Aliiroseovarius sp. ABM4_368. The sequence continues at coordinate 118,878 of NZ_JBSWYR010000006.1, read as the reverse complement.
GGTCGTCATAGATTTTGCGGTAGCCGTAAATCTTGCCACTGTCTTTCCACGCGTCTTTGACCTTAGCCACTGCGTTGATCTTGAACTCATCTGGCTAGCGAATTTGCTCTAACATTTGCGCCGTAAGGGTATTTCCACTGGCATCGCCGCAATCGGTTCGGGCGCGCCTTTCTTTGGACCGGGATGGTCCCAAATTTAATACGCCCAATCAGATGAAGGGTTTTGCGTATTCCAAAATGTCAGCGCGTTGGCGTTCGATCTTGATCCATAGTATTTATCGACGAAACACGTCGAACAAAGCTATTTTCCACTTGGAATAATGGACGCGATACATGGACAAGCTCTCTGTCATGAATGCCTTTCGTCGCATCGTTGAACGCGGCAGTTTTGCGCGTGCGGCAGAGGATTTGGGAGTGTCGCCCGCGCTTCTGAGCCGAGAGGTAAAATTGCTTGAGGAAAGTCTGGGCACGGTGTTGCTGACCCGGACGACACGTTCGATGTCGGTGACTGACGCCGGGCAGCTTTTTTATGATGAAGCGGCCAGCATCCTTGATGCGGTGTCCAAGGCCGAGACGCGTATTCGCGAAGGTGCTGGCGCGGTGCGTGGCCATCTTAAGGTGAACGCTTCCAGTTCATTTGGGCAAACTGTGATCGCACCATTCCTGCCGGATTTTCTTGACGCTTATCCCGACCTGCGGCTGACATTGTCGATGGACGACCGGGTGGTCGACATGGTTGAAGGTGGTTTCGATGTCTCGATCCGTATCCGGGCCGCCATGCCGGATTCTGCACTGGTGGCACGCAAGCTGGGGACGATGCGGCAACAGATTTTTGCAGCGCCCTCGTATCTGGAGCGGTTCGGAAGCCCCGAAACACCGCAGGATGTTGCTGACCATCGTGTCATCGGCTTTCTGCTGGCTGACCACCTTACCAACTGGACCCTTCACGGTTCTTCTGAAACGGTAACGGTGGATCTTGATCCGCCCATCCGTGTCGGCAACAGCCTTGTTTTGCGCGACCTGCTGATCTCGGGTGAAGGTATCGGCACGTTGCCGGATTTCGTTTCCAGCGATGCGGTTGCATCTGGCGCGTTGGTCCGCGTGCTGCCGGATTGGGAACTGCCCGCCCCGGAAATATATGCCGTGACCGCATCGCGTCTTGGCATGGACGCCAAGGTAACGGCATTTCTTGACCATCTGCGGGCGGCGCTGCACCCCTGACATTCTTCAACGAGTGTAAAGAATGAAGTGAGCGCGCGCCGCTTAATCCCGACTGCGCCATACCCCATCCTCTGAGGCATCGAAACCTTAAGCCTAAGAGGATCCCATGACTCGCATTCTTATTCTTTATTACTCCAGCTACGGCCATGTCCGCGCCCTGGCCCAAGCCGAGGCCGAAGGCGCACGCTCGGTGCCCGGCACCCATGTTGATCTGCGCCGCGTGCCTGAAACTATCCCCGATGAGATCCGGCAAAACGCCGGGTTTGCAGCGGACGAGACACCTGTGGCCTCGCCTGCCGATCTGGAGGCCTATGACGCCATTATCTTTGGAACACCGACACTGTTTGGCATGATGGCTGGTCAGATGAAGTCGTTTCTTGATCAGGCCGGTGGGCTTTGGGCGCGAAATGCGCTTGTGGGCAAGGTTGCGGCGGTCTTCGCCTCGACCGGGTCACAGCATGGCGGTCACGAGGCGACTTTGCTGTCCACGCAAATCCCGCTTCAGCACTTCGGCATGGTGATTGCCGGGATGCCTTACACCTATACTGGTCAGAAGTCGGCCGAGGAAATCGTGGGTGGCGCGCCCTATGGCGCGGGTACGATAGCCGGGGCCGATGGCTCGCGTGCACCATCGGAGATCGACCTTGAAGGGGCACGTTTTCAAGGCGCGCATGTCGCCCGGATCGCGTCTCGTCTCGCTGGGGCGGATTGGCAAGAGAAGGCCGCGTGATGCCGACCCTGACCATTGATTTCTTCCATGACGTCGTCTGCTGCTGGTGCTTCAACATCTCATCACGGATGCGAGACCTGACAAGCGAGTTCGACCTCGACATTCACCACCGGACCTTTGTTTTGCAAGCCAGCCGCGCCGAAATGGCCACGCGGTGGGGCGCCCCTGAAGATGCCCGTGATACAATTCTGGGGCATTGGGCAGCGTGCCGCGAGGTTAGCGACCAACCTAGTTTGGTTGACATCGAAGCAATGCGAGCCGCGCCCTTCGACTATCCACACGGCATGGTCGCTGCTCTCGGCTGTAAGGCCGCTGAACGGATTGGCGGACAGGCCGCGCATTGGGACATGTTCGATCGCCTGCAACGCGCCCATCTTAGCGAAGCCCGCAACATCGCAGACCCCGAAACCGTGCTGGCCGTGGCCTGTGACGCAGGTTTTGAAGCCGCAGCCTTTGCCAATGCGTTTGACGACCCAATGACCGCGCAAGCTGTCGAGTCCGACCGACAACAGGCACGCAGGCTTCAGGTCCGCCATGTTCCCACGCTGATTGTCCGCGAGACAGGCGCGCGCCTTGTCAACGGACCGCGCGAGGATCTGGCCGCACAGTTGCGCGCCGCCCTCTTTCTTGTTGCTTGAAAGGAGACCTTCATGACACGTTCCAGCGATATATTTCTAACCGCGCTTGCCCCAGTGATCTGGGGCAGCACCTATCTTGTCACAACCGAGGCTTTGCCAGCGGGCTATCCAATAACGCTTGCGGCGCTGCGTGCGCTGCCTGCCGGGCTTTTGCTGCTTGCGATCACACGGTGCGTGCCGCCTCGGGCATGGCTTGGCCGTGTTTTCCTGCTTGGTAGCTTCAACTTTGCCCTGTTCTGGGTGCTTCTTTTCGTTGCCGCTTATCGACTTCCCGGCGGGGTTGCCGCGACACTGGGTTCGCTGCAAGCGATGATGGTCATCCTTATGGCGCGCGGCTGGATCGGCACGCCGATTAGGGCTGGCGCGGTTGTTGCGGCCGCTACCGGAGTGCTCGGCGTTGCATTTATGTTGATTGGCCCCGAAGCGGCACTTGATCCCATCGGTATTGCTGCTGGTCTTGGCGGTGCGGCCTCGATGGCGGCGGGTACGGTGCTAAGCCGCAAATGGCAGCCGCCGGTGTCTGCACTGAGCTTTACCGCCTGGCAGCTTACCGCAGGGGGGCTTATCCTGTTGCCGCTTGCACTGATTGCCGAGCCGTCCTTGCCGCCGCTGACCGGGGCCAACTTCGCCGGGCTGATCTGGCTTGGTCTTATTGGCGCAGCGGCGACCTATGCGCTTTGGTTCCGGGGCGTCGCGCGGATTGAACCCGGCGCAATCTCGATGTTGGGCATGATGAGCCCGCTAACCGCGGTTCTGCTTGGCTGGGTGGTGCTGGGGCAAACCCTTTCGCCTTTGCAATCCCTTGGTGCGGTCATCGTCCTTGGCTCTGTCTGGGCAGGCCAGAGGGCAAACAGGGTCGGGTCCAATGTCATGCCCTTGCCGCGCACGCCATCGTCTGCCGGCAACGTCTGATCATGGGCTTGTTGGTCTGGCAGTTGGGCTTTCACGGGTCGCTGCTTGCACAGGGACCCGCCAAAACCGCAGGATCACAGACGCCAGACCATGCAGTACGACATAACGAAAAGGAGAGATGTAAGGGCTAACCGAGGATTCACCGTCCGTGCGCTTGGCGAGATCGCCATTAGGTGCGTTGATCTTAATGCCATGGTCGAATTCTATCGCGATGTGATCGGGCTTGAACTGATGAACGACCCCGAAAACGGCGATATCGTGTTCTTTCGCATCGCCGAGGGCTTTGCCGGTCATACTGCCGTGCTTGCCCTGTTCCGGCATGACATCGAAGGTGCTGGGAACACGAAGGCTGGCACCAAGCCTCCAGCCACCGGTCCGGGCTCGTCTTTACATCATCTTGCGCTCAGCCTGCCTTGGGAAGAACAAGAGGCTGTTGTCGCGTGGTATGAGGATCAAGGGCTGGAATACTATGTCGAGACATTCGCGTGGGTTGGCTGGCGCGGTGTCTTTACCAAAGATCCGGATGGAAACACTGTTGAGCTCGTCGCGAAGGAACCGCGCGAAACGGGCGATACCTAAAATTCTTCAAGGTGGGACTGATCCGCGGGGGTAAATTCCACCCGTCCCCGGCTTTATGTCGGCTGTGAGTGGCAGTTGTCGTCACAATTTATCTGACTAATTAAGTAGGGATTGATAAATCCGATAAATTTTGTAAGTTACTTGCATCAAGGTGTCCAGAACATCGCAAGTAGGACCAGACAGATGGGTAAGGTCTTTGGAACACATCGGATTTCTTCGTTGGAGGGGCGATTCGATTTGGCCGAGTTCGAACGGTTGGTGACGTTAGGAGACTGCGTCGAGTCAGAGCGAATGGACTGGGTGAGTGACGCCATGGAAAGAGAAAACGGACGGCGCGAGATGAGCACAAATGAAGAAAACAGCCCACAAGGGGCCTCGGATTTGCAACCGGTCCACGATGCCGTTGCGCTGACCGAAGGCGGAAATCGCGCGCGCATTTGTTATGACGGCAAAGTCTACACCCTTAGCATCACGCGTTCTGGAAAGTTGATCCTGACCAAATGAACGCGTTCCCCAAGCCTCAACTTTCCAAGACGTGCAGCCGGTTTTCTGGTCTTGGCACCGTCAGCGCTGAAGCACTGCGGTTGATCCGGCTTTGGTTTTGGGGACAGTCGCTTCAGGCGAATGTGCGCCTTGCCCTGCCGGTCCAATTGGGCACCAAGCGGGCCAGATGTGTTGTGGCCGCGCTTGAGGATCTTGAACGCATCTTCGGCCCGCATGGGCATATTCAACTTCGGGTTCTTACGCCTGACGCAAGTGGTGTCTCGGCCGATGAGCTGTCTTTGGTCGCGATGCTAGAGGCCAGCCAAAACGAAGAAGGGTCGCCTGTCGGCGACAGCCCCCTTTTGCGACGTGGACCGGCGGCTCATCAAGCCGTCGGAGCCTTGCGCGTTTTGGGGCAGATGCTTGCGGAACGAGCCCGTGAAACCGTGACGTCATGCCCTGTTGCTTGCCCCTCACGGTTCATCTGCCCAGATCGCGCCCAACTGAAAGTCATCAAATGATCGTATGTAGTTGCCAACACATCGCGTGCACAGATATCCACGCCGCCATTGACTGGATGCGGGCCTCGGACCCGGAAACGCTGATCACGCCCGGTAAGATCTATCACGCGCTAGGCAAACAGGCCGATTGCGGCGGGTGTATGCCTTTGTTCTTGGAAACGATGCGAAAAAACCCTAGCCTGAAAATCCCTACCAACCAGCAACCTTTCCGGCTGCCAGATGACGAAGGAATTCAGTATGAAGGGCGATCCCAAGGTTATTGACGTTCTCAATGACGCGTTGAGGCATGAACTTACCGCAGTAAGCCAGTATTGGCTGCACTACCGGCTTCAGGAAGACTGGGGCCTTGGCAAAATGGCCAAGAAAAGCCGCGAAGAAAGCATCGAAGAGATGGAACACGCGGACAAGCTGATCACGCGGATCATCACATTGGGCGGCCACCCGAATCTGCAAAAACTGGACCCGCTGCGCATCGGACAGAACGTTCAGGAAACGCTCGAGGCTGACCTTGCGGGCGAAGAGAGCGCGCGTGCGCTTTACAAAAAGGCGCGAGATATTTGCAACGATGCTGGCGACTATGTGTCTATGAAGCTGTTTGAAGAGCTGATGGCGGACGAAGAGGGCCACATCGACTTCCTTGAAACCCAGATCGAGCTTTATAACAAGCTGGGCGAAGCCAACTATATGCAATTGAACGCGTCGACCTACGACGAAGCCGAATAATCCGGAATGCGCGGGGCAAATTGTCCCGCGCGCTCAGGGTCTATTCTGCTGGGGTGGTCGTCTCAGGGGGGGCAAATCGGCGGCGCAATTTGCGATAGCGACGGCGCAACACACGGCCCATATCTGCAAATGGACGCAGATAGATATCCAGAATATTGGTAGCGCTGGCTTCGGTTTCGGGCAGGCCGAATTTGAGCTCTTTGTTGTGCTCGGACAGGTGGAGCGAGCCAAACAACCAATCCCACACAGCCAAGGCGGCCCCGAAATTCTTGTCGAAATGTTCTTCGGCGACCGAATGGTGCAACTGGTGCTGTGCAGGCGAAATCAGGATATGCTCAAGCCACGGCCAATAGCGAATGTCGATATGCGAATGTCTTAGGTTTGACCCGGTCACGTGGAAGACAAACACCAGCACATTCACGCCAAGCACGGTGTAAAGGTCCACCGAATCCCCAAAGAAAAACACGAAGGGCGCCATGACAGCGCCTTGGGCAAAGGCACTGCGCAGGCCATAAAGCACCCCCTCAAGCGGGTGGACGCGATAGACGGTGACGGGGGTTAGGGTCTCGGCCGAGTGGTGGACTTTGTGAATGGCCCACAGCATCGGCCAATGGTGCATCCAGCGATGAACCAAGTACTTGGTCAGGTCGTCGACCATGAACATCACTATGGAAAACAGCGCGACGATGGCGGTTTTGCCAATGATGGATGCAGACCCGGGTGACACGAAATCCAACCCGTGCAGGAAGTAATAGATCGCAGTCGCGATGGTCAGTTGGGTGATCAAAAGCGGTGAGATGAACAGCGAGAAGGCGCGGTTTATCACGAAGATCTTATAATCAGCCCGGGCAGAGCCAGAAAAGAAAATCCGCTTGCTAAACAGCTTGGCCAAGGTATGGCGCAGGCCTTCGCGGCGTACAATCAAAAGCCAAAGAAAGGCGATCAACAGAGACAGGAAAAGATAGCCGACAAAGATGCGTTTCTTTGGATCGGCGAAGTCGGAAAAGACCGTGGATATGTAGTCAAAGATTTCCAACGGAAGGATGCGGGCGGCATGTGAAACGCCGCCCGCCCAGTATCTTAGTCGGTTTCAGCGTTCGCCGCGGCACCCAGCTTTTCGGCCAGACCTTCAAGGTCAGCCAGCTGGTCGTTGGCGCGGGCCTCAAGGCCGAAGGTGTCCGACAGAAGCTGCTGAACTTTCAGCATGTTCAGCTGATAGTCGCTCCAGGTCATGCGACGCTCTTTGACGAAGTTGCCGTCGGCATCGACACCGGTGACATAGCTGTTGTCCAGCGTGACCGGACCGAACAGAGTCAGGTCGTTCAGCTTGACAGCGGTTTCGCCCAGATTGTTCTTGCCGGTTTGCAGCGCCATGACAAAGCCTTTCAGCTCGCCCCAGTGCTTGGCATAGTTGCGGAACGCCTTGGTTTTGGCTTCATCGTCAGCCGCTTCTTGCAGGGTGTTGATGTCCTTATAAACCGAACCGGCATATTTGAATGCTGCCTCGGCCAGCACTTTTTCCCAGTTGTCGGCGATGACAGCAGCGTAACCTTGCAACTGAGCCAATTGCTCGGCGGTCAGGTTTTCGCCCGCGGCTGAGGTGATCAGCTTACGACCGTCAACGAATGCGTTGAAGATGGTCGGCAGATATTGCGTTTTGTCGCCCTTGTCCGCACCAGCAGCATAGTAAGCCGGGCCAAACACGTACTCGGTTTTCAAGTCGATCATCCCGTCGCCATTCGCGTCGCCCAGCGACCCTTCAGCTTGCTTGGCAACGTTATAGTTGTCGTCAGCGCTCAGCTGGATCGAATGTGCAGCCGCACCCCAATAGCCAAATGCTTCGTCCCACGAATGTTCTTTTCCGGTATAATGCGCGCCGTCGCTATAGGGGGCGCCGTTCGGCTTGTTGTCGGCTTCCATCTTTTCATCAAGATAGTTGTCGACAGCTTGGTGGTAAGACACTGCGCCCATCGTGAATTTCGAGATCAGCTGACCCCAGTCATAACCTGTCTCGGCGTCAAAGCCGCCATTCGATTTGGCAGCGTGGGCGATCATGTTCTTGATCACGTCTTTGCCCGTCAGGTTGCCCGGCCAAGCCGCCATCGCACCGTTATAGAACTTGCCGTCCAGGTTTGCGCTGCCCGAAATTTCGCCCAGGGTGGACTGTTTGACGTCGATCGGGTCTTTGTCGGCAGGGGCGATAATCGCCAGATCAGGATTGCCGCCCATGAAATAGGCCAGCATCTGCGCTTCCAGATCAGCAGCGTTTGCGCCGCCGTCACCCTTGCCTGCCAGTTTTTTCAGGCTGTCATGCAGCACGTGGCGCGCGATTTGACCCGAATAAGAAACCGAGTTCGTCTTGTCGCCTTCATAGCCTTTCAGGGTTACTGGATACGGGCCATATGCGCTGTCCGCATAAGCGGCACCGGCAAGCATCATGCCCGCGATAAGGAAGGTGGTTTGTTTGAATTTCGATGTTCGCATCTTGGTTTCTCACTCTATCCGACAAAAAGTGTCGGGTTATATCCGAGTTATTTACTCGGTTAATGAGAGCGTGATGTCAAGGAAGCATTGCCAAGAGCCTCAAATATAGCCGCGCCGAACTGTGCGCACCCAGCCAAACGACTTACCTTCCGACATATTCAAAAGAATACTGACGCCGTGCCCCTTTCGGAGGCGGCGGGAAGGGGGCCGCCCGATGGACATGTTTCAAGGCGGCAGCATCCAGTTTGGCATTTCCAGACGATTGGACCAACCACACTTTGGCCACGCCTCCAGACGCCGCAACGGTGAACCCGACAACCGCCTTGCCGCGCCCTTTGCCTTGCTTTCTGGTTCGGTTCAGTTTGCGCCAAACTTTGCCCGGATAATTCGCCACGGCGGCGTTTCCAGCCTGCGCGTTGTTCCCTTTCGCCTGACCGCTAGTTTCCCGTTTGGCATCGCTGCGCCCATCACTTTGCCCTTTTCGTCCGGACTGATCCGAGTTTCCACGCGGTGTCGGTTTGGCGTCTGGTTTCGGTTGCTCGGTTCGCTTTGGCCGCTCGACTTTCGGCTTGGGACGTTCCTTTGGCACAGGTTTTGCAACTGGTTTCTGTACGGGTTTTTGAACCGGCGTTACCTTACGGGGCGTTGGTCGTACTGCGGGTTGGTTCTGAACCGGTGAAGGCGGGGTTGTCACCGGCGTTTGTGCCACCTCTGGTTCAACTGGTTTTGCATCTGTCTGATCAGACTTAACAGGCGTTGTGACATCGGGCGTAGCACTGGTCGGAGAGACCATTCCGGCGGCCATATCTGCGAAGCTGTTGCCCAGCATGGCGACTTGTTCGGGTGCCCCACCTGCCAGTTCGACGGGCTGCTCGCCTGCTCCCACTCCGAACCCGATCCCATGCACCCCGGCCGAGATCACGACTGTCACAGCTGCGAAAATGTGCTTGCGCGTCATCGGCTTAACCCTCGGCTTCCAGCCCGTGCTGGGTTACGATCCAAATGTCGCGGGCGCCCAGGCTGCGCAGTTCGTTGGCCACAGCCAGAAGGTCTGCGGCGGGTACGCGGCGATCAGGAACCAGACGCAGCCGGTCTGCGGGCGGCACATCGTCGTCGGCATCTAAGGCGGATTGGGAATGCTGCTGCCAATACGCATCCAATTCGATGACGCTGCCCTGATACGTCAGCGTGCCGTCCTCTGCGATCACCAGCGCGTCGGGCGCTTGGGCGGGGGACAGGTTTTTGACCTCGGGCAGCTCGATATCCCGATCAATCGGTGGGCTAAGCTGGCCAGCGATCAGGAAGAACACCAACAGAAGAAACACCACATTGATCAAAGCAATCGTGGGTTCGGATTTCCTGCGTTCGGGGCGTGGGCGTCTCATTGCAGCACCACAACTGTAAACTTGGGCACCGCCTGCATTCGCGCAAGAGCGTCCACGAAAAGTTGCGCCTGAACTTCTGGCCCCAAGGCCAACAGCCCGCGGCCCGGCTCGTCGCCCACGGCTTTGGTCAGGTCCGGTGTCAGGTCGGCGAAATCAATGGGGACGCCGTTCAGCGTAACCCCGTGTTGGGTCAACCGCACAAACTGCGTTTTGGTGTCTGCATCGGGCTGCACGTTCCCTGATCCAGATTGCATCAGTTGCACCTCTGCAAAGCGCGAAAAGGTCGAGCTGAGCATGAAGAAAAGCAACAGCAAGAAGATCACGTCAATCAAAGGGGTCAGGGTCAACCGCCCCCGGTTGAACCCCGCGTTACGCCGCATGATCCTGGGCTTTCACCTTGTATAGAACCGAATGAATGGCCTTATCAGCAAAGATACGTTCGTCCGAAATGCGCGTCTCAAGCCATGTCAGGAGAAGCTGCGTCGGCATGGCTACAGCCAGCCCAACAGCGGTGGTCATCAAGGCGACCCAGATCCCACCTGCCAGCAGGCTTGGATCCACCGACGACCCAGCATCCTGCAAGTTCTGAAAAGCTTCGATCATGCCCAGAACGGTGCCAAAAAGTCCCAGCAATGGGGCCACCTGCGCGATGGTATCCAGCAGGCGAAACCCTTTTTCCAATTGGGTCAGGCTTTCTTCGGACCGCGCGATAAGCCGTTGGGCCAAAGCGTGATTGTTGCCGTGATTTACGTTCTCTAGCGCTTCACCGACAAAGGTTTTCAGGTGGTTTCGGCTGGCGCTGACATCCTGTCTGGCCACATCCGGCTGGCTGCGATCCCACGCCTGCAAGGCAGTCTCAAGTGACTTGCGTCGCCCGACTCCGCGCGCGCGAAATTGTGCGACTTTGTAGATAACTGTCGCCAGCGACACGACCGACATCAGCAAGAGCAGCGCCACCACTGGCCCGCCAAGGGCCACGAACTCGGCAATCCGAGATTGGATGTTCAGAAGAAATTCCATCAGCCCAGTACCTCAAGCTTGGTTCGGCTGCTCAGCGTCAACGCATCCTGACATGCCGTAGGCGTGCTGCCATCGCATGTGGCAACGCCGTTGATCAGGATTTGCCCGATGCTGTCGCACGTGGTCCCAGCCATATCGAACTGGCGGACGCGCGGCTTGCTGGTGGGGAGGTCCTGAAAATCAAATAAGGAAAGAGTGATCACTGCGCCGTCGGGCCCGAACAACACGGTTTCCAGCACCACGGCGCTGAGATCCTGTTCGCTGCTGTTCATGGCGGTGAAGGTCAAACGACAAGCAGTATCGAGCTGCTCAGTGCTGTTCAACTCGATCGCCAGCGTGGTTTTAGAGTTTGGCGCCGGCACCGAGGTTTCCCCCAATGCCGGCCCTGCCACAGCGCTCCACAATATGGTTGTGGATACAAGCGCATTCTTGAAAACGGTCGATATGCTGTGGCGTTTCATGTTGTCCTCTTAGAAAGTTTTCGAGATGCCGAAGCTGATCTGGCGACCCGCGCTTTTCGCGCTGCTGGATGCAAGGTGGGTCTTGTAATCAAGGTCAAAGACGTTGTGTACACCGACGCGCAGCTCTGCCCCCTCCAATGCGCCATCATCGGGTTTCCAGCTGGCAAAGATGTCATGCACGGTATGTGCGTCCGAGGTCACAATGGCGGATGCGCCGGTGAAAGGATCAACCGTGGTATAGCTTGCATCGGTCGAATGCGACACGCGCCAGCTCAGCTCGACCGTATCCACGGGGCGATAGCCCAGCGTCAACGATATGTTGTCCGCCGGAAGGACGTTGGCAAGGTCGGCATTGATCGCGGTGGGGTCCGACAGGTTCTGACCGTTCAGCTTCGAATAGGCCAACGACCCGAAGACCTTTTCGCTGTCATAGGCGGCTTCCAGTTCAAGACCTTCGATGCGGGTTGCACCAAGGTTGATTTTGCTGGGAATGCGTCCGTTCACGACCTCAAGTCCCGAGTTCGTAGCGATTTGGCCAAGCATGTTGTTGCGGAATGCCACAGCCTTGAAGCTCAGCTGATCGCCCGAGGTGAAGACGTCATGGTTTTGGTAGGACAGGCCAATCTCGAAGTTCTCCGAGGTTTCGGTGTTCAAGTCGAACGAGGCCAAACCGTTGTTCGTGTCATAGATCTCATCCACGGTGGGAAGGCGTTCTGTGTAAGACGCAGATCCGAAGACCGCCCAGCTGTCGTTCAGCTTGTAATGCGCGGCCAAAGTTGCGGACGATCCGGTCTTGCTGGTGTCTTCTAACGCCGCAGCAGCCACTGTGTCTGCATTCGGAGAGGTGTCTTGCTTGTCCACACGACCACCGGCGATCACAGTCAGGCGATCATTCCAGATAAACTCGTTCTGTGCATAGAAGCTAATCGTTTTGGTTTCAGCTTCGGGATGGTACGAGAAGCCGGTTCCCGGAAGTGTCGGGATTGGCACAAACGGCGACACCCAAGTTTCCGAGATTTCCGCCGAACGAGTTTGCGTTGCGTGGCTCATCCCGAAGGTCAGGAAGTTCTCATAGTTTGCACCGCTCCATTCCGCGGTGTTCTCGACCTTCACCGTCACAGTTTCATAGGCATAGTCAGCAGGCGCGATGAAAGTGCCCTGAGCGTCGCTCATGTCTACGGCGGTGTTCGAGTACGACAACTGGACCGACAGGTCGATCAGATCGTTGGTTGCGGAATCAAAGCCATATTTCAGATAGGCTGTGGTGTCTTCGATATCGCGATCCGTGGTGCCCCAGCTGAGGGTTGAGTCCACCAAGTTATAGGGCTGATCATCCACAAACGAACGGGTCGTCAGATACGAGGCTTCCAGCGAATGCTCCATGGCATCGCCGAAGGTGTATGTCCCCTTGGCGATAGTGGTTTCCAGCGTTCCTTCGGTACCCGGAATGGCGACGCCGTCGCCATCTTCAAGCTCGGCGCTGTCTTGATAGTTATAGCCCGCCATGAACTCGAGATTCTCGGACGGGCGGAATGCCATAACCGAGGTCGAGGATTTGCCGCTGCCATTGGTCTTGTATTCAAGTTTCTGGAAGAAAGAGAACGTGTCATCCGGATCTTTAATAAAGTCCGACGCGTCCTTGGTTTCCATCGCGACGACGCCCGCGATTGCTCCTGCCCCATAAAGGGTCGAGCTTGCCGGCCCACGCAGCACTTCAACACGTTTGAAGAAGGACGGGTCGGTAAACATCGAGCCCATGCGGTACTGTTCATAATACTTGCCGACGCCATCAATGGTCATGACAATTTTCGGCTCGTCCGCCGATCCACCGGCGCCAATGCCGCGGATGTTCAGACTTTCCCCAAAGAAGCTTTCTGAACCCACGGTGGTCACGCCCGGCACGTTTTTGACGATGTCACCAATGGTGTCAGGAGATTCTTTCTCGATCTCATCTTCGTCGATCACGGTCACGGCTTGTGGCACGTCTATAGCCACTTTTTCAGCACCAGCGCCAAAGATGATCTGCCCCAAATTGGTCAGATAACCCGCGCTTTCTTCTTCCTGTGCATATGATGGTGTTGCCAGCACAGCGGCCAAAGCGACTGTGCCAAGCAAGACTGTGTTACGCGAAATCCTCATCGCAAACTTCCCCTTAGTTTTTCTTTAAAGCCGAGTCGCTGGCAGGAAGCTTGCGTCGAATTTGTCCTCGTGCTGCGGCAATTATTTAACTTGACTAAATTTGTCAACTAAAAGAGAACGTGCCGAAATCACAAATGCTCAGCCACGGTATTCCCCAGCAAGAAGCGCAACCACTAGGAACGCACATGCTGGATACCCAAAAGCCGTCCCCAGAACAGATCCGCCAGAAACGGGCGGATAATCCGAAAACCCGTGATCGGGACTTTGCCGAAAACCTTGGCATTACAGAAGCCGACCTGGTGGCTGCCTATGTCGGAAACGGTGTCACAGCGATCGAAGCGCACCCAGACAAGATCATGCCCGAAATCGAAAAGCTTGGGGACGTATTGGCTCTGACACGTAATCCGTCTTGCGTGATTGAACGTGTCGGCACCTACAATAACTACCACACTGGCCGCCACGCCGCGATGATCCTTGATCCCGAGATCGACCTGCGCATCTTCCCGAAGTTCTGGGAACATGCTTTCGCGGTCGAGAAAGAGACCGACAAGGGCATCAAACGCTCGATCCAGATTTTCAACGGAGTGGGCGACGCGGTGCATAAGATCCATCTGCGTGACGAATCGAACCATGACGCGTGGGATGGTATTGTCGCCACTCTGCGGAAAGATGCCCAAAGCGATACGCTTGAGTTGCGCGAAAAAGGTGCACCGGAAGCCCCGACTGCCGATCCCGCCAAAGCGGACGAGCTGCGCGCCGAATGGGACAAGATGACCGACACACACCAGTTCCAGAAGGTGCTGGTCAAACTGAAGATGAACCGCCTGGGGTCGTACCGAATTGCAGGCGCGCCTTATGTGCGCCCGTTGGCGGCAGGGTCGGTTGAACAGGCGTTCGAAAAGATCTCGGAAACTGGGGTTGGCGTCATGATCTTTGTGGGCAACCGCGGTTGCATTCAAATCCATGGCGGCGAGTGCAAGAACCTGAAGACCATGGGGCCTTGGTTTAACGTGCTGGATCCCCGCTTCGACATGCACCTGCGTTCGGACCACATCGCGGAAATCTATGCCGTGCGCAAGTTTGCCAATGGTGGCGAAGCCCTGTCGCTTGAGGCTTTCGACAGCGAAGGGCGCATTATCCTGCAGATTTTCCCTTTCCGTCGCGCCGCTGAAGAGAACGCTGTGATCTGGAAAGATATTCTGGACAGCCTGACCACGGACGAGGCCCAATCATGAACCGCTTCAATCGACATATGCGCCTGACACAATTGTTGCGCCCCGGCGTGCAGCTGGTCGCGCTTCTGACGCTTATCTTTGTTGCCCTCCCTGTGCACGCACACGATAGCCATCCCGATGCGTCGCGCGTCGTGTCGGTCGGCGGTGCCGTGACCGAGATCATCTATGCCCTTGGCGAGGAACATCGGATCATCGCGCGCGACACCACATCGGTCTATCCGGCCGAAGCGTTAGAGCTTCCCGACGTGGGCTATATGCGGCGCTTGGCACCGGAAGGCGTGCTTTCGGTCAATCCTGACCTGATCCTGACCGAACCCGGTTCGGGTCCGCCCGAAACGATCGAGCTGCTGAACGCGGCTCAGATCCCGTTCGTTCCTGTCCCCGGTCGCTATGACGCTGAAGGCATCATTGAACGTGTCACAACTGTTGCCCACGCGCTGGGGGTCGATGAAAAAGGGGCTGCACTTGTCGCCGAACTGACGGCCGAACTGGACCAGATCACAACGGCAAATGCCAATGCCACTTATAAACCCCGCGTTCTGTTCGTTCTGTCGATGCCGGGCGGGCGGTTGAATGTGTCCGGCACCAATACTCGCGCCGACGGGATCATCAACATGGCCGGCGCAGTAAATGCTGTGCAGAGCTTTAGCGAATACCGCATCCTAACGGACGAGGCGATTATCACCGCAGCACCTGATGTGGTCTTGATGATGAACCGCTCAGAAAACCATGGTGCGACCGAAGACACCTTGTGGTCTCATCCCGCGCTGAAACTGACGCCCGCTGGCCTGAACAAGGCGCTGATCAAAATGGACGGAGCCTATATGTTGGGCTTCGGGCCGCGCACGGCGAAAGCCGCTGCCGATCTGCGCCAGTATCTGGACGCTTTGCCGGGAAACGAGGGCTGATCCACGATGGCCGCCCTGCAAGAACAGTTCCCCGCCCGCAGCCCATCACGCCCGGCGTTCACCGACCGACGCACCCGTGCGCGGCGTATGGTTTGGGTGCAGCTTGCACTGTTGAGTGTGATGTGCGCCCTTAGCCTGAGTTTCGGAGCGACGGGGGTGTCGCCCCTGAACGCGCTGGCGCAGTGGGCACAGGGGCATGACCTGACTGTGCAAGAACGCGTTGTTCTGTTCGACATCCGCCTGCCGCGCATGGTGCTGGGTGTGCTGGTCGGCGCGTCTTTGGCGGTATCTGGCGCGCTGATGCAGGGGCTGTTTCGCAACCCGTTGGCCGATCCCGGACTTGTGGGCGTCAGCGCGGGTGCTGGACTGGGGGCGATCTCGGCTATCGTATTGGGCAGCGTCTTGCCGATCGGGATATTGGCCTATGTGGGCTACTACCTTGTCCCGGTTGCTGCGTTCCTTGGGGGCTGGGCCTCGACGCTGATCCTGTATCGTGTGGCGACGCGCAAGGGCCGTACCTCGGTCGCGACGATGCTGCTGGCTGGGATTGCGTTAGGGGCGCTGGCTGGCGCGGTTTCGGGCATTCTGGTTTACAAAGCCAACGACGCCCAATTGCGTGATCTGACCTTCTGGGGCATGGGATCACTGGCTGGGGCCACGTGGTCGAAAGTCATCACCTCCGCGCCGATCATTCTGCTGGCACTTGCTGCCGCCCCGTTCCTGTCGCGCGGATTGAATGGCCTTGCCTTGGGCGAGGCCGCCGCTGGCCATCTGGGCATCAATATCCAACGCGTGAAATCCATCGGCATCCTTTCCGTCGCTGCGGCCACTGGTGCTGCCGTGGCTGTGTCGGGTGGCATTGGCTTCATCGGCATCGTAGTGCCGCATCTGCTGCGCTTGGCCATCGGACCGGACCATCGCTTTTTGCTGCCCAACGCGGCGCTTTTGGGGGCGTCACTTTTGCTGGCGGCCGACGTGATCAGCCGCAACATCATTGCTCCCGCCGAACTGCCCATTGGCATCGTGACAGCTGTTCTGGGCGCTCCGGTATTCCTGTGGATCCTTCTGCGCGCCCGCGGCGTTCTGGATATGTGAGGCGACATGATAAACGCAACTGACATTCACGTCCGACTGGGCCGAAAAGAGATCTTACATGGGATAGATTTCATCGCTTATCCAGGGCAAGTCACGGCAATTGTCGGCCCGAACGGATCCGGCAAAACGACATTGATGCGCGCCTTAACAGGGGATGTGGATCACGGCGGCAAGATCACCATGAACGGGCAGGACGTGACCGGCTTGGCGGCTTGGCAACTGGCCAGCCAACGGGGCGTGTTGCCACAATCGACCCCCTTGGCCTTTCCTTTCACGGTGATTGAAGTTGTACGCCTTGGGCTGATGTCAGGTGTTTCGGCGCAAGATGACACGCTGCCCGAGCGTGCTTTGGCCCGGGTCGGGCTGACCGGCTATGAAGACCGATATTACCAAGAGCTGTCCGGCGGCGAGCAACAGCGCACCCAACTGGCCCGCGTTTTATGTCAGGTTTGGGAGCCAACATTGGATGGTGAACCACGCTGGCTTTATCTGGACGAACCTGTTGCTGCGCTGGACATTGCACACCAAATTCAAGTGATGAACATCGCTCGCGACTTTGCCAAAGCAGGCGGTGGCGTGATTGCGGTGATGCACGATTTGAACCTGACGGGGCTTTATGCAGACAGGATCGTGATAATGAAGGACGGTCGCGTCCTTGCGGATGGATGGACCGACGCGGTTCTGACCGGCCTGAACCTTTCGCAAGCCTATGATTGCCACGTGGATCTTGACCCGGCTGCGATCGGTTCGTCGGTGGTTCTGCACCCAGCGGGCGTGACGCTTTCATAAGACCTCTGTTTGTCCTGAGAGTGAATAAGGACAACCCAGAGCCCGCCAAATGCGATCTCGGCTTATTCAAGTCGAGACGCTTTTGGCACGCTGGACCTTCGCTAATATTGTAAAGTCGTCCCGCCAGCGCAGTGCTGTTGAGTGGGTGCGGTATTCGCATCAAGCTGTTGCGTTATATTATAACATAACTTAAAAAGCCTCCACACCAAAGGAGCACGCACTGTGGATTCGCGCTTACCTGTCACTTTGCTAACCGGATTTCTGGGAGCAGGAAAGACAACGCTTTTGAACGCTATCCTGTCGGATGCATCGTCAGGACGGATCGCCGTGATCGTCAACGAGTTTGGCGAAGCAGGGCTTGATCACGACTTGATGGCGACCTCCAGCGACGATGTCACGCTGATGCAATCGGGTTGCCTGTGCTGCACTGTGCGGGGCGAGCTGGGACACACATTCGGAAAACTGTTTCAGCGCCGTGAGGCGGGTGAATTTGACTTCGATCGGATCGTGATTGAGACGACAGGGCTGGCGGAACCTGGGCCGATCCTGCAAACACTTTTGGTCGAACATTTTCTGGCCGCGCGGACCCGCATGGATGGGGTCGTTACCGTGGTGGATGCCGCCAATGGCCCTAAGACATTGGATGATCAGTTCGAAGCCGTTTCACAGGTCGCGATGGCCGACTTGCTGGTTCTCAGCAAAGCCGATCTGGTAGGGCCCGAGCAGATCATCAGGGTCGAAGAACGCCTGCGGGGGTTAAACCCGACCGCGCGCATCCTGCATGCCGTCCGCGGTGAAGGTTTGGCCGGGAAGCTGTGGGGGCTGAGCGGGTTGCGCAAAGAGGCCGCTCCGGTCGATGTGTTGTCTTGGACAACTGGGCGCAAAGCGCCTGGCTCTCCGGTTCATGTGATGTCTCACGCATCGGGGCAGGGTGCATCTGCCGGTTTGACTTCAGATCCCTTTGCGAACTTGTCTGGGATGGCCGCGTCGCCGTCGGCCCCGGCATCCCATTCACGTCACGACGCCCGCATCGAAACGGCGTCCATCATCCTTGATGAACCCTTGGCCGATGCTGTCTTCGACAACTGGCTAAACACGCTGACCGCACAACGTGGTCCCAATCTGCTGCGCGTCAAGGGCGTGGTGTTCCTTGAAGGCATCGAGATGCCATTCGTTTTCCATGGGGTTCAAACCATCTTTGATCCTCCGCTGCCGGTCAAAGACTGGCCGTCTGACGATCGCCGTTCGCGTATCGTCGTCATTGCCCGCGACATTCCGCGTGCCGAGCTAGAGCACAGCTTGAACATGTTGCGCGCCGAACCTTCCCTTACATAAGCGAGTTAAATGCTATGAAAGATACGCCGATTAACGATACCCGCCTGCCTGTGACCGTGCTGTCTGGCTTTCTTGGGGCTGGAAAAACAACCCTTCTGAACCGTGTTCTGAACAACCGCGACGGGCGCCGCGTGGCTGTGATCGTCAACGACATGTCCGAAGTGAATATCGACGCCGATCTGGTGCGCGAAGGGACCGAGCTTTCGCGTCAGGAAGAAACCCTAGTCGAGATGTCGAACGGCTGCATCTGCTGTACCTTGCGCGATGATTTGCTGAAAGAGGTCCGCAACCTGTCCGAGGAAGGGCGCTTTGACTATCTGCTCATTGAGTCCACCGGGATTTCCGAACCGCTGCCCGTCGCGGCCACCTTCGATTTCCGTGACGAAGCCGGGGAAAGTCTGTCGGATGTGGCGCGACTGGATACGATGGTTACGGTGGTCGATGCGGTGAACCTGCTTCAGGACTTCTCGTCCCACGATTTCCTGACCGACCGCGGCGAAAGCTTGGGCGAGCAGGATGATCGCAGCCTGGTCAGCCTGCTGACCGAGCAGATCGAATTTGCCGATGTGGTGATCCTGAACAAGGTGGACGATGCTGGGCCTGAACGTACGGATAACGCCCGCAAAATCATCCGCGCCCTGAACGGCGACGCGAAGATTATCGAGACCAATCACTCGGACGTGTCCGCCGATGCCATTCTGGACACGGGCCTTTTCGATTTCGACACCGCGCATGAACACCCGATGTGGGCCAAAGAGCTTTACGGCTTTGCCAATCACACGCCTGAAGACGAGGAATACGGCATCAGCTCGTTCGCCTATCACGCCCGCGCGCCGTTTCATCCTGAACGGCTGCTTAAGGTGTTGAACGGCGATCTGCCCGGCGTGATCCGCGCCAAGGGGCACTTCTGGATCGCCACCCGCCCACAATGGGCGGCCGAGTTTAGCCTTGCGGGGGCGTTGTCCTCGGTCAAGCCGCTGGGGCTGTGGTGGGCATCGCTGCCTGAAGAGCGCCTGCCGACCCATCCCGAGGCGCAAGCCGAGATTGCCCGCAACTGGGTCGAACCCTGGGGCGACCGGCGGCAAGAGATCGTGTTCATCGGCACCGGCTATGACGAAGACGCCATCAAAGCGCGCCTGAATGCAGCCCTTATGGATGTGGACGAATTCCGCCCAGAAGAATGGGAGGATCTGGCCGACGCCTTCCCGCTCTGGGGGCAGCGCTGATGAATGTCACGGTGCTTGAGACGCTGATGCAAGATGCACCCCTTGGGGTGCATCTAACCGACACGGCTGAAGACCTGTCAGCTATCCATCGTCCGGGCGTTGCGGCCGCTGTTTGGCGGCGTCAGCCCTTACCGTCATTTCAAGATTGGATCGACGGTTTGGACGCCGCTCTTTTGCCCAAGACCCGCATGATCCTGCGCCCAGAGGCCATTCCGGATGCCGTCCGCCACATCTGTGACACGTCTGGCACGCCGGATTGTCCTGAACGGGATATGTTGATCGACGACATTTCGGCGCTTTCCCAACTCTTTTCCGAGTTGATGCGCGCGCGCTTTCTGCGGGTGCGTCTTGATGTGGTGACCACCAACGCCTGCCGCAAGTTCCATGTCGACGCGATCACCGCGCGGCTGGTCTGCACCTATCGCGGGACCGGCACGCAATATGGCACCGGTCAAGATGGCCGCGACCCCAAGCGTATCATCACAGTGTCCACCGGCGCGCCGATCCTGCTGCGGGGCACCCGCTGGCCAGAGCAGCCGGCCTCGGGCTTGCTGCACCGTTCGCCGCCCATCGAAGGAAGCGGCGAGACGCGTTTGCTGTTGGTGCTTGATCCTGTTGCTGACCCGGAAGACGAGGTCTGAGGCACGGCAGGTTCTGTTATCTTCGCGACAGCAGCAAGATGAAGAATATGCCGCCGATTAGGCCGGTGATGATCCCGATTGGGATGTCCTCGGGTGCCATCAATGTGCGCGCCGCGATGTCGGCCCACAGCAGGAAGATGCCTCCGAACAGGGTAGAGACGGGCAGAACGCGCGCATAGTCGCCGCCGACCAACATCCGCACGATATGGGGCACCATCAGGCCGACAAACCCGATCAGGCCGGAAAATGCGACCATGACGCCAGTGATCAGTGCGCCAGCCACGAAGACGGACAAACGGAACTTGGCGACCGAGATCCCAAGCGTTGTTGCGGTCTCGTCACCGATGGTCATGGCGTTCAGCTTTGACGACTGAAGCCAAAGCCAAGTCCCTGCCAGAGCAAGGATGATCAGCGGGTAAGACAGGTGCGACCATTGGGCCAACCCTAGCCCTCCGAGCATCCAGAAGACTACGGTGTGCGATGCGCGGGGGTCACCCAGAAAAATCAGGATGTTTGCGCCTGCCATGATCACGAAGGACACGGCAACGCCTGCCAGCACCAAACGGTCTGCCGAGGTCGCAGACGCCATGCGCGACACGCCCAACACCATGGCCGTCGCCATCAAAGCGCCAAGGAACGCCATGAACGGGACGGTCAGAAGCCCCATGAAAAGGCCCGTATGCATTAGCGCGGCCACCGCACCGAAGGCTCCTCCTGATGAGATGCCTAAAAGATGCGGATCGGCCAGCGGGTTGCGGGTGACGGCTTGAAGGGAAGCCCCGACGACCGCCAGCCCCGCCCCGACCATGGCTGCCAAAAGTGCGCGGGGAAAGCGAATTTCCCACACGATGGCGGCGCGGCCTGCGGACCATGTCGGTTCGGCGTCAGACAAACCAGTGCTGTTGAAGAACACGCCCCAGACCGTGTCGATGGGCACAGACACCGCGCCCACCGAGATTGCAATGGAAAGCGACAGCCCGAACAGAACTGCTCCGATCAGGAAAATGCCCGGAAGGGGCAAACGCTGTGTGGGCTGCCGCATCGCCTTATTGTCCTTGGTGAGTGCTGTGGCCCCAGAAACCGCTGGCCAGTTTCTTCACCGCATTGACGTTGCGCGGGCCAGGGGTGGCTTCGACATATTCCAGCACGACGAAACGGTCGTTCTTTACAGCGTCCAGATCGGCAAAGGCCGGGTTGTTCATCATGAACGCGCGTTTTTCGTCGGCAGTCACTTCACCATAGTTCACGATCACGACGACTTCGGGGTTGCGTTCCACCACTTCTTCCCAAGCCACGGTCGCCCAGCTTTTCTCGAAATCATCCATGATATTTTTGCCGCCTGCCGCTTCGATCAGCGCTGTCGGCATGGCGTATTTTCCAGCGGTAAAGGGCGTGTCTTCACCGCTGTCATAGACAAACACACGCAGCGGTTCGTCGCCGGTTTTCAGCTCGGCGGTGAACGCGTCCAGCTCGGCCTTATAGCCTGCCACCAGTTCCTGCGCTTTGGTGTTTTCGCCGAAGATCTTCCCAAGGTTAAGGATGTCATTATACATGTCATCCATGCTGACTTTCGGCTTGTCGCCGATATGGATGCAGCTTTCTGTCAACTCATAGACCTTGACGCCGAACGGGGCGAGCGTTTCGGGTGTTACTTCGCCGCCGACCTTCATGCCATAGTTCCAACCAGCAAAGAAGAAATCGGCGTCGGCCCCCGCGATCACTTCTTTCGACGGGTATTTCGTGGATAGCTCGGGCAGAGCTTCGACGCCGGCGCGCATCTCTTCGTCCAGAGTTTTCCAGCCAGAAATGCCGGTATAGCCGACCATGCGATCAGCCAAGCCAAGCACCAGCATCATCTCGGTCAGGTTTACGTCGTTGGACACGGCCGCCTTGGGTGGAGTGTCAAAAGTGACCTGTCGGCTGCAGCTGTCCACGGTGACTTCGGCAAATGCTGAAGTCGCCAGAAGGCTCATGCCAAGGGCATATGGCAAGTGTTTCATAGGGTTTCCCTTGTTCAGTTTGGAAGTTGGAATGAAAAATGGGGTTTGCGGCTGAGGCTGAGTTCTTCCAGCCGGGCCTGTACCATGAAGGTTTTCGAAACCAGTTCGTCTGACAGCACCTCCCCGGGGGTGCCGACAGACATCATGTGTCCGCCGCGCAAGACCAAGATTTGGTCGCAGACTTCAGCCGCAAGATTCAGATCATGCAGCGACGTTACGATGGTCAAATCCAGATCACGGATCAGTTGGAGCACCTCAAGCTGGTGCCGGATATCAAGGTGATTGGTGGGCTCATCCAGAACCAAGACCTGCGGTTCTTGCGCCAAGGCGCGGGCCACCATCACCCGTTGGCGTTCGCCGCCGGACAGGGTCGACAGGCTGCGATGCGCCATGCCGTGCAGATCCATGCGATCCAGCGCGGCCTCGATCACTTCTTCATCGCGCTTGCCGGGTGTGGCGAACCCCAGACGATGCGGCACGCGGCCAAGGGCGACGATCTCGCGGACATTCAGGGCGAAATCGGTAGGCTGCTCTTGCAACACGGCGGCGACCTTGCGGGCGACGGCGCGGGGGGCGAGTGTGGACAGCGTCTGGCCACCGATAGACACATGCCCGCTGAAGGGCAGGTTGAACCCATAGATCAGGCGCAGAAGCGTCGTTTTTCCTGCCCCATTCGGCCCAACAACGCCCAGCGTCTGGCCCGCAGGAACGTCAAAGCTGGTGTCATGCAGCAATAGTGGCGATTTTCGCGATGGTGCCCATGTGACGCCTTCGACCCGAAGCTCTGCGGCGCTCATGACACCAGCTCGGCAGTGTCTTCAATCGCCATGATGGTGGCTGGAATACGAGCAAGGGTGTTGCTGCGCAGCTTGCCGGGCCGGTCAACAGAGCTGCACCAACCATCGTGAAGGACCGCGTACTGGCTTGCGAAGTCCACAAGGTCTGAAATGTCCACGTCAGGGTCTATGTCGCCAAACAGATAGGTTGCTTTGCGCGTGCCGTGATAGGCGACCGTGCAAGGGCGATCGCAGCCCGCCATGCATGCGGTGCCGGAGATTTCAAAATCTTCGCCGATGGCGTCGCCCGCCGCCGAAATTGCAGCGCGCAGCTTTGCGATCAGTTCATAACCCGGCCGACAGGCCTGTCCCTTGTGTCTGCACGACGTGCAAACAGTAATTCGGTGTGTGGTAGTCCGGTTCATGACGCCCTCCGCGCGCTTGCAGGGAGGGAATGACACCAAATCTGAATGTGGCAAACGCCATCAAAGCCATATTGGCCTCCTTCCAGGACACCCCGCCCGGTTTGAGTTACGGTTCAGATGGCAGGTCTCCTGACTCGCGGCTTTGTGCTTGTCCCCAACCTTCCCAGAGCGTTGCTCCAGTGGCGTCGAGGGGATGCGCACCGCTTACAGTTGCGGGGGCAGTCACGGAATTGGCGCCGATTGGCTGTTCCTCACCGTGTTCCCTTTTCATCCGGCTTGCCTTTGGCGTGCCGAAACCATCGCGGCTGAAGGTGTCGAGAGGTGTGTTGGTTGTCAAGAGAGGAGTTTCGCCACGTGGCACATGGCTTTGCATCCGATACCCGTTGAGGCGGGGCAAATGGCGAATAGGGGTCGACATTCTTGAACGAAAACTGTGCATGGTCAAAGCATGGCGATTGACTCCGGGCACTTGGTCATTAATTTAT
Source organism: Aliiroseovarius sp. ABM4_368 (assembly GCF_056161205.1). Taxonomy (NCBI): domain Bacteria; kingdom Pseudomonadati; phylum Pseudomonadota; class Alphaproteobacteria; order Rhodobacterales; family Paracoccaceae; genus Aliiroseovarius; species Aliiroseovarius sp. ABM4_368. Next base: position 94,668 of record NZ_JBSWYR010000006.1, on the reverse strand, counting down.
GCGATAAAATAAATGAGGTAAAAATGAGTTTCATCGGTCTGGATCTTGGAACATCGGGTGTGCGCGGGATTTTGATTGATCATGCCGTCGTTGTTTTGGCCGAGGCTGAGGCGCCTTTGGAAACACAGCATCCGCACCATGGTTGGTCAGAACAAGATCCGGACAGCTGGATCACTGCCAGTCAGCGCGTCATGCGCGGGTTGGCTGACGCTGCCGGACCTGCTTTCCAAGATGTGAAAGGGATCGGGCTAAGCGGTCATATGCATGGTGCGACTTTGGTTGATGCCAGCGGGAAAGCCTTGCGCCCCTGCATTTTGTGGAATGATACGCGATCGGCATCGCAGGCTGCCGCACTTGATGAAAATCCGGTGATGCGCGATGCCTCGGCCAACATAGTTTTCCCCGGATTTACGGCGCCCAAGCTGGCATGGATCGCGGAACATGAGCCTGATGTTTTCGAAAAGGTTTCAAAGGTTCTGCTGCCGAAGGACTATGTGCGGCTTTGGCTTACGGGTGAGTATCTAAGCGACATGTCCGACAGCGCCGGGACATCATGGCTGGATGTGGGCGCGCGCAAGTGGTCAGAGCCTGCGCTGGCGGCTTCGGGCATGCGATCAGATCAGATGCCTGATTTGGTTGAAGGAAGCGCGGCTGGTGGGATGCTGCGCGATGCACTCAGGTCGGAATGGGGGATCAGCGGATCGGTGGTTGTCGCAGGCGGTGCTGCGGACAATGCGGCTGCAGCCTGTGGGATCGGGTGCTTGAATGAAGGGGCTGGTTTCGTGTCTTTGGGGACGTCCGGCGTTTTGCTGGCGGCGCGGGGTGGATTTGCATCTGCGCCGGAAACTGCGGTGCATACATTTTGTCACGCAGTGCCAGAGCGCTGGTACCAGATGGGTGTAATTCTATCAGCGACAGACAGTTTGAACTGGTTGGCGCGGAACACTGGTGAGCAGCCCGCGGCCCTGTCCAAGGCGCTGCCGGACAAGATCAACGGACCATCTTCGGTACTTTTCCTGCCGTATCTTTCAGGCGAACGGACGCCGCATAATGATGCGACAGTTCGGGGTGCATTCTTGGGTCTGGACATTGCGACGGATCAGACCGCTTTGACCCGCGCCGTGATGGAGGGGGTCGGATTTGCATTGCGGGACAGTCAAGCGGCTTTGGCGCAAACGGGGGCTGATCTTAAGACGGTCTTTGCTGTAGGCGGGGGCGCTCGGTCCCGGTTTTGGTTAGAGACATTGGCGACAATGATGGATTTGCCGCTTTCGGTTCCAGCAGCCGGAGAACTTGGGGCGGCTATGGGCGCCGCGCGCTTGGCGATTTGTGCGGCGACCGGTGCAACACCTGATGAGGTCATGAGCCCTCCGGCGGTTGCTGATGTCATTGAGCCGCGCCGCGACCTGACGGCTGCCTATGATGCGGCCTATGCCAGATACCGTGCCGCCTATCCTGCGATCAGCGCGATCGCCGCGTCTTGAAGAATCCGATGCAAACCGTTGACTTGCGGCATGGACCGATGCGTGTTCGATTGCTGTCTTACGGGGGCGTGACACAAGGGTGGTGGCACGATGATGTTCCCTTGATCCTCGGCTATGACGATCCAAAAGACTATCTGTCGGACCCATACTATGTCGGGGCCATTGTCGGGCCTGTGGCAAACCGTATTGCTGGGGCGCGGTATTCGCTGGGTGGCACGGATGTAAAGCTGATGGCCAATGAAGGGGTCAATTCATTGCACTCGGGTGTCGAGGGTATCTCGGCCCAATATTGGAGCCTGTCAAAGCTAGATGACCGAACCGCCGACCTGACCTATGTTGCAGCGGACGGGGAGGCCGGGTTTCCGGGCAAAGCTCGTTTCGTGATCAGGGTCGTATTGTCGGACACCAGTTTGACCTATGAAATGCGGGTCGAAGTTGATCGCCCGCGTCCGGTCAGCCTTGCACAGCACAACTATTATACCTTGGGCGAGAAGTCGGGTGCTGATCTGAAGCTGACAATGCCAATGGAGCGCGTCTTGTCGCTTTCCGCCGCGGGCATTGCCACCGGAGAGATTGAAGGCGTTGCAGACGCGGCGCTCGATTTTCGGACAGGGCGGCGTTTGCGAAGCTTCCCTGATGGGATTGACCGGTTCTTCATTCGGCCCGAAAAAGCCAAAGGCCTGCAACATATCGCCGAGCTTTCGGCGCCGTCTGGGTTGAAGCTGCGGGTCGCATCGGATCAGCCGGGGGCGCAGATATATACCGGGCATGGATTGGGTGCCCCGTTTGAAGCATGGGGCGGCATTTGCGTTGAACCCTCTGGCTTCCCGAATGCGGTCAACCAGCCACATTTTCCATCCACGATTTGCACACCCGCATCGCCATATGTGCAAAAGCTGGTCTTAGAGGTCGGCGAATGAGGAACGTTGTCCAAACAGCTCTTGTCGTTGCCTGTCTGGCCTTCAGCAGTGCGTCGGCGCAAGAACTGGGGCAAGCGCCTGCTTTCCGGGACCGTGATCCGGCGCGCGTCGCATTGGGGCAACTTCTGTTTTATGATCCGATCTTGTCGGGCAATAAGCAGGTCAGTTGTGCCAGCTGCCACCATCCCCGTTTTGGAACAAGCGATGGGCTGTCGCTGTCTTTGGGCGATGGCGCCACAGGGCTGGGGCCGGATCGGGTGGCAGATGCCGACAATTACCCAGAGCAACGTATCCCCCGCAATGCGCCTGGGCTGTGGAACCTTGGAGCGTCCGAGTTCACTGTGTTCTTCCATGATGGGCGGCTAGAAGTGGATCACAGCCAGCCCAACGGTATCCGCACACCTTTGGGATCTGATATGGTCACCGGGTTTCAATCGGCGCTATCGGCGCAGGCGATGTTCCCTGTTCTGTCAGCAGACGAGATGGCGGGACATTACTCGGAAAACGATGTAAGCAAGGCAGTCCGACAGGGGCTTTTGGCGCAGGATGGGGGTGCGTGGGATGTCATAGCCGCCCGCGTGGAAGCGATACCGGAATACGCAAATGCGTTTGAACAGGTTGCTCCAGGGCAGGATGTGACCTTTACCCAGATTGCCAATGTGATCGCGGATTTCATTGCGCATGAATGGCGTGCTGATAACGCGCCTTTTGATCGTGCGATGCGCGGAGAGGCATCGTTGTCGAAGCAAGAGGCGCGGGGAATGGATCTGTTCTATGGCAAGGCAGGATGCAGCAGCTGTCATTCGGGTTGGTTGCAGACGGATCACGAATTTCATGCCATCGCCATGCCTCAGATCGGCCCGGGCAAAGCGGCACGGTTTGAAAGCCACGCTCGCGATGAGGGTCGGATACGGGTGACAGGGCGCGCCGAGGACGCCTTTGCCTTTCGCACCCCGTCCTTGCGCAACGTGACCCTGACAGCGCCCTACGGTCATTCCGGAGCTTACCCATCGTTAAAAGAGGTGGTGCGCCACCACCTTGATCCTGTTGGGTCGCTTTATGCCTACCATTTGAACAAGGCGGTGATGCCGCAGTTGGAAGGGGCTGTTGATGACCGGATCCAAATGTCAGAGGCGGATCTTGAGGCGATTGCAACAGCGAATGAGCTGTCACCCCAATCTTTGTCAGACGCCGATGTCGACGATATTCTCGCCTTTCTGAAGACCTTAGAAGACCCGACCGAGCGCTTGGGGGTTCCCGACAGCGTGCCAAGCGGGTTGCCTGTCGAGCGTTGAAAGCGTGTTAGCGGCTGAGTGTCACGGCCTGATTGGTCGAAACGCTCTGCCATTGCCCTTTGGTGCCATCGGGCCAGATGGCGCGTAGTTCAACATTCTGTGCGTCGCCCAATCCGAAGTGCTCTGGCACTGATTGCCCGCTGACATGACCACCGCCAATTGTGATTTCACGGTGAAAAAGGCCATCTTTGGTGCGAACTTCGACAAATCCACCCACGGCGTTCGTGTTCGGGCCGGTTTGGCGCAGCAAGACCGTCAACCAGTTTCCGGGGTCAGGGGTGACATTCTGAAAGACCTCCATGTCCGAACGCCGGTTGACGACGACAAGATCAAGCAGGCCATCTAGGTTCAGGTCAACCAAAGCTGCCCCTCGTGAACGGTCCATGGTGGCGACACCTGCTTTGTGTGCCACCTCGGTGAAATGGCCGTCAGCCAGTTGTATCAACAGTGAATTGGGGTCTTCCATCGCCAGACCGGGCATCTGTTCGACATTTCCCTTGGACACAAAGATGTCGTCGCGCCCGTCATTGGTAACGTCACCAAACTGAGCGTGCCAGCCGGTCGAAGGCCGCCCATCATCTCCAACGTGAGGGCGGTGTGCAGTGGCCCCGAATTCGTAGGTGACATCACGCCACGCGGGCCCCCCAGCTTTTGGGTCGAACTGTTGCAATTTCTGGTCACCCATCGAGGTTAGATATACCTCGGGGAAGCCGTCTCGGTTCAAATCGCGTGAAGCGATGCCCATGCCCCAGATCGAGTAGGGCAGCCAGCTTTCGTCGGCTGTGTACAGGCGAGGGACGGCTTCCATCGCCCACATCTGTTCCTGCCCGCCTTTTACGTAATAGTGACGGTCGTTGCTGATCCGCAAATCTGCTTGGCCAGTGCGGCTCCAGTCCGAGAACAGGATCGACAACGCGCAAAAGCCGGGCTTAAGCGCATGGGGCGTGCCATAGACATTGCCATGAGGGCGAAAAAGCTGCGTCGCATCACAGGCTTCGAACGGTCCGTCGGGGTCGCTGCGATCAACATAGGCCCCGAATGCAAGCGTCGGAAGGATCTGGCCATCTTCCCAAGTGGCCGAAAAGGCCGTTGTCCAATGGGCGCCGAAAAAAAAGGCAAGGTCGTCGAAAGGTTCGAATTGGCAATTGCCAAGACCTCGCAAAAGCACATCTTTGCCCACCCGCAGCACGGCAAGATCCAGCATGCCGTCGCTGTCAATATCCAGCGGATAAGCCCCAGTCACAGATGTTAAAGACAGGGCATCCGGGGTATCGACAGTGAAGGCCACGTCACCCGACGAGGTGTTCAAAAACAACTGCGCCGCATTTGCGCCACCCGCGGCATATAACTCGGGCAGGGCGTCGCCGTTGCAATCGAACACTGCGACGCCACCGCCGACGAAATGCTCCCACCCACCTGCGTAAACATGCGGTGCAATCTCGACAGGTTGGAATTTAGGCAGGCCTCTTTCGGCAAGGGCCAGCACGGGTAAGGAGATCGCGATAGTTGCCGACACAAGCAGCTTCATTCCGAAAGCTCCTTTACCTTCAGGGTCGAGACATGCTCGATCCCCATCGCGGCCGCCCCGCGGGCCCACATCAGGTCATCCCAATGATGAATGCGGATATCGGGGAAAGGGGCGTCGACCTCGACGATGTTGTTGCGCACAGTTTCCAAAACCATCTCTGAATGAAGATGTGAAATGCGGTGTTCGGCACCTGCTACAATAATCCGCTCTGGGTCAAAGAGATTGATGAGGTTGGACAATCCCATACCAAACATTTGCCCGGCTTCATCAAGGATAGAGGCTGCTTTCGTGTGTCCATCCACGGCGCCTTGGACCAAGGCCCTAACGGTTGGGAAAGCGTCAGCCGAGATTTCGTCGGCAGCGCGACGAAGCAGCCCGGAACTGCCAACATAAGCTTCCAGACATCCATTTTGGCCGCACTGGCAGGTTGCGCCATTCAAAGCAACTTTGGTGTGACCGAACTCGGCCCCGCATCCGCGTTCACCCCGGTAAAGCCGCCCGCCCAGAACAATGCCCAAACCGACCCCGTGTTCCACCGTGACAACCAGAAAATTGCGCAGCCCCTTGGCTTCCCCGAACAGTTGCTCGGCCTTTGCGACCAGATTGGCGTCATTGTCCAGAAAGGCCGGGCAGGGGAGGTGTTGGTTTAAAAGCTTGCCTAAATCGACGTTGCGTTGCGTGAAAGATGACGACCAGTGCACGAACTGGGTTTCGGCATTTACCTGTCCTGCGAGCCCAATCGAAATGCCCGAGAGCTTTTCGATGCTGCACCCTATCTGAACATAGGCAGCATGCAGTGCGTCCCGGATCGCCAAAACAAGGGTTTCTGGCTCCATCTGCGGTCGCGACAAAGGCACCTCAAGCCTGGTGATCTCGGTCCCATCGAAATCGAGGATCAGAATAGACATTGTGTCCCGCGCGACCTTAATGCCCGCAACGTGGAAGTCTCCGGTTTTCAATCGAAGCGCAACACGTGGACGACCGCGTTTTGCTGAGTCCGGATTGTCTGTCGCGGTGACTTCTTCAATCAGGCCACCTGCCATCAGGCCCGACGTAACAAATGTCACCGTTGCCGGACTTAGACTTAAGGCCGCAGCGATGTCGGTACGTGACGCATTGCCTGAAGCCCGGATGCAATTCAGGACGCGCAGACGAGTCACTGCGCGAGCATCCAATGCGAAGGTCTCGCTTAAATGATGGGGCCAGAATGCGCCCGATTCTCTTTTCATTTCACCAGTCTACATTCAACTTGCCTGACCTGCCGATTATTTTTTTCGACAAGTAAAAAAATTATGCTACCAAAGTTGTAGGCTCTTCGAATCGCTAGCATGAGCCACCTATGGGAGGAAACAATGAAATATCTATTTGGAATGTCCGCGGCTGCGGCCTTGATGGGATCTGTGGCTTTCGCAGATGATAATGCGATCACTGTCGGCGTCAGCTGGTCTAACTTTCAAGAAGAGCGCTGGAAAACTGATGAGGCGGCCATTGTTGGTGCATTGGATGCGGCAGGCGCGACCTATGTGTCCGCCGATGCACAATCTTCTTCGTCCAAGCAGCTGTCAGACGTCGAAAGCCTGATTGCGCAGGGGGTCGATGCCTTGATCATCTTGGCGCAAGACGCACAGGCGATTGGCCCAGCAGTTCAGGCCGCTGCGGACGAAGGAATTCCCGTCGTCGCCTATGACCGTTTGATTGAAGACAGTCGCGCATTCTATCTGACTTTCGACAACGTTGAAGTTGGCCGGATGCAGGCGCGTGCGGTATTTGCTGCACAGCCTGAAGGCAATTTCGTAATGATCAAAGGCTCGCCGACCGATCCGAACGCAGACTTCCTGCGCGGTGGTCAGCAAGAGATCATTGATGCGGCTGTCCAAGCCGGAGACATCACCATCGTAGGCGAAGCCTATACCGATGGCTGGTTGCCCGCGAATGCGCAACGCAACATGGAGCAAATCCTGACTGCAAACGACAACAATGTTGATGCAGTTATTGCTTCGAATGATGGCACGGCAGGTGGTGTTGTGGCTGCCCTTACTGCTCAGGGTATGGAAGGTATTCCAGTCTCGGGTCAGGACGGCGATCACGCTGCGCTGAACCGCGTCGCACTGGGCACACAGACCGTGTCGGTGTGGAAAGATGCACGTGACCTTGGTGCAGCTGCAGGCGAGATCGCAGTTGCCCTTGCCAGTGGTGAAGCGGCCGGTGACAGCCAAGAATGGACGTCCCCCGGTGGCACAACCATGACGGCCCGTTTCCTTGAGCCTGTTCCGATCACTGCCGAAAATCTTTCGGTTGTTGTCGATGCCGGCTGGATTACGCAAGAGGCTCTTTGTCAGGGCGTGACCGACGGTCCCGCACCCTGCAACTGATCCCTGATGGCCCCGGTGAAAAACCGGGGCCATACCTTATTCGCGCTTTTTAAGAAGGTCTGACATGGCTGACGTGAAAATTGCGCCGATCCCCAAAAAAGGCAAAGGCAACCTGTTCCAGAAACTGGAATTGGATATGCGTCTTTTGGGTATGATTGGAGCGCTGTTCATTCTCTGCATCGGGTTTAACTGGTTTACTGATGGCCGGTTCCTGACGCCCCGCAATATTTTCAATCTGACGATTCAGACCGTGTCTGTGGCGATCATGGCCTGCGGGATGGTTTTTGTGATCGTTAACCGCCACATCGACCTAAGCGTTGGTGCGCTTTTGGCGACGACCTCGGCTGTCATGGCGATGATGCAGACGCAAATCTTGCCTGACCTTTTGGGGCTTGGTCATCCGATGATCTGGGTTCTGGCTGTTATCTCGGGTCTTCTGGTGGGCACTCTTATTGGTGCGTTTCAGGGCTGGATGATCGGCTATCTGACCATCCCGGCGTTTATCGTCACGCTGGGTGGCTTTCTGGTTTGGCGCAACGTGGCGTGGTATTTGACCAGTGGGCAGACGATTGGTCCGCTGGACCCGACGTTTCTGATTTTCGGCGGGACCAATGGAACACTTGGAACCACATGGAGTTGGGCTTTCGCGTTCGTGGCTATGGTCGCCGCCGTCTGGGCAATGTGGAATGCACGCCGGGCGAAGTCTGCACATGGTTTCCCTGTGAAGCCGATTTGGGCCGAGTTCACGCTTTACGGGATCATCATCGCTTCTATTGCCGGCTTCATTGCTGTGCTCAATTCCTACCTTATCCCGGAACGTCGCTTACAGCGGTTGTTCGAAGAACGCGGAGAGGTACTTCCAGAGGGGCTGACAGTCGGATACGGCCTGCCCATCTCGGTCCTTATCCTCATTCTGGTGGCCGTCGTCCTTAGCGTGGTAGCGAAACGAACAAGGTTCGGGCGCTATATTTTCGCAACTGGCGGCAACCCTGATGCCGCCGAGCTTTCGGGCATCAACACGCGCCGCCTGACCGTGAAGATCTTCGCTTTGATGGGGTTCCTATGTGCCTTGTCTGCGGTCGTCGCATCTGCGCGTCTGTCGAACCATTCCAATGACATCGGCACGCTGGACGAATTGCGGGTCATCGCGGCTGCTGTCATTGGCGGCACTGCGCTGTCCGGTGGGTTTGGTACTATCTATGGCGCGATCATTGGCGCGCTGATCATGCAATCCTTGCAGTCTGGAATGGCCATGGTCGGCGTCGACGCGCCGTTCCAGAACATCGTGGTCGGCACGGTCCTTGTGCTGGCTGTGTTGATTGACATCATCTATCGCAAACGTGTGGGGGCAAAGTAATGACAAAGCAGACAAAAGCCCCCTTGGTCGAGATGAAGAACATCTCGATCGCATTTGGCGGGATCAAAGCCGTGGACGACATTTCTGTTGATCTTTATCCGGGCGAAGTCGTCGGCCTGCTGGGGCACAACGGCGCCGGCAAGTCGACTTTGATCAAAGTTCTGTCAGGCGCTTACGCCAAGGACGAGGGTGAGATTTTCATCAATGGCCAGAAGGTCGAGATAAACTCTCCGCGAGACGCACGCGCCAACAACATCGAGACGATCTATCAGACGCTCGCGCTGGCCGACAATTTGGATGCGGCATCAAACCTTTTCCTTGGGCGAGAATTGATGACGCCTTTCGGGTTGGTGGATGACGCCGCAATGGAGGCTGAATGCCGCAAGATCATGGGACGCCTGAACCCGAACTTCCAGAAGTTCAATGAACCGGTTTCGGCCCTGTCCGGGGGGCAGCGTCAGTCCGTGGCGATCGCCCGAGCGGTCTATTTCAACGCCCGTATTCTGATTATGGACGAACCCACAGCTGCCCTTGGGCCGCACGAGACACAGATGGTCGCAGATCTGATCCATCAGTTGAAGGCGCAGGGCATCGGGATTTTCCTGATTGATCATGACGTCCATTCGGTGATGGAGCTGTGCGACCGGGCCAGCGTGATGAAGAACGGTCAATTGGTCGGCACGGTCGATATTGGAGAAGTCACAGATGATGATCTTCTCTCAATGATTATTCTGGGTCGCAACCCAAACGAAAAGGCGGACGCATAATGGCCACTGGTTTCTTTGATGGGGTCACACCTGCAAAATTCCACCACTACAACCCGGATGAGATGGTCATGGGCAAACGGATGGAGGATCACCTTCGCTTTGCAGTGGCTTACTGGCATTCCTTTGCTTGGGAGGGGCAGGACCCCTTCGGCGGTCAGACCTTCATTCGCCCTTGGCATCCCCAAGATGACATGGGCCGCGCAAAGATGAAGGCCGACGTCGCGTTCGAGATGTTTGACCTTCTAAACGTCCCGTTCTTCTGTTGGCATGACGCGGATATCCGCCCTGAACAGGGAAATTTCGCGGACAATCAAAGAACCTTGGACCAGATCACCGACTATATCGGGGAAAAGATGGAAGCCTCAAATACAGGGCTTTTATGGGGGACGGCCAACATGTTCAGCGATCGCCGCTGGATGGCGGGTGCTTCAACCAATCCGGACCCAGATGTCTTTGCTTTTGCCGCTGCGACCGTCAAATCCTGCATGGATGCAACGCACAAGCTTGGTGGTCAGAATTACGTCTTATGGGGTGGTCGCGAAGGTTACGAGACTTTGCTGAACACTGACATGGGGCAAGAGCTTGACCACATGGGACGCTTCCTGTCGATGGTGGTCGACTATAAGCACAAGATCGGTTTCGAGGGTCAGATCTTGGTCGAGCCTAAGCCGCAAGAGCCGTCAAAGCACCAATATGATTTTGATGCGGCGACCTGCGTCGGCTTCTTGCGTAAATACGGACTTGAGAACGAGGTGAAGCTGAACCTCGAGCAAGGACACGCGATCCTTGCAGGCCATTCGTTCGAGCATGAGATCGCCGTCGCAACGTCCGAAGGGATGCTGGGGTCGATTGATATGAACCGAAATGATTATCAGTCCGGCTGGGATACGGATCAATTCCCCAACAACGTGCCCGAGGTGGCATTGTGTTATTATCACATCTTGAAGGCCGGTGGACTGGGGCAGGGTGGCACCAATTTTGATGCCAAACTGCGGCGTCAATCGCTGGACGCGCAAGACCTGATTGACGCCCATGCTGGTGGAATGGAAGTGTGCGCCCGGGGGCTGAAAGCTGCGGCGAAGATGATCGAAGACGGTGGGCTTGAGCGCGCGTTGGAAGATCGTTACGCCGGTTGGAAAACGCCCGAAGCGAAAGCCATGCTGACCAGCGATCTGACCTCTATTACCGAACGTGTTCTGGCGGAAGGGATCACGCCTGATCCTCGGTCCGGTCGGCAGGAAGCGCTGGAAAACTATGTCAATCAATTCGTCTGAGCGTTTGCTGCCAGCCCGCTCGTGGATCTGAAGTCGCGTGGTGAAAGTTCGGATTGGGCTGCTTGCGCTTGAGCGTCCCAATCTGTCAAATACTGCACGCCGTAGAAGTGACGGGCGTGCAAATTGTATTAAAGCACGGTCAAACCACTTGCGATCTCTGATGCGATTGCGTCGGCGTCTACACCCTCGCGTTCGGCAGAGACCCTCAAGCCCAAAAGATCGGACTGATACCTGCGGGCAAGCACCTTGGGATCATGCGAAGCATCAATGACGCCCGCTGACTGAGCTTGCTGAAACAACTCCTCAAATTGTGCCTCCATCTTCAGCAGATGCAAATTCGCGTCATGCGCCAAAGGATGGTTATGTGCATGAAGCTCAAGAAGCGTCTTTGACAGCATGCAGGCCTTGGCGGGGGCGGCATCGTTCTGGACGACCATCTGCGGAAACCGCTGAAGCGCTTTGATCGGCCCGTATTCCTGGGCCAGTGCCTTCAGGCGCTTTCGCCCATCGGTCGCGTATTTTTCCATGGCGATCTTGAACAAAGCATCCTTGGAGCCGAAGGCCGCATAAAAGCTGCCCGGTTTCATCTGCAATTCAGCCTCGAGGTCTTTCAACGACGTGCCCGCCCACCCGCGTTTCCAAAACAAGTCGCGGGCGCGTTCGATCAGCTCGTCTCGGTCATAGTTCGGTTTGCGCGGCATCTGTTCACCAATTCTTGAATGATTGCTCAATTATATACTTGAGCGATCACTCAAGAAAGGGTAAACCGCACATATCGCAATTTTCAAAGGATGCGCAGACATGAATTTCCCTTCCCATGATATGGACACTGCTCCTGAGGCCTCCAAACCGCTGTTGGAGAATTCGCAAAAAGCCTTCGGCCGGCTGCCCGGCCTGCATAAAGTTCTGGCAGAAAGCCCGCAGGCTTATGAGGCGTATCAGCTTCTTCATAAGCTGTTCACCGAAACAGATTTCGACGCAGACGAGCTGACCGTTGTATGGCAAGCCATCAATGTCGAGCATTCATGCCATTACTGCGTGCCGGCCCACACAGGTATCGCGAAGATGATGAAGGTTTCGGATGAAATCACGAACGCATTGCGCAATGAGACGCCGCTGCCAACAGCAAAACTTGAAGCGCTGCGGACGTTCACGATCCAAATGGTGCGCCAGCGCGGAAACGCCACTGATGAACAGATCGAGACCTTCTTTGCCGCAGGTTACAGCCACCGCGCTGTGCTTGATGTGATCTTGGGCATCGCTCAGAAAACGATGTCGAATTACGTTAATCATGTTGCAGTAACGCCGGTTGACGAAGTGTTCCACCCGCTGAAATGGGAACGCGGTGATACACCCCTTGAAGTTTGATATTCAGAAGGCGCGCTTTCACGTAAGTGAGGAGCGCGCCTTGCAAACCAGGCTTTTCCACAGACCAGCATAGTTATGTAAAGATTTCACAGGCACTGTCGTCTCTGCTTGGTTAAGCAGTGGTGAGGTATGTTCGTCACTAAACAACATGGCAGCTCCGATACTTGTGCCTGTGACGGCCGCGTTTGTAAGGACGGCGCGCGCGGTTAAGGCTTGCAGCATGGAAAGGTATTCGGCGTTTCGTGCGAAGGGCCCCTCGACAATTGTCGGGCCGTCACCGCAGACGAGCTTCAGGCAAGCGTCCGTCATCAAGGCCAAATAGAACGACAAGGCCACCGAGCGCATGCCTGATCCGACAACAGGTTCGTCGCCATGCCAGTGCATCCGAAGCCCCTGGAAAGGGCCTGAATCCGTTTCGACTGACGGCAAGAGCATGCGATTTCCATCCAGAACGGCAAACACGTCTTGTTCGCTTGGAACAACCTGCTGGCCTTGCTGGATAACTTCGAACTCTCGTCCCCCCATGAAGCGTGCGCTGGCCACTGCTTGCGCGCGCGCGTTGACGTTGACGAGGGTATCGCGGGCAGGGTCAAGCTGAACCGGCTTGCCGTTGTTCATTGACATGACAATCACCCATGTCCCAGTCGACACGACGGAAACGGGCCCCTCCTGCGAAACGACATGAGGATAAAGCGAGGCGTTAGAATCGTGGATGCCGACGCAAACTGGTGTGTCGGACGCAAGGCCTGTCGCCTTGGCAATTTCTGGTAAAATCGACCCAAGGACATCACTCGGACGGGGCTAAACACTCTGCGCCGGATTGGACGACTGTGAATCCGCTGATTTCCTTCAATGTGACCAGTTCTAGCTTCGCTGGTGCGACTGAAGTTTTCGAAAATGACGACGTGCGACCCGGCTATGTTGCGCGTCGTTTTCATTCATTTTGGAACACCGCCAATCAGTCACCAAGAGCTTTGCAGCAGATTGAATGTCTCGGACAGGACCGGGCTATCCTTGCGGCGTTCTAAGGCAACGAAACAAAGACAGGCAGGCACTGAAACTGAATTGCAGACCGCAAGACCGAAGGATTGTTTTTGGTGGAGCGCGATGGAATCGCGACACAGGCTTAGGCCGATGCCAGATCGCACCATTTCAAGCATCGACGCCTCTTGGTCTACACGCGCCACGACTCCAAGACGATCAGCCGGATCCGTGTAGATTTTGGACAATAGGCGATAGTGGACGGACCTTTCAGGCGTGCCGATCCAAGGCAGCTTTGCCAGCGCAGGCCAATCAGCATCCTCGATCTTCTTTTGCCACCCAACTGGGCCGATTACGCGATAGGTGAAATCGGCAAGTTTGATCGCATGTATTGGCTCTTCACTGTCCAATCCCATCAGGGGCAGATCGTCCGGTCCGCACAAATAGAAACCTGCATCTATCTGGCCCCGTTTCAGCCATGTCATAACGTCGCCGCTGACACCGTGGGTCAGTTCCGTTTCAATGTCCGGGTGCTCGGTGCGCAGGCGCGCAAGCATCCGACCAAGCCGAATAAATTCCGGATCAACAATCGTTCCGATCCTCAGCTTGCCGCTGACCCGACCAGACCTTTGGCGGGCACTGCGCTGGAAATCACTCATTGCATCCAGAACTTGTTCGGCTTTTGACAGGACCGCGGCGCCGTCATGGCTGATTTGCAGGCCAGTGGGTGTTCTGTTGAACAGCGTGATTCCTGTCTCTTCCCCAAGCCGTTTGATTTGGTGGCTGATGGCTGGCTGGGTCAGGTTCAGCACCTCAGCAGCGCGCGAAACGCTTCCTTCCCGCGCCACAGTCACGAAGGCCAAGATGGTGTTAATGTTTGAAAATCGGTCCATATAAAAATTACTAATATTGCGTTGTGCGATTTGTCATTAGGTTTTTTCGCATCCATCGCCCACAGATCATTGAAAGCAGCGTTCTGGGAGGAAGCGCAACCGAACCCCGAACCTTTCACGACCATGCCGAGTGTCGTGTGCAGGCGTGACGGTTCGATGCTCTTTCAGCACGCAGATCGCAACGAAACGACGGATGGGTGGATGATCAAGATGTCAGAAGGTTTGAACGGGTTCGACTATGTGGTGATTGGCGGTGGCTCTGCCGGGTGCTTGATGGCCAATCGCCTAAGTGCCGATCCAGCCAATAAGGTGCTTCTTCTGGAAGCCGGGAAGCCGGACACATATCCTTGGATACATATCCCCGTCGGCTATCTGCACTGCATCGGAAATCCGCGCGCCGACTGGATGTACAAGACCGAGCCTGACAAGGGCCTGAACGGGCGCAGTCTTCTTTATCCACGCGGCAAGACGCTGGGTGGCTGTTCGTCGATCAACGGCATGATCTATATGCGCGGGCAAGCGCGTGACTATGACAACTGGGCCGAGTTGACGGGTGAAGCAGCTTGGAACTGGGAAAACTCGCTTGCCGATTTCAAAGCGCATGAAGACCACTACAAGCTAGATGATGGTGCTGATCCGGCCACGGGTGACAACAGCAGGTTTTCAGACATGCACGGGCATGGCGGTGAGTGGCGCATCGAAAAGCAGCGTCTGCGGTGGGATGTTCTGGACAGCTTCGCGGATGCCGCCGAAGAAAACGGAATCCAGAAAACAGATGACTTCAATAGCGGCGACAACGCGGGCGTTGGTTATTTCGATGTGAACCAGCGATCCGGCTGGCGTTGGAACACGTCCAAGGCATTTTTGCGCCCTGCCAAGACGCGTAAGAACCTGACCATCTGGACGGAAGCGCAAGTCGAAAAGCTAACATTTGAAAAAGGGGCGGACGGTGCGCTGCGTTGTGTTGGTGCCAAGGTTCACCGTGAGGGCAAACCTGTCACTGTGACCGCTGCCAAAGAAGTTGTGCTGTCTGCCGGTGCCGTGAACTCTCCTCAGATCCTACAACTGTCGGGGATCGGCCCCGCGGATTTGCTGAAAGAGCATGGTATCGACGTGGTGATGGATCAGCCGTTTGTTGGCGAAAACCTGCAAGACCATCTGCAAATTCGCGCTGTGTTCAAAGTCAAAGGCACGCGCACAATGAATACGCTGGCCAACTCTATCGTTGGTAAGGCCAAGATCGGACTGGAATATCTGTTCAAACGGTCTGGACCGATGAGCATGTCCCCCAGCCAATTGGGCGCGTTTACCCGGTCTGACTCTGGCCGCAGCCATGCCAATCTAGAATACCATGTGCAACCGTTGAGCCTTGAGGCATTCGGCGAAGACTTGCACGACTTTCCTGCCATGACGGTCAGCGTGTGCAACCTGAACCCGACCAGCCGTGGACACGTTCGGATCACTTCATCCGATTTCCGTGATGCGCCCAAGATTGTGCCGAATTACTTGGACACCGAGGATGATCGGAAGGTCGCCGCAGACAGTCTGCGTCAGGTGCGCGAGATTATGGCTCAATCCGCGATGGCGCCCTATGAACCCGAAGAATACAAGCCCGGTATTCAGTATCAAACTGATGAGGATCTGGCCCGTCTTGCAGGTGATATTGCCAGCACGATCTTCCACCCCGTTGGCACGGTAAAAATGGGCCGTGATGATGACCCCACTGCCGTTCTCGACCCGCATTTGCGCATGAAGGGCGTCGCGGGCCTGCGCGTGGTGGATGCATCCGTCATGCCTGAAATCACCAGTGGCAACACCAACTCGCCCACGATCATGATCGCCGAAAAAGCCGCTGGTTGGATCTTGTCCGGCCAGTAACCCGATATCCCTCTGAAATCTTGACGTCTTATAGGAGGTCACATGCGTAAATCGTTTTCCAACTTGCCGCTTACCGGCGTGAAAGTCGTTGATTTTGGTTAATGTATTGCAGGCCCCGCCGTTGCGATGTTGCTTGGGGACTTGGGTGCCACGGTTGTTCACATTGATCCCCCGGCTGGTCCGATGTGGGACAGCCCTGCGAACGCCACGTTGAACCGCAACAAGGTGATCGTGAACCTTGATCTGAAGTCCAAAGTAGGGTTGGAGCAGGCGCGCGCTTTGTGCTGAGGCCGATATCATTGTCGAGAATTTCCGGCCCGGAAAGATAGCGAAGCTTGGCTTTGATTTCGCGGCAATGCGCGAAGAACGTCCCGAGCTGATTACGATTTCGGTGCCGGGGTTTGCGTCAAACGATGCAGAGCGTCGGGAATTGCGGGCCTATGAAAGCATCGTCGCGGCAAGTTCGGGTGTGTTCACTGATATGGGCTTGAACCGTGTGCTTATGGGGTTGAACCCATCGTTTTCGCCGTTGCCACTGGCGTCTGCATATGCGTCACAGATCTCTGCTTCGGCGACGGTTCTGGCGCTGCAGTCACGACAGGTGACCGGGCTGGGCGAAGGCGGGCAGGGGCTGGGTCCGAAACGCGTGTCGGGTACGGGGGCGGACAAGATCGTCAAACGCGTGCCACGCAATGCGCCCGCGCTTTGGAACCTTGGTGCCAAGTCCATCAGTGTCTTGATGCATGACGGACGGATCAACGCGGACCCAATCTATGGCAACGGGTTCAACACTCCGGCTGAAGAGTGGCTGCCTGATGGGCTGGCATCCGTGCTGTCCGCGCAGGCGTTATTCCCGATGACCTCCAGTGTCGAGATGGCCCGAAATGTTGGCGAGAACGAGGTTATCGGTGCAACCCGTGACCGCATCGATGCCGCATGGCCGATCATTGCCAAACGGGTCCGTACGATTCCGGCCTATGGCGACGGCTTCGTTGCGGCGTTTGACGATGTTGGGACCTCGGAAAACGTGACGATCACACATATTGCGGATGCGTTGGCACAGTTCATGGTGCAGGATTTCACATCTTTCGACAGTCCATTTGATGCCTATCTGGCCTGAGGGGCCCGAAGCTGCGATATCGGACAGAAAAAAGAACATAGATGGAACGTTGGTGTGGATTTCGCTCCAAATCGATAGCGAGAGTAAAGTCAGGGGAGCGCTCTGCGCTCCCCTGACTGACTTTTGGACAGAATGGTAAACCTGTCTTCAGAGGAACCAATCCGGATGCGCCGCCTCAAGGCTCGCGGTTGCGTGAAGCGTGATCTCATCCCCGGATCCGTACTGGAGGGTTACCTCGTCCTGACCAGCGACGACAGTCAGGTCATTGGGCAGTTGGGCGAAATCAACCAATAGTCCATCGATGATGAGTTTGTCCGAGCCGACCTCAAAATCTGTAATCTGATCGAGACCATCGCCCGTCACGAAGTGGAACGTGTCCGCATGAGAGCCACCGGTCAGAATATCGTTTCCTGTGCCCCCGGTGAGTTGATCTGCACCATGACCACCTCCATGCAAGGTATCATCACCTGCACCGCCGAAGAGCCGATCATGCTTTATACCGCCATCAAGTGAGTCATTGCCATCACCACCATAAAGCCAATCGTGGCCGTCATCTCCGTTTAACGTATCGTTGCCACCATCTCCGTAAAGGTAGTCATTGCCACCAGCACCATTGAGCGTGTCATTACCACCAGCGCCGTGGATGTCATCGGCACTGCCATATCCCGTGACGAAATCGTCACCAGCGGTCCCCGTATAAATCACCTGCGCGAATGCCAAAAGATCCGCTTCCGTGACTCCAGTCAAAGTGAGCACATCCCCAGCGCCATAGTGGAATTCGTACCCAGTTGCTGTCTCAACACCCGTTACACCAGTAGGTAGGTTGGTGAAATCTGCAACATCCACTCCATCAATAACCAATGTGTCGGTTCCGGCTTCAAAATCCGTGATCTCATCCAACCCATCGCCGGAACTGAAGTAAAATGTGTCTGCATGGGAGCCACCGGTCAGGATGTCATTACCGGTACCTCCGGTCAGGAAGTCCGCCCCGTGACTACCACCATTCAGTACGTCATCTCCTGCTTCACCATAGAGCCGGTCATTCCCCACACCACCATCGAGAGTGTCATTGCCATCGCCGCCATAAAGACGGTCATGACCATCATCTCCATTCAAAGTATCGTTTCCGCCATCTCCATACAGATAGTCATTGCCACCAGCTCCACTGAGAACATCATCTCCGTTGGCACCATGGATATCGTCGGAACTGCTAAGTCCATTTACAATGTCGACACCTGAAGTACCCGCGAAGATAACCTGAGCGTTGGCCAGCAGAATGGCCGCTGTAATCCCAGTCAGGGTCACAACATCTCCCGACCCGTAATGGAAATCAAACCCACTTGCCGTTTCGACACCAGTGATCCCGGCTGGGAGGTTGTTCGGATCCATTATCTCATGCCCATCGATGATGAGCGTATCCGTTCCTGCCTCGAAATCCGTGATTTCGTCTAGGCCGTCTCCGATGCTAAAGTAGAACGTATCCGCATGAGAGCCACCGGTCAGAATATCGTTTCCTGTACCTCCAGTGAGTAGATCTGCACCATGGCCACCACCATTCAGAATATCATCACCTGCGCCGCCATAGAGGCGGTCATGACCCGTGCCGCCATCAAGCAAGTCATTGCCGTCGCCGCCGTAGAGGCGGTCATGATCGGCATCTCCGTTTAATGTGTCGTTTCCACCATGTCCGTAGAGATAGTCATGCCCGTCGCGGCCTTCGATAATGTCATCTCCTGCGCCACCGTCCAAGGTTTCTGCGTCAGGCCCTCCGACCAGGTGAAGCGTATTCAGCAAGTCGGGATAGGCCGCGATCAACGCTGGGGATGTGATGATCGTAATCGTATCGTCTACGCCAAAGCTCAGCACCAGATTGCCATCGATGACTGAAACCGTAACTCCCGCTGGAGGGTTCGCGAGATCCACAATCTCTTCGTCGTCGATGAGTATCGCATCAACACCCGGCTCGAAGTCTGTGATGATACTTTGCCCGTCACCAGGGTAAAAATAGAACTCGTCCGAACCCGATCCACCAATCATGGTGAAGTTGCCAGGTCCCATCTCGAAATCATCATCACCTGCCCCACCGTCGATGATGGAAATACCGTCAGCTATTGATTCACCTTGCGCGTCGGTTTCGTCATAAGTGAGCCAATCATCGTCCGGCGTCCCATTGAAAATACCATTTGGTACGAAACGACCACCATCGCGGATCCGGATTGTGTCGCCGTTTCCATAATGCAGTAGCAAGTCATAGTAGTCGTAAGAGAAGGTAACCCCTGATGGAAGGTTGGTGAAATCGGTTATTTCGACTCCATCTATGACAATTCGGTCATTCAGAGTGTGATCTACGATCTCATCCTGGCCATCTCCGGTACTAAAATGGAAAGTAACGACATTACCGCCACCGCCGCCCGCCAGGCTGTCGATATTCCGGAGAATGTCGTTTCCTAAGCCGCCTGTGACATGACTAAACTCAGCGCTTGCTGTGATGATATCATCAAAATCCGATCCACGAACGCGTTCAATCCCGGTGTAGCTGTCATCCTTGGCGATGCCTGAGCTGCGACTGGTATCGCCAAGGTTAATTCGCAGACCAGACGTGGCACGGCTAAAGTCGATGGTGTCTTCGCCGCTTCCCCCATCGTATTTATCCTTACCGCCTCCGGCGAAGAAGGTGTCTTGCCCATCACCACCTGATATGATGTCGTCACCAGCCCCATCATAGATCAAATCGTCTCCGCCCAAACCACTAATGGTCTGGTCGAGATCATGGACCGAAACGCCGTTCCCGCCGGTATACGCCGTATCAATGAGATCATCCCCGTCAGTGCCGACGATCTCACTGACCGCCGCATAGCTCTGCCAGGCAGTCAGATCAACGCCGGTCAATGTCAGTGTATCACCACTTCCATATGTGACTACTACGTCTGCTCCCGACTGCGACAAAGCTATACCGTTTGCGGGTTGATTGGGGTCCAGAACCGCGCCATCGATTTCGATCTTGTCTTTCACAAGCTCGAAATCTGTCAGAATATCAGTGCCATCGCCGGTGTCGAACTGGATGACGTCACGCCCCGCGCCCGTCTTGATAGTATCATTCCCGGTGCCGCCCTTGAGTAGGTCATCGCCACCTCCTGCTTCGAGATTATCGTCGCCTGCATCTCCAAAAAGCTGGTCGCTTCCTGAGCCGGCTTCAATGTGGTCATTTCCGTCACCACCTCGGAGAGTATTGTTTCCAGAGAAGCTGCCATTGTCATAAAGCCGATCATCTCCTGCCCCTCCAATCAGAGTATCATCGCCACTATAACCTGCGAGATAATTGTCCTCTGAATCACCGATGATTATGTCTGCGCCTCTCGTTCCGAGGACGTTTTCGACCCCACTAATTTCTTCAGAAGCAAATATGGGATTGTTGAACTCCACAAATCCTAAGGACAGATCAACATATAGCCCTTCAGGGTACCTCTCAACTGAATTATCATCGAGGGATATAGCGTCGTCGTAGAAGGTTACAGTATCGACGCCTTGTCCACCGACGAAAACATCGCGCCCAGTTCCTCCACGTAAAAAGTCATCACCATCGCCACCAACGAGAACATCATTCCCGCTTCCTCCAGATAGGTCGTCATCGCCATCGCCCCCATCGAGAAGATCATCGCCAGTTCCCCCGCTCAATGAATCATTATCTCGCCCAGCGTAGATAGTATCGTTGCCGCCTTGGCCATTCAATCTGTCGTCACCATCGCCACCAAGAACAACATCGTCACCCAACCCAGCATAAATGAGATCATTTCCCCCTTCACCGATAAGAGCTTCGCCATCATCCGTTCCGTTGATAACATCATTACCATCTCCCCAAGAGACACGTTGCGCAGAAACGAATTTCCAAGCTTCGAAGGAAATGCCTTCCAGTACAACCGCATCGTCTCCGCCGAACATGATGTATGTATCGCCGTTGATTTCCTCGATGGATATCCCGGCAGGTGGATCGTTGGGGTCGACATAGACGCTATCGATGATCACAACCGATTTCGCGATATTGAAATTGGCCACACTGGTTTTCGCAGCAACATCTGCGTCCGACGTGGCAAGAACCAGATTGTTTTCAATATGCAGTGAGTTTGGATTGCTCGCTTTGCCATCGATCACGATTGTGGCAGTGGCCGATTTAGGGACACCTGACGAGTCTGTGGCCGTGTAGGTCAACGTCTCGGTAGCTGTTTCGCCTTCGTTGAGCCATGCATATGCACCCGCCTGATCAAGTGTGATGCTGCCATTTGGTAACAAGGTTATAGTTGCACCAGAATCCAAGCGAATGGTGTCACCCGAAGACATTGCTATACCATTCACCTCGAGAATGTTTATCGCATCCCCATTGAACTCAAGATCATTCGCCAGCAAACTGATGTCAGAGACTTGGCCTTCTTCTACCCGTTCGAAATCGTCAATGACGCCAAACTCCGTTTGCAGAGGCCCTGCCAGCTCGGCATAGGTCAGCGTGACATCGTCAAACTCGATAAACTCAACATCATCGTGAACAATGTAGCTCCTACCACTTTGGGAGATCTTCAGACCTTCATCCACAAGTTCAATCGTGGCCATTTGACTTCCGGCGCTAACCTTCGCTGTATCGATACCGACGCCACCGATCATCACATTGTGACCATTTCCACCGATCAACAGATCATTTCCTGCGCCGCCAATCAGCGTATCGTCGCCATCTTCACCATCAAGAACGTTATCATTTCCGTCGCCAATAACGGTATCGTTGCCTGAACCAGACCGAACGTTTTCGATGTCAATCAACGTTGTGACTTCATCGGTGAGGTTGCCAACATAGATCGTATCTGCGCTGGGAACATGGGAACTGACTACTGCAAACCCGGCTTCGAGGTCGACCAGGCTGTCCCCTGGCAGGCGGAGTTCTAGGGTGTCAGTGCCCTCACCACCGTCGAGTACATCGGAGCCATGGCTTACGAAAGCGTAGTCTATGAAGCCGTAGCCTTCCCCCGCACTTATGAGCGTATCATTACCTTTACCGCCCTTCAGGATGTCATCACCGCCACGACCATTAAGAACATCATTGCCATCACCGCCATCCAAAAGATCGTCACCAATAGCACCAACAAGAGCGTCGTTGCCACCTTCTCCGTACAGTTCATCCCCCATATTGGGAACCAAGTATCCATCTTCTAGACTTTCGCTGGTTGACTGAATGCTGTCGTTTCCATTTCCGCCGTGGATGACGTTGGCTTCCCGATCGCCGATCAAAAGGTCATCAAAATCTGAGCCAATCAGGTTCTCGATGGAAATTAGTTCATCCTCACTCGGTGCATAGAAAACGCCTGGCCCTGCAAGCCAAGCATTTACACCAGCAGTGGCGGTTTCATAGCTTGCCGTGTCATTTCCGCTACCGCCATCGAGAATGTCATTTCCAGCGCCGCCATCCAAAATATCATCGCCAGCCCCTGTGCGAATGGTGTCATCGCCACCGTATCCACTGACGTGATCCGAACCGATCGTACCATAGAGGTCATCATCGGCAGCAGCATCACCGTCTACTGTGTTTTCGATAACCGCGCGCTCTTCCGTCAAAGCACCTTCGGCATCAAAGGCGGTATCGCTCAACTCGGAATTTGTGAAGGTGTAGAAATTGGTGGTCGGATCAAGGATGGAACTTGACCAGTTGAACATGCCATCATCAAACTGGATCGCAAACGGCATATCGATCGATGCTTCGATGCTGAAGAGGCCGCTACCGTTCGAGCCCTTGGTTTGATACCCGATTACATTCTCGATGGTCAGGCTGCTGGTGCCGTTGACGATGATCTCAAAAGTACCAATGGTCTGATAGTGATCGACAATTTCGGCGTCGGGATCAAAGAACCAACCGGCGAAAAGAGGGTCGAAATCCCCAACTTCACTACCGATATAGGTTTCCTCGTAGCTATAGTTGACCGTTATGTCATCCTTGCTAATGCCTTCAAAGATCACAAGGTCGACGCCATAGCCTGAACCGGCGATCAGGTCGTGCCCAAAGTCAGGCGCGTTGCCACCATTGTCTTCGTTCAGGGTGATCGTAAGGCTATCATTCGCGCTCGCAATCGTCGAAACCCGATCAGTGACAAGATAGACATCGTCCCCGGCGCCACCATAGAACATATCCGTCCCGCCGGAGTGAACCAGAACATCTGCCCCGTCGCCCCCACGCAACTCGTCATTGCCGTCGCCGTCATAGGCCAAGCTTCTGCGCGCAAAGGTCTCGGCGCTTTCATCTTCGTGGATGCCGCTATCTGCGCCGCGGTCGAACAGCCAGTCTGCACCTTCACCGCCAAGGAGTACATCGTCACCCTCACCACCGTGAAGATCGTCATGGCCCTTTCCACCATCCAGAGTGTCAACGGTACCGTCTTCGTTGTCGCCTCCGCGCAATGTATTGCGCGTATCGCTGCCCGTGATGGTGTCGGCGAAGTCTGTGCCTGTAGCATTATCGAAATTGGCAAGCGTCAGTGTTGAGCCATGGGAAGAAACAACGCCCGCAGTGCCATCAACTCCTTCGAGAGTAACCGCAAATGCTTCGTCTAAAGACGAGCCATCCAACAAATGCCCCTTTTCGAGGGCGTTATCCGCCTCAAAGGTATAATTGCCGTCTATCTGCAGGTCATAAAACGCCTTGTCAAACTCAATGATGTTCGCCTGGTTGTTAAGCTTGATTGTCTCGAAATTTGTGAAAAGATCTTGCCACGCAGAAGGTTCAGAACTGTCTACAACACTGAAAACGGCTGCTTCATCACCGGTAGCCTCACGATGCACACTAATTCGGACTCCTGTCCCGAGGCCTTCATATGAAAGGGTGTCGTTATCTGCGCTCCCGTCTGCATTCTCGCCACCGTCAAGAACATCACTTCCCGTGGAACCAATAACGGTATCATTGCCCCCAAATCCACTCAGTATGTCATTGCCAGACCCGCCTTCAATTATTGCCGAATTCTGTGGGTTAGTTGTAAAGTAATCCGACCAACCACTTGGCAAGGCAGCAACCAAACTCGCGTCAAGTCCAGAAGTGTCCGTTAAATCAAAACCCGAAAATAGCTCTATGTATTCAGTGACTGGGGTGCCGTTACCATCTTTTGGATCAGAGTCACCACCTGTCGCCAGATACTCAAGCCTAGTAGGACCAGTTCCTACGAGATGAGAACCTGTAATAAGGCCGCTGACACTAAGCTCCACATCATTAAGAGTTTGGTCGCCCCAGAATTCCAAGTCTGTACGTCGTATGAGTTGCCATTGCCTCTGAGCCCATTCAGCAAATGCAAGATCTTGGAAAAACGCTGCATCGCTGCCAATGAAGTCATCAACGCTATCGACCCCAAGATCGATAGCTTTCTGAGACCAAACCCATGTTGTCGGATTAGTGCCACTCTCAGAAGTTATCCATCCAATATCCTGTAGCGCGATTTTTTCAAATTGGTAAGACCCCAGTCTAACTGAACTCTGGAAACTGTAATCATTGTTACTCTCCCTTAAACCGACGGCCTGCATGAAGCCTGATAGATTCTTAGATGCCAACCCATCAATGAATGCCTGAGTTTCAGCTAACGTCGCCATGCTATTTCTCCCAATAATTGGATTTTTTGAAATTATCTCGTCTTGAGTTCCAGCAGATCGAACAGATGATCATGAGCCTCGCCAACCAACAATTCTGGTGACGAATTTTCAAAACTCAGATCGACATGACCATCACTTGCAGTATGCAAAAAGATGCGCTCGTTGCTCACCGCAATCAGAGTGCCTGAATAACCATCCTTCGCAGTGGATTGTTCAAGGTCGTTAAAGATGATGTAGTTTGCACATCCTAGTGAGCCGCACCAATCGGCGTTTTTCACCCTCACGAACAGGTCCAAATGACCGTCCGAGTCAAAGTCGAACCATGCAAACTGGAAACCACCTCTGCTCCAGTCCCGCGCTGAAGGATGAATCCGTTGGTCTACATGTGAAAAGTCAGGGCAGTACCTAGAGAACTCAGCCAGGGCGGAAGAGCAGGTTTTGTCATCGCTCACCTCAGCTGACAAAACCAATTCCCAAGAGATTTGTTCTGAAGCAGAAGCGGGAAAAGCTGCAAGCAAAAAGAGCGTGGCGGATAAGGTTACGTTTTTGTTTAATTTCAATGTATTAACCTCCTTGAGTGACGACTACGCCAGCAATTGGCCGGGCCCGACATCTGCTTTTGCTGGTTGAAGCGTGGGGAGTGCCACCGTCGCGACGATTGCGAACAGACATGCTCTGATCCATTTCAGAGATTCATTCGCATGTAGTTCCGGGCCGTTATTAGATGAAGGAAACTTCAGAATGCACTTCAATTGATCGATCATCTTATCACTCAATACCTTCAATACTATGTAGATGCAGAAGGGGCATTTTCCACCTTTGGTTATCCAATATCTCAGAGTTGTCAATGCTTTTGACTGGGACTGTGGCGTGGTTCACCTGCTTCGTGCTGTATTGCGCAATAGGCGGCGTGCGAGCTGAAACGCTCCGGATGACTCAACCAACATACTCCTTGAGATACCGATAGACCGTCGCCTTTGAGAGACCATATTCGGCCATGAGGTCTTTGATCAGCACCCCACGCGCACGTTGGTTTCGTAGCTCCTTGACCTGCTCGCCCGATAGCGCTGGCGGCTTACCAAACCGGACACCGCGATCTTTGGCTTTCTTGATCCCGTCCATCTGCCGCTCGGCGCGGATCTCGGTCTCGAATTGCCCGATGGCGCCCAGCATGTTGAAGAGAAGGCGGCCGGTTGCATCGGACGTGTCTATGTTCTGATCGAGAACAACAAGATCAACGCCCTTCTCGCGCAAAGTCTCGGCAATCTGACAGAGATGCAGCGTGGACCGCGCCAGCCGATCAATGCGCGTGACGATCAACTGGTCGCCCTCTCGCACATAATTCAGGCATTCCTTCAGCTGAGGGCGCGCATCCGTGGTCCCGCTGCGCTTTTCCTCAAAGAGTTTGCCGCAGTCACTCAGCTTCTCCCGCTGCACGTCCAAAGATTGTCCGACGGAACTGACACGAGCATATCCGACTTTGGCCATGGGGTCTCACATTTGCTCAGGTGTTTTGCGACCACCATATTGAGACATTGAAAAAGACATGGCAAGCACATGGTCTCGATATGTTTAGTTTTAGAGACTAAGCCATCACGCCGCCTGCCTGCCAAAATCGATCCGCCTGTCCAGATCCACATCGAAGCGTCCATAGGGGTTAATGTGCGAATAGATCAATGGCGTGAGACCGCGGTAATCGCGCGCGGACAGGCGGTTCGCCCAGGTCGGCTCGGAGAGCACCGATTGCACCATACGTGTGTTCACATAGACCAGCGACGCCTGAAGCAGATGCAGCGCATGGGCTGAGATTTCCTGATCGGCAATCCGGTTGCTGGAAATCTCGCCGCCCTTGCCGAAGAACACAAAGCCATTGGCGCTGTTCCAGTTCTCCACCACATTCAGCCCCTCATGGATTTCCCGGCGGAACGCCTCTGATCGTAGATAGCGGCATAGGAAGATTGTTTTGATCGCGCGGCCGAGTTCCGCAAGCGCTTTATAAGTCGGGTGCATTACATCGGCGCGTGCAAAGCGGCGCAGAATGGCTTCTGGATCTGCCGTTCCGTGCTGCATGGCCGCGGCATACTTGACCATCTCATCATACTGGCGCTCGATCTCGCCCCAATTGATCGTGCCGGATAGGATGGGCAACAGGTTTGGAAGTTTCGCCCGCATGCCAGAACTCGGTATCGACAGCTTCTGTCTCGCGATCGCTTTCAGTCGTGGGGCAAGCTCAAAACCGAGAAGGTGACAGAACGCAAACCCAATGGCGCTTTGCCCATGACTGTCCACATATTGGCGCTGGATTTCCATATCGGTGCAGTGCCGGAGAACACCTTCGATCATGGATGCCACTTCAGAAGATGAACAGCGCTTCAGCTGCGAATAGATACAAGTTGCTTGCTGTGCGACGTGCCAGTAGATCATCACACCGCGCCCGCCATAGCGGGCATGCCATTCTGTCATCAGATTGCGGTCCCAAGCCCCGAACTTGGTAGAATCTGACGCACAGGCTGTCCCGGCCTCACCCCAGACAGACGGATTGCGCACTTTCAGCGTTGCATCGGACACCTTTGCGCTTGCCGCCCGAAGGGACGCCGGATCAATGTAGCGGCGCCGGATATGTTTCAACTCATCATAGCTGATACCAGGTGTACCAGCGGCCACGCGTTTCAAACCGGCATTGGTGCCCAGACCATAAAGACAGAGAAGAAGTCGTTGATCGCGGATATGCCGCGGCAGTGCTTCTCGGCTGGCTGACGTTTCAAACGCATCCAGAAAGCCGGTATCTAGAGCCGTTTCTTTCAATGCATCCAGCAGCCCCGTCATCGGCCACCGCCGATTGACCTCGGATTTGAGGCCGATCAGACCCTTGGGTTCAGGCGCAGGTTTGAAAGGTGTGATGCTGATCCGATTGTCACCTGACCACCGCAGCCGGACCTTGTCATTGTTGGGCAGCGTGGCATTCAGCTGAAGAAGCTCCTGCTCCACTTGCGTGCGAACGGATTGGGTAAACGCCTTAGCGTCCTGAGTGAGGTTCAGCCCGCTGTAATAGGCTGCGCGTTTCTCGGGAAAGTCCTTTGGTAAATCCTTATCCGGATTGCGATAACGATCGGCACCCTCGATCCAGATTTCCTTGGCCCGAATACGCTCCCGCAGCTGGCTCAGAATGCAGAGCTCATAGGATATGACATTCAGGCGATCTCGTTCATCCAACACAGTTGCGCGCCATTTGCGTGGGATTGATCCTTCTGGAGCCAGCGACGCTGGAGCAACGCGACGCCCTTCTTCGTTAAGGCGGACAATCAGAGCCAAAGCGTCCAGGATCGGCCGCCATGCAGTGTTGTTCGAGTGGAACTGCAAAACAGAGAGGAGTGACGGCAACATCGGGCGGTAGTGGCTCGAATATGACCCACGCATTACCGTCTGGATCTGAATATCCAATGTCCCTTTGGCCCGGTGCTCATCAATGATGGCCTTCAGTTTGGCTGCACCAGCAATGGGAAAAATGACATCCGACACTTTGCCATTCGGCGCCATCATTGCCGCCGTCGCAATATCCACCAGCAACCGTTCTTTGCCATGTACCTTGTTAATATCGGCAGCGATCTTGCCGATCACCTTACGTTTGGATCGTGTACCAATGCGATGCACAACCTCAATCAACAAATCCACCAGCCCGTCAATCAACTGGGAACGGCGCGACATCAGATAGATCGCCAGCAAGCCCAAGCGCTTCTCTTTGGAATGGCGACGCATCTCAGACGCCGTCTCGCCCTCAACGCGGCGCGCCAGGGTGTTGATCCAAGTGGGGTCAATGTCAGAGAGTAAATGATCTGGTAAGGTAAGTCCCTGAATAAAGGCGAGCCGGTCGGCCGCCGTGAGCACGTTTTCCAGTGTCGCATCGCCAATGTCAGCCTTCAGCTGTTGAAAGCCATGATCGCCAAGCGGGTCACAAAGGCTCGCTTCCAAAGCTGCGATGGCGTGGTGAGTAAGCTGGTCGAAGAGCCTTAAGTAGTATCGTTCAAGGAAGGTTCCTCGTGCTGAGCGGATGACGCGTGTGAGCGCCTTTTCGGCCGGGGCAATTATCTGTTTCTCCAGAAACCAAGTACTTCCGCGCTCAACCATGCTGGCAACAGATCCGCCTTCAGGCAGAATGTTGGTAGAAAGCCAAATATCAAAACCAGCAAGATCACGAGAGGTCGGCCGTGCAAAACCCAGATGTTGACCAACTCGCTCCCGATATCGGCGCGACTTTCGATCATCGAATGCGCTGGCGGGGACCTTCGCCGGTTGCTCGATCTGGGATGCCACATATTCAACGGCTTCCTTCGGCGCAGATGTCCAGGTTTCTATGAAACGACCCGTGTTTCTGAGATGGCAGAGTTGCAAGGCGGATTCGAGACGCAGCTGAGGTGATTGTTCCGCCAAAAACAGTAGATCTGCGAACGATAGGCTCCAAAGCTCTGAGGTGGATTTAGGCATGAGCATCTCCAAAACAATTCGACGTCCGGCACTCAAGCATCTTTCAGCCTACAAAAACATCACCGTTCACAAATGTTCCAAAAAATGTCCGGTTTCGCAGCTTCGGGCCCCTCAGGCCTATCTGGCAGGAGACGAAACCGCGCTGGCACCGCAGCAGCGCGAAGGGATGCAGCTGTTCTTCGGCGATGCCGGGTGTAGCGCCTGCCATGCTGGGCCGCTCTTTTCTGACCAGCAATTCCGTGCGCTTGGGCTGCCTGCATTCGGGCCGGGGCGGACGCGGAAGTTCGACCCCTATGCGCGCGATGTGGGCCGAATGGGTGAGACTGACGACCTGAAAGACGCCTATCGCTTTCGCACGCCGATGTTGCGCAACGTGGCGCTGACCGCGCCTTACGGACATAACGGTGCCTATCTGACGCTGGGCCGGATGATCCGGCACCACATGCAACCCGAAGCGGCGCGTAAAGGATGGGAGCCAGCAGATCTGACCCTTCCAGACGTCCCGTGGCTGGCCGACATAGATTTCGTCATCCAACAAGACCGGATCGAAATGGCACGTCAAGCGCAAGCGCTAGAAATTGCAATCGCGCCGCGCAGTGACTCGGATATTGCCGCCCTTGTCGCCTTTTTGGAAAGCCTGACGGGTGCGGCAGCCATGGCGCAAGCCAGCCGCGTGCCCGATACCGTGCCCAGCGGATTGGCGGTTGATCGGCCAAAGAACTAGACAGGTACTGCGCAAAAAAAGGCCGCGCTAAATGCGCGGCCATCCAGTGCGGGAGAATTTGTGCTTATCCGTTGATCCAGCCGTTCACGATTTCTTGGTTGTCGTCGATCCAGTCCTCGGCCACCTCTTGCGGGTCGCGCTTGTTTTCGAACATTTCAACGATCCAGCCGTTGATCTCGTCCCCGGTAAACTGGACGCGTGAAAGCATTGCAGCAACTGCCGGGTTGCGAGTTTCAAGAGACTTCGAGTAGGCGACATAGATGTCGTTCGATGCGATCAAACACTCGAAAGTCGAGGCTTCAAGCCAGTCCTCAGCGTCAAGATTGACGTCTTCGCAACCGTCGAATCGTTCGGGTTCTTCAAGTGCGGTAAGGTCGTATTTCACGTGGATCGCTTCGGGCGTCCAGTAGTAGAAAAGCTGCGGTTTGCTTGAGGCATAAGCAGCTTCCAGCCCGGCTTTGAATGTATCAGATGAGACGATGTTCGGCTCCCACAGAGCGTCCAGTCCGTAAGATTTGAACTTGATCTGCCAACGCTTGGTCGACGCCCAGGTGACATCTCCGGCCCAATATTCACCCTTGCCGTTCCCATCTGTGTCAAACATCGCGGCAACTTCTGGGTCATTCAAATCCTCAATCGAAGTAATGCCCTTTTCGGCCATATAGGTTGGCACATAGATGTTCGACGTCCCTTTGTAGGGCTGGTTTGTGGCAACTGTCTGTGAATCGTCGATATACTGGTCCCACATTGCCTGGTTGTTGGGCATCCAGAGATCGGTATGCACGTCGATCGATCCGTCGCCTTTGTCCATACCTGCGAAAATAATGGCGTGTTGGTTCATACCCGATACAATCTCGGCCTCACCCTCCATCGGACCATTGATAATTGCCATAAGCACATTGCCAATTGCACGCGCACCGTTCCAGCTCAGGTCGCTCAAGGTGATCTTTTCCTGAGCCATTGCGGCACTTCCGCTCATAACGGCTGCAGCGACAATTGTGGATCTTATGATAGTTTTCATGTCATTTCTCCTTTGTTGGGTAAGTTTGGTGTTTCAAATCCGGCTAAACGAGTTTCGGATTCCGCGTAAAATCCGGTCAATAACCATCGCGACAAGCGCAATGGCAATCCCGGCCAGCAAGCCTTTGCCTGCCTGTGCATCTCCGAGCGATGCCGTGACAATTGCACCCAGACCCTCGGCTCCGATGAAGGCCGAGATCGTCGCCATGGACAGCGCCAGCATGATGGTCTGGTTTAGCCCGGCCATGATCGACGGGATGGCCATGGGCAATTCGACTTTGCGCAGAAGCTGGCGTTCCGACGACCCGAAGGCCAAAGCGGCTTCCTTGGTGCTTTCGGGAACTTGACGAATGCCAAGCGCGGTTAGCTTCACCATCGGTGGGATGGCAAAAACCACGGTCGCGATGACGGCTGGGGGTTGTGAGATGCCAAAGAACGCGACTGCTGGCACAAGATAGCTGAGCGATGGGATGGTCTGCATCACGTCCAAGATCGGTTCGGTTATGAACCGCGCGATCTTATTCTTGGCCATCCATATCCCGGCCGGAAGTCCGACCAATATGCAGATCGCCGTGGACACGACAACCAGCGCCATCGTTTGCATTGCGACCTGCCACAGTTCGAACACAGCCAAGAAGCCAAGGGACGAAGCGACAAAGATGGTCGTTCCCTTGCTTGTAAATGCCCAGCTCAGCGCGATGAACAGAAAGGCGACGACTGGCCAAGGGGTCTGCATGAAGGCGACCTCGACCCGGATCAAGGATTGACGCAGCACATGAGTGACCGCATCAAAGATCCCGGCAAAGTTGGCCCGCAGATAATTGATCGACTTGTCGATGCTTTCCGAGCTGTAGGTGAAGATATTCACCACGCGGCCCTCGACCGGGTCTTTCACGATGCGGATCACTTTGGTGGCGCCTTCGTCGCCTGCGGCAATGGCCTCTTCATCGGGCACGCTGCGGAAGACCACGTCCTCGGGCGGGTCGATCCGGGCGACGGTCGGGAAATCGTCGATGAACCAGCAATCGAATTTGTCACGCGCAGTGATGGCGCTGAACTCCTCGACGGATGAGACATCACGTTCGGTCTGACGCAAATCTGCGCGGATGGCAGAGCGGCGCGCGTTTTGTTCGTCGGTGCGGTCTGAGATCGCGTCCAAGCTTCCTTTCTCAGCCTTCAAGTCATTTGCAAGGGTGGTTAGCCCCGGCAACAGATCGGCCACGTTCTGCGCACCATGCTGCGCCAACAGCGCCTCGACCGCTTCACCCGCGCGAATATTGTTCAGACAGGCGCGTTCGTCCAGCCGTTGCTGGGTCGCGCGATAGATGGTCAAGGGGGCGACCAGCGCGATGATCACCGCGGCAATGGCAACCCGCTTCATCTCGATCCCGCTGGCCACGCCCTTGTCGGTGCGCCAGCGTGTGTATTGCGCGTAATAGAACCTGTTCGCGCTGCTTCCCATCCACAACCGCCCGGCAATTAGGGCGATCACCCCAACGGTCCCGAAACTTTGGATCCAGCGCGAGTACCTCTCGATCAGGGTCACGTTGTCGGCGGCATTGGCCTGCGCCTCGGCCAGAAGCGGCGAGAATTTGACCACCTGCATCAGGCAGACGATGGCAAACACATCCAGTGCCAACGAAATCCAGAACATCAGCCAGACGCCGCGCAGGGCAGCCCAGAACCATGGCAGCAGCAATCCCCAGATGTTCATATGCCAACGGGGAAGTTTCCCGCGCTGCAACTGTTCAAAGACCGGCGTGTAATAGCCTGCGTTTTCAACCGCGAAAGCCTCGACCGAGACGTCGCGATCGTCGACGATGCGCTGTTCAGCGCCTGTTCCTGCGTGGGTGCTCATTCGTCCGCACTCCCCTGTAGTCCGTGCAACAATGTGGTCTTGTCGACCACGCCAACGACGGCCCCGTCAGATTTGATCAGGACTGGCAGATCGGATTGGGTGGACAGGCCAACCAACGTGTCCAAGTCCTCCTCGGGCCGGGCTTCGGGATAGGACAGGCTAAGGTCCAGCGCCCCGCGTTTGGCTTGGTATTCATCTAGCGAGACCATGATCTTTGAGGCAGACACCAGTTTCAGTCGCGAAATTCCCGCAACGAAATCAGCGACATAGTCGTCAGCCGGGGCGGTCACGATGTCCTCGGCTGTGCCGATTTGGACGATTTCGCCATCCTTCATTATGCCGATGTGATCGCCCATGCGGATCGCTTCATCCAAGTCGTGCGTGATGAACACGGTGGTCTTTTTCAGGTTCGCGGATAGACCCAGAAATTCGTCCTGAAGGTTGCGGCGGATCAGCGGGTCGAGGGCCGAAAACGGCTCGTCCATCAACAGGATTTCGGGGTCAGCCGCCAGCGCGCGGGCCAGCCCGACACGTTGCTGCATCCCGCCCGAAAGTTCCGAGGGCAACCGGTCGCCGTACCCGTGCAGGGACACTGTTTCCAGCGCCTGATCGGCCAACTGCCCGCGGTGATAGGCATCCATCCCGCGTAGCTCTAGCGCGAAGCCGATATTGTCGCGCACAGACCGATGCGGCAGCAGCGCCATGTTCTGAAACACCATCCCGATCTTCGTCCCGCGCAAAGCGCGCAGCGCGTCAGGCTTCATTTGGCCAATGTCTTCGCCCAGAATACGGATCGAACCAGCCGAGGGTTCGATCAGCCGGTTGATATGGCGCACGAGGGTCGACTTTCCGGACCCCGAAAGCCCCATCAAACAGAAAATTTCGCCTTTACCGACCTTGAAACTGGCGTCTTTTACACCGACGACAGCGCCGAACCGTTCCAGCACCTCGGGCTTACTAAGGCCCTCGGCCCTGATGGCGGCCATCGCCTCGTCCGCGCGGTCACCGAAGACCTTCCAGACACCATCAATTTCGACAACAGGTTCGCTCATGCGCGGGCCCTTTCGCGTTTGGGATCAAAGAATGGGATGTTGCAGACAGTGGCGGTCAGCCGTTTCATATGACCGTCCATCTGCCCTACTTCTAACGTGGTGCCGTTGTCGGCATGTTCGACCGCAATCCGAGCCATCGCGATGGCGCATTCGAACATCGGGGATTGCGTGGCCGAGGTGATCGTCCCCACCACCCGTTCGCCCGCATAGACATGCGCGCCGTGGGCCGGGACGTCGTTGCAATCGAACTTCAGCCCTTTCAGCACCCGGCGCGGGTCGCGGGCGTTGCGTTCCAACGCGGCTTTGCCGATGAAGTCCGATTTCTTCAGATCGACGGCGAAGCCAAGCCCGGCCTCGTGGGCGTCGATCCCAGCTGCGAACTCCGCCCGCGCGGCCAATCCTGCTTCGATGCGAATGGTTTCCAGTGCCGCGGATCCCATTGGCGCGATGCCAAATTCCTTGCCCGCTTCCATGATCGCATCCCAAAGCGCGGGCGCGTCTGAGGCTGCACAGAACAGTTCGTATCCCAGCTCTCCTGTATAGCCCGAGCGGGCGAGCATAAACGGTGCGCCATCGCGGTCGTTTAAACGGGCGATGGTGACTCCGAACCATTTCAGATTGTCCAAAGTTGGATGAGAGGGCTGGGTGAAGACGATCTTCTGCAAAACATCACGTGATCGCGGACCCTGAAGGGCCAAATTCGGCAGCGCCCCGTCCATCCCGTGAATGCGCACTTGCAGGCCTTCTTCGCGGGCGATGTCTTCGAAAACACGGGCGCTTTCTTCACTGCCACAGCACCAGCGGAATAGGTCGTGTCCGATGCGGAACAAGGTGCCATCGTCGACCACCGTGCCGACCTCGTCGCAGATCAGCGCATAGGTGCCACGCCAAACCGCCAGACGGGATACGTCGCGGGTCATGGCACGTTGCAACAGACGTTCGGCATCCGGGCCGACAATGTCGTACTTGCGCAAGGACGACATATCTTGCAGTGTCACGTTTTCCCGGCAAGCCCAGTATTCGCCGACCGTCCCGACGCTTGGAAAGCTGACCGGGGCCCACAGATCGCGGGCCGGTGCGAAATGGGTGGTCAGTTTCGAAGTAGCGGGATGAAAAGCGCTTTCCTGACTAATCGACATGGGCGCATCTTCCTTTTCACGATAGGCAACAGCACGCCGGATTGGCGTGTCAGGACGATAGATGCGCACATGCACATCCGTAGGGTTCCACCCGTTTATCGGGTCCAGATCATCGGGGCAGGCGGTGCTTACACAGACCAACCCATCAACCGCTTTCATCGCCACGTAATCGCCAGGGCGGGAATAGCTTTCTTCGGTGTGAATCTGTTGCGTGTGCGCGTCGATCCAGGTGTTCCAAAAGAAGTTGATCGCAGGCCAAGCGGGGCGATAGGCAACCCCGAAAGGGTCCAGCGCCATCGAGATATTGTCCGAGCAGTTTACGTGGCCGGGATATCCCCGATCCTCGTATCCGCGTGCGGTGCAGGCCATGCCGAACGTGTCATGTCGCCCGCAGGTGTCTTGCAGAACGCGCATCATCGGGCGCAGATCTTGGTCATAGAATTTGTCAAACAGGCCGGGTCCGGGATAGGCGCCGCGCACCATAGACCGGGTCGCGGTGCTATCGATGCCACGTTCGATCCCTGTTTCCAACGCATCGCGGCGCAAGGCCATGAAATCCGAGCATTGCTGACCTTCAACGTCGATGATTTGAAGAATTTCGCCGGGGTTCAGTTCGTATGCTTGTGCCGTCCCGCGCTTCACGGTGAATTCATCGCGCGTGTCACCCAAAAGGGGGGGCAGGACCGCGCGCGCGCCGGCATGCTCCGGCTTGACTGCATATTCGATCACGCCCTCCGAGGACGCGCTGACAAGATCCGCGCTGTCTTGCGGGTGGATCAGCCAGACCGAGCACCGAGCCGTGGCTTTCAGCACCACCAGATCGTCAACCTGGACTTCTGCCGGGAATAACGGTGCAGATTGGTCGCCGCCGTGGTTCGAAATCCACGCTAAAAGAGGGGCACTAGAAAACGCGCTGGCCGCGACCTGTGTGCCCTTTACCAGCCCCAACAGCTTTGGCGATTGCTGCCCGGTCTCGCTGAATACCAAAACGCGCAGGGATTGGTCTTCAGCGAGGGGACGCAACGACAGCAGATCCTGAGCACCAAGCTTCAACAGCTTTGCTTCACGGGGCGCGATACGGGCACGCAGTGTTTCAGATTTTGCGGGAAAACCGGGGAATGCCCGGCCAGCACCGGCAAAGCCGATGTTGCTGAAGCTGCGATGTATTGCCTTGTCCAACATGGAACCCCCAGGCTCAGACCTCTAATGTAACTAGTTACACAGCAATCAAATGCATTGAGTCAAGGATTATTGTAACTGGTTACATTTCGTGTTTATGTGGGCCATGGCTCAACGGCGTGAAAAGAAGCGGGCAAATCTTCGGGATGTGGCAAAGGCGGCTGGCGTATCCGTGGCGACGGTGTCGCGGGTGATGAATTCGCCCGATGTGGTGCAGAAAGAAACGCGCGAACGTGTCGAAAAAGCCATTACCACGCTTGGATTTCACCCCAGCGCCGCCGCCCGAGCGATCAACAGCGGGCGTACCAAGATCATCGGCGCACTGGTGCCGACGCTAGACAGCGACATCTTTGCGTTGACCATCGAAGCGATCGAAAAGCGGCTTGGGGATTTCAGCTTCTCGCTGGTGGTTGCCACAACGGGCGAAGACCCCGACATGGAAGCACGCAAAGCAAAAGAACTGGTTGATATTGGCGCAGAGGGGCTGATTCTACCCGGAATTTCACACAGTGACAAACTGTATGCGTTGCTGGAACGGTCCCGGGTTCCTGCGGTCGTAATCTCGTATTTCGAGCCAAGTTTCCGTTACCCAACCATCGGTTATAACAATTACGAGGCCGCACGACTGGCGTTGGATCACCTGTTGGACCTAGGCCACAAACGCATTGCTGTCGTCCACGGACCAACTGCACAGAACGACCGCACCCAGCAACGGGTCGCGGGCGCGTCGACAAAGGCCGATGGAGTCGCGGTCAGCTATATCGAGACCGACCTGACGGTCGCGGGTGGCACGGAAGCGGTCAAGCAGGCCAGCGCTCAGAACAGTAAAGTTGACGCGTTCCTGTGTGTCTCGGACGTGCAGGCGTTCGGAGTGCTGTTTGAATTGCAGCGCATGGGGGTCTCGGTTCCTGATGACGTGTCGGTCATGGGGCTGCACGATTTGCCAAGCGCGTCGTTCATCACCCCCACCCTGTCGACCATCCGGTTGCCTGCGCGGGAAATGGGATACCGCGCCGCCGAGGGGCTGGCGAAATGGGTGCTGGATGACATCAGACCCAGCCCGATCTGTTTGCCCAACACGCTGAAACTGCGCGAATCTACGGGGCCGGTTCCAGCAAAAGGCATTCAGTGGACGGACAGCACCTGACAAAGCCAGGATAGAGCCCCAATCTGCCTGCGCGCGTGTGGCGCGCAAGCAGGGTTCAAGCTTCTATCACTCGGCGTTGAAAACGAACAGCGTTTCGCCGTTAATCTTATAGTCGTTGATCAGCGCTTTTGCCGTGTCCGACACCAACCATTCTTCCAGCTTGGTGGCCAGATCGGTTTTCACATGGGGATGCTTTTCCGGGTTCACAGGCAGATAGGCATACTGGTTGAACAAGATCGGATCGCCCGAATACAGCAGCGCCAGATTGCCTTTGTTGCCAAAGTTCAGCCAACTGGCTCGGTCTGCCATGATATAGGCGTCCATCCCTGCGGCTGTGTTCAAGGCTGCCCCCATTCCCGCACCAACCGCATTGTACCATGCACCTTCAGGCGTGATGTCCGCCCCTGCCCACAGGCTAAGTTCCTTTTTGTGCGTGCCGCTGTCATCGCCGCG
Organism: Aliiroseovarius sp. ABM4_368; assembly: GCF_056161205.1. Taxonomy (NCBI): domain Bacteria; kingdom Pseudomonadati; phylum Pseudomonadota; class Alphaproteobacteria; order Rhodobacterales; family Paracoccaceae; genus Aliiroseovarius; species Aliiroseovarius sp. ABM4_368. Next base: position 56,769 of record NZ_JBSWYR010000006.1, on the reverse strand, counting down.
ACTGACGAAGGGGGCTTGGGCTGTCATGATCCGGGTCAACGCGTCTGCTGCGCCTTCGGCATCCGCGATCTTCGCGGCATCCAAGGACGGACCGATGAAAACGAAGTCGTTATACATGATTTCACGGCGGTGGGTGCCAAAGCCGCCAGCCAGAAACTTATCCTCGGCTTTGCGGGAATGGACAAGGATGGCGTCTACGTCGCCTGCTTCGCCTAGCTTGATGGCTTGGCCGGTGCCAACGACCAGAAGCTGAACGTCGATCCCTGTGTCTTCTTTGATCTGGGGCAGCAAAATGTCCGACAGGCCCGAGTTATGGAACGAGGTCGTGACCGCCAGCTTCATCTCGTCCGCAAGGGCGCTGGTCGCCATCAGGGCAGTGGTTAAGGCGGCAATAATAGTCCGTTTCATTCGACAATATCTCCTTTTAGGAATGCTTTGGCTTGTGTACTGGCTTTGCCGCCGAAAAACGCTTCGGCGGGGCCGAGTTCGTGGATGTTTCCTTTCAGAAGGAACAATACCTCGGTGGCTAGACGTCGGGCCTGACCCATGTCATGTGTGGACATAATCAGCCGGGTGCCAGCGGCGGCGGCCCCGGTCAGAATCTCTTCGATTTCACGCGTGGCCCGCCCATCGAGCGAGGCACAGGGCTCGTCCAGGAACAAAAGCTCGGGCTGGGTGATCAGGGCGCGAGCAAGGGCCAGCTTTTGCCGCTCGCCACCTGACAGATGCGGCGCTTGGCGATCCAGCATGTCGCCAAGCCCGACCTGTTGGGCGGCCAACGCAGCTCGGTCACGCGCCTCGGCGCGCGACTGACCGGCCAGCCGCAGCGGATAGGCCAGATTGCCCAAAACCGACCGACGCATCATGATCGGGTGTTGGAATACAAACGCCTGATGGGCCCGCGCGTCTTGTGCCGGGCAGGCCCAGCGGATGCTGCCGCCCCCCAGCCTAGCGATCCCGTGCATCATACGCAAAAGTGACGTTTTACCAGCGCCATTGGGACCGATGACAATGGTCACGCCTTTGGCTTGCAGTTGAAGGTCCACAGGACCAACAAGCGTCTTGCCCGCGCGGCGCAACATTGCGCCTTCCAGTGTGACAGGGAAAAGATGGCTCACCAGCGCCCCCCCCGTTCGGTCTGTCCGATCACGTGGATGGCAAGGTTCACAGTGATCGCCATGGCAATCAGGACAAAGCCCAGACCAAGAGCCAGTGCGAACTCGCCCTTGCCAGTTTCAAGCGCGATGGCGGTGGTCAAAACCCGCGTGTGATGGTCAATGTTGCCGCCGACAACCATGATGGCGCCGACCTCGCCTATGGCGCGGCCAAATCCGGCCAAAGATGCCGTCAAAAGCGCCCGCCGACCGTCCCATAACAGCGCCTGAATGCGCTGAAGCTGAGTAGTGTTCATCGAAATCAGAAGGTCGTGATAGTCGGACCAAAGCTCTCGCAGGGCTTGATGCGCAATCGATGCGATCAGTGGCACGATGATTATGACCTGCGCGATGATCATCGCCGTGGGCGTGAACAAAAGGCCCAGAACTCCAAAAGGCCCCGACCGGCTGAGCAGCACATAGACAATCAGACCCACAACTACTGGCGGCAGTCCCATAAGTGCGTTTAGAACGGCAATGGTCACCCGCCGCGCGCGAAACCGGCGCACCGCCAAAAGTGCGCCCAAGGGCAGAGCGATGGCCGACGCGATGACAAGCGCAGTTAACGTGACATACAAAGACCGCAGCGTGATCTCGACCAGATCCGCATCAAGCGTAACAAGCAGCCAAAACGCCTCGGTTATCCCGGACCAAATTTCCAAGATGTCATCCTTTTACGCAGTTCGCAGGATCATGGTCATAATGTCCGACCTACTGCGTTCCGATCAACCACATCATAGACGATAGAAAAACCGAATTCTGTTGCAGAACCGGCAATTTGGACAAATTGACCGTCGCTTGGTGGGTGCCTGTGCCTCTGCCTGCCAATTCGACCAAGATGTACCCTGTGCGTGCGCCGTGATGCTGGCGTGCAGGGCCGAGTCTGCTAAGCTTGTGGAAGTTGTTTTGCGCAAGCCCGGAAGGAAGCAAATTGAACTCTGTCCGCCTGAAGCTTTTGGTGCTGGCTTTGGCACCTTTGGGGGTGCTTTTACCGCTTCTAATGTTGCTTGCGATGGCGCGTTGGACCTCGGATTATGACAAGCTGTTGATCTCGAAAGTGGACAGCGATCTGCGCATCGCCGAACAGTATTTGGGTCACATTCTAACCGGCACCGGGGCAGGGGTGGCGGCAATTGCAGAGTCGCGTGCGTTTGAAGCAGTTCTGACCCAAGAGGATGACAAACGCACGGCGTTTCTGGAAGGGATGCGTGCCGATCAGGCGTTGGATTTTTTGTACTATCTTCCAGAAGGTGACGCCGAAGGCGCCCGCCGTTGGCCGGTCATTCAAGCTGCACTGGATGGGGCGCTTTCTTCGCACATCGACATCTTCGCGGCGGATGATCTGGCGGCTTTCCCTCAGCTTTCAAACCGCGCACGGATCGATCTGATCGAAACCAAGGCCGCCGTTCCCACAGACCGCATTGTCGAAGATCGTGGCATGGTTATTCACACCGCTGCCCCGGTTGAATTACCCGATCACCGCGGCGTGCTGGTCGGGGGTATCTTGCTGAATCGCAACCTTGATTTCATTGATACGATCAACGCGCTGGTCTATTTGAACGCCGCCACCGATGGGGACCGACAGGGCACCGCGACCTTGTTTTTGGAAGACGTTCGCGTGTCGACCAATGTCCGCCTATTCGAGGACGTCCGCGCCCTTGGCACCCGCGTTTCAGCCGAGGTCCGCGCCGAGGTTCTGACCGAAGGCCAAACCTGGCTGGACCGCGCCTTTGTGGTGAACGACTGGTATATTTCTGGCTATATGCCCCTGATCGACAGTTTTGGCGAACGGGTTGGCATGCTTTATGTCGGTTTTTTGGAAGCCCCGTTTTCAAGCGCTAAACGTGCGGCTTATTTGGCGATGCTTGCGTCTATGGCGGCGGTGCTAATTCTGACGGCGCCGCTGTTTTTACGGATGGCGCGTGACATATTCTCGCCTTTGGAAAAAATGACAAGCACCATGAAACGGGTGGAACGCGGAGACCTTGCGGCGCGGATTGGCGATGTGGGGCGCAAAGACGAAATCGGGCAGGTTGCCACCCATTTGGACACGCTTTTGGATCAGGTGCAGGAACGCGACCGCGCGTTGCGAAGCTGGGCGGACGAACTGAATGACAGGGTTGATCGGCGCACGGCCCAGCTGCGTGCGGCCAAGGACAAGCTGGAAGAAACATTCCAGCAGTTGGTAACATCCGAAAAGCTGGCCTCGATCGGCGAGATTACTGCGGGCGTGGCGCATGAAATCAACAATCCCGTCGCGGTCATTCAAGGCAATGTGGACGTGATGCGCCAGACCTTGGGTACGGATGCCGAAGGTGTGAAAACCGAGCTGGATCTGATTGACCGACAGGTGCAGCGCATCGACGGAATTGTTGGCAAGCTGCTGCAATTCGCGCGGCCCACCGATTACTCCGCCACCGGCGAGGGGGTCGAGCTGTCGCAATTGGTCGAGGATTGCCGCGGGTTGATCGCCCATGTGCAGCCCCAAGAAGACGTGCGCGTGACAACTGATTTTGCCGCCGCACCGAACGTTGCAATCAGCGCGGGCGAAATGCAGCAGGTGGTGGTGAACCTGATGGTGAATGCCGTGCAAGCGATGGACGGGGTGGGCGAGATGGTGCTGACCATCCAGCCCTCCAAGAATGACGATCAAGACGGGGTAAAGCTGACGGTTGCCGATAGCGGGCCGGGGGTTGATGCGGACAATCTGAACCGAGTGTTTGACCCGTTCCACACCACCAAACTGGGCGAAGGCACCGGACTGGGCTTGTCGATCAGTCAGACGCTGATCCAGCAGGCCGGGGGGGCGATTTCAGTCGCGAACCGGCCCGAGGGCGGGGCGATCTTTACCGTTTGGCTGCCCGTAGTTCAACCTGACGCCGACTGATCGCCATCCCCTCACATCCCCCATGAGGCGCATTTTCGATCCACCGTTTTGCGCGACACACCCAAACGGCGCGAGGCCTCGGCGCGGTTGCCGTCACAGGCATCAAGCACGTTCAGAATGTGGCGCTTGGTGACCAGATCCAGCGTCTCGATCGCGCGCGACCCGGTGACGTCCCCGCCGCCAGTAAACTCGTCCGGGAATGCCCCAAGGATGACCGACCGTTCGATCATATTGCGCAGCTCGCGCACATTTCCGGGCCAGTTATAGCGGCTGATCTTTAGCAGCGTGTCGTCGTCCAGATCCAGCCCCGGCAAGGCCAGTGTCTTGGAAAACTGGTCCATGAACAGAGCTGCCAATTCGACGATATCTTCCGCCCGGTCCTTCAAGGGCGGCATGTCGATATTGACCACATTAATCCGGTGATAAAGGTCCGCGCGGAACGTGCCGTTTTCGACCGCCGCGGGCAGATCGGCGTTGGTTGCAAAGAAGAACCGCAGATTCAGGGGGATGTCCCGTTCGGCACCCACGGGGCGGATGCGCTGGTCTTCCAGCACACGCAACAGCGCGGCCTGCATTTTGTCAGGCATCTGTGCAATTTCGTCCAGAAACAGCACGCCGCCATCGGCCAGCAGAAACAGCCCGTCACGCCCCTGTCCATCTTCGTTGATCACGCCGAACATGTCTTCGGCGCAATTGTCTTGCGAGATCGCGGCGCAGTTCACCGCGACAAAGGGTTTCTTGGCCCGATCCGACATGGCGTGAAGCGTGCGGGCGGCGACCTCTTTCCCTGTGCCGGATGCACCGGTGAACAGAACTGGGGTCGGCATCGGAGCCAGCCGGGTCATCATATCACGCACATTGTTGATGGGTATTGAGTTTCCCAACAGGCGACCGCGTGCGGTGCCACCTTCAACCGCCAATTCGTGTTTCAAAAGCGAGTTGTCGCGTCGCAGGATCTTGCGATCCAAGGCGCGGGCCACTGCATTTAGGATTTGATTGGCGCGGAAAGGTTTCAACACGAAATCTGCCACACCAACACGCAACGCTTCAATCGCGGTTTCCAGATCGGCATAGGCCGTGATCAAGACCGCGTCGGAAAACAGGCCAACTTTTCCCTGTTCCCGCAACCAGTCCAGCCCGGTTTTTCCGGGCATGATGTTGTCCAGTATCACAAGGTCAAAATGGTTCCGATCCAACGCGGCCGAGGCTTCCATGGCCGAACCCGCTTGTTCCACACGCTTGCAGCGCGGCGTCAGAATTTTGGTCAGGAAGTTGCGCATGCCGGGTTCGTCGTCGATCACAAGGATCGACGCGCCAGCAAGGCTTTCTCCGTATTCGTCGTTCATGATCGGACCTTAGTTTCTGACTGCAGCACCAGAATAGCGGTCAGACGAGGAATAGCCCAGCGTTCCCAGAATATTGTTGGCCCCGATGGCAATCACGATAATTGCCGCAAAGCCCAAAAGCATCGCTTTCATCTTTGGTTCTCCGTCATGGCGCCCGTATGGGCACCGAAAATCCTTGATACCCCGCCGCAGATCTGTCGCGGCGGGGTCTGATTACTCGGCAGGGGTTGTGCTGCCTTCACCTTCCTCGGCGGCTTTGTATTCTTCCAGCCAGATCGAGTGGTGTTGCTCGGCCCAGGCCTCGTCTACTTCGCCCGAGCCCATCGCGTCATAGGCACCTTCCATACCGACCGAGCCGATATAGATATGCGCCAGAACGATGGCCATCAGAACAAAGGCAAGGATCGCGTGCCAAGCCTGTGCCAGTTGCATTTCCTCTTGCGGGGCAAGCTGCACTGGCAGCTCTCCGAAGCCGACCATATGCGGCAAGCCAGTGGCATTCAAAATGTTGAACGTCTTTGCGAAGAGCGGCAGATCGAAGGGGAACAACAAGGACACGCCCGTCAGCGAAATCGAGCTGCCGAACAGAACCACGGACCAAAAGATCATTTTCTGACCTGCGTTGAACTTCTTGGCTGGGGGGTGCTCGCCGCTGAACAGAATGCCGCCGCCTTTCTTCAGCCAGTGAAGGTCAGTGCGGTTGGGAATGTTGTGAACGACCCACATCACAAAGATCATCGCAAGGCCAAGGATGAAGGCCCAAGATACATTGTTGTGAACCCATTTGGACCAAAGCAGCAGGAAGGCGTTGGCGTCCTTGCCGAACAAAGGCACAAGGAACACACGGCCAAACAGGACCAGTAATCCGGTCACGCCTAGCAAGACGAAGGACCCAGCCAAAAGCCAGTGACCGAAGCGTTCGATCGCTTTGAAGCGGGTGACTGTTGTTCCAGCGCGGCCAGCGTCAATTTTGATCCGGCCATTCAGAAGATAGAAAGCCACAAGGGCTGCCAGCGTGCCGACCAGTAGCCAGCCGCCATAGGTGCGCAGCGTGGTGTCGCGGAATTCAAGCCAGCGCATTCCGCCGTCTTGAACAAGAACCGTCGCAACGTCCCCGCCAGCTGAAACCTTTACGTCCGCAGTGCCATAGCGCAGCGCGCGCCATGTTTCGGCATCCGACACGCCGCCTAACGTGCCAAGCTGTGCGGCAATGCCGGCAGCATTGTTCGGATCGCCCACGGCATCAGACCGGAAGCTGTCGTCAATTTGTTGCCCGGCCTGACGAGCCAGAATGTCTTCCAACGTCTGCGCTCCACCTGTGGCGGAACGGTCAATGGCCGGTGTGTCTTCCTGTGCAAACCCGGCCGGGGCCAGCGTCAGCATCAGGACAAGTGCGAGTGCCATGCGCAGCATGGTCGCTCCTCCTTGAAACAAGTGTTTTGAAGTGGGGCGGTCCCAATTCGGGGCCGCCCCATGAAGTGATCAAGACCGATCAGCCGCCCTTGCGCTGGTAAGCTGTACCCCAGCCCCAAGCGCCCGAACCGAAGCCACGAGCAACCACACGTTCGCGATAGATCGCGGACACGTCGTCGCCGTCGCCAGCCAGAAGCGCCTTGGTCGAACACATCTCGGCGCAGATGGGCAATTTGCCCTCGGCCAGACGGTTGCGACCGTATTTGGCGAACTCAGCGGTCGAGTGGTTTTCTTCGGGGCCACCGGCACAGAAGGTACATTTGTCCATCTTGCCTCGGCTTCCGAAGTTGCCAGCCTGCGGGTATTGCGGCGCGCCGAAGGGGCACGCGTAGAAGCAATAACCACAACCGATGCACAGGTCCTTCGAGTGCAGCACCACACCGTCTTCGGTCTGATAGAAGCAATCGACCGGGCAAACGGCCATACAGGGCGCATCCGAACAATGCATACAAGCGACCGAGATCGACCGTTCGCCGGGCTTACCATCTTCGATGGTGACAACGCGGCGGCGGTTGATGCCCCAAGGCACCTCGTGCTCGTTCTTACACGCGGTCACACAGGCGTTGCACTCGATGCAGCGCTCGGCGTCACAGAGAAACTTTGCTCTTGCCATTCTCTTTCCTCCTTACGCTGCCCAGATTTTGCAAAGAGTCGTCTTCGTCTCTTGCATCTGGGTCACTGAGTCATAGCCATAGGTCTGCGCGGTGTTGGTGCTTTCGCCCAACACATACGGATCAGCCCCGTCGGGATATTTGTGCCGCAAGTCTTCGCCTTGGAAATGACCGCCGAAGTGGAACGGCATGAAGGCAACGCCTTCGCCGACCCGTTCAGTGACCATCGCCATGACCTTGACCCTGCCGCCTTCCGGGCCTTCGACCCAGACCTGTTCGCCATCACGCAGACCAAGGTTGTTGGCGTCGCGCGGGTTCACTTCGACGAACATATCCTGCTGAAGCTCGGCCAGCCACGGGTTCGAACGGGTTTCATCCCCGCCGCCCTCGTATTCAACCAAGCGCCCCGAAGTCAAAACGATCGGATAATCTTGCGAGAAATCGTTCTTCTGGATCGAGGCATACAGCGTCGGCAGACGATAGGAATGGCGATCCTCGTAGGTCGGATAATCCGCTACAAGATCGCGACGCGGCGTGTAAAGCGGCTCGCGGTGCAGCGGGATCGGATCCGGGAAGGTCCACACGACAGCACGGGCCTTGGCGTTACCAAACGGCGCACATTCGTGCTTGATCGCAACCCGCTGGATGCCGCCCGAAAGGTCGGTCTTCCAGTTCACCTTCGCAACCTTGTCGTCGTAGTCGGACGGGAAAGGTGACATTCCGGCTTCGCCGACCTCTGCGGTGTAATCCACAAAGCCTTCGACACCGGCCGCTTTCGCGATATAGGCTCGCTCGTTCGCCGTCAGATCCTGATGCCAACCAAGGTCCTTGAGCATCTGGTAGGTGAATTCCGGATATCCGTCCTGGATTTCCGAGTTTTTCGAATAGACGCCTTCGGCTAACAGGTTGTCGCCATCGCGTTCCACACCGAAACGGGCGCGGAAGGTCAGGCCACCTTCGGACACGGGCTTGGACATGTCATAAAGGTTCGGCGTTCCGGGATGCCCCATCTCCGCCGTTCCCCAGCACGGCCACGGCAGTCCATAATAGTCGCCATCCGCCGGACCACCCACAGCTTTCAGCGTGGTGCGATCGAACGTGTGCTGGTTTTCCATGTGCAGCTTGATCCGCTCGGGGCTTTGACCCGTATAGCCGATCGTCCACAGACCTTTGTTGAACTCACGCGTGATGCTTTCAACACTGGGGGTGACATCGTCTTCCATTTCGATGTTGCGGAACAGTCGATCGGCCCAACCGAATTTCTGTGCGAACAGGCCAATGATCTCGTGATCTGGCTTGCTTTCGAACAGTGGGTCGACGATTTTTTCGCGCCACTGAAGCGAACGGTTCGACGCCGTGACAGACCCACGGGTTTCGAACTGCGTTGCCGCCGGAAGCAGATAAACGCCGTCTGTGCGGTCATGCAGAACGGCCGAGACAGTGGGGTACGGGTCGATAACGACCAGCATGTCCAGCTTCTCCATCGCCGTTTTCATTTCTGCCATACGGGTTTGCGAGTTCGGCGCGTGACCCCACAGAACCATGGCACGCACCTTGTCAGGGTTGTCCATATTTTCGGGATCTTCCAGCACACCATCGATCCAGCGACTGACTGGAATACCGGTCAAATTCTGAAGCGATTTGTCTTTGCCATCAGCCGTTTTCAACGTTGCAAACTGACCGGCAAGCCATTCATCGTCTTCTTCCCAAACACGTGCCCAGTGGGCCCATGCACCTTTTGAAAGGCCATAGTAGCCCGGCAGGGTGTGGCTGAGAACGCCAAGGTCGGTTGCACCTTGCACGTTGTCGTGGCCACGGAAGATGTTGGTTCCGCCACCTTCGGCTCCCATGTTCCCCAGCGCAAGCTGAAGGACGCAATATGCGCGGGTGTTGTTGTTGCCGTTGGTGTGCTGCGTGCCACCCATACACCAAATCACGGTGCCGGGGCGGTTGTTGGCCAGCGTGTATGCCACACGGCGAAGCTGCTCACCGGGGGTGCCGGTGACGCGTTCGACCTCTTCGGGCGTCCACTTCTTCACCTCGTCACGGATCTGATTCATGCCCCAGACACGGGTGCGGATGAACTCTTTGTCCTCCCAGCCGTTCTCGAAAATGTGCCACAGGATGCCCCAAACCAGCGCCACATCGGTGCCGGGGCGGAAACGGACGAATTCGTCAGCATGGGCGGCTGTGCGCGTAAAGCGCGGGTCGCAAACGATCAGCGGTGCGTTGTTTTCTTCCTTGGCTTTCAACACGTGCAAAAGCGACACGGGGTGTGCTTCGGCCGGGTTGCCGCCAATGATGAAAATCGCCCGTGAATTGTGGATGTCGTTGTAGCTGTTGGTCATGGCGCCATAGCCCCATGTGTTCGCTACGCCAGCCACGGTGGTCGAGTGACAGATACGTGCCTGGTGATCCACGTTGTTCGTGCCCCAATAGGCCGCGAACTTGCGGAACAGATACGCCTGTTCGTTCGAGTGCTTGGCCGATCCCAGCCAGTAAACGCTATCCGGGCCACTTTCTTCCCGAATGCTCATCATGCCGTCGCCGATCTCGTCGATCGCTTGCTCCCAGCTGATGCGTTTCCATTCGCCGCCCTCTTTCTTCATTGGATATTTCAGGCGACGTTCGCCATGTGCGTGTTCACGCACCGAGGCGCCTTTCGCACAATGAGATCCAAGGTTGAAGGGGCTGTCATAACCGGGTTCCTGACCGGTCCAGACACCATTTTGAACTTCTGCCACGACCGTGCAACCGACCGAGCAGTGCGTACAGACCGACTTCAGGGTCTCTACTGCGCCATCGGCAGCCGTAGCAGCCGTAGCTTGCGTCACCGTTCCGCCGGTGGCGCTGATTGCGGCAAGACCACCAATGGCCAGGCCGCTGCCGCGCAAAAACGCGCGGCGGTCGACAGATTTCTCTGCGACATCGGAAAGGATACTTGTCCGCTGGGGGCGTCTCGCAACCCCGTTGGTCTTTTTCCTCAGCATGTTAACCTCCCTTGCTACCCCACTGGGGCTGGCTGGGTTGATGAATACCTTTGGCAGTCGGGCCTATCGCAACCAGTCGCCGCAGGTGCGGGTCGTTCGGCCTGTCAGAAACGGGCCGACGCAAGATAGGCGCGGGTCTGCGCCGTGTCCTGCAACTTGGTCGATTGCAGATCGGGCTCGCTGGCTGCTTCAGCCGTTTGCCCGCTGGCCATGACGGTGACGGCTGCCGCAGGGGCTGCCGTTCCGGCCAGTTTCAGAAAGTCGCGGCGGCTTGTCGCTTCCTTGTCCTTCTGGGTCATGAGAGTTCCTCCTCTCGGTTAATGGCGGTTGCCCGCCGGGTCTTGCGGATCACTCCGCGCTCATCCGAAAGCCTTCGGCTTCGATCTCCATGAACACGCGGCCAACTTGACCGACGGCGGCATAGAGAACCGAGTTCTTCGCGGCTTCCAAATCTGTGAAAAAGTGACCGGCCCACGGGCCGATATGCGTGTTGAAGAAGGCCTTTTGATCGGCCACATCGCGCGCCTGCCCAAAGCGGCCCACGATCATCGCGCCCATCATCTCCATCAGCGATGCGATATTGTCTTCCGGCTCATAGACGTTCTCGGCGCGGGTCAGCCCACGCGCGGCCATGTCCTGACGCAGCTTCGCCAAGGGCTTTTCGTTCAGGAACCCGGTCAGATAATAGCTGGCATAGGGCAGCAGTTCGCCGCGACCCAAGCCGATGAACAGCTTGTTGAACTCGCTTTCAACAGCAGCGGGCTTGGACAGCTTGGCAATCTTCGCCAGCGCGTTGATCGCCACCCCCAACGGCGTGTCGTCGCCTGTCAGCCCCGCCGTCATCAACAAAGTGTCTTCGTTCGCAGGGGCCGAGAGCAGAAGCCCCAAGAAATTGTAAAGATCCGCGCGCAAACGGTCTTCGTCAGGGACGCGGATGTCTTCAGCTGCACTCATTTTCATATCCTCACTCATGCGCGTGCCGCATCTTCGGGGTTATCAAAAGAAAATCGCATCCGGCGCGAAGGCACGAATGCGTCTGGGTCTTCGGGGTCGTCAATGGTTGCGGGCAGGGTAGGGGGGGCGGCTGCGATGTCCGCCACCAGCACTGGCGCGTCCTCGTCTGGCTCTAAGTCCTCGGGGGCAGCTTCTTCTTCCTCGACTTCGTCCGCCTTCGCGGCTTCCTCGGCTTGGCGGGCCAATTCCAACACATGTTCGGTCATGCCCTTGCCAATCTGATAGGCGGTCTGAAGGTTCTCAACCACGCATGTGGCATCGGTGAAATCCTCGCCGTAGTCGACCAAGCCATCGACGTTGGCTAGAACCGGGTTCAGACGCCACAAGCGGCGCAGCGCTCGGGTGCGAATGCGGGCGGGCACAGCATCGGTCAGGAAAACTTTGAAATCGTCGCCTTCTTTCAGAGTGTCCGGATCAGGCAAATCAAGTTCGGCCAAAATGTCTTCATCCGTACGCTCAGCAAGTTCGGCGTCTCGCGCGGCTTGAGCTTCGGCCTCGGCAAGGCGCTCTTCTTCCAGCGCTTCGGCTTGAACGGCAGCTTTTCGACGGGCCCAGAAATCGCTCATTGCAACCGCTCCTTCTTGGCCTGAACGGGCGAGCGATACACGTCGGCCAGTTGCGAGATCCGGGCATCCCCGATCCCATCTTCAACCAGTCCGATGTCCTTCTTGTCGCGTTTGCGCTTCTTGAACACCTCTTCACGGTGATGCGTGTCGACGAAATGACTGACCCAAGCATGGATGGCAGGCGGCATGGCGATCTTCTCGATGATATCCTCGCCGTTATCCGCGTAGTCCTGCGCCTCATAGGGCGAGGCTGTCAGCAGCACCATGTCCAGCGGGCGGGTCGCGTCACCGGTTTCTCGCATCACGGCGTAAAGGGAAGGCGTCACCGAATTCAGCCCATGCAAGTAGGCCTCGGTGTCCGAACCGTGCAGTTCAAGCGTCGGAGTTGCGGCGTGATAGAACGTCACATCGCCCTCTTCACGCAAAACCCGCCAATCGGCTTGCCCTGCACCCGGCAGCACATCCACGGCTTTCCAAACCCACGCAGCCCAACGGGTCACGCCCGGCGTACGGCGCAGAACGACACCAACTGGCATCGTGTCAAACCTGTTCGGATCATGGATCACGGTTTGGATGTCCTCCCTGCTGGCATCCTGCGGGATGCTGGGGCACACGAAAACGGCTAATTCGGGTCTTGGGACCATTCAGGACAAATTGTCGACGCTTCATGGGGCAGGGTGCCCGTGGTGGACGAATTGTCTATCTCGACAAATTTCATCGGATTTTTGATTGGGAGAAGATTGACGAATCAAAGTCCGAAATTCAGCCCCCGAAGCGGCGCCTGTGCCAAAGAAAACCGGTTTACGCCCGCCCGAAATCATGGCTAGTTGAATGCCGTTCAGCATCATGAAACGGGGCTGAATGGCCAAGGAAACCTATGAGGGGAAACATGGGTAAAACACTGATTCTATGCGATTGTTCTGGAAGTCAGGCGATTGATTCCAAGGCGCTGTCTGACGCGACCGGCACACCGGTCTCGGCACTGCATACAGCCCTGTGCACCACGCAAATCGAACAGGCTGCAGCCGCTATCGCGGGTCAGGCCGCAACTATTTGCTGTGCCCAGGAGCAACGTCTGTTCGAGGCGCTCGCCGACGAAATCGACGCACCCGCACCCCCTGTTCTGGACCTGCGCGATCGGGCTGGTTGGTCCAGCGATCCGGCCTCGAAACTACCCAAAATGGCCGCGCTTGTGGCCGAGGCCGCGCTGCCTGCGCCGTCCGAAAAGGTGGTGGATGTGCGGTCCGAAGGGCTATGCCTGATCATCGGGTCCGAGCCTGTGGCCATCCCCGCCGCTGAAGCGTTGAAGGATCATCTTGGGGTTACAGTACTGCTGACTGATGGCGCGGATTTGCCCGTCACGCGGGCCTATGACGTGATCCGCGGGCGGCTGAAAACAGCCCAAGGCGCGCTGGGGCAATTCAGCGTCCAGATCGACGCGTTGGAGCAGTTGGAGCCGGGAGGTCGCGGTGCCCCACGCCTGACCCCGCCACGGGATGGAGGGCGGTCTGAATGTGACATTATTCTGGACCTGACCGGCGGCACCCCCCTGTTCCCAGCACCTGAAAAGCGCGAAGGGTATCTGCGCGCCGATCCCGCCCACGCACCATCGGTTTCCGAGGTCGTGATGAAGGCGTCCCACCTTGTCGGCACTTTCGAAAAACCTTTGTATATCAAAGCGGAATCCATGCTCTGCGCCCATTCCCGCGCCAGCCAGTCGGGCTGCTCGCGTTGTCTGGATGCCTGCCCGACCGGCGCCATCCAACCGAATGGGGATCACGTGGTCATCGACCCGATGATCTGCGCCGGCTGCGGGGCCTGTTCGTCGCTCTGCCCGTCCGGGGCAATCAGCTATGACGCACCGCCTGTCGACCTGACCATGCGACGCACCCAAACACTGGCACGCGCGTATCTGGAAGCCGGCGGCGAGGTACCGCGCCTATTGGTGGTGAACGACCACGGATCCGAAATGATCCGCCTGTCCGCCCGCTTCGGACGTGGCCTTCCTGCCGATGTGATTCCCTTGGAAGTTCCCGCGCTCGCCGCTTTTGGCCATGCCGAGATGCTGGCCGCATCCGCCGCAGGCTTTGCCGATGTCACCCTTCTGATGGCTCCCGGCGTGGACGCGGATGTAATCGCCTACGAGGTCCATCTGGCCCGTGCCATGGGTGCAATCGTGACGCTTCTGGACACCAGCGATCCCGACGCCATGTCGGACGCACTCTACGATGCCGAACCCTCGGCCCCCATCGCATCCCCCGTGCGTCCGGTGGGCAGCCGCCGCCAAGTCGCGCGTCAAGCTGCCGTCGCCCTGAACCATGATGCCGACCTTCTGCCCTTGCCAGAAGGTGCGCCCTATGGCGCAACCGTGATCGACACCGACGCCTGTACGCTGTGCCTGTCTTGCGTATCGCTCTGCCCATCTGGCGCGCTTGGGGATAACCCCGATCTACCTCAGCTGCGTTTTCAAGAGAACGCCTGCCTGCAATGCGGTATCTGTGCTTCGACCTGCCCGGAAAGGGCGATCACGCTTGCCCCTCAGATGAACCTGACCCCGGCGGCGTTGAATCAACAGGTGCTTCACGAAGAAGAACCGTTTGCTTGCGTCGAATGCGGCGCGCTGTTCGGGGTGAAATCGACCATAGAAAAGATCACCGAGAAGCTCGCTGGCAACCACGCGATGTTTGCCAACCCCGAAGCAGCAAAGATGATCCAGATGTGTGACAATTGCCGCGTAAACGCGCAGTATCACGCAAAGAACAATCCGTTTGAAGGGGGCGAACGGCCCCGCCCGCGCACCACGGCAGACTATCTGTCCAAGCGGCGCGATCACTGAGATAGGAGACCCCATGAGCGACGATTTCAACATGTCGATGCGCAAGTTCCTGAAACAGGTCGGCGTAACCTCGCAACAGGCCATTGAAGAGGCTTTGCGTAACGCGCCCGAGATCAAGGGCAAAACCTTCAAGGCCCGCGCGGTCATCACCATCGACGAGCTGGGAATGACCCACGAGATCGAAGGCGACATCAAGGAACAGGAGTAACCCTTGACCCGAGAACAGGTTCTGGACGCGCTGAAGGGCGTGAACGATCCCGCTGGTGGTGACATCGTGTCCTCGGGCACGATGCGCGCGCTAAATGTGGATGGCGACGCAGTGCGTTTCGTGTTGGAGATCGACCCCGGCCGGGCCCAGGCCTATGAGGCTGTGAAGGCACAGGCCGAGGCGGCCTTGGCTGCCATCGGGGCCACCGCGAATATCGTCATGACCGCGCACAGCGCGCCTGCTGCTCCGCCCGATTTGAAATCGAAATCTGCGGCCGCTGCCCCGAAAGGGCCGGAAAAGATCCCCGGTGTGGATCGCATTCTGGCTGTGGCATCCGGCAAGGGCGGGGTCGGCAAGTCGACCGTATCAGCCAACTTGGCCTGTGCGCTGGCGGCTGAAGGACGCCGCGTGGGACTTTTGGACGCCGATGTCTATGGCCCGTCACAACCGCGTATGCTTGGCGTTTCGGGGCGGCCCTCCAGCCCGGATGGGAAGACCATTCTACCCCTGCGCAATCACGGCGTAACAATGATGTCGATTGGCCTGATGACCAACGACGATCAGGCGGTGGTCTGGCGCGGTCCGATGCTGATGGGTGCGTTGCAGCAGATGATGACGCAGGTGCAATGGGGCGCGTTGGATGTCCTGATCGTGGACCTGCCGCCGGGCACTGGCGACGTCCAGATGACCCTTGCGCAAAAGGCCCCTGTAGACGGAGCCGTGATCGTTTCTACGCCTCAGGATGTCGCCCTTCTGGACGCCCGCAAAGGGATCGACATGTTCAAGCAGATGAACGTGCCGATCCATGGGATGATCGAGAACATGTCGACCCATATCTGCTCGAACTGCGGGCACGAGGAACACACGTTTGGCCATGGGGGCGTCGCCGCCGAAGCCGAGAAGCTGGGTGTTCCGCTTCTGGCAGAAATCCCGCTGGACCTGCAAATTCGTCTGGCCGCCGACAGAGGTGCGCCCATCGTGACAAGTCAACCCGACAGCCCGCAGGCGGATGCCTTCCGCAAAGTCGCGCGTGCCTTGATCGACGAGGGTCATGCATGACCGACCCGATGGTCTTTCCTCCGATGATGTCAGGCCACGAAGTCAGCGGTGTCAGCGATGCCTTCGCGACTGCGCAAGCCAAAGCCGCCATGGGCTGTGATGCTGGGTTGATCGTCTATAATCTGGGCGCGGGCAGCCTGTCCGCGGCGCTGGTTTTCGCGCCCGAAGTACCCCTGTCGCGCGCCATGTCCATGCTGCCGACCTGCGCGGTCGGGTTCCAAAACGCCCTTGGCGCGCTGGCCCCGCCCGAGGTCGCGGTGCATCTGGAATGGGGTGGCGGGATCCGCGTGAATGGTGCGCGCTGCGGGTCGTTCCAAGTTGCGGCCTCGGACCCAAATGTGGACGCTGTGCCGGACTGGCTGGTTGTCGGCTTCACCTTGCCGCTGTGGCCCGAAAATGACCGCCCCGGCGACACGCCTGATGACACTGCGCTTTATGCCGAGGGCTGCGCAGATGTCGAAGCGCCTCGTTTACTGGAAGCTTGGGCGCGGCACAGCCTGAACTGGATCAGCCGATGGGAGCAGGATGGCCCCCGCGCTTTGCACGAAGAATGGCGCGGCTTGGCCCATGCCATGGGCGAAGAGGTCCGCCAAGGTGACAAGATCGGCACATTCATGGGCGTCGACGAGGATTTCGGCATGCTTCTGCGTGACGGTGACGGCACCACCCATCTTATACCCCTGACCAGCCTGTTGGAGAACACTTGATGAAGCTCGCCATGGCCACCCATCTGGACGAAAGCGATACACGTGTCTTTGCCAAGCACGCACGGACGGGCGAATGGTGTATCTCGGGAGGGTTCGAGTTCTCGAACTGGTCCGAGGGCGACCTGGTCGGTAAGGCGCGTCAGGCGTTTTCGAATGGATGGCTTGGGTTGGACACGGGCGGACGTGTGACCTTTGTTGCGGTCACCGCTGTGGAACCCAGCGAAGTCGCGCGTTTGACCGACCAGCTGGCGCAGCATTTTGTGACCTATTATGGCGCGCCGGACATAGACGCCGCGCGTCCGGTCGCCGCCGAGGAAATCGCCCAAATGGCCGAGCTGTGTGACGAACATGAGGACGGAACGCTTCTGACCGTCGCACGCGAGCTGACCGATGCGGGCGTGCGCGAAAGCTATCGCGCGATCCCGCCACAACAGGCCGCGCTGGACCAGTTTGCGGTGCATGGATCACTGGACGACTAAGCTGCCTGGGGTCGATTGGGGTAGGGGGCGAAATACCCCTTTAAGGATTTTGGGTTTTGACTAGCGGCCTTTCGCTGCACGCTGTCTGAACTGGTAAGACGCGGACTGAGGGGCCAATCAACCTTATATGCACACAGCCTCGCTTCTTGCAAAGCGCCACTCTCTCGCCCTCAATCAAGCACCTTACGTTACAACGAACCGATGCAGGATACGTCGTACTATAGGTGCGACAACTAGGACTGTAGGAAAGGCAATGGCCCAGGATGATAGCCATGCGGACAGCCAACTCATTACAAAACCTGGTGCGAAGCCGACCGCCAAAAATGTTGCCACGCCAGAAATCAAAAGCGACATGAAGCAGGACAAAAGAAAGCCGAAGGCGATATGCTCAAGTTTGCGTGGGATGAACGGGCGCATAAATGGGTCTCCTTATGATTTTGTCATGAGCTGAGCTCTACTCTGCTGCGGCGCGCGGGTGATCTGCTAGGGTAGTCCATGCGTCGTTCTGTGACAGGAATATCTGGCCGTTTAGATCGTCGATCAGGTGCGACCGCTTCAAACGATCCATCACGGGGCCTTTGACCTCTGACAGATGCATGCCGACATCCATATCCTTAAGGCGTGCGTTCACCGCCTCCAGGCTTTCTAGGGCGGAATAATCCACCTCATTAACCGCAGAGAACATCAGGACGACATGTGCAATGCCGCTGCCTTCGATCACGCGGGACTGGATCAGATCTTCTAGAAAACGCGCGTTGACGAAATAGAGGCTCTCGTCCACCCGCAGGCAAAGCACACGCGGATCGGTCTCGACCTCGTGGCGCAAAATGTTGCGAAAGTGTTCGCTGCCGGGGACACGGCCAACCTCGGCTACATGAGGCCGCGACGTCTTGTAAAGGTGCAGAAGGATTGACGTAATCACCCCCGCCGCAACACCAACTTCCACGCCAAGCGTGAGTGTCAGGGCGATGGTCGTGGCCACCGCCGTAAAATCAGCTCGGCTGTAGCCCCATGTTTTCTTCAGGATCGACAGGTCGATCAGTGACAGCACCGCAACGATGATCGTTGCCGCGAGCGTGGCGTTTGGCAGGAAGTAGACCAGCGGTGTGAGCGAGACGGCTGCAATTGTAAGACCGATGGCGGTGAAGGCCCCAGCGGCTGGGGTTTCCGCGCCTGCGTCGAAGTTGACGACAGACCGCGCGAAGCCGCCGGTGACCGGATAACCGCCTGTAAAGGCTGCTCCAAGGTTCGCCGCACCCAGACCGATCAGTTCTTGATCCGGGTCGATGCGCTGGCGTTTTTTTGCGGCGAGGGTCTGGGTAACTGAGACCGATTCAACAAACCCGATGATCGAGATCAGGATCGCGGGCACCAAGAGCGCTTGCAAAAGGTCCGGGGAGAACCCAGGCAACGTCAGTGGGGGCAAGCTTTGTGGGACTTCGCCCACGATCTTCACCCCTTGCCCCGCCAGATCGAATGCCCAAACCGCGACAGTCGTGCCAACCACGGCGACAACGGGGCCTGCCTTGGTCGCGATATCCGCAATCAGTTTGGACGCGCCAAGCCGCTTAAGCATTGGTTTCAAACCTTTACGGACCCAAAAGAGAAACGCCATGGCCGTCACGCCAATGATGACCGTGATCCAGTTCACCTCGTTCAGATGAGCCCCGATGGCTAACAGTATTTCAGGCAGCGTATGCCCATGAGCAGAGACGCCAAGAATATGCTTGAGCTGGCTGGTGGCGATTAGGATGCCAGAGGCGGTGATGAACCCTGCAATCACCGGATGGCTGAGGAAATTCGCCATAAACCCCAGCCGGAACACGCCCATCAACACCAGAAAACCGCCCGACAGAAAGGCGAGCGTGAGCGCCGCAATAGCATAGCCCGCGGTCCCTTGTTCTGCGACCTGACCGATGGCCGAAGCCGTCAGCAGCGAGACGACAGCGACTGGCCCAACAGCCAAGGCGCGGCTGGTGCCGAACAGCGCATAAAGCACGATGGGCGCGATGGAGGCGTAGATCCCCGCCTCGGGCGGCAGACCTGCCAAAAGCGCATAGGCGAGGCTTTGCGGGATCAGCATGATCGTAACGATCACCGCCGCAATCATGTCGTTGGAAAACGCTTTGCGGTTGTAGGTGCGCCCCCAGTCAAAGACCGGCATGTAGCGGCGTAGAAGTTGGGTCATGGTATTATCCAAAAATGGTGGTGAGCTCATCTGTTCGCGCATGAGCTCACCCGCCAGAGGCTCGCAACAGGGTGGGGACGTGCGCGCGTCAGGTTATCAAGGCTTACTCCGTCGTAACTTTGAGCTTTTCAGGCTTGGCCATCCATTCCTTGCCCTTCAGCATGGCCTTCCAATAGATCGGCGGCAGCATTTTTTCCTTCAGGAACCAGGCCAATCGTGTCGGCTTTGTTCCGTCCAGAAGGAAGGATGGGAAGCTGGGCTTAAGCACACCGCCATAGCCGAATTCCGCAAGCACAATTTTACCTCGCTCGACTGTCAGCGGGCACGACCCGTATCCGTCATAGGCTGCCGTAGGGGAGCGGCCCGCGATATCAGCCACAATGTTGTCTGCGACCGTGGGTGCCTGCTTGCGCGCCGCAGCAGCCGTTTTGGCATTGGGTGCATTCATCACATCGCCAAGCGACCAGATGTTGTCGAAACTCTTATGGCGCAACGTGGCCTGATCGACATCAACCCAGCCTGCCGCATCTGCGAGGGGCGACACACGGATGAAGTCTGGGGCGACCTGCGGCGGACAGACATGCATCATGTCGAAATCAACCGTGACGGTCTCGGGGGCCGTGTCTGGCTTGGCAATCTTGAACGTTGCCGTCTTGGCCGGGCCATCCACGGCCACCAGATTATGGAAGAAGTTCAAGGTGGCATCGTATTTGTCGATGTATTTCTCCAGCGCGGGCACGTAGTCTTTCACACCGAACAGCACACCGCCTGCATTCATGAACTGAATGTCGATGTCTTTAAGCGCCCCGTTGCGGAACCAGGCATCGCCAGACAGATACATCGCCTTCTGCGGAGCACCGGCGCACTTGATGGGCATCGGCGGCTGGGTGAACAGCGCGCGACCTTCTTTCAACTCTTGCACCAATTGCCATGTGTAGGGCGCAAGATCGTAGCGGTAGTTTGAAGTCACGCCATTGCGCCCGAGCGTTTCTTCAAGACCTTCGACGGCTTCCCAATCAAGCTTTAGACCAGGGCATACGACCAGACGGTCATATTTCACGACCCGACACCCATCGAGGATGACTGCGTTGTTCTCAGGCTCAAACGCAGCCACCGCTGACTTGATCCATTTCACGCCACGCGGAATGAGCGAGCCCATGGTCTTGGCGGTATCAGACGCCTCAAAAATGCCACCGCCGACCATTGTCCAGCCGGGTTGGTAATAGTGAATGTCCGCAGGATCGATGATGGCAATAGACAGGTTCGATTTCCGAGACTGCAGACTGGCTGCCACAGAGACACCGCCTGCACCGCCGCCAACGATCACCACGTCATACTTGGCATCGCCGGTATCTGTTGGGGTTTTGCCCCCATTCGCGATCCGTCTGGCCACGCCGTTCATGTCATAGCCTGCGGCTTTCGTCGCAGCGAGGATTTCGGGCATGGGCCGCTTCTTACTTTCATGGAAAGACCAAAGCGTGGCCGACCGCGTGCCTGTCCGGCAATAAGCCAGCACAGGGCGAGGCAGGTCGCCAAGCGCCGCTCCGAACGCATCGACTTCCGTGTCTTGAACCATGCCGGTTTTCACTGGAACGTAAGCAGCTTTGAGGCCCGCGACCTTTGCTGCTGTTTCAATTTCCTCAAAACTTGGCTGATCCGCCCCTTCGCCGTCCGGGCGGTTGCAAATTATGGCGCGGAAACCCGCGGCCTTGATTGCGGCCATATCCTCAACCGTGATCTGGGGGGTTACAGAGGTCTTGTCGGTGATCGTCTTGATATCCATCGATCTGCTCCTCACAGTCCGTTCACGGGCACTTTGAGCATTGGGTTGCCGTCCTTGTCGGTCGGCACCTCGCCCGCGCGCATATTCACCTGCAAAGAGGGGATGATCAGCTTGGGCATATCCAACTGCGCATCCCGTTCGGTGCGGAATTTAATGAACTCCTCCTTCGTCTTGCCGCCGCCCACATGGATGTTATGCGCTTTCTCGTCGCCGACAGTGGTCTCCCACTGAATATCGCGCCCATTGGGGCCGTAGTCATGGCACATGAACAGCCGTGTCTCGTCCGGCAATGCCAGCACTTTCATAATGCTTTCATAGAGCTCTTCTGCTGAGCCACCTGGGAAGTCGCAGCGCGCAGAGCCGCCATCGGGCATAAAGAGCGTATCGCCCACAAATGCCGCATCCCCCATCACATGCACCATGCAGGCGGGCGTGTGGCCGGGCGTATACATGGCAAAGGCCTGCATATTGCCTATCATGTAGGTGTCGCCGTCTTCAAACAGGGCATCAAATTGCGACCCGTCGCGCTGGAATTCGGTGCCTTCGTTGAAGACTTTGCCGAAGGTATCCTGCACCACCATGATCTTTGACCCGATGCCGATCTTGCCGCCCAGCTTGTCTTGGATGTACGGGGCCGCGCTCAGGTGGTCGGCATGGACATGGGTCTCAATGATCCATTCCAGCTTCAAGCCCTGCGCTTCGATCTGTCGGATCAGCTCATCCGCATGATCATAGGTGATACGCCCGGCAGCGTAGTCGATGTCCATAACGCTATCGACAATGGCGCAGGCCTTCGAAGACGGGTCTTTCACGATGTAACTGATGGTGTTTGTGGCTTCATCAAAGAAGGCCTGAACCTCTGGCTTGATGTCCATATTGACGGGATACGTCATGCTGTTTCCTCCAACAGAAATTCTAGAGTTTAGGGGGTGGCCGGTTTCGGCGCGGCGCGCATCAAACGGCGTAGGTAAAAGCCGCCTGTTACGGAAATCAGAAACAATGCGACTTCCCACCGGCCTGTCCCAAGTGCGGGGATGGCAGCGCCTGGGCAAAAGCCCGCGATGCCCCATCCGATGCCAAACAGGGCCGATCCGCCGATGAGCTTGGTGTCGATGAGCTTCGAAGTGGGGACTTGAAAGCGCTGTTCAAACAGCGGTTTGGACCGACGCCAAACCAGTCGATACCCAACAAATGTCACGATCAACGCACCACCCATGACAAACATCAGACTGGGATCCCATGTCCCAGAGATATCAAAGAAGTTCAGAACTTTGGCCGGGTCCATCATGCCAGAGATTGCGATGCCTGTGCCAAAGACAAGGCCGGTGAGAAGTGCAAAAAAGTGTTTCATATCAACCTCCGAACACGTGACGGATTAGGAAGACGGTGACGGCAGCAGTGGCCATAAAGGTCGGCACTGCCACAAGCGAACGGAGTGACAGGCGCGATAGGCCACAGACGCCGTGACCGGAAGTGCAACCCGAGCCGAGGCTCGCGCCAAGGCCCACGATGAGGCCGCCAACGACGATCATCGCTGGGCTAACCGGCACCGTCAGCGCAGGCATCGCGCCTGTGACCGCAAAGATCAGTCCAGGGGCGAGGATCATGCCGATAATCAAGGCCAAGCGCCATGTCATCTCGTCCCGGCTTTCGACGAATACTGCGCCAGACAAGATGCCCGTCGCCCCAAAGATCCGTCCGAGGCCGAGCATCAGCAGAACCGCTCCGAGGCCAATGAGCAGACCGCCCCCTAGGGACGCGAAAGGTGTGAAAACCGTTTCCATGGTCCTAGGCCTTGCAGGTCTTGAAGCCGAAGATCGAGTAGATCGGGCAGACGCGTGTCGCGGCAACGATCAACATAGCAACCCCGACAATCGCCGCGCCAGATCTCAGGATGGCACCGTCAAAAGCGGGCAGCCCGCTAAGAAAAGCGAGGTAGAGCAGCCCAACGCCCAGTGCGGCGCGAATAATACGGTCAAGGGTTCCGACATTGCTGGTCATCGTGTTCTCCATTCTGATAACTTGGAGAACAGATATAACTTTGATTTTTCAGCTTCAGTGACATTGTCACTTAACATACAGAAAGCTGAATATTAGGCTGAGGCGGCGAGCTTTTTCAAGGCCGGTTTATCCAGCAATGCAATGCGACCACGGGATTGTGCGATCATCTCACGTTTTTGAAAATCCTGCAGGATGCGGCTGATGACCTCGCGCGCCGTGCCCAGTTCACTGGCCAGCTGCTGATGCGTGGTCGCAATCTCTTTGAAATCGCCCGACAAAGCCAAAAGCCGTTCCGCCAAGCGCACATCCATATGTCCAAAGGCGACGTCATCCACGACGCGCAGCAGGTCAATCAAACGCCGTGAATAGGCTGCGAAGACGAATTTGCGAAACGCTTCTTCTTCGGCCACCAGCCTGTCAAAGGCGAGCTTTGGCAGAACGATGGCGGTGATATCAGTTTCCGCGATGCCTTCCGCGTTGTAGGCCTCTTCGGCCAACATGCAGGCGGTCGTCAAAACACAGCTTTCACCCGCATCTACGCGGTAGAGCACGATATCTCGGCCCGTATCAGAGCTTTGCGAGACACGGATGCGGCCATCATACAAAAAGAGAAGGCTGTCTGGTATATTCGTCGGTCCAAAAACCTGTGCTCCCTTTGGCATTTCGATGGTGCGCGCGACCTTTAACAACCGATCCCGTACAGGACGCGGCAAGGCGGCAGTGCCATGAAACCGCTCGGTCCAATCGGCGATCATCGTGCTTTACGCATCGGTGTGACGATGCCCTCCTCAAGCGGTGCGATGCGCCCCAACAGGTCGTCCCGGTTTGCCGCAATATCGGCGAGCGTCAGATCATCCAGAACATCCATGAACGCCCGTGTCGCTTTTTGCAGAGCGCGAGACAGTTTACAGACACCAATCAGCGGACAGGTGTTTTTTTCCGGATTGAAGCACTCAACAAGGTCGAGCGGACCTTCCGTCAAACGCACGACATCGCCGATCACAATCTCTTCGGCAGGCTTACCCAGACGGAACCCGCCATTGCGGCCCCGTTGCGTTGCGACATAGCCCGCAAGGCCTAGTTCATGCACGATTTTGACGATATGCGGCCGAGCCAACCCGTGGACGCGGACGACATCATCAACTCGGATCAATTCAGGGGATTTGAGTGCGGCCAGCTGCAAAGACCGCAGGGCAAAATTCGTATAAGACGTCAGTTTCATGGCATCTCTTTACTGCAAACTTATATTCCAAATACATCTTTTTGCAAGTTGGGTGACATTGTCACTGAACTCCGGCGGGGCGGCTCCTAGTTCAGACTCAGATAACCAAAGGAGAGCAAGATGACACTTCTGCTTGGTGACATTGTTCCTGACTTCAAGGCAGACACCACAACCGGGCCCATCTCGTTTCACGACTGGATCGGGGATGACTGGGCATTCTTTTTCAGCCACCCGGCAGATTTTACGCCCGTTTGCACCACCGAAATGGGGCGTACTGCGCAACTGGCCGAAGACTTCGCCAAACGCGGTGTAAAACCCATTGGCCTCAGCACGGATGGGGTGAGGGAACACCTTAAATGGATCGAGGATGTGAACGACACCCAGAACACAAAATTACGGTTCCCGATTGTTGCAGACCCGGATTGCGAGATCGCGAAGCTTTATGAAATGCTTCATCCCGGTGAATCTGAAACTGCCGCAGTACGGTCCGTCTTCATCATCGACCCCAACAAAAAGCTGCGCTTGTCGATGACCTACCCAATGAGTGTCGGGCGCAACTTCGATGAAATCCTGCGTGTGATCGATGCGTTGCAGACGGGCGATGCGAAGGGCGTCGCGCTTCCTGCCGATTGGCGGCCCGGAGACCGCGCGATCATCCCGCCGTCTGTGTCGAATGCAGAAGCTACAGCCAAGTTTCCGCAAGGCTTCGAGGAAATCCGCCCGTATCTGCGCACTGTGGACCTCGGCAACGAAGCCTAAGCCGTTTCGCCTCCAACATTTCCCCTATACCGGAGAGAACACCTATGAAGACGTTTGTACTCGCATTAACAACTGCACTTGGCCTCAGCTCTGTCGCGCAGGCCGAAGATACCCCAAACCTAGTGACGATCCTGGCTTCTGGGGAGCCTCAAACGCAATTGATGAGCATGGTGTTGACAATGCAGTCCATGCAGCAGGGATCAAACGCGCATATCCTTCTTTGCGGACCGGCGGGTGACCTTGCGCTGAAGGAGGCACCAGCCTCTGCCACGGCACCCCAAGCGCCGCGCAATATGAGCCCACAGGGATTGATGCAAAATATCATGCAAAGTGGTGCCACGGTCGAAGTATGTGCTATCTACCTACCCAACAAAGGCGTTAAACCGACAGCGTTGCTGGATGGGATAACTGCTGCTGCGCCACCCGAGATGGCGGCGCGGATGCTGGCCCCCAACACACGGATCATGTCGTTCTAAACCGCTTGGAAAACACGGCTTATGGCGGAGCACTGCCATAGGCCCTCGCTTTGCAGGAATGGGAGTTTACCATGCTTGACGGCTTTAGCGTAGAAATGCTCGCACGTATCCAATTCGCGTTTACGGTGTCGTTCTGATCAGCCCCACCTAAGTGGTCCGGTTTGAATGTTAGTGCATGATTGGCCTGGGTTCCATCGGGACGATGGTTTCCGGTGCCGGTGGGCGGTAGCCCAAAGCACTGTGGGGCCGCTTGGTGTTGTAGTGTTTCCTCCATTGTTCGATCAGGATTTGTGCCTCCCTTAGTGGTCTCTGGATCCTGAGCCATGAGCCCCAGTAGCTTAAAGACCGGCCCTCCCGGCTGTCGATGACCGTCCTCCCAGAGACGGTAGCCATTCACACTCATGCCGATCAGGTCAGCCATCTCTTCCGCCGAGAGGTTTGCGTCTTCCCGAACAGTACGCGGGTCGGGTCTGGCATTTTCTTCCGGCGTCTTGAGGGGCATGATCTTCTCCTTGCCGCGGTTGTGGCAGCGAATACAGGTTCGCAAAAAATCGCGTTTTGCGTTTCATAGCGCACGCAATCTTCCGCGCGGCGCAAGTCTTAGGCGTTCACCAGTGGCCTCGCGCATTCGGCACAAACCATGTCACGCCACCTGTTGGAGATGAGTTTCGCCTGAAGCGCTGACCAGAGCTGCATGTAGGGCCACCACTGCTGCATCGGAAGCTTCGCGCGGGACGACGAATTGAATGTCCACATTGCGCGGCGTCTGGTGGGCGGCAATCAGCTCGATCTCTGCCATTTCAAGAGACATCAGACCTCGGCTAAAGGCTTTAAGCCCACTAAGATCGCGCCCGATCGCAGAAACAATCGAAACATTGCGTGTACTGATCGTAGCTGATGGGTAAGCGCCTTCCAGATCAGACACCACGCGCCGCACGGTTTTCAACGGCGCCTCGACATAGTGGGTGATTGTATTGGCGTTCGATGTCTTCGAGGCAATGCGTACGTTGTGGCGCTTGAGCGCATCCAGAGCGGCGGCGTCATAGCCTTTTACGCCCACCATGTCCTGTTCGAACAATTCCAACGCCACGACGTTCAACCCGGTGATGATTTCCACGCCCGGTATGCTTGCAGGCTGTTCATCGATAAGCGTGCCCGGGTCAGAGGGCTCAAACGCATTGGTGACCCGCAACGCCACCTTCGATTGACGCAGGATTTTGGCGGCGTTGGGGTGAATGGCTTCCATCCCCATGTTGGAAAGCTGATCAGCGACATCGTAATTCGTATGCCCCAACTTGCGCACCTGCTCTGCCCCGACCAAAGATGGATCGGCAGAGGACAAGTGAAACTCCTTGTGAATGATCGCCTCTTTTGCCCCAGTGAAGGCCGCGATATTCGAAAAGGTGACTTCCGAATAGCCACGATCATATTCTCGCATCAATCCTTCACGACATTGCGCATAGCCTGTGACGATAGGCAGTTCCGTCGTAAGGTCCACATCTTGAAATGCTCCCGAGATGCGTTCTTGCAAGTTGCATTCAGTATCATCGCGCCAGCCGCTGAGATCAACGAAGCGGGCGTTGACCCCGGCACGCTGTAGCATAAGCGTTGTGATATATGCGGAATGCGCCTCGCCCAGGCCGGACAGAAGCTCGCGCACGATCATCATCTGGCTTGATAGGCGGAAATGCCCATACGAGCACAGGCGGCGCAGGTCATAAAGACAATTGCGCGCGCCCTCAATCCGATCACGGACGAAATCCTCGGCCAGGGTGCGGTCGGCGGCATTGTCCAACACTTTGTTGTGACAGGCGCCCATCGCCTCGGCCACGTGGGTCAGTGCATCCAGCCAGCTGTGGTCATTATCGTCATTGGCAAACAGGGCATAGACGCCGGGTGCGCCGGTTTTCTTATGCTCTAGAAGCAAGTTGGTGATCCCGCCGAAGGCGGAAACCACGAAAATACGGTGGAACAGGGCGTCTGCCTTCCGGTCACCGATGATCAAGCTGTCGCGCAGCTCGTTGATGCGCGACATTGAGGTGCCGCCGATCTTCTCGACGGTATGTGCAGGAAAGTTCACGATATGTCATCCGGTTGGCACCGGAGCCTCTCAGGTTGTTTCGAGGGTGCCTGCCGCCGCATAAGAGCCATCTTCGCGGTGCACTTCGGTGCCCGTGACAGGCGGATTAAAGCAACAGGCCATGACCAGCTGTTCTTCAGCGCGCAGGATGTGGCGGTCGTGCTTGTCCAGCGCATACATCACGCCGGGCTTGATATAGTGGGTTTCCCCTGTGGCCACGTCAGTGATCGAGCCAGCACCCTGCATGCAATAGACGCTTTCGAAATGGTTCTTGTACTCGAACGTGTGTTCTGAACCCGGCTCAAGAAAGGTGATGTGGAAGGAAAAGCCCATCCCGTCATCAGCCAGCAGCATGCGAACGCTGCTCCATTGAGCATCCGACACGACCCGGTCGCGCTCGTTTTTGATGATCTCATTGAAATCGCGTACAATCATTTCTTACTCCGCTGCAAATTTGCTTGAATCGGTAGCGATGCGCATGGCATTCCGCAGGATCTTTAAGCCCTTCATGAAGGTGTTCTGATCCGTGGTCAGCGGAGCCAGAATTTTGACCACCTGATCCTCGTTCCCTGAGGTTTCAATGATCAACCCGTCCCGGAAGGCGCGCGCACAGATGTCGGCGGCCAGATCGCCTGATCCCACATCCAACCCTTGCATCATGCCGCGCCCTTTCAGCGTCGCGCCGGGCAGCATTTCCGCCATCTCTTTCAGAGCCGTCGTCAGCAACATCGCCTTGGCGGCAATCTCTTGCTGGAATTGATCATTAGCCCAAAACTTGGTGATTGCGACGCTGGCGGTGACAAAGGCGTGGGTGTTGCCGCGGAAGGTGCCATTATGCTCGGCGGGGCCAAAAGCGTCGTGTTCCGGACGCACCAACAAAAGCGCCATGGGCAGGCCAAAGCCTGATACGGATTTCGCCATCGTGACGATGTCAGGAGTAACGCCCATATCTTCGAACGAGAAGAACCCGCCGGTCCGGCCGCAGCCCGCCTGGATGTCATCAACGATAAGAAGCGCGCCGTGTTCCTTGGCCAGCGCGGCCACGCGTCTGATCCATTCGGGGCGCGCAGCGTTCAGCCCGCCTTCACCCTGTACCGTTTCCAGAAGGATTGCCGCAGGCGCATCAATCCCGGACGAGCGGTCTTTCAGCATGGCTTCAAGGAAATCGGCCGTGTCCGTGTTGCCGGGGAAATAGCCGTCATAAGGCATGCGCGTAACGCCGTTCAGCGTGGTGCCTGCGCCGCCGCGATGATAGCCATTGCCTGTCGCAGACAGCGCACCCAGCGTGACGCCGTGAAACCCGTTGGTGAAGGCGATCACATTGGTGCGCCCTGTAACCTTGCGGGCCAGTTTCATGGCCGCTTCCACCGCGTTGGCACCGGTGGGGCCGGTGAACATTACCTTGTGATCCATCTTGCGCGGCTGAAGGATGAGTTGGTCAAACGCGTCTAGAAATGCGGCCTTGGCATCTGTGTGCAGATCCAGTCCATGGGCCAGACCATCCGATTGCAGATGGTCAATCAACGCCTCTTTCATGTCCGGATCGTTATGTCCGTAGTTCAACGACGAACACCCGGCAAGGAAGTCGATATAGCGCGCGCCGTCGCGGGTGATCATCTCAGATCCTTGTGCTGAAGTGAATACAGTGTCAAATCCTCGGCAATAGCTGCGCACCTCGGATTCGCGGCGTTTAAAAATGGCGATTTCAGGCGGGTTCGTAGACATACGACCTCTCTCGGGTTTTAGCGGATGAATTAGGAATAAGCTGCTGAGTGCTGAAGGGCGCATAGCTCAAGCGGCCAGTTGCGCCTGGCTTTTCAGCGGGATCGTGACCATGTATTCGGTCTTGTGGCGCTCCCGGAAGTGCAGCGCTTGTGTGTAATAGGGTGCGATATCCAGTTCGCTGCCCTGATGGCTGGCGAATTTGCGGAACAAAGCCCAAGAGGCTTTGTTATCGGCGGTGATGGTTGTCTGCACACGTGTCACGTGTTTGCATTGCAAGCGGTTCAGGATGTTTTGCAGCATCAGGCCGCTCAATCCTTGACCACGTGCGTTTTTCGAGACCGCGACCTGCCAGACAAACAAGGTGTCAGGTTCGTTCGGCATGACATAGGCGGACACCCAACCGGCAGCCTCGCCTGAAATTTCGGCCAGAACACACGTGTCGGCAAAGTGATCGCATTGTAGCAGGTTGCAGTACATGGAGTTTTCGTCGAGCGGGCGACAAGCCCGGACCAGCTTCCATATATCGGCGCCATCTTTGGCGTTGGGCTTGCGCAAAGACGGCAGGTCGACGCGCATGGGGCGAGCGGGGTGTTGCATTGTGGGCTCCTTTCGCTTCGATGGGTGAACTATCACGGAGAAATATAAAATTCAACAGTCGAAGTATTAACGCGACGATTTTTGGCAATCTTCATTGAGATTACAGAATAAAAACTCCTTTTCCGCAAAGAATCTCGCGATAATCGCTTAGCTTTTCGAACTAATTTTGAATTTGCGTGAAGGTGTCGAACTGCGTATGCTTTGATGATCAAACCAATGGAGGCGAATTGGATCGAATCGACAGCAGCTTGATTGCCCTAAGACGAATAGTGCGCGCGACAGAGCTTTTCGGGCGCGAGATTCGCCAGTCTACGGGCGTCACCCCCACCCAATTTCGCGTTCTGCAAATTGTCTCGGAGCAGGGGTTTGCCACCGCCAAAGCCATCTCGCTGCGCATGCGCGTTTCACAGGGAACAGTCACATCCTTGGTTGATAAACTTGTGCGTGATGGGCTGGCCGTAAGGGAAAAATCAACGCTGGATCGACGCCAAACGAATATCCTTCTTACCGACGATGGCCGTACCGTCCTGCAAGACGCTCCTGACCCACTTCAGCAACGCTTCGTGCGCAAGTTTGCCGCGATGGAAGATTGGGAGCAGGCGATGCTGGTGGCCAGCCTTGAACGCGTGGCCACCATGCTGGATGCAGAAGACATGGATGCCTCACCTGTGCTGGATACCGGTGAAATCAGACCTGCTGGCTAGGTGTTTGGTGATATGCTTCGCAGCCAAAGCCTTTTGGGTCTTAGGATCGTAAATTCATGTAGTTCTGCGCGAGGCGCCCAGGACTTGGGTAGCTGACATTTAACAACTCACATCAAATGGGTGTTTGCCCCAACCCTTGCTTACTGACCGACAAAACCTCGCCGCGCTTGGCGCGAACTTCCGCTCTTTATGCCGCGTCACAGCACGCAAGATAAGGCGCGCGCGACAGATTCTGTGCTGCGCGCGCGCAGCACGAGATCCAAATTCACAGGATGGGCTCTCCACCAGCTTTAGCCGCGTAGATCACCAAGGGCAGGACTGGGGAAAACGTCACCGAAGGCACACTTTCAACTGAGCTGACTGAAACCCAGCTTCGAACAGGATCCGCGTTCAAGCAATCGGGCATACGCAGTGAGGAAAGCAGCTCAGCCCACTCACTTGTTTCGTATGACGTTATCGGCAAACTTGCTGAAGGAGCGGAATTGACGCGCGGGACGATCGGGAAAATCCTGACCGGAATGAGCGCTGCGAAGTTCTCGACGTTCCAGGCCAACCCTGAACAGTTCATCTCTGAGGCCTCACGCATAATCAAAGAGCAGAAGGCCACGACTGTCATCGAGCATCTGACCTATGATGCAACTGCCGACAGATACGACACAGATATTTTCCCCGCGAACCAGAGTGGCACAGACCTAACGCACGCCGTCGGGAAGTTGCGAAACAACATATACGACTATGCTGTGGTCGACTCCGGGGTAGAACGGAAATTTGTCGAAGACCTAGATACAAGCGATGAAATCGTCGTCTATTCAAAGCTACCGCATGGCTTTCTCATTCCTACTCCTGTCGGAGACTACAATCCTGACTGGGCGATAGCTTTCAAGGAGCAATCAGTGCAGCACATTTATTTTGTCGCGGAAACAAAAGGTTCTCAGCCGTCTCTCAAGTTCCGCGAGTTGGAACGTGAGAAAATCAAGTGCGCCAGAAAGCTTTTCGAGGAGATTGCAAACAGCGTCCCGAATGACCGCGTAAAGTATGATGTCGTATCAGACTTTTCTGAGCTCATGTCTGCAGTTCGAGGCAACTAACCGTGTTTGGGAAGGGTTGCCTATGCTCCGCTTTGATTTGAAACTTGACCGATTGCCCCAGCGACACCCGGTCCCGGCGCTATCAGAAACGCCTCGCTGTTCTGTGCCTGTTCGTGCACGATTGGAGTGATGCCGGGGAATGCAGAGCCTCTGCTAAATGCTGAGGAGACGCTTGCCATAGTTGTGCAGATTGCCATTCGACCACAACAGTGTTGAGGGGGTTAGCACGTCTTTTATGTTGACCCCATGCAGTCAGGCTTTTCCAGGAATAGAGGCGTGTTTCCAACCGGTCAAAAGCGCTCCAACGATTTGTCTGAGCCGGTAGGCACCATCATCACCGGGCACGATTTCGATCAAGATCGGATTGTGAAATGGCATCGTGGCTTCAAACAATAGCAGAGCGGCCTTGTCGGGAAGGCTTGGCTCATCCATCTGCGACAGTAAGTCGGTGATCTGTCGCAATAAAGTTTCGACATGCGACATTGCCGCCGGAGACTTGCCTAACATGGCAATTTCGAGTGCGTGAAACAGTCGTGGATCGTTGTTCACACTTTGCCGTTTTTGCATGTACAGTGTGTGGAACCAATCAAGCAGGCGCTGTTCGGCAGGTCCATTTGACGATAAAATCTCCGAAGTTGCGTCCTCTGTGCGCTTGAGCCAGTGCGCCATCGTGGCTTCACAAAGGGCGGCTTTGTTTTCAAAATGACTATATAACGCAGCATGAGACAGATTGAGCGCCTTTGCGACATCAATAAGTTTCAGATTTTTCAAGCCGTTACTGCGTATGATATCCATTGCGACAGCTATGGCTTGGTCTCGGATTTGATCGCGGCTTAGCCCTGTACGTGGCATAGTTTCGCCTCATTTTGGGTTTTTATTACATTTCTGATGAAATGTAATTTATGTCGTATTATGTCAGCCTTGTTTGAAGAATATCAAGGAACGCGTGCTTATGCCCCGAACCCCGTCGAATGTCTTGTGCAGAGCAATGAGCTTTTGCTGTGCCGCATTGCTGCTGAGCACGCTTGAGCTGTCAGCACAACCTATGCCCGGGGGCCCGGAAGGAGGAGGTCCCACATCTGTCGGTGTTGTTCGCCTCGAACAAAAGAAGGTTCCTGTTACGACGACCCTTCCGGGACGCGCAGTTGCATCGGATGAAGTCCCTATTCGGCCACGTGTAGGCGGGATAATCAATGAAGTCAGTCACCAGCCCGGTCGTCACGTTGAGGTTGGCGATCTTTTGTTCAAAATTGACTCCGAGACCTACGCGGCTGAACTCGATGCGGCCAAAGCCGAGGTGGACCGCGCAGAAGCAGCTCTCAGCACCGCGCAGGCAACGCAAAGCCGGTACGAAAAGCTCGAAGGGTCTGGCGTTTCAACCGTTGATCTGGAAACAGCCCGTGTAGATGTAAAGCAAAAGGAAGCGGATCTCAGCTCTGCAAAAGCCGCGTTGACGCTGGCTGAACTGAACTTGAGCCGCACCGAGGTTCGCAGCCCCATTTCGGGGATCGCAGAAGTTTCGGACACCTCGGTTGGCATGCTCGTGACCGCCCATCAATCCGATCCTCTGACAACAGTGACCAATATTGACCCGATCTTTGTGGACTTTGAAGAGGCCTCGAAACGCATTACAGAAATGAGGGCGATGATTGCTTCGGGTGAATTGCAACCAAGCGAAAATCTGCGCGTGTTGCTTAAGCTGGAAAATGGCGCTCTTTACGACCTTGAGGGCGAAATGGTTTCGCCTGGGGTACGTGTCTCGTCCACAACGGGGACCACTCAGATCCGGGTTCGTTTTGCCAATCCAGATCGTCTGATCTTGCCGGGTCAGTTTCTGCGCGTCGAAATTGGTCTTGGAACACGTGATGGTGTGCTTGTGCCGCAAGGCGCGACGTCGCGGGCCTCTGACGGCTCTCTCACCGCATTTGTTGCAAAAGATGGCAAAGCGGAAAAACGCATTCTAAAGGAAGCCGGCGCATATCTGAACAGCTGGATCGTAACCTCTGGCGTCGAAGCCGGAGACATGCTTATTGTGGACGGCCTCAGCAGTTTGCGCGGCGGCGCAGACGTGGAAACGGTTCCGGTGACCATCAACGCGCAAGGTGTGGTGACAGAAGTGTCGGCCATCGCGGCTGAGGAGAACTAAGCCATGGGCATTTTCTTTATTGGCCGTCCGGTCTTTGCCTGGGTTCTTGCCCTTGTGACCATGCTGATCGGGACATGGTCGATGGTGTCGCTTCCTGTCTCGCAATACCCCGACGTTGCGCCGATTACAGTCCGGGTCTCGGCCAGCTATACAGGCGCAACACCAGAGGCTGTCGAAAACTCTGTCACCCGCGTCATCGAGGATGCGATGACTGGTCTCGAAGGCTTGATTTACATGACAGCTTCGTCGTCACAGGGGTCGGCATCCTTGTCTCTGACTTTCGATGACAGCGTAGAGCCTGTGGATGCGCAAAACGAAGTGCAGAGCCGGGTGTCGCGGGTTGAAAGCCAGCTTCCTACGGCGGTGCGATCCCAAGGCGTTACCATTTCCCGTTCGTCATCTTCGATCCTAATGGTTGGCGTAATCGTTGCCACTGACGGTAGCTATTCCACCGTGCAACTCGGAAATATTCTGTCGGAACAGGTCGAAGGGCCGATCAAACGCACTGAAGGGGTCGGTGGAATTAATTCCTTTGGTTCGGGCTATGCCATGCGCATCTGGCTCGACCCGCTCTCATTGCTGCGGTTTCAGCTGACACCTGCAGACGTGGTGAGCGCTGTCAAAGCACAGAACACAACTGTGTCCGTCGGCGCCTTGGGCCACCAACCCACGGTAGAAGGCCAGCAGTTTACCGCCCAGATCACAGCACAAAGTCAACTGACAACCGTAGAAGAGTTCAACAATATCCTTCTAAAGGTCGAAACCAGCGGCGCAACCGTTCATCTCGGTGACGTTGCCGAGGTCGAAATCGGACAGGAAACATATGGTAGCGATTCCCGGTTCAGCGGAATGGCGGCGGCAGGCTTTGGTGTAAATCTTGAAACAGGTGCAAATGCCGTCGACACTGCAAAAGCTGTGCGCGCCACATTGGACAAACTCGCGCCCTCATTGCCCGAGGGCGTGGAGTTCCGCATCGCTTTTGACACCTCACCTTTCGTAGAACTCTCGATTGAGCAGGTCTACCACACTCTAGTCGAAGCGGCCCTCTTGGTCTTTGCCGTCTTGTTTCTCTTCCTCCAAAGCTGGCGCGCTACGCTTATTCCGCTGATCGCGGTTCCGGTTGTGCTTCTTGGCACCTTCGTCGTTCTGTCTGCGGTCGGCATGTCCATCAATACGCTGACAATGTTTGCCATGGTGCTGGCCATCGGTCTGCTGGTGGACGACGCCATTGTTGTTGTTGAAAATGTCGAACGCCTGATGAAAGACGAAGGGCTTAGCCCGATGAAAGCAACCAAGAAGAGCATGGGTCAGATCACCTCGGCACTCTTGGGCATTAACATCGTACTGGCTGCAGTGTTCCTCCCTATGGCGTTCCTCGGAGGATCGTCCGGTGTGATCTACCGGCAGTTTTCCGTGACTATGGTGTCCGCGATGACGCTGTCGCTTCTGGTTGCTATCATTTTGTCGCCACCGATGTCGGCCCGTTTGCTGAAACCCGCGCAAGGGGCCTCCGGATTTGCGCCCTTTCGTTGGTTCAATACGCTTTTGGACAAGGCCACTCAGGGCTATGGAGCAATCGTCAAGAAAAGCCTCAAGCTGCCCCTGCTGATGCCAGTAATGCTTTGCGCGATCCTAGCCGGGGCCTGGGCTGTGAATGACCGTCTCACAACTTCCTTTATTCCGACAGAAGACCAGGGCGTGCTGATGACAATGATCAGTCTGCCAGAAGGCGCAACATCTGCGCAGACGATTGCCACGGTCGAAAAAGTTGAAACCTACCTGCTTGAGAACGAAACAGATGCGGTCGAGAGCACCTATGCAGCATTGGGTTTTGGCTTTGGTGGCAGCGGGCAAAACCAGGCCATGCTCTTTATCAAGCTCCGGGATTTTGACGAAAGGGCCAACAATGCCGATCTGAGCGCAACCGCGGTTGCAGGGCGCGCCAATATAGCCCTCTCCAAAATTCGGGCCGGACGGATTTTCGTAATGCAACCCCCCGCCATCCCGGGCCTTGGGAATTCAGGCGATTTCTCAATGTATCTTCTGGATCAGGCCGGCCTCGGCATAGACGACATGAAGGCGGCAGCACAGGACCTTGTCGCAATGAGTAACCAAAACAGCGCCGTAACCAACCTGCGCAGCAACGGCACAGAAGATGCAAGTGCCGTGAAATTGACCATTGATGCGGAAAAGTCAGAAAGCTTCGGACTGAGCCTGTCGGAGGTGAACGGCATGCTGTCCGTGATTTTTGCAGGTTCAGAGGTGAACGACTTTGAATTGGGCAATGCGCTGCGCCCGGTGATCGTCCAGGCCTCGCCGGAATTTCGGATGCAGACGGCAGATATCGCTTCATGGTTTGCCCGAAATTCTAACGGAGAAATGGTGCCGTTTTCAGCTTTTACAACGACAAGTTGGGAACCGGTTGCACCTTCGTTGGAGCGATTTGACGGCACGGTCGCGCTTCAGGTGTCCGCATCGCCTGCGCCGGGCGTAAGCTCGGGTGCTGCCATGACAGCCATGGAGGGCATGGTCGAAAGCCTGGACGGGGGTTATGGCGTTGCCTGGACCGGGCAAAGCTATCAGGAACGCCAGTCCGGCAATCAGGCTCCGTATCTCTATGCGGCCTCAATGCTCATTGTATTCTTGGCGCTTGCTGCCTTGTACGAAAGCTGGACCATACCGTTTTCTGTCATGCTGGCTGTGCCGGTCGGAGTTTTGGGTGCTTTGCTTGCGGCATGGCTCTGTGGGCAGTCCAATGACGTCTATTTCAAGGTTGGCATCCTGACGACCATCGGGCTTGCGGCTCGCAACGCAATCTTGATCGTTGAGTTCGCAGAAGACCTGCGACGTGAAGGTCGAAATATTGTCGAGGCCGCCATCGAAGCCGCACGCCTGCGTTTGCGCCCGATCATGATGACCGCACTCACGTTCATTCTGGGGGTGTTGCCTCTGGCGATCGCCACAGGCGCAGGCGCTGCGTCTCAGAACGCGATCGGTATCGGGGTGATCGGAGGAATGCTGGCCTCAACTTTTATCGGCATCTTTATGGTACCCGCGTTTTATGTGCTGGTCGTGCGTCTTGTGCCCCAGAAAAAACACCCTATCGCCTGACGATGATGCAGCGCATTAACATCCAAAAGCCCTGATCCCTGCTGTGCCAAACAGCATAAACAGGCCCAACCGCCCCGAGCGTGCTCAAATGGGGGTTATGAGGAACGCAAGGAGAACACATTATGCAGAGGCCGTTCGCTGCGCGTTGTTCGAACTGGAAAGATGCGGGACCAAGCCGCCTTTTGTTCCCGCCGCCCTTGCTGACGCAGAGAATGCTCGCGGGCGCGGCATGGTTCTCGCTGTGAAGCGGCGCGTGTCACCAAAGCGGTCATTGGAAATCAAACAGAGGTGTCCGTGATCCGGCTGGTTATAAAAACTGACAAGCTTGCAGTCTTTTTGTGGTATGCCAAATAAAAGAAAGGGGTTCCCGGCAAACCCAATCGCCAGCCAGTCTATGCGATAGCTCCTTCCGCGATAGTTAGTCATCGGAGAAGGGCCACGGACCCGCGAACTTTCCGACAGGTAGCGTGGTTGAGACAAGACAACCGCCGAGGTTTGTCTGGTGCCCGTAGATAGTCACAGCCCCAGGCTCAAACACCAGTTCCGGTGATTCTGTGGCATGGTGCTCTAAGTTGACG
Source organism: Aliiroseovarius sp. ABM4_368 (assembly GCF_056161205.1). Taxonomy (NCBI): domain Bacteria; kingdom Pseudomonadati; phylum Pseudomonadota; class Alphaproteobacteria; order Rhodobacterales; family Paracoccaceae; genus Aliiroseovarius; species Aliiroseovarius sp. ABM4_368. The sequence continues at coordinate 18,981 of NZ_JBSWYR010000006.1, read as the reverse complement.
GCATGACAGGGTGCGGGTGCGATTTCGCAGGTCACCCTCCCGATCTGGGCTGTCGCGGCGCGATGAACATGCCCAGATATCATGCGAACCGGTCCAGGATGTGCCTCCAGCCGCTCCATCAGTGCCGCGCCGTTACGCAGGTTGTCGGCGTCCATCGCGGGGATGCCCGAGGGCATCCAAGGATGATGCGTGGCAATCACGGTAGGCTGATGTCCGATGTTCGCAAGCTGAGCATCGACGAAGGCTAAACCGTCCTCGCACAGGTCGCCATGATGCGCACCTTCCAGCAGCGTGTCGAGAGCAATTAGAGTAAAGGGACCAAAATCCCGCGCCCAGTGGATCGGTCCCGCCTCTGGCATCCAGTTTTCATCTTCAAACGCGGCGCGCATTGGCGCACGCCGGTCGTGGTTGCCGGGCACGGCCATCCAGGGTAGGCGCAACCCCTTCATGATTGCGGCAAACCGGTCGTATTCCTCCGGCGTGCCGTGGTCGGTCAAATCGCCGGTGACGATGGCGCAATCGATCCCTTGAAGGTCGGGCAACTTGGCATTGATCGTCTCAACGGCTTGCTCCAGGGCGGCGGCCGTATCTGAACGTCCGTACGCCAGCCGCCCCTCCGGGACGATATGGGTGTCGGAAATTTGGATAAATCCTGGCATTAGGCGGCTTGGTCCTGCGGCAACGTGATGATGGCATCCGGGGCAACGGACAGTTTGACCGTATCGCCGATGGAAGGTGCGCTTAGGCCGCTATGAAGCGCGAAAAGCATCGTCCCGGAGGCGCCCGAGAGCGCGATGCGATAGTGGGTGCCAAGGAACGTGACGGTTTCGACCTTGGCCGTCAGGGGCCCGTTGGGATCGATCCGGATATCCTCCGCCCGCACATAGGCGGCCTCGCCATCGGCGGCGCGGGATAGCGCCAGAACACCACCATCCAGATGCAAATGGGCGGCCGCGATGCGACCGCCAAGCGGCATGGCATCGCCGACGAAGCGCGCGACAAAAGGCGTGGCGGGATTACGGTAGAGCGCCTCGGGCGTGCCAATCTGCGCGACCTGCCCCTCGCTCATGACCGCAACCCGGTCGGCAATGGCCATGGCCTCGTCCTGGTCGTGGGTTACGAAGATCGCCGTGATCCCGAACTGGCGCAGGAGGATCGCCAATTCGTCGCGCAGATGGTGGCGCAACGAGGCGTCGAGTGCCGAGAGAGGTTCATCAAGCAAAAGGACGCGCGGCCGCGCGGCAAAGGCACGGGCCAGGGCCACGCGCTGACGCTGGCCACCGGACAGGGCAGTGATGGGCCGCCCTGCGAAGCGTTCGAGCTGGCAGAGTTGCAGAACCTCCTCGACACGCGCGTCGATCTCGGCCTTCGGCAGTTTCTGCATCTTGAGCCCGTATCCGATGTTGCCGCGCACCGACATGTTCGGGAAGAGGGCGTAGGACTGGAACACCATGCCGATCTTGCGTTTCTCGACCGACAGCGCGGTCACATCTTCGCCGTCGAAAAGGATTGTGGCACCGTCATCGGCCCTTTCCAGCCCCGCGATGATGCGCAGGAGCGTGGTCTTCCCGCAGCCGGATGGGCCGAGAAGCGAGACGATCTCGCCGCTTTCGATCTCCAGATCGGTGGGCAAAAGGGCGCGTGTTCCGCCCGGAAAGGTCTTGGCGACATTGGTCAGTGAAAGTGTCATTGAAGTATCCTTGAAGCGCGTGCGCTGGCCCATTGCATGGCCATCAGGAGCGGCACGATCATGACGAAAAAGACGAGAGTATAGGCCGAGGCGACTTCGAGCCGCATCGAGGCATAGCTGTCGGCAAGGCCCACCGGCAAAGTCTTGAGATAAGGCGTGTGGAGCATCCATGTCAGGTTGAACTCTCCTATGGAGAGCGTCACCACCGTCAGCGCACCAGCGAGGATGCCGGGCAGCGCGTTGGGCACCACGATGTCGATGAACCGCCGCGCCGGGCTCGCCCCCAGAGATGCAGCCCCTTCCTCAAGCGTCTTGAGGTCGATGGCCGCTAGCACCGACAGCACCGAACGCACCATGAAGGGCAGCGTATAGAGAACGTGGCCCACTAGGATGAACGACCAATGCGTGCGGAAACCCTGCATCGTGCCATAGAGCTGCAACAACGCGAGGGCGAGGGCGAGGCCCGGCACAGCGAGGGGAAGCGAGATGAACTCCTCCAGCATCCGCGAGGCGCGGCCAGGGTTGCGGGCCAGCGCGTAGGCTGCCGGCACGCCGATCACCAGCGTGCACGCCAGACAGGCCAGCGCTAACCCGATCGAGAGGAAGATACTGTCGGCATAGAGGTCCCAGACCTGTACGACCCATTTCAGGGTCAGGCCGGACGACACGCCTTGAAAGTAGTTCGCGGTTACGCCTGCCAAAACCGATTGCAGGGTTGGCACCAGAAGAAAGGCACAGGCCAACAGGGTCACGCCAAGCTGGATGAGTTTTCCGGGTGAGTTCAGCATGTCTCAGCCTCCTGCCGCGACGGTGGTGCCCGAGAAACTGCGCGCCAGAAGCAACAGAGCCCAGGTGACGATCCCCAGAAGGACCGACAGGGCGGAGGCCATGGCGATATTCGCGGACAGGGTGAATTCGGTGTAGATGACCATCGGCAGCACATCGATGTTGGTCGCCAGCGTGAAAGCCGTGCCGAACGCGCCCATGGCCGTTGCAAAGGCGATGGCCCCGGCTGCGATCATTGCCGGGGCAAGCGCGGGCAGGATGACATCTGTGATGATCCGCCAGCCCGGCGCGCCAAGCGTCCGCGCGGCCTCTTCGAGTGCGGGGTCGATCTTTTCCGCCGCCGCCATCACTGTCAGCAACACGCGCGGGATAGAGAAATAGAGATAGCCCAGAAACAGGCCAAAGACCGAATAGGCAAAGACGACATGTCCCGGCGTCACTGCGTTCACGAGGCCTTGCCGTCCACCCAGCAGGATAATCATGAACCCGACCACGACGCCGGGAAAGGCTAGGGGCAAGGTCAGGATCGCCAATAGCGTGCCGCGACCAGGAAATTGGTTGCGCACGAGGAACAAAGCCGCGGTTGTCGAGATGGCAAGCGCCGCAATGGTCGTGGCAATGGAGACAAGCACCGTCTGCACCAGCGTGGAAAGATACCGAGGCGTTTGCAGCACTTGCAGGTAGATGCCCCAGCCACGCTCGCTTTCGCCAGAGGCAAGGATCAGACGTACGATGGGTAGCGCCAAAAAAGCGAGCGTGAAGATCGCGAGTGGCAATAGACAGATAAAAGTGAATTGACGCGATGTCATGGGGCGGCCTCCTTGACCAGTGAAAGGGGCGATGCCGGTAGGCTTCGCCCCGTCCGACAGATCAGTTGACCTCGTTGAGGTACCGTTCACCGAAAGCCGACTGGGCGGCCTCCATCTCGGCGTAATCGACCGCCACGGCGCGCTCATACTCGGACGCTGGCAGAAAGCGCTCTGCCACCTCGGCCGGAAGCTCAACCGGACGCGCAGGCTGGAGATAGGCGTTGGTCCAGATCGCCTGACCTTCGTCCGACAGGATGAAGTCCAGAACGCGCTTGCCCGCATCCTCGTTGGGCGCACCGGCCACGAGGCTCATCACGTAAGGCACGCGCAGCGAGCCTTCACAGGGCAGGACAAACTCGAAATTGCCGTCCTCTTCGTATTTGCCGCGATAGGCGTTGAAATCGTAATCGAAGAGGATTGGAATTTCACCGGAGACGACCCGGGCAAAGGACGTCTGCTTCGGTACGATGGGCGCGTTTTCCGCCAAGGTGTTGAAGTATTCGATCGCTGGGTCGAAGTTTTCGAGATCGCCGCCGAATGCGAGATTGATCGCGACCGCACCCGCATAGCCCACAAAGGCCGAGGACGGATCGAGATAACCGACCATGCCACGGTATTCGGGCTTGTGGAGATCAGCCCAGCACTGCGGGACAGGCGCGCCGCCAAGCGCATCGACATTCACAAACATGCCCACAGTGCCAAAGTGGATGGCGAACCAGTTACCTTCAGGGTCTTTCAAACCTTCTGGAATGTCGTCAAATCCAGAGGGCTTGTAGGGCTGAACGACGCCTTCATTGCCCGCCTTGATGCCGGTTGTGACGCCGTAATAGGCCACATCAGCGACAGGGCTTGCCCGTTCTGCCAGAAGCTGGCTGAGAGTCTGGCCCGAGTTCTTGTTGTCGTGCGGCATCTGGATATCCAGATTTTCATCGATAGCTTCCAGCATCGAGGCCCAGTCGGCCCACTGCGGCGGGCAGTTGTAGCAGACAGCGTCTTCGGCCAAAGCGGGGGCAGCGATGGCCGTTGCGAAAAGGCCCATCAGAAGAGTATGTTTCATTGGTTCATCCTTGGTTGAGTTTGGTCTTGAGCGAGGGAACAGACGGCGGCCGGGTGGCACCCCGGTCGTCGTCGCGGCTTTCCGTGCGTGGTGGCCCCAGGGTGCCGCCTTCACGAAAAGAGAAGGGCAAGGGAACGCTCCGGGATGGCGCCTCGCCTTGCAGCATGGAAAGAAGTGTCTGGGCTGCGCGGTCACCGATCGACTGCGGATCGGTTTCGACGGTCGCGAGCGGGGGATCGAGCAGTTGACCAACTTCAATCCCGTCAAAGCCCACAACGGACAGGTCGCCCGGAGTACGTAGCCCTAAAGACTGGGCTGCGCGCTGAACTGCGATGGCCAGAAAATCGTTTGAAGCGAAAATCGCTGTCAGACCACTATGGCGTGCTAGCACTTCGGCCAGTTTTGCGGGGTCCCGCGCCTCGGCTTCGGTTAGTTCAATCAGGGCGGGATCGCCGAGCCCGCGGGCACGACACTCGGCGTGAAACCCAGCATAGCGGTTCCGCGACCGGTCTGACTTAGAAAACCGCAACGCAAGGAAGCCGCAGCGGCGATGCCCGAAGTCGGCAAACCTGCCAGCGACACCACGCGCCGCCTCGTAGTTGTCGATGTGGGCCGTGACATATCCCTCAAGGGGATCGTGAAACATCAAAGACACCGGAAGGCCACCGGTCAGCGCCTTGCTTTGGTCAGGCGCGATCATGGTGACGATCAAACCGTCCACCCGGTTCGAGATGAGGTTCCTGATCGCCTTCTCATCCGCCTCAGCATCGTAGCCTGAACTGGCAATCACAAGCTGATAGCCTGAACCGTTCAGCCGATTCTGGATTCCCTGCACCGCTTCGGCAAAGACAGGGTTAGCCAGTGACGGCACCAGGCAGCCAATCGTCATGGACCGATTGCTTTGCAGAGCCCGACCAATAGCGCTGAAGGAAAAGCCCAGCTCCCGCGCGGCCCGTTCGACGCGCTCTTGCGCATCAGCACTTGTCGGGCCGGACTTGTTGAGCACCCGGCTCGCCGTCGCGATCCCGCATCCCGCCCGCTCTGCGACGTCCTTGATTGTGATTCTGGCGTTCGTCGACATGGATCGCACTCAAAATGGAAACGTTTCCATTATGGTTACTACTGATTCTTTACAGGGATATGACAAGCCTTCGGGCGATACCCTGCAGCGCCTACCGCAAGCCTGGTAGAAACACCTGCCACGATGGCGCTCAGGCAAAACTGCCACCAAGTACGTTGCGTCGCCGGTTGGCACTCAGCGCGAGGGCATCTCAGTCAACATGCAGTGCGCGCGAGATGGCGAAGAGGCTTGAGGCTGATCTTAGCTTTCGAGGCCACTTACCCAAATGGATGGTGAAAGTCGCCCTCGTGCGGCAGATTGAGCGATGCCCAGACCAAGACAGGCCGCGTTGCATAAAGCTACCTATAGCGCGATAATTAAGCGGTACTAAAATCAGCGACCTATCAGCCCGATATCCATACAGTGCAGCATCTTGCGCCAACGGCCGGTTCTTCTGCCGCCTCGCAGCACACCAAATTGCGCACTGGCAGAGATTTGTTCGCTGCGTGCGTATGCAGCATGAAAACCGAATTCACAGGATGGGCTCTGTTGTTGAATCCGCCGCAGTGTGAACGAATGACGGCTAACCACATAACGCATCGTCGGACTTAGCACTCGCCCGCTGGCGATATCATTGGAAAAACGCTTAGGGTGTCATTTCTCACTCAGCGACACTCGACCCCTCTAAAGGCAACCTACCGCTATGTCCGGATGTCACACAGGGGAGCGCAAAGCGCTCCCCTTAATTGTCTCTCGCTATCGATTTGGAACGAAAGCCACGCCAACGTTCCATCTATGATCTTTTTTCTGTCCGATATCGCAGCTTCGGGCCCCTCAGGCCAACTAGTATATCTACACCACGTGGCAAAGCTTCAAACCATCCCCCGGCGAACTTTGACGGCATCCGCCACCGCTACCACCACCGTCCGATGGCTTGACGTCTGGAGGAAGCGCCATAGGTTCAGATGGAGGTACAGCCCACAACTCCGGGCTGATAGTAGTAGGCTGAGGAAGGCGATAAGGGGACTTCACTGGTTCTTTATCAATTTCAAGATAGTCGGAAGCTTTTCTATCGGCATCCACCACAACGGGAGGTTGGGTTTCGCCTGACACCGATTCATAGGTATTGCGAATACCTTCGTTCACGCCATCGCGATGACCTGAACGATAGGCTTCATTCAATGCACGTTCGCTTTGGTACTGCTTGTATGCGTCCCAAAGTAGGCCATAGGCGAGACCAAAAAAATAGTCTTTGAAAAACCCTACGCCAGGGTCTTCGTCAGCCATTGCAACATTGGTACTCGTTTGGAGCAAGTTAAATGCAATGGCAAAAAAGAGAATCTTCTTCATCATTTTCTCCTCAAGTGTACTGTGTCGACTGATCTACCGTACTATGACCAGCGTGTTAATTTACGTTGGTGTGTGTCGATTAAATTTGAATAGCTAGCCTCATTGTCTGCGCAGGTGAAACGCTCTGCTCATTGAGACGTCTCAAAGCTTCAATACCTTGATCAAAGTTATCAATATCAACGACAAGTTTGGTGAAACCGACGGAGCTACCGCCGCGTCTTGAGCACGCCACACGAATAGAGAACCACCTAGGATATGTATCCGCGACGTCATCCGAATGAATGTCAATGGGATGGTTAATATCTGTCAATAAGACACCTATGTGTATGTTTGCAAGATGGGGCGAGTCCTCACGTTCGCCACCCTTTATAGGGGAATTAGTTGGCCTTAGATGTATGCGGGAACTTTTTCGATTGTTATTTGGTCTGAAAACCTCGCACGTCGATTGGACGCGCATGTTTGACATTGAGGTATTTGCTGATATCTGTCTGAAATAGCTTTCAATTTTGATCGCATTTCAACACTGGACCTTAGAAGTATTGGCTCTGAACTCGCAAAATGCACTAGACCAACTCTATGCCTCCGCTATCGGGGAACAATCCGAAGACGCGATCGGAATAAAAAGGGGCTACTTCAGTGACGTTTACTGTAGTTGGAGTGGGAGCGAGTTTCTGGACAAAACTGGAAAGCACTTTCCTTTAACTTATGATCCTGATCGAAACCACGTCGCACGTGTCGCCCATCGGAATAAGATTTATCGCGTCGAAAGGTTCTTCTCTGAATACTTTGAGCACGGCGGACAGAAGGCTATCGACTGTGACTTCGGTGATGCGAGAGAGTTTGGACGCGTTGCTGACAATAGATCCATACAATCGATCTTTGCTTATGTCCGGCGTCATGACGCAAAGAATGTGAAGCTCTGGCCGCTTGCTGGCTATCACGATATTGGTTACGAAGGATTCATTTCGCAAGAACCCGTTGACGATATCGCCTTCGAGGACAAAGCCAATACTTGTTTCTGGCGAGGTGCCCTCGTTGGGAGAACAGCCCCTGAATTGCTGCCGTCATTGATTAGTCCAACAGGGAGCGGTCGGATATTTCGCGCTCTTCGCGATGACACCAGTATCGCCAATCAGGTGGCAGGCGAGATCGCTCTCGGGACAGTAACGCGATATAGAGTCTGCGCTGAGGTCGAAGGTAATCCGGATTTCGATGTTGGCTACGTTGCTGGAGACCACTTTCGAGACCTAAGGGAACTGGAATTTATTTCAAGGTATGTGAAGCCCCGGGTTTCTCAGCAACATCACTATCGATTCCGTTACCTTCTGTCTTTGTCTGGGCACGATACCGCATCTAATTTCCCTGTATTTCTGAATTCCAATTCTCTTGTCTTCAAAGAAGATGACGGCTGGGAAGTGTTTTTTTCTAGGATTTTCAAGCCCTGGGTACACTTTGTCCCATTGAAACGAGGTGCCGTTGATTTAGAGGAAAAACTGGACTGGGCAAGGTCAAACCCCAAGACTGTTAAAGACATCATTGCAGAAGCGCAGAGGACCTCTTCGTTTTTGGGGAACAGACAACTGCGTACAGAACTACTTCAACGACTGGTGTCATCTGTCTAATGTAGATTGAGGATCTGAAATCACTCTTCACGCAGCTTGTAGGCCTAACTGGACCGAGCCTGCACATTTAGGCGTTATGAAGAACTGTCAGTGTTCGCCAATCGTTCCGCCTTTACGGGATCCTACGTACAAACCTTCCTCTGTGGTTGCCGTCCGATATGCAAGTCGCTTTTTGCCTTCTTGGAGTGCTCGAGTGCTTTCCTCTGTCAGGCCTGTTTATGCGACGCTTCTTGATTGTCGCTGGCCGGTATGGTGATCCGCGGGATGGGTCCAAATCCGATTGCTGGGCTTTAGCGGCCCTGGAAGGTTTTCTGGTTTTCCCATTCCCGGATTTCTCGATTGTTCCATTCAGGTTTGGACGTCTTACACTCCTTTCAGCTCCACCTGCACGCTGATGCTCTTTCAGACCGTGATTGGCGTTGCCGGTTCAATATACTCTTCGCGTTTCGTCAGCATAGCCCAGATTTGTCGGGCCATACGGTTGGCCAATGCGATCGCAACAAGCATTTTGGGCTTGCGCTTCATCAACCGGTCGATCCAATCCCCATCACGGATTGATTTCCGACCCAGCCAATTCAGCCGCGACATTGCGCCGATAATCAACAGACGACGAATGTCTGATTGCCCAGCTTTGGACACAGCACCCAGCCTTGCTTTGCCGCCAGTCGAGTTTTGCCGTGGCACCAAGCCTAGCCAGGCGGAGAAGTCTCGCCCGCGCCTGAAGCTGGCCATGTCCGGTGCAAAGGCGTTGATCGCAAGGGCCGTGATCGGACCAAGCCCTGGCATGGTCTGAAGCCGAGATAGTGTTTCCGATTGATCAGCAAGGCGCTTCACCTCTTTGCTACGCTCATTGATCCGCTCTGTTTTTTCGGAAATTTGGGTGAGCATGTCCCGACAGTCATCTAAAACCACTTGTGGGACATCAATGTCCGATCGTTCAAGGAGCTCCCCAGCCTTTCCTAGGGAAGCAATTCCTTGCGGGAGGGTAAAGCCAAATTCAAAAAGAGCTGCACGGAGTGCGTTTACCAATTCCGTCCGTTGCTTAACAAGTCGTTCTCGCGAGCGAAACACCACCGCTTGCGCCTGCTGTTCAGTCGTTTTTGGGATCACATAGCGCATCTCCGGCTGACGCGCAGCAATGACCAGCGCCTCAGCATCCGCTGCATCGTTCTTTTGACGCTTCACAAAGGGCCGAACATATTGTGGCGCAATTAAACGCACTTCATGCCCCATTTTAGCAAGCTCCCGCGCCCAAAAATTTGCGCTACCACAAGCCTCCATGACCACCGTTGCCGGGTCACGCTCAGCCAAAAACTTCTCGAATTGTGGGCGGGTCAGTTTCTAGCGAAACAAAACATCACCCGATTGCTTTGCCCCATGAAGCTGAAAAACGTTCTTTGCCAAATCAACCCCAATGATCATAGCATCCATGCCGTCGTCCTTTCCTTGATGTGGCCATGACACCACAAAATTGGCACACTACGATGCCGTTTGGATAGGACGGCAACCACACCATTCGATTGGGCCTAAGTCTGGATAGTGTCGAAAGGCATCATGAGACAGGCATTCTACCGTCGAGCTGGCTACGCTTCAAATATGGCCCAGAATGTCTCCCAAGCCGCTGCTGTTAACGACTGTGCCAAGAGTCAGGGCGCCCGCGACGAACAGGATCATCGAAAAGTCCACCGCGGATTTGAACGCGGGCGGGGACAAAAAGCCAAGCTGCGGGATCATCAAAACCAACGCCGCCGCCAGCCCGACCCAAGCCGCGTTGACCCCATGAAGTTGGTCTGTAGACCAAAAGCCCAATGTCACCAGCAGGATTGCGAGAAGCGCCCACTGAGTGCGGCTTGACCCAGTCGATGGCACAGCCGCTTGCGATGCCACCGGCACGCGGGCAGGAAAGAAATAAAGCACCAGTCCGACAGTGAACGCGGATTTGATGACGCCCAAGACAGGGTAGTGCAGCATCAAGTAGTCAGCATAACTGAACTGCGCTCCGAGAGATTGCTCTGCCACACCTGACAGGATGATGTTGGGGATGTTAGACGGCAGAATTGCAAAGCTCGGCATGTTCGTTCCGATGGCGATGATGATCGCCACACCCGTACGCCCCAGCGAATCTTTTTCAAGTCCAAGGGACTCAGCGAGTGCCATGCCGACTGGAACAAGCACCGCTGCGCGTCCGAGTGACGACGGCATCAAAAAACCCAACGCCATTCCCAAGATCATCAAGCCACCGATCAAGGCAGCGTAGCTTTTTGACAAATGCGGCCCGGCCAAGGCGCCCATGCGGGCCCCGAGGCCCGATTGCGTAATCGCCGCGCCAATGACAAAGCCCGCAACGACCAGCCAGATCGCTGTGGATGAGAAACTGGAAAACACTTCTTGCGGGTCAGAAAGCCGTGTCAAAATTAGCGCGACGAACAAAAAGGTTGATGCCACATATCCCGGCACAAGACCTGTCCCCCAAAGCGCGAGGGTGATCACGACGATTCCGAAAAGCATTCCCTGATCCAGAGTCATTCCAGCGGGCTGGGCAATGGACGCCCAAATTGCCAAAGCGACGGCGACAGAGAAAACAGCTTCCTTGAAACGGAACATATCCTGGCCTCATATTGATTTCGCGGCACCCTAGCGCGTAAGCCCGGATTGCAGTAGAACGACATAATGCCAAATGATATCGCTTTTCCGCCAAATGCGCGTTTGCCCGTGGTGGCGTGGTCTGGCCCACTTGCCAAGGGCGCGCGCCTTGCGCCTCGCAGCAGGCGGGCAATGGTGCTGTTTTGCTTTGACGGGCTTATGCGTGTCGAAGTTGGCGAGGATCTCTGGTTTATCCCTGACCGCCACGGGATCTGGGTTCCTGCTGACACGAGGCTGCTGGTTGAAGCGTCAGGCACTATTGAATTTCAGGCGTTCCAGCTCCACCCCAAGTTTGGAAACCGCATCAAGATGCCAGGCAAACCCACGGTTTTACGCGCGACGCCATTGATGCGCGGAATTGTGCGGCGAATGATGCAGCACGCCCCCTTGCCACAGGCAGAACAGCGGCGATTGGGCTGGGTTGCGCTCGACGAAATCGCCCGTCTTGATCGCCCCGACCTACACCTCCCAGGGAGCAGAGAACCACCTGTCGCCGCCGTTATGAGCCATGTGATGGGATCCCCGCGCGAGGCCAACAACCTTGGCCAATTGGCCCGTGTAACCGGAACAAGTGAACGGACGTTGAGCCGTCTTTTTCAACAGGAAATCGGACTAACATGGCGGGATTGGCGCGACAGGATGCGCTTTGTGCTGGCGATCGAGGGACCGCAACTGGGGCAAAGCAGCAGCGCATTGGCCGAGTCGCTGGGGTATGCGAATACATCGGCGTTTGTCGCGGCCTTCCGACGCCAAAGCGGGATGACGCCAACTGAATGGCGTCATCACCATTAAGCACCGTGACTAGCAGCTCTTAAAGTAATTCAACGGCACCTTCAGATAGGAGCGCCCGTTGTCTTCCGGTTCGGGCAAACGACCACCACGAATGTTAATCTGAAGGGCTGCCAACATCAGTTTGGGCAAAGACAACGTCGCATCGCGGGCGTCACGCACCGCACGGTATTCGGCCTCTGACGGGGCGTCCTTCCAGTGGATGTTGGACGCGCGGTGTTCGGCAACGTTGGCCTCGCAAGCGGCATCCCGACCGGGCGCGTAATCGTGACCGACAAAGACGCGGGTGTCTCTGGGCAGGGCTAGAATGGCCGAGATGCTGTCGTAAAGATCGGCCGAGCTCCCGCCCGGAAAATCGGCTCGCGAACTGCCGCTGTCAGGCATCATCAAGGTGTCATGTACGAAGGCTGCATTGCCCGCCACATACGTGATCGACGCAAGGGTATGGCCGGGCGAGAACATCACCGTCACCGGAACATTCCCAACCATGAAGGTGTCGCCGTCCGCGAAAAGATGGTCCCATTGGCTGCCATCCTTAGGGAAGTCATCCGGCAGATTGTAGATGTTCTGCCACAGGTTCTGCACACCCGTCACTTTCTCGCCGATGGCAGTTTGCGCGCCGGTCTGTGCCTTGATCCAAGGCGCTGCCGAAAAGTGATCTGCGTGTGGGTGCGTATCAAGGACCCAGACCAGCTCGATCCCTGTTTCGCGCACATAGTCCAACAGCGTTTCGGCGTTCTTGGTGGATGTCGCCCCCGCCAGCGGATCAAAATCCAGCACAGGATCGACGATCGCACCTTTCATGGTGTCGGGGTCGTGGAATACATATTGCCAGCTTCCCGTTGGTTCATCCCAGAAGCCTTTTACGATTGGATTGCTCATTGGTTTTCTCCTGTTCAAGCGGGTGGAGGTCGAACCCGTAGGCTCGACCATCTAGTTCAACGTGCGCTGGCTTTCATCATCCAGAGCTCTTTTTCGTGCCACTCAAGACGGTCGGTCAGCACCCCCGCAGAGACTTCGTCGCCCGCGTCGGCGCTGGCTTCCATTGCCGAGCGCAAGGTCTGCGCCAAAGCCTCGTGGCCTGCAATCAGCTTGGTGATCATCTCGTCGGCGGATTGTGCGGGCGCGTCTTCGGGGGCGGCCAACGCCATCAGATCTGCCACCGAGGCCGGGGCATAAGCTCCTTGGGTACGGATGCGTTCTGCGATCTCGTCCAGTGCCGCCCACATGTTCTGGTATTGCTCTTCGAACACGGCGTGCAACTGGCGGAAATTCGGGCCTTCTACGTTCCAATGATAGCCGTGGGTCTGTACGTAAAGGCGGAAGGTTTCGCCCAAGACTGCGTTCAGGCCAGCGATGTTGTTTTGGGAAGGGGTGGTCATAGGGTGTCTCCTTGCAATTATAGGTGATGCGGTTGGGCCGGCGGGCCATAGGGGCCCGCCAAGTGTTCACAGCGTGCGGGTCGAGAAGTACCAATCGACGGTCTCGTAGCCTTCGTCAGCACGGGCCATTGCAGCGTCAGGTGTGGCGGGGGTTGGCACGATCACTGGATCGCCGGGCTTCCAGTTTTCCGGCATCGCGCAGCTGTTTTCATCTGCGGTCTGCATGGCCACCAGAAGGCGGTAGATTTCATCAACCGAACGGCCCGCGTTCATCGGATAATAGACCATCGCGCGCAGCACTCCTTCGGGATCGATCAAGAACGTCGCCCGCACGGCTGAGGTGTCAGATGCGCCTGGCTGAATCATCCCGTAGGCTTGAGCAACGGCCATATTGAGGTCCGCGATGATTGGGAACTTGATCTCAACTCCGAACTTTTCCTTGATGTTCAACATCCATGCGATGTGGCTGTAGTGACTGTCGATGGACAGGCCGAGCAATTCCGTGTTGCGGGCGTTGAAATCATCCTGCTTTTTGGCAAAGCCGATGAATTCGGTGGTGCACACGGGCGTGAAGTCCGCGGGGTGAGAGAAGAGAACCAGCCATTTGCCGCGATAATCCTCAAGGGTTTTGCGTCCGTGAGTGGTGGGGGCGTCGAATGCGGGGGCGGGCTCGTTCAGGCGGGCGCCAGCGGTTTGAACTTGGTCGATCATTTGGGCTGTCCTTCTTGTCAGCGTTTCGATGAACAAGAGATAGCGACTGGACATCTATAGTTGAAATTGATTATAAGAATTAAAACTATAGAGCAAATCTATCAATGATCACACTTCGCCAAATGCGCTTTCTGACGGCTGTTGCCGAAACACTGAACTTCTCGCGCGCTGCAGAGATGTGTTTTGTGACGCAGCCAACTTTGAGTGCTGGCATCAAAGAGCTCGAAGAGCGCTTGGGCGTGCAGCTGATCGAGCGGACACGCCAAAATGTTATGCTCACGCCCTTGGGCAAAGAGATTACGGATCGCGCGCGGCGCTTGCTGCTGGACGCCGGCGAGATCGAAACTCTTGCGCGGGCTCATCAGAACCCGTTTGAAGGCGACTTAAAGCTTGGCGCGATTCCGACGATCGGGCCATACATGCTGCCGCGAGCCTTGCCTGCCATTCGCCGTGCTTTTCTTGACATGCGTGTCTATCTGCGCGAAGAGATGACGGAGAGCCTGCTGGAGGGGCTTCACGCGGGGCGGCTTGATCTGGTTCTGATCGCGCTGCCATTTGACACCGGTACGCTGGAGCTAATGCCGCTATTTGAGGACGGCTACCAACTTGCCTCGCCAGCTAGCTGGCCCGCGCCTAGCGGTGCTGAAGCGTTGACAGAAAGTGGACAGCTAATGCTGCTGGAAAAGGGCCATTGTCTTCAACGACATGCGCTAGCAGCTTATCCAGGGCGGATATCCATGGCTGAGGATAGCTTTGCGGCCACAAGCCTGACCACTTTGACGGCGATGGTGTCTGAGGGTTTGGGCATAACACTGTTGCCCAATCTTGCCGTCGAGGCTGGGGTGGCCGGAGCAACCGACGTGCAGCTGGCGCCACTGCCCGATGCATGCCCGCGCACTGTAGCGCTCGCTTGGCGTCCAGGTTCGGCCAGAACGGAGGTCTTTAAGAGTCTCGGTAAGTTGCTTTTGAAGCAACATCAAACGCCATTGAATAAAGAACTCGATGGGCGCTTCCGGCGTTCGTAGTGTGATGTATAAGGCCGGGCGCATTTACTGTCCGCTTGGTCGGGAGCAGACATTGCCTCAATCGCAACGAATTGGCTCTTTGTCACACAACTTGATCCTTCGCCTTTGCAGTTGTGCTGCACAATGTATGAGTAGCCGGTTTTCCCACCGCTGCGAAACGCCGAAAACTACGCTGCTGCTGCAATTTTCACGCCGCGAGCGCGCGCAGCACAAAGAACGAATTCACGTTTTGGGCTGATTTCGTTGAAAAAGTCACTGATTTTGGCGCGCCTGTTTTAGGTACCGGTTTGATTTCGTTAAGATGTCTAAGGCGTAGCCGCCGCTTCAAGCTGCGGCGGGCTCCATCGGCTTAAGTTTGGCTAGTTTTCGAAGGTTCTGGGCGGTAGCTGAGAGCGTAAATTCGTCTTGAACGCCACATGGGCCACGTAATCGGAGCCGTCCCAGGCCAAGGATGCGTTTGAGGTGGGCAAAGAGCATCTCGACCTTCTTGCGGCGCGCCTGGGCCTTGGGATTGAACTCTGATGCAGTGCATTGGCGGGCGAAGTCTCTGACGATCTCATATTTGTCGCGATGGACAGAACGCGTGTCAGCGTTGGGGCAGCACTTTGCCTTCAGCTCGCATCCTGTGCAGTCTGATTTCAGTGCCCGATAGTTTCTGGATTTCCAAACTGTCGCATTCCGTTTTGGATCAGAATAGATCCGCCATGTATGTCGCATCTCTTTGCCGCCCGGGCAGACGTACCGGTCGTTCTCGTCATCCCATTTCAAGTCGGATCGCGAGAAGGTTCCGTCGGTCCGTTCGCCTTTGTCAAAGACGGGAATGAAGGGGAGGATTTGACGCTTTAGAGCCAGCCAAAACAGAGTGTCGGATGATCCGTAGGCCGTATCTGCGGCGATCCAATCTGGCTTCATGCCAAAGCGCTCTTCGGTCCGGTCGAGCATCTTGCGCATTGCGCCCACCTCAGCGGTCTTGTTCGACCTGCTGGCATCCACATCCATGATGATGCCGTGGTCCGTATCGATCAGATAATTGTCAGAATAGGCAAAGAAAGCGGGGCCTTTGCGCGCTGCTGTCCATTGACTGGCGGGATCGGCATGCGCAGTGAACTTGGGCTTGGCCGTTGTTGCAGCTCCAAAAGCTTCATCATCCAACGTGTCGAGATACTCGCGCACGGCACGCGGTGCATCAGCGGGTTCAATCTCACGTGCGGCCCAATCCTCGGGATTGCTGGAGTTCTGTTTCTGGACATCGGCGCTGATCAAGCTGGCGTCGACCGCGAAGCCGTGGCCACCGACAAACCCTTCCTTCATGCAACGCGTAAACGTCGGCTCGAACACATGACGCAACAAGTCGCTCTTTCGAAAGCGGCCTTGGCGGTTCTTTGAAAAGGTCGAATGGTCCGGGATGTTGTCCGTCAAATCGAGGCAGCAAAACCAGCGATACGCAAGGTTCAGATGTACCTCTTCACACAACCGCCGCTCGGATCGAATGCCAAAGCAATATCCGATCAAAAGCATGCGGATCAGAAGCTCTGGGCCAATGGAGGGGCGGCCGGTGCGGCTGTAGAAGTCTGCGAGATGTTCTCGAACGCTGGTCAGATCAACGAACCGATCAAGCGACCGCACCCGATGATTACGGGGAACATGATCTTCAAGCGAGAACTCGTAGAACAACGCCGCCTGCGCTTCCTGTCTCGGTCCCATCATCGCCAATCCTCCCGCTCGTTGAGAGAATTGAATCAGCCGATCAGTCGGCGATCAAGTACGAGTTTTTCAACAAAATCGGCTCTTTCGAGCCGTTAGCCGCTGCGCAGTATCAAAGCTCTTGAGGCATGGGCACGGCGCCGCTCACGGCCCATACCAGCCATTCATTATGTTAGACTGCGCTTCAGCGCAGCTTCACCGAACCGGCCATTCGCTGCACCCGCGAGATTGTTGCGTGTCGAAGCTTCGAATAGCGAAAAGGGAGCGGCCGTATACTACGTCGGTGCCATTGACGATGCCTAAGGCAATGTAAAAAGCCGGTCAAATTTGACACACGTCAATACAAACACCGCAACGATATCGAGATGATGTTCGGCCGGCTCAAAGAGTAGCAGCGCGTCGCCCCCAGACATGACGGGTGCTCAAGGCTTTCTTCTCGGCAATCGCAATCGCTGCGGCAGTCATGGACTGGCTATGAGTTCCTATTGTTAGGGCGCAACAAGGATTGGACTGTGTAAACCAGAATTGCGGTGCCGACGGCTCCGGCGGCGGCGATGCCGAGGAAAACAATGATGTCGACCGGGCCTCCCAGATCGCTCAGTTTCGAGCTTGTCATCAGAAGCACGAACCAGACTGAAGCGATTGCACCAATTGGCATGGAAAGCTGAGCAAGCAGGAATTTGCGCCACGAAATGCTGTGATCCCGGATCAAAACGTAAATGTATCCGACTGTCACAAGTGCCGCGGCGATAACCATTGCCCAGAACAGGCCAATGCCGAATATTTCTTCGAAAACGGCAAGGATTGTGCCGAAGGTCATATCTTTCATGTCAGGTCTCCTTACGCGCGTCCGCGAAGCATGGCGTTGTAGGTCGCCTTCAGGGCCACCTCTTTCATCAGCCAGCTGATCCAGAGTTCTTCCAGCGGTGCGATGATACCTGGGAAGGAGGGGACTAGGTTGTTGTTGTAGTCGAACTCGACCAGCATGGCGCGGCCGACGCGGGTGATCATCGGGCAAGATGTGTAGCCATTATAGGTCTCGGTCGCCTCGCGACCTTCGATGGCGGCAACCAAACCGTCCTCGACAACCGGCACCTGCCATTTGACCGACGCGGCTGTCTTGCCTTTGGGCACGCCGGCGACATCGCCAAGCGCCCAGATCGTGTCGTAGCGCAGGTGCTGTAGGCTGGCCATGTCGCACTCGACCCAGCCTTCCCCAGTCCATTTGTCAGCCCAGCTGAGGCCGGATTGTCGGATCACATCGGGCGCGCGCTGGGGCGGGATGATGTGGATGTAGTCATACTCCATTTCTGCCGTTCCGTCCGGTGTGTCGAACGTCGCGCGTTTTGCGCCTGCGTCGATGGCCCTCAGCGTGTGCTGCATCGACGTTTCGATCCCCCGATCTCCGAACAGCATACGAACCTTTTCCGCGACAATCGGCACACCGAAGAGTGACCCCTGCGGCGCGGCGTAGTGGAATTCCGCCTTGCCACGTGTCCCGGCCGTGCGTGCGATATCCTCGATCAGGAACGTGTGTTTGAGCGGCGCACCTGCGCATTTCATTTCGGTCTCCGGTCGGGTGAAAAGTCCAACACCGCCAGTTTCGGTGAAGGCTTGCGCCGCTTGCCATGTGGCCGCAGCGTATTGCGGCCCTGCATAAAGCGCACCGATGCCGTCCTTGCCCACCATATCGAGCGAGAAGCCATCTATCGCGTCGTGATCCAGCACGAGGCCGGGTGCAACGACAAGAAAGTCATAAGGCACCTTCTGGCCGCTGGTCGTGTCGACAGTCTTGGCTTCGGGGTCAATCGCAGCGGCCGCTTCGGCGATCAGGGTGATGCCATCGGGCAGCCAATCCGTCGTTTTGGACACAACGTAATTGGCCGGTTTCAGGCCGGCGGCCACCAGTGACAGGCCCGGTTGATAAAGGTGATCAACACGCGGATCGATCAGCGTGATCTCTGCCCCATCCAGTCGATCGACGAGCCTGTTGGCCAGTGATGTGCCGCCAGCGCCCGCGCCGATGATCACGATTTTCGCAGATGTGGCCACTTGCGCCTGCACCTTTGACGGCGCGGTGACAGCTGCCGCAGCAGCGCCACCCGCGGCCAGGGCAAAGAATTGACGCCGTGTTGCGGTCAGCTTTGTCATTGTCTCCTCCTCGAGAATAGACATTCTAAATTACGCATATGTGATTCTTGAAAAGATGGATTTGATATGCGTCAAACTTATCAACAGGCGTGGGGGGGGGGGGGGGGGGGGGGGGGGGGGGGGGGGGGGGGGGGGGGGGGGGGGGGGTGGGGGGGGGGGGGGGGGGGGGGGGGGGGGGGGGGGGGGGGGGGGGGGGGGGGGG
>NZ_JBSWYR010000005.1:0-141274 GCF_056161205.1 Aliiroseovarius sp. ABM4_368 | reverse complement strand
TAATAGGCTAGCATGGGAGTGCACAACGCCTTTGGGCTGGCCTGTCGTGCCGGACGTATACATCAAGAGCGCATGTTGGTTGGCGGTGAATTCCGGAATTTCAGCCTTGTCCTGCAACAAGTCGGGACCAATGACCTGAAGGCCTTCTGGCGCGACTTTTGCAATCGCCTCGGTCTGGCTTTCATGAACAAACGCAAATCGCGCGCCACTGTGATCGAGCGCATAGGCAATTGCAGCAGGTCCCGCAGCGAGGTTGATCATCGTCGCCCGAAAACCGCCATAGAGGGCGCCATAGATCGAAAGCACACCATCACGGCCATTGGGATGGACTATGGCGACGCTTTCACCTTGCTTGATGCCAGCGCCGGTGAGGCCCTGTGCCACGCTCCGCGCTTCATCACGCAACGCACGCCAAGTTAGTTGCTCATCAGTTTCAGGGAAGACGATGGCGACACCGCCGTCTTCTGCCCGTGCATCAAGCCAATCTTGAACCGTGCCTTGTGGCGGCGCTACTTTGTCAAAAATCATTTACCTGCCTCATTCCAGTAGTCGCCAAAGATATCTTCGACATTGGGTTCGTTGGCAGGAATTTCCCGAACGATTTTGGTTGTCTGCATGAAATGGCGCCAATGCAGGTTGGTATCGATGGAGTTACCACCCCAAGACCCGCAGCCCATCGACAACGAGAACGGCATACCATTGGTAAACGACCCACCCGTCGCGAAAGTGTGCGCTTGGTTCACAATAACGCGGCTGGTTGGGATCGCCGTGGCGAGGGTAAGTGGCCTGTCTTTCGTTTGCGTATGCAGACCAACAGAATGACCTGCACCTTGATGCATCTCGATCTCGTGCGTGATGCGTACCGCGTCATCAAAATCTTTCGCGCGGTACACTGACAAAACACGACTCAGCTTTTCACCCGATAGTGGATGATCTGGACCGATGCCCTTGGTCTCTACAGCGAGATATGCCGTGTCGGCAGGCACTTCGTCACTTAGGCCGAGTGCCGCGATCATCTTATCTGCATCTTGCGCAATCGCGTGTGGGTTCAGATGCCCTTTCACCCATAATTTGGAGGTTACTTTGGTTTCATCTGTGATTAATGCGCCACCTGTGCGAGCCATCTCGGCTACAAAGGCATCGTAAATCTCATCCACGATAACAACGGCATTCTCGGAAGAACAGGACGTTGCATTGTCAAATGTCTTGGACGCTTTGATCTTTTCGGCTGCAGCGGCCAAATCGGCGGTTTCATCGACGATGACTGCAACATTGCCAGCACCCACGGCCAGCGCGGGTGTCCCTGACGTATAGGCCCGCTTGACGTTGTTTTGGCTACCGGTAACGACAATCAAATCAGCAATCTCAAGCAGTCGCTGGGTTTTTTCTTTGGATCCACGTCCCGGGATCATCTGCACCAAATCACGGTCGATCCCAAGCTTGTCAAACTCGGTGTGGATATAGCCGAGTAAGGCCTCGCAAGTTGGTACACCTTTTGGAGAAGGCGACACCACAATAGCATTCCCGCACTTAAGGGCATTGATGATGTTGTTCGCAGGTGTCGCCCCAGGGTTTGTAGAGGGAACGACAGCACCGATCACGCCGATCGGGCGAGCAATTTCCGTAATGCCTGTTGCTGGGTCATCGCTGATTATCCCGTGCGTCTTCGCATTCTGGATATCGCGCATCACGCCAAGCGTTTTGCGGTGGTTCTTAGTAATCTTGTCGGGCACATTACCGAGCCCTGTCGTTTCAACCGCCAGTTCCGCCAGATGGCGATTGCGGGAAGGTTCCATGATGGCCCAAGCCGCAGCCTGTGCCGCGCGGTCATAGGCCGTTTGTGATCCGCCAAGCTCAAAGGCGCTTTGGGCTGTGCGTGCACGTGCAACGATGGCTTCAACCTCTGCGATGGGATCAAGGGAATTCATGAGGATTATCCTGTTTGTGAGGGGCGTAGCACCCAGCTAGGGTGCTACTCTGTTGGTTTAGAGACCGGCCAAAAGCTCTTCGAGCGTTTCTTGACGCGCGGCCCACATTTCGAGGACTTCGTCACGTGTCATGATGGCCATGGGTGAACCACCGGCGGCCATACGGCTTTGGACACGGCTATTTTCAAACATTGCAGGCACAGTCGCGGCCAAGTGATCGATGATTGGCTGTGGCGTTCCCTTTGGCACCATCACACCGCGGAAGTTCACGGATGCGTTGTCGATGTCAAAGCCTTGTTCCATCATTGTCGGCACGTCTGGCAGGAACTCTTCGTTTCGGGTAAGGTCGAACACACCTAGGATTTTGACGTTGCCAGCAGCCTGCGCACGGAACGCATCGGAAAGGTTGTTCACTCCGCCAAGCACTTCGCCTGCGATCACAGCGCGCATCGCGCCTGCTCCACCAGCGTTATTTGGAATGTACGCCAATTCCACGCCAGCCGCTTTTTCAAGCTGCAAAGCTGCGATGTGGTGACCCACAAAAAGACCTGCGCCCGAGAATGTCAGACCACCGGGGTTTGCCTTTGCATACTCGATAACGTCCGCCATCGAGTTGAACTCGCTGTCAGCACCGACGACGAAGACTGCAGGGTCTGCACCCCAGTTTGCAATCGGCTCAAAGGTGTCAGTCGAGTAAGACACACCGCCTTCAATCGACTGAGCGACAAAGTGCGGAATGTTGTAGGCACCCAGCGTGTAGCCGTCTGCCTCTGCTTCGGTCGCAAGCCAGTTCCAGCCGACACGGCCGCCTGCACCGGGACGGTTCACGATGGCGATTGGCATGCCAAGCGCATCTTCATTACCGGCGGTCATAGTCACAATGCGCGCCTGAAAGTCGGTAGCTCCGCCTGCGCCATAGCTGACCATCATCATGATAGGCCGTTCGGGATAGTCGCCGTGACCATCAGCAAATGCTGTTCCTGTCATTGTGGCTAAGGCCAGTGCAGCCCCTGCAATCCATTTTTTCATAGTATCCTCCCTAGGGTTAACTCTGCCGCCTTTGCGGTTCAGAAAAAGATCTCTCGCGGTGTGAAAACGTTCAGCAGTTGCGCGAAAAGACCGTACATGACCGCCATGAAACCGGCGGTAATCAAGAGCCGTTTGCCCCAGCTTTTCATTTTTGAATGCGGGGCCGGGTCGTAAAGAGAAAGCAAGATGAAGAAGGCAATCGCCGTGGCGGTGTAGAAGCCAAGCCCCTTGGCGGCCCAATAGATGTAGATGATCGCGACGATTAGCCCGGGCAGCATGGCCCTCATCGCGTCACCGCTGATTCCATTGCCCACCTTGGTGTGCCCAAGAAGCGCCTTAACGAAGGTCCAGATCGCCAGAACCGCAAAGACCGATGAGATCAGGCGCGGAAAAATAAACGCATCCGCAGGTTCCTGGGTAAAGCTGATATAGGCGATGCTGACGCCGATACCTGCGATCAGACCAGATGCGATGATATGCTGGTTGCGTGGTAGATCGTTCATGACAACGCCTCTTCCTTTGCGACGGCATCGTCTTTGGTGGTATACCGACTGGCCATAATTTCCATCCAAACTGAATAAGCGATTGAAGCACCTACGATCAGGATCAGCAGCCAGTTCAGCCAGCCGGTAAAGAAGTAGGTGCCGGTGCCGACGGTGGCATTCGCAATCATTGATCCCTGGATAAAGTTCGCCTCTGCGATGGGTCCAAGGATAAGGCCAAGCACCAATGGGGCGGCCGAGAAACCAAAACGCTCAAGGAAATACATGCTCAGACCCAGCGTCGCCATGACGTAAACATCGCCCATGGAATTCTGAACCGAATAACTGCCAAAGACTGCCAAACCCAAAACAATCGCTGCCATGACCGCATGAGGTACTCGCGCGACACTCGCGGCCAAGCCAGCGATATAGAGCCCGAAGATACACATCAGCAGTTGGCCGATCAGCATGGAATCGATGAACGTCCACGCCACTTGTGGATAATTCATAAAGAGGTCGGGTCCGGGGAAGATACCGTGTATCAGGAGACCGCCCAGCAAAACTGCAGCCGTGGGAGAGCCGGGAATAGAAAGCGTCAGAAGCGGTACCAATGACGGGCCAACCATGGCGTTGTTGGCGCTTTCTGCCGCGATCACGCCCTCGCTGTGGCCGGTTCCGAATTTTTCGGCTTCCTTGCTGAACTTCTTGGACTGATCGTAAGCAACGAGCCCCGCGATCTGGCCGCCCACACCGGGGATCAGGCCGATGACGGACCCTGTCACTGTCCCAATCGCGAGTGCGATCTTGCGCTTGAAAACTTCAACGAACGCCAACCGGATAGGGTGTTTCTTCACTTTGATGATCTCGGCATCATCACTACGACGGCCTTTCGTGAACATGGTGATAACCTGCGGGATGGCGAAAAGCCCGATCAGCGCTGGGATCACATTGATCCCGCCACTCACAGCAGGATGGAAAATGAACCGCTGAGCACCCATGATGTCGTCAAAGCCAATTGTGGCCAGCCAGAGGCCAATACATCCTGACAAAAGGCCTTTGACAACTGAGCTGGAATCCAACGTACCGATGACGGTGACGCCAAGGATCGCGAGCCAAAATAGATGCGACGGACCGAATGCCAGCGCCCATTGCGCCAACACAGGAGTAAGAAAAATCAGCAGGAATACACCAACTAGGCCGCCAATCGCCGACGCGATAAATGACAGTTGCAATGCCTTCGCCCCTTCCCCCTTGATCGCCATCGTGTGACCGTCCAGCGTGGTTGCAATATTGGCTGGTGCGCCCGGGATTTTTAATAGGATTGCGCTGACTGCTCCGCCTGCAACGGTCGAGGTATAGGCAGCGCCTAACAGGATCAGGCCCTGCTGCGGCTCAAGCTGGAATGTGAACGGAATGAGCAACGCCACGGCCATCGTCGGCGATAGCCCCGGAGTTGCGCCCAGGATTAGACCACCGATGGTGCCAAGCAACAGCAACATGAAATTTATCGGGGTGAACACGTCGCCCATGTAAAACAAGAATTCCACTGAACCAACATCCTCCCAAACTTTGGCTTGAACATTTACGCTAAGCGATGAAAATAGTTTTGCAAATGTTTTCATAAAAAGACCAATGAGGAAGCCTATATGGCTGATAATAAATCAAAAAAGTCCAACATCTTCACTGTTTCCAAGGCGGCCCGCGTCTCACCTTCAACTGTGTCGCGCTATTTCAACCACCCCGAACTCGTCAAGCCAGCCACTCGCAAGAAGATTGATTCCGCTGTGCGCAGGACGGGCTATATCCGCAACCGAGCTGCGCAGACGATTCATGGGATTAGGTCGGGTACCATCGGCGTTCTGGTCCCAACATTGGACCACACAATCTTTGCCGAGGTCGTGCAGGCGTTCTCCGAAACTGTGTCCGCCCAAGGCTTCACCATTCTGCTGGCCTCACATGGGTATGACTTGCAACGCGAATACGCGATCTTGCGAAAGTTTCTTGAGCACCGGGTTGATGGCGTCGTTCTGACGGGGCTGGACCACGACGAGGCTGTATTTCAATTGCTTGACAGCCAAGATATCCCCTGCGTGTTGATGTGGAATTATTCTGCGACCTCGCGCTACCCATCGATCGGTGCCGATAATGAGCAGGCGGGAAAATTGATCGCAGAGCATGTGCTGGAGCTGGGACATCGGCGCGTGGCTTGTATGTTTCCACCAACACACGGGAACGACCGGGCCTTGGCTCGACGTGAAATCGTCCTAAAGACCTTGCGTGCATCAGGTATCGAGGTCCCCGAAGAATGGATGCTGGAAACCGTCTATAGCATTTCTGATTCAAAGCAGGATTCAATGCGGCTGTTCTTACAAAAGGATCGGCCGACAGCACTTATTTGCGGCAACGACATTCTTGCGACCGGGGCGCTTTATGGCGCAACGGCCAGTGGACTTGCCGTACCAGACGATGTAACTGTCGTAGGCATCGGTGATTTTAAGGGGTCTTCAGCAATTGAGCCCGCATTAACCACAGTCCGGCTCCCAGCGCTTCGCATCGGACAAGAAGTCGGGAACGCCATGATTTCTGCGATCACAGATCCGGCAGCGAGCAAGGAAGGGGGCCTAAACTGCGCGCCAGAGCTTATTGAGCGCCAGTCAAGTGCGGCAGTCAAGCGAACGGCTGACTAATCGCACTCCACTATCAAGCTGCGACACAACAGATTTGTGATTGTGAGTGGACTCTCTGGATTTGGACTGACCTGTCACGCTTTCGTCCCCTTCCGGTTGCTCACTTATGCAGCCGATCCCAACTGAAAGGCCCCTGCCCTATTCGAGGTGAACTTCGAGCGCCCAGTCTCCGCTGACACCGGTCATATCCGCTATGCGAATGACGATCTCCCCACCATTGCTCAAGATGACTGCCATCGTATTGTCTTCCTCGGATCTTGAAAGCAGGGAACCATCGGACGCGAAGATGGCGCCTTCGATGCCCTGTGGTGCTTTAAGCGCAACCGAAACGAGCCGGTCGGCCGACACCGCGAATGTCACGTCCAAGATCTCACCGGCTTCTAGCCGGCCCGATAAGCGCCCGCTGCGACCGATCAAAAGGCGATGGTCCGGCTGTATGGTGCTACTCCTGAGAGCATCCGGGTCCGCGCTTGACCAAGGGATGAGAAAGCGGGCGGCCGCCCATCCCTCGATCGCATCGTCGAAGAATTCGACTTCGCACCAGCCATCTTCGCCGCGCGTCAGACACCCGGTGCGCCGCAAGACTGTGCCATCAGGCAGTCGCGCCATCCGCTCGGACGCAGTTGCCGGGCCAGCGCGCATGTTGAGTTGCCCGTCAATGGAAATCGCGAGATAGTCGAAAGCGTTCAAAGTTGCCGCGTCCTGGGCAACGGAGGGCCCGGCGATAAGGGCGAGAGCTAGCACTGCATTGTAATGGCGTGAAGTGGTCCAATTTTCCGAATGGGCCTGCACCTTTTCCAAGATGTACCGGGTTTAGGTTTCATGCCGCTTTTCTATTCGTCGAAGCCAACCCCACAGGCGCCGTCTAGCGAACGCCGCACAATTTTGGCATGAGACGTTGGGACTCGCTGCGCCATGTTTGGCACATCATATTACGTTTTCCCGTCGCTCTCCAACAGATACGAGGCCAAGGAGTAAGCGAAGTAGTCTAACCCCCTACCCGGCCCTATTGTTTGTAGCAAATCTGTCTGACGTCAGACACGTCAAATGTCGAACTCATACAGGATCGAAATCGAAAAATTCAGGTTAGAAGAAGGTCTTTCGCGCCAACAAACGGCGTTTGAAACAAGCAGGGCTCAGCGCTCAAGCCATTGGTGTTTGAAACCAAACAAACCCGACACCAAGCAAAGCCCTTATTTCTTTGCAAAAGTTTTGCATTTGGGTGGCCCCAAATGGGCACATAGGGACACGTCGATTTATACATAACTTGTAGTAGATCGGGAGATGTCCAATACCCCCCATTTTAAGTTTTGCAATTAGGTGGCCCGAGATTGAGATATTCGGGCATTATCTCGGGCGACATAAGTGATAGATTTCCGCCAGGCCATAAATGACATTCCCTACTGGTAAGTTCCTTCAGGACTCAGTGGCTAGCATCGACAAGCGAGCGGCGATAAGAGCTACCGGCACGCAATCGCGCCGGTGGCCGCAGAGAGCCTTAGAACGGGCTGTCAGGATAGTAGAAGTCCATCGCGTTGTCCTGAGTGACTAGAACCGAACCGATGACAAAACTGCCCGAGACTGTAGATATGTACGGACTTTCGGGACACTTCCTGTAAATTCCCCAATTTGGGATGGAGGAAGCTTTCATGACGAACGACGAACGCGACATTCAACGCAAACTTAGAGTGCGCCAACGTGCCCGCCCCTACCTCTTTTCCAACTCTCTTCCTCCTGCGGTCGTGGCGGCAGGGCTTGAAGCGATTGAATTGGTTGAAGCTGGTGCAGCGCTCAGAACACAGCTTTTTGACAACGCGGCCTATTGGCGTGCAGGCTTGAAACAGCTTGGATTTGACCTTCTTCCCGGTGAGCATCCGATCATCCCCGTGATGCTTGGCGATGCGCAATTGGCCCAAGACCAAACCCGAGGAAGGGCTTTGGCAGATCGAAGCGCCAGTTCCCGAAATCGGCCCGGATGATGTTTTGATCCGTATTAACAAGACTTGCATTTGCGGCACTGACATTCATATCTGGAACTGGGACGAGTGGGCATCAGCCACGGTGCCCGTTCCAATGATCACAGGGCACGAGTTTGCAGGAGAAATCGTCGAGATCGGACGCAATGTCACCGGGCTGTCACTGGGGCAACGCTGCTCTGGCGAGGGACATTTGATCGGTAACGACAGCCGTCAATCAAGGTCGGGAAAGTTCCACCTCGATCCCGGCACGCG
The DNA here is from genome assembly GCF_056161205.1 of Aliiroseovarius sp. ABM4_368. Classification (NCBI taxonomy): domain Bacteria; kingdom Pseudomonadati; phylum Pseudomonadota; class Alphaproteobacteria; order Rhodobacterales; family Paracoccaceae; genus Aliiroseovarius; species Aliiroseovarius sp. ABM4_368. The sequence continues at coordinate 132,917 of NZ_JBSWYR010000005.1, read as the reverse complement.
TGGTATTGGGGTGAACGAACAAGGTGCTTTTGCCCAATATCTAAGACTACCCGCGTTTAATGTGGTCCCCCTGCCAGATGACATTCCAGACGAAATTGGCGCGATCCTTGATCCCTTGGGCAACGCAGTTCACACCGCCCTCAGCTTTGATCTGCTTGGCGAAGATGTACTCATCACCGGCGCAGGCCCCATTGGCATCATGGCGGCTGCTGTCGCACGGCACGCAGGCGCGCGAAACGTTGTGCTGACCGACGTAAATACGTACCGGTTGGATCTTGCGGAAAAGGTCGTATCAAACCTGCGGACCGTGAATGTGTCACAAGAAGACTTGGCGGATGTCGCAGTTGAGCTTGGCCTGAAAGAGGGCTTTGATGTTGGACTGGAAATGTCCGGGAGCCAAATAGCCCTCGACCAGATGGTTGAAGCCTTGGTCATGGGCGGCAAAATTGCATTGCTGGGGATTCCACCGGGCCAGTCACCCGTTGATTGGAGCCGCATCGTCTTCAAAGCAATCACGATCAAAGGTGTCTATGGGCGCGAAATGTTCGAGACATGGTACAAGATGATCGCAATGCTGCAAAATGGCTTGGACATCAGCGGTATAATTACACACCGTTTCAGTGCCGCCGACTTCGCAAAAGGCTTTGCCGACATGAAATCTGGTCGGTCAGGAAAAGTGGTCTTGGACTGGCAGAATTTTTAAGGCGAGAACTGGATTTCACAAGGCGTTAGGCCCGGAAACTCAAGCTTAAGGGCCGGGTCAAGAAAGCTGCGCCGGACATCATGATTAAAGTCCTGTGGCGCGTATGACACCTGCTCAAGTGGTAACAGAATAAGCCAGCCCAGGGGGAAATAGGCTGGCTCATCCCTGCCGATATTCTTGCCTTACTTAGGAACAAGAACCGCGTCGACAACATGGATCACGCCGTTCGACTGATCGACATCGGCGATGGTCACACGGCCAGCGTTGCCGTTTTCGTCATATATGTAGACATCATTCCCTTTCACCTGCGCCGACAGGGCATCGCCCGACACAGCCTTGAAGTGATAGAACCCATCGGACGAGGCGCGGGCCTGACGTGCAAGATCTGCGGCTGACCAGTCACCTGCAACGACATGCGCAGTCAGTACCTTGACCAGCATATCCTTGTTCTCAGGCTTCAGAAGTGTGTCAACGGTTCCAGCAGGCAATGCGGCGAAGGCATCATTCACGGGGGCGAAGACCGTAAAGGGGCCCGGGCCTTGCAGCGTTTCTACAAGACCTGCCGCTTTAACCGCAGCGACCAACGTCGTGTGATCGGCAGAGTTCACCGCGTTTTCCACAATGTTCTTGGTTTCGAACATCGGGGCGCCGCCAACCATAGGGTTCTCCGCATAGGCAGCGGTTGCCATTGTCAGCGCTACAGCGGCGGTGGCTAGCTTGGATACGAGTTTCATATTTTTCTCCTCTCGAGGTTGCCCGCGATCATTTGCGGTTACGAGAGCCACGGCACGAAGTGAGAAGAAGTTTCAGCTTGCCTGAAATAAATCTGCGTCAAAGAACTCATCAGTTGCCAAAACGGCCCCTGTCGGCGCACCCGTAGGCGAGCCGCCTTTGGGTTCATCCGAAACCGCCAACACTCCGCCGTCAATTAAGGCTGCAATCTCGGGAGTGATTTGGAACAAGCTTTCCTGATCCGCAGGAATAACACCCAAGGACACAGGCGCATTGGCATTCGCGCCAATCACCCAAAGCTCGAAATCCCTGCCTGTCGCTGGCACACCCCTTTGAGGGATGACCTTGAACAGATTACCGTCAGGGGCATAACCCGCTTCAATGTGCAATGCACCGTCTTCTGAAATCAATGTGGCATGAAGCGTCGGATCAAAGTCTGGACCGCGCAGCATTGAACTGAAAACAAGGAAAGCTATCGCTGCAAGAATGCCTAAGCTTGGGAAGGCAAGCCCCCTCATTGACCACAATCGCCACGAGCTTCGTTCACGGCCGCCTAATTTGGCCATAAGTTTGGATTTGACTGCTCGTGAAGGGGTCACATCCGGCACATCGGACGCCAAGGCCGAAAACTCCGCTTCCCAGAAATGCACCTGCGCGCGCAGATCAGGTTCGACTTGAAGCCGCGCTTCGAAGGCCCGCTCTGCGTCCGCGTCCAGCAGGCGCAAGACGTATTCGGCGGCCAGCGCCTCGTCCTCGCTGATGTCCTGATGGTCGCTCATCGCGAAAGGCACTCCTTCAAAGATATCAGGCTGCGGCGCAGCCATGTTCGCATTGTATTCAGCGGTACATCAAAGCGGTCCGCAAGCGCTTGGTAGGTTACGCCATCCAGATAGGCAGCACGCACGGCATCGGCCCGGTCGGGCGGCAATTCTTCAAAACAGGCACTGATCCGGCGTTGTTCAGATGCGGCAATGCTTGCCGCTTCGGGCCCTGGGCGTTTCTCGACAAGCTCACCCACGCTATCGAGATCAACATGAGAAGTCTTCTTCGCACGCAACCGATCAATGGCAAGATTCCGAGCAACAGTAATAAGCCATGTCATCGGACTGTGACCTGTCACCGCATATCTGTCAGCTTTGGACCAGATCCGAAGGTATACATCTTGTAGCGCGTCCTCGGCTTCTGCCTTGTTATTCAAGACACGAAGGCAAACGCTGAAAAGTTTCCCGCTTGTGGCGTCGTAAAGCGCAGCCAGCGCAGCCCTGTCACCAAGCGCAACTCTACCAATCAACTTCTCAATATCATTGCGGTTCGTCATGCGCGCCCTTGGCAGCTTGGAAATTTCCGACTCCTAACTTACCTGACAGAAAAGCCCCCGAACGGCAATCTCTTGCCGCCGGGGACTTCCTACTCAGGACTCAAACACTCGCCACTTAACTATTGCAGGCTATTTGCCAAGCGATGCAGCAAAGCCCGACAAGCCACCCATGCCCAGATCGGCTTTCATTGTCGCCGCCCCAGTTTCAAGGTCGATTTCGTAAAGACCGGCAGATGCAGCACCTTCCATTTGCAGGATAGCCAGCGCCATGTTGTCACCTTCTTCGGCCGAAACGATGTCAAATCCACCCCAAGGGGCCAAATCGACGGGCGCCCCATCAACGGTGATTTTACCGATGGTTTCCAAAGTCCCAGCATTATTGGCCAAGCTGACCAATGTGTCTGTTGCAGCATCAAGCGCATATTGGAATGTTGCACCGGCGGTTTCGCCATTGATGGCGTTCGTATAAGCATTGGCAAAGATCATGGGTGCAGTACCCGCCATGGCATCGCCCTCTGCATAGGCGAGGTCGGTGAAACGCCGTACAGAACCAGCCCGTTCATCGTTATCCCCGAAGCCTTCCGGGAAATAGACAAGGTTGTCACCAACCGATGTAACTGCGCGTACAGCATCGATCTTGTTGTTGAAATCAAATGCGACCATCTTGCCGTCACCAATCATTGCACCGTCCATGAACGTGGCACCCAGGTCGGTCATCTCGCCTGACATTGGGTCAATCTTCGCGATCATCCCGTCCGAGAATCCAAGAAGTTCGCCGGTCACCGGGCGCCAGGCAATCGCCTTCAACGGAGAGGTCAGGCTGTAAGTCATCACATCGCCGGGGGCATTCACATCGCTCATTACGACGAGCGTTGCGCCATCATCAGCCAAAGAATAACCGGAAACCGTTGCGTGGCCCGCGGCAAGTGCCGGGGTGGCGGCAAGGGCGATCAGGGACGTCACAAGAGCTTGGATTTTCATCGTTCTTCCTTTCAAATAGGTCTCAAGCGCGCACCTATCAGGATGCGCTCTGCCCCTAATCACGAAAGGCTGCACAGATTAGTTTCAGCATGAGCAAATTTTTTTTGAGATGTACGCCTGTGGTACCCACCCCAAAACGAAGCCATGTCACATTGATGCGTGGCACGGTCTTCTTCGTGTTGAGATATCATCAGCCCAAGGCAATTCGGTCGCTTTAAATTGACCAGCTCTTTCGGTTTCCCAGCCGTTCGATCAAGAAATCGATGAATATTCGGGTCTTGGGGGTCAGAACATTCGAGCGAGGATAGACCAGCCAAAGAACTGTTGCCTCGTTCAAGGACCAATCTGGCAACACGCGGACCAAGCGCCCTGCCGCAATTTCGTGTTCGATATTCCACATCGAACTTATCGCAATGCCCACACCCGCCACTGCCGCCTCGCGTTGCGCGTCGCCGTCATCGACAATTGTGCTGCAAGTCATGGCCTGCGGGTCAAGTTGTACAGTTTCACCATTGGTGCTGATTAAACCACGTGGGTCAAGATTGGACCACGCGATGAAATGGTGGCTCGACAGTTCGGATGGGTGCGCGGGTGTCCCGAAGGTTTCCAGATAGCTTGGCGATGCACATAGTACACGGGTATCATCCGACAACTTGCGCCCCTTCAAACTGCTGTCCTCCAGCGGGGCACTTCTCAGGGCAAGATCGAAGCTTCCTTCGATAGCATCAAAACTGGTATCCGAAAGGCGCAGGTCCAGCGTCAGATCGGGGAAAAGAGTTTGAAATTCAGGCAAAAGCGGCATGATGTGTAACTGTGCAAAACTGCTAGGCGCAGCAAAGCGCAACGTGCCTTTTGGGCCAACATCCGTGCCACCCAACGCTGCTTTTGCGGCCTCTTCCTGTGCAAGAATTTCGCGGGCATAGGGCAGAAAATCCGACCCTTCCAGAGACAATGAAACCTTGCGTGTGGTGCGCCGCAACAGCTCTACCCCAAGTTCTGTTTCCAACTTGGCAAGGCGGGCGCTTGCCACGGCAGGTGCAAGGCCAAGGTCACGACCCGCCGCACTGATATTAAGCCGCTCTGCCGCCATTACGAACAGGCGAAGGTGATCGGTATCCATCAATTATATCCCAGATCTAAAAAGTGAACTTCATGTAGATATGCCGTTACTCGCGAGACATTTCCTTTCACTTCTTATAACTGAGAAAAAGGAGATGAAATTAGACAAGGATCAACGCAAGCTTAACTCCGATTTTAATTCATGTCGTCGATTGATGTCTATTCCCAATCATGGTGGCGTGGACGCTGCATCCACCCAATCATTTTCGCCGCAACCGGATGATCCTTTCTCCTAGGAACCAAGGCTCATGCATGTTATTAGGCTAAGCGAAGTCTGCGAGTTCTCGTGGTTTTTGAAGGGTTTGCCGTGCCGTTTTCGGATAAAATTGCGAGGCTCGTGTTCCTCGGATCGATTGTCATATTGGGGTTCGGGGGTTCGTTTCTGTTCGGCGTCATCGCCGACTGGAACAACCTGCCACCGGTTCCGGCATTGAAAGCCGTCTGGCAGGATCTAACAAGCGACGGCATTGAGGCAAGTGTAGATCCCCGTCGGCACCATTTGCAGCCCTCACGAAATCAAGGTGATGGGGTTGTAACGAACAAAGCGAATGACGATCACCTCGTTTTCATGGTCGGGTTTTTCGAAGACGAAAATCAAGCAAGGCTTGTCGAGCGCGACGGGACTGTTGTGCACAAATGGTCGCTCAACTATTTCGAGCACTTTCCCGATCGGCAAAACCGTGTCTGTAATGTTGCATCGCCATTGCGCGTAGATACCCACGGTGCCTTTTTGACCGAGGACGGCGAATTGGTATTCAACTACGAATACTGCGGTGCCGTTAAGATTGATCGCTGCGGGTCCGTCTTGTGGACAATTTCCGACTTAACGCATCACTCGGTCACCCGTTCCGAGAATGGGGGCTATTGGTTGCTGGGTCGCTATCTATGGTCCCCTATGGACCAACCGGAACGGTTTCCACCATTTTCATCTGCGAACGATGACACGGGTATTGTCCTAGACGACACCATTATGCGGGTTTCCGAAACCGGCGAAATATTGGAACAGGTCTCGATTGCGACTTTAATGCGCGACGGCGGTTTGCTTCCGCTGCTTACCGCGAACGGCGAAAGCTTCACCGACAAAAGCGGCGGACGAAAAGAGCTTGTGCATTCTAACAAGCTGGCGGAGCTGCCCGCAGATTTGGCAGATGCCTTTCCGCTCTTTGATGCGGGCGACCTTGCGATTTCAATGCGAGGGCTGAACCTGGTGATGGTTCTCGACGGCAAGACGCGCGCCGTGAAGTGGCATCAAACTGGTCCGTGGATTAGGCAACACGACCCTGAATTTCGTCCAGACGGACGAATTTCGGTATTCAATAACAATGTTTTCAAAAACGTGTATCGCTCGGGGCAAACTGATATAAATTCGCCCTATGAAACGAATATCATCTTGGTAGACCCTGTAACGAATGAAACGGAAATTCGTTACGGTGGAGATGGACAAGAAATGCTGTCTGTCATCCGCGGGCAGCACGAACTTCTTGCGAACGACGGCGTGATAATCACAGAATTCGACGCTGGGCGAGTGATCGAGATTGACGCCAACAACCAGATTGTCTGGGAATACGTTAATCGCATTGACGACAATTTTGTCGGAGAGATAAGGAATGCCAACGTTTTCCCACGCGCATATTTCAATGACGGCGCGCCAACCCAATATTCTTGTAGCTAACCGCGAATATTCGCGAAACGGAAGGAATGGTCCTTGTTTAAACCTCTCTTAACTGCCCGCTTACTTCCGGTAATCCTGCTTCTTGCGATCCTACCAGGTCCCGCAGCAGCGTATATCGGGCCGGGCGCTGGACTGGGTGCATTCGCCGTCGTGCTGGCGTTCGGTGCGGGTCTGCTGCTTTTGATCATCGGGCTGGTTTGGTATCCCCTCAAAAGAATGATGAAGCGAAAACGGGCCGGGCAAGCCCAGAACAAATCCGCCGAGGGCGAATGACACCTGTCCTTATCGTTTCTCTGCTCGCTGTCGCGGCCTTTGGATTTGGGTTATGGCGCAGCGGGATCTTGTCGGTCGCACAGAAAACCGTCTCGACTGCCATGTCTGGCATATCCACCATCACGGATCGCACTCTCGACGATGAAGAAAAGGAAATTGCGGTCCGCCGTGCTGCGCTCTCATTGCTTGCGGCATCTTTTTCCATCGCCGTTCGCTTTGCACTCGTCCTAGCGGCAACAGCGATCCCGATATTCTTGGCGGATCTCTTGGGCATTGCCAGCAGCGAGGATGTTTTATCGTTTATGATGCGGTTGGATTTCATTCTAATCGTCTCGGTCGTGGCAATTGCGATTGGTGAAGTCATCCGCCGCCGGGCCAAGCGCAAGGCCAACGCCGCAAAGGCCGAAACCAACAGCTATTCGGACGTGGAACAATTTCTGCATGGGATTGCCTTTTCCAGCCCTTCGCTTCAGCGCCGTGTGTCACGGCTTGAGGACCGGTTGATGGGGAAGCCGCGACTGACGGCAGCGCCTCCGATATTCGTCACCTCGCTGGCACGGGGCGGAACAACGGCACTGCTGAACGCCCTGGCGCAGATCCCGGGCATTGCGACCCACACTTACCGCGATATGCCTTTTCTAACCGCGCCACTGTTGTGGGACCGTCTGGCGGGCGGCGCGAAACGCTCTGTTGCCACACGCGAACGCGCCCATGGTGACGGGCTTAGCATCGATCTTGACAGCCCCGAGGCCTTCGAAGAGGTCATCTGGAAAATGCAATGGCCCGAAAAGTATTCTGCCGAAGGAATCGGCCTATGGGGTCAAAGTGATCGCAATCCTGACGCAGATCAGTTCCTTTCCGAGCATATGGCGAAGATCATCCGGGCGCGCTTTGGACAAGACCCAAAGCTTCCCGTGCGGTACTGTTCTAAGAATAACGCCAATATCTGCCGGCTTGAGTATCTTCCAAGCGCCTTTCCCGAAAGCGAAATTGTAATACCGCTTCGTCAACCAGCTCGCCATGCGGAATCTCTACATCGCCAGCACCTAAACTTCCTGACCCTTCAAAAGGACGATGATTTTGTCCGCAAATACATGATGGACATTGGGCATTTTGAATTCGGGCACATCTATACGCCAATGATGTTTCCGGGATTTGCCTCATCCGCCTATGCGCCCGAGGATCCGAACCATTGGCTCAACTATTGGATCAGCGCCTTTCAATACGTTGAAACCCGAATTTCGGCTGGCCAAAGGTTGACGCTTGTCACGCAAGACAGCCTGCGACGGCACCCGCAGGACACGATGACACAGTTGTCTGACAAGCTAGGTTTGCAGCTGAACAATCAAAACTTCGACAAGAACTTTAGATCATCGCCGGACACCGGCGATGACGCGATATTTTGCCCCGATTTGCTAGGCAAATCGCAGGGTATATTCGAGCGCTTGTGTAAGCACGCTCTTTAATTTGGGCGCAATCAGCCCGCCTCGCACTATATGGGCGTCAACGCCCATATGTTCCACCGCCACGCTACCGGGCTCCCTCGCTGCACAGTTTCTGCACAACTTGCGCCACTGATCTGCACAACTGTCTGCGCAAAACCGCGTTATGGAACAAAAACGCGATACCTTGTTGTGGATTGGCCTTGCAACTGCATCAGCCCTGTTGGCCATCGAGCCCGTGCGATGGTTGTTAACCAGCTGGCGCGATCCGTCCTACCAATCAATGGGGGGATGGTACGCCGCTGTGATTATCGGGCTGGCAATCCTGTCCTTCAGCAGTTCGTCCCCAAACGGGCCAGACGCACGAGGGCGCGTTTTTGTTCTATTCCTTTTCGCCGCCGCCATCCGGTTGGCGGGGCAGATGTTGGCGATCAATGTCCTGAGCGCCCTTGCGCTGGCCATCGACGTCTTCGCGCTGGCCACTTTCCTGCGGCTGGACCAGCGCAAAATCGCGCTCTCTCCCTTCTGGCTGTCGGTGTTTTTCCTGTTCTGCCTGCCCTTGGCCCCGATCCTGCAACGCGTCGCAGGCTTCCCCCTTCAGATGATGTCGGCCGAGGTCGCCTGCGCGGCACTCTCGCCCTTCTTCTCTGACCTGATATGCGAGGGCGTGCGCCTTCAACTGAACGGCATCGACGTGTTGGTTGACCTTCCCTGTTCCGGCGCATCGGGCCTGTTGTTGATGGTCAGTCTGTGGTCCTTCATCAACGTCCTGTTTCGCCCCGGGTTTCTGCATGCAATGCTGGCAGGCGTGGTGATCGGGCTGGCCACGGTGGTCGGCAATGGCGTTCGGATCACGCTGCTTGCCGCCGGGCTGGGACACGGCATCAACACGATGGAGCCGGGACTGCATTCCGCCATCGGTCTTGCATCCCTAGCACTGGTCGCGTTGCCCTTGGTGATCTTCTATCGCCCGCAACCTGCCGCTCCGCGCCAAAATACGCAGCGGACGTTCAAACTGCCCAACATCCTGCACTTGCCCGCAACCCTTCTGGCGCTTGGCTTGGCCGTGGCGGTGGTAAACGCCCCGCGCACGCCGCTGGACCGTTCAGACAGCGTGACCGCGATCTATGTTCCGGAACAGCTGCTGGGCAACCCGGCGCAACCCGTCCCGCTTTCCCCGACCGAACAGCATTACTTCGCCAGTTATGGCGGCACCGCGCAGAAGGCTCAATTCGGACCGATGGGCCTGAACATCGTGCGCACCGCATCGCCCCTACGCCATCTGCATTCGCCCGCAACCTGCTTGTTGGGGATGGGATATGACGTCCGTTTTATGGGCACTCGCTTCGACCCTTTGCCCACATCCATTTACGAGGCAACCGCGCCCGATGGACAAGTCTGGACCGTCGCCGTCAGCTTTGTTTCGCAAGACGGCGCGCAGACCGCCGGCGTCGGCGAAGCCGTCTGGAGCTGGCTGAACGGTTCCTCGCGCGTGTGGCAATCCGTTCAGCGCATCACCCCCAAATCCCTACCCGAACCCCAACGCGCAGCCTTCGAGGCCGCCGCACTAGCCGCTTTGGATCTTTGACATTTGACCGACGAAAAGGAGTTTCCCATGACCTATTTCACCTCTGACCGCACGCAGCCCCGCAATCCGGGCCGACGGTTCCCTCGCATCAATCGCGTGACACTTCTGATCGTGCTGGTCGCCTATGCAATCACAATCCCGTTGTCAGTGTTTGCCCAGACGGACCACGAAGACGTTGCCGGGCGTGTGGTGGCGCACGTCGATGGCAAACAGATCGAACTGCCCATGCTGGACAGCGCCTATGCGGTCAATATCGAAGGCGACATGGCCACGGTCGAGCTGCGCCAGACATTCTCGAACCCGTCCCAGGTCCCGCTTGAGGCCGAATACCTCTTCCCCCTGAACCAAAACGCCGCCGTTTTTGGAATGACCATGCAGGTGGGCGATGAAATCGTGCAGGCGATCATTCGCGAGAAACACAAGGCCGAAGCCGAGTACAAGCAAGCCGCCTCGGAAGGCAAAGCCGCCGCTTTGCTGACCCAGCACCGCCCCAACATGTTCACCCAGAAAATCGCGAACCTGATGCCCGGCCTGCCGGTCGAGGTGACGCTGAAATACGTGCAGATGGTGCCCAAGATCGATGGGCAGCACGAGCTGGTGATCCCGATGATCGTCGGCCCGCGCTATCAAAGCCCGACGGCGGATCAACCGCCCGTCGCGCAAGATGACGAAGCCCCCCTGCAAAACGCCACATGGTCGGTCAGCCCCCTGCCCGCCTATCCGAAGGTGGCGGGTCTGACCCTGCCCGACAGCTTTCTGTCGGATCGCGTGTCCTTGGACGTGAATATGGTCGCGGGGGTCGAAGTCTCGCACTTCGCCAGCCCGACCCATCCGCTGGATATTACTGAAACCGACACAGGGCTGAGTGCCGAATTCACCCAAGGCAAGGTGATGGACAACAAGGATCTGGTGTTGCGGTATATGTTGGGCGGGGATGTGCTTCAGGCCGCCACCCTGACCCATCACGACGCCCGCGGCGGTTTCCTGTCGGTGATGATCGAGCCGCCCGCCATCCCCGATGAAGCCACCGCCACCCCGCGCGAGCTGGTCTTTGTTCTGGACACTTCGGGATCGATGTCAGGCGAACCTATGGCCGCCAGCAAACGCTTCATGGATGCAGCCCTGAAGGGACTGCGCCCCGACGATTACTTCCGCATCATCCCGTTCTCGAATTCGGCCCGGCATTTTGCGCAAGGGACAACCCCTGCAACGACCAGCAACATCCAAGCCGGGCGCAAGTTCGTCTCGCAACTGTCTGCCGGCGGAGGAACTGAAATCAACAATGCGATCCGCACCGCTTTCGCCACCAAAAGCCCCGCGGGCACCATGCGCATCGTGGTGTTCCTATCTGACGGCTATATCGGTGGCGAAGCCAAGGTCCTGCACACCATTCGCCAACAAATCGGTCAGGCGCGGATCTATGCCTTCGGGATTGGCAACTCGGTCAACCGTTATTTACTGGACGCCATGGCCGAAGAGGGCCGCGGTTACGCCCGATATGTCGGGCTGGACGAAGACGCGATGGACGTGGCCGAAATCATGGCCGCCAATCTGAAAACCCCCCTTCTAACGGATATTCAGATCGACTGGGGCGGGCTTCAGATCACAGACATCACGCCCACGCGCATCCCGGATCTGTTCGCGGGCAACAGCCTGCGTGTCTATGCGCGCTATAAGGGGTCCGATCAGGGAAAGGTAACGCTGAAAGGTCTGGTTCAGGGACATAAGGCGGAAATGCCCGTAAAGCTGGTCCTGTCCGATCAGGAAGGCGAGGCAGCTTTGCCCCTGATCTGGGCCCGCAACAAGATCGCCGTGATGGAGCGCCGCATCGCTGTAGGCGACCGGACCCAAGCGGCCGATGCCGAGATCACGCGGCTGGGGCTGGAGTTCTCACTGCAAACGCGGAACACCTCGTTCGTGGCGGTTTCGCGGAAGGTGGTGAACACGTCGGGTCAAGCTGCAACGCCGGCGGGCGTCCCGCTGCCGATGGTGTCGGGCGTCAGCGAAAAGGCCTATCCGCAGGGGTTCTCGGGATCTTCAGCGCCAGAACCCGAGGCCATGCTTGGCATGATCCTTGTCGCCGTCATGACCCTGTTGGGCCTGCGCCCACGCCGGTTAAAACGGGTGTAATCCTATGACCCGTCAACAAGTTAGGCTGGACATCGCCCCTGCCCCTTGCAACACATCATCTATGGTTACGCATGTTCTGATCGTAGACGATGATCCCAAAATCCGCGACATCATCCGCATCGCGCTGGAAGCCGCAGGTATGCGCACGACCGAAGCCTCGAACGGCGAGATCGCCCTGACCCACGTGACCCGTGAAAAGATCGACCTTGTGGTACTGGATATCGGCATGCCCAACATGGACGGGTTCGATTGCTGCAAGGCGATCCGCGCGCGATCAGACGTCCCGGTCTTGTTCCTGACCGCCCGCGATGACGAGATCGACAGGGTGCTGGGCTTTCAATTGGGGGCGGACGATTTCGTCCCCAAACCTTTCAGCCCGCGCGAACTGGTGTTGCGGATCAAGGCGATCTTATCTCGGGTCCACGCAGCGTCGCGCCCGCAAAACCATGGGCAACTGTCCTTGGACAGCGCGGGGCATGTCTGCCGGATTGCCGATCACGCACTGGACTTGACCGCGACCGAGTTCCAGCTTCTGGAAAGCCTGCTTGCGCGGCCCGAACACGTGCATGACCGCAACCAGTTGATTCAAGCCATCTATGGCGCGAACTCGACCATGTCGGGCCGTACGATTGACAGCCATGTCCGCAACATCCGCGCCAAGGCCGCGACGGTGGGCTGTGACGACATCATCGCGACCGTCCACGGCGTCGGCATCAAACTTGGCCCATGCAGCCTGTGACCCGGATACGTCAAAAATGGCGCCCCTCGATGGCGCTGGTGGTGGGGTTCATCTGCGTGGGGCTTGTGTCGATCCCGCTTGCGGCAATGCTGACCGTGCAGCTGAAATCGAACCAGTTTGTCCGCGAAACCGAACAGTCTCTTCTGAAACAAGGCGCCATCTATGCCGAGGTCTATCGAACCACGTTCGATGCCTTGGGTGGTCCACCCATTGGCCCCACCGCAGAGGACAAGCAGATGGCGTTCTGGGACGAGGGTCTGCGCCCTATCCCGTCGCGAATTGACGTTCGTAAACAACAGGTTCTACCTCCTCTGCCCGCCGGTAATCCCGTCGACGCGCATGCCGACCCACGCCATGTCGAAACACTGCCCCGCCTACGCGCGCTTGCAAAGGAAGCAGGCCGAACAACCTTAGCCGGGGCCATTTTTCTGGACCATCAAGGCGTCGGGCTGGGCGAAGATGGGCTGCATGATTTCGCAGCCCTGCCCGAGGTACAGACCGCCCTGACCGGAGGCGTCGGTGTTACCTTGCGCGCCCGCGACGACGATTATGGCCGCCACCCGCTGAATTCGATCAGCCGCGACACGGGGTATCGGGTGTTCGTGGCCTTCCCGGTGCTGTCCGAAGACCGCGTGATCGGCGTTGTGCTGCTGTCACGCACGCCCTTAAGTTTGCGCAAATTTGTGTTCCGCGAGCGTGATCCCCTGATGATCATGGGCGTTTTCACTCTGTCCGGCGCGCTGCTGCTTGGCTTTCTTTTGTTGCGTCTTATGTCCCACCCCATCCGGGGCTTGCGCAACGAGGCACGCGCGATTGCTGCCGGCAATCAGCCCAACGCCGAACCCTTGCGCCACTATGGTGTGCGCGAACTGGCCGATCTGGGCGAAAGCATGTTGTCGATGGCGGATACTCTGGATCAAAGATCGAAAGAGATCGCGACCTATACCGATCACGTCACCCACGAATTGAAGTCGCCCGTCACGTCCATTTCTGGCGCTGCCGAGCTGTTGCAAAGTGACGGTTTAAGCGCCGAAAACCGCGCCAAACTGCTGGGCAATGTCCGCAGCGAAAGCGGGCGCATGAACACGTTGCTGACACGTCTGCGCGAGATGACTCAGCTGCGGCAAGAAACCCAGAAAGGGCCGGGCGAATTGGCGGCCATGTTGCCCGATATCGACGGTCTGACGATCCAGATCACTGACCCCAGCGACCGCGAGATCCCTTTATCCGTTGAACATGGCGAAATCATTCTGTTGCATATGGCGCAGAACGCACGGGCCCATGGCGCGACAACCCTGTCGCTTCAATCCCAAAACGGGGTTTTGACCATTTCGGATGATGGCGAAGGGGTGTCACAAAACGATGCGGCCCACCTTGCCGATCCCTTCTTCACCACCCGCCGCGCCCAAGGGGGGACAGGGATGGGTTTGGCCATCGTATCCGCGCTTCTGGATATCTATGGCGCGACATTAGACGTCGTCCCAAACGACGGCGGCGCAGTGTTCAAGATACGGTTTTAATTGGTGAAATTACGTCCGCTTCAACCGTAACTCGGCAGCGCGCGCGTGGCCTTCCATGCCCTCCATCCGGCTGATCCGCGCGGTGCGCAGCGCCAGTTCATGTGCCGCAATGTCGTTACTGCGTTGCCACGTGACAGTTTTGGTAAACTTGTGGACTGACAACCCGCCCGTATACCGCGCAGCCCCGCTGGTGGGCAATACGTGGTTCGGGCCCGAGGTCTTGTCGCCAAAGGACACCGTGACCTCTTTCCCTAGGAAAAGGGATCCATAGGCGGACAGACGGTCCAGCCACCAGTCCAGATCCTCGGCCTGTACCTGCAAATGCTCGGGCGCATAACGGTCACTGACCTGTGCTGCCTCTTCACGGCTGTCGCACAGGACCACCTCGGCGCGGTCGACCCATGCTTGCCGGGCGGCAGATTGGTTGGGCTCGGGCAATTGGCTGATCAGGTGATCGGCCCGCTGCAAAACCCCCTGCGCCAGTGTTTCACTGGTCGTGACCAGCCAAACCGGGCTGTCGGCCCCGTGTTCCGCCTGACTGACCAAATCCCAGGCGACCGTTTCAATATCTGCCGTATGATCCGCGATCACCAAGGAATCCGTCGGGCCTGCGAACATGTCGATCCCAACCTCTCCGAACAGCATGCGCTTGGCTTCGGCGACATAGGCATTGCCAGGACCGACCAGAATATCCGCGGGCTTGGCCCCAAACAGGCCCCGCGCCATGGCAGCGATGCCGTGCACCCCACCAAGGTTCAGGATCAGATCCGCGCCGCACAGATCCATCGCATAGACAATCGCGTCTGGAATGCCGATGTCGGGCCGGGTCGGAGATACCGCTGTAATATGCTGCACACCCGCCACTTTGGCGGTGGTGATGGTCATCAAAGCGCTGGCGATATGGCTGTAGCGCCCGCCGGGCACATAGCAACCCGCGCTGGTCACTGGGATCTGCTTTTGGCCTGCGATCAGTCCGGGGATGACCTCGATCTCACAATCCGACATGGTGGCCTTTTGCGCCTCGGCAAAGCGGCGAATGTTGGAATGAGCGAATTGGATGTCGTCTTTCAGATCCTGCGAAACCCGCGCGCAAGCGGCGTGCCGGTCTTCATCGGACAGCACAACATCGCCCGTCCATTTGTCCAACTGCTCGGCATAACGACGAACGGCGTCCTCGCCATCGCGGTCAATATTCGCCAACATGATCGAGACAATATCCCGGATGTCGTTGTTTTCAGCAGCGGGCCGAGGGGCAGCCTGTTTCAAATAGGTGATGGCCATGGGATCAGCATTTATCTTTCGTGAAATGGGTAAAAGGCATGGTTGGAGCTTTCAAATTTAGCTGCGCATCCGCGTATAACTCGGGTCATAAGGGCTGGGGTCGGTGACAGTAGCATCCACCAAATCGCCATACATATCCAGTTTCATCGCGCTGCCCACGGCTGCCAGATCCGGATCCACGAAAGCATAGGCCAGGTTCATGCCGACCCTATGCCCCCAATCGCCCGAGGTGATAGTCCCGACAACCGTGTCGCCTTGCATCAAAGACGCGCCACCATACGCCGGGGCGTGGGTCTGATCCACCTTCAGCGTGACCAGCTTTTTTGTGGGCCCATTGGCCTTGCGCTTGGCCAATGCCTCTTTCCCGATGAAGTCGCCCTTGTCCAGTTTCACGAAGCGATCCAGCGCGGTTTCGAACGGGTCGAATTCAGTCACGATGTCGGCTTTCCAATGCAGGAAACCTTTCTCCATCCGCATCGCATCAACCGCCCGCGCACCAAACAGTTTCAACCCATGCGCCTTGCCCGCCTCGCGAAGCGCCAGATAGGCTGCATAAAGCGAGGCATTTGGCACGTGGACTTCATACGCCAGCTCGCCCGAGAAGCTGACGCCCATGACGGTGGCCGGCGCAAATCCGATGAAGCATTCGCGCACGGACAGCCACGGGAAGGCCTCTTTCGACCAGTCGCCACGCGCACATGCCGACAGCACATCGCGCGCCTTGGGACCCGCTAGAACCAAAATGGTCTGGTCGTTGGTCAACGATCGGATCTGAACATCCTCGCCCGCACCAATATGCTGGGTCAGCCAGTCCATATCGTGATATTCGCTGGCCGCGGCCGAGCCATACCACACCCGATCCGGCCCCCGATCCGAGGCCGGGATATTCGCCACGGTCGCCTCGCTCTTGACCATGCCGTGATGGTTCAAAAGATATCCCAGCCCGACACGCCCATCACGCTTGGTGACCGTTCCGCAGAACATGCGATCAAGGAAGCTGTGGCGATCCGCGCCGGTGATTTCAAACCGGTCGAAGCCGTTCACTTCGCACAGGCCGACATTTTCCTGCACGTTCTTCACGTCTGCGGCAACGATGTCGAAGGCCTCGTCAAAGCTGAAGCTGAGCGTGGGATGAAAGTCCGGTGAGGGTTTGATGTAGTCCATACGCTCCCACCCATTAACCACGGTAAACTCGGCCCCTTCTGCGGCCAGAATGGGCGTCAGGGGCGTGGTCTTTGCTGGCCGCCCGGCGGGGCGGTGTTCATGCGGAAAGTGGAAACGGAATTCGTTTTGGTAATCCTCGATCGCTTTCAGCGCCGTCAGCTCGACATTGGTGTGGCCGGTGAAGCGGCGCGGATCGATGCACCATGTGTCATAGCAGGCTTCGCCATGCACGATCTGTTGCGCCAGCAGCCAGCCATGGCCGCCCCCTTCCCCAAGGCCCGCGCGCAGACCAATGATGCAGAACGCGTTGCGTTTGCCGGGGATCGGCCCGACCAAAGGCGCGCCGTCAATCGTATAGGTGATCGGCCCGTTCACGATGGACCGGATCCCGGTTTCCTCAAGCGCGGGCATCCGTTCGAACGCGCCCGCCAGCACGTCCATCACGCGGTCCAGATCATCGGGACACAGCGCGTTCACAAAATTCGGGTCGATCCCGTCCATGCCCCAGGTCTTGCAGTCCTGTTCATAGAACCCAACCAGCAGCCCGCCCTTTTCCTGCCGTGAATAATAATCGCTGATCGGACAACGCAAAAGCGGCATCCGATGCCCGGCCTCGGCAATCGCAGGGATGTCTTCGGTCAGAAAATACTGGTGCTCCATCGATGCGACCGGGTGATGCACACCCATCATCGCACCGACCTCGTTCACGCGATAACCACAGGCATTCACCACGATGTCGCAGTCAATGTCGCCTTTTTCCGTGTGCACAGTCCACGTGTCATCCTTGTGCTGGGTCAGCGCGGTGACGGGCGTGTTGCGATAGACCTCGGCCCCGGCTTTACGCGCATGAAAAGCCAGCGCCTGACACAGCTGCGCCGGGTCGATGTCCCCGTCCAAAGGATCCCACAGCCCGCCCAGCAAGTTGGTGGTGGAAATCAACGGGTGGCGCCGGGCGCATTCCTCGGCGTCGATCACCTCGAACTCGACACCCATGCCCCGCGCCATCGACGCAAAATGCCGATAGCCCTGCATCTGCGCTTCGGTATTGGCCAAACGGATCCCACCATCGGCGTGGTGATAGTTGATCGGGTATTCCGGGTTCTCGGACAGCTCTTTATACAGGTTGATCGAATGCGTCTTCAGCCCCACCATCGTCTGGTTGGCGCCGAAATTCGTCACCTGCGCGGCCGAGTGCCACGTGGTGCCGCTGGTCAGCTCGTTGCGTTCAACCAGAACGACATCGCTCCACCCTTCTTTGGTCAGATGATAAAGGGTCGAACACCCAGCGATACCGCCGCCGATTACAACTACTTTGGTGCGAGATTTCATTGGGCCGAGCCTCCAAGTCTGTTGACGGGACTACACGGGCAATTTGCCCCGCTTCGCAATCGCAATGGCGTTATGATCAGAATAACGAATTTAGGTTTCGATTTTGTCTAAGTAACTCCAAGAAAGTTGCCCTGAACGTGGTGAACGCCGTTGGATCAAACTGTGATCTTGGAAGCAGGGGGGCGTATGGCCGAACGGCGGGGAAAAAGGAGCGGCCGAAGCGAGCGTCTGGCGCAACGCGCCGCAAAACCCGCGATTGACCCCTGCCCTCCCGGCCAAATCGGCGGCGCGTATCGGCCCCTTAGCGACACAGACCTACGGCGCATCTTCGACACAGCGCTTGACCTTCTGGAAAGGCTGGGCGTGGGCGAGGTGCCGGACCGCTTACGCGACGATCTCTGCGCCATCGGGGCCATCGACAATGGACGAGGGCGGATCCTGTTTCCCCCCGCCCTGGTTGCCGAAGCCATTGATCAGGCTGCAAAAACCTTCACCTTGCATGGGCGCGATCCCGACCGCTCGATCGAGGTAGGCGGCCACAAGGTCTATTTCGGCACGGGTGGCGCGGCGGTGCAAACGCTGGACATGGACAGCGGGATTTATCGGCCATCGACGCTGAAAGACCTTCACGACCTGACGCGGCTTCAAGACACGCTGGCCAATGTCAGCTGGTTCACCCGCTGCTGCGTCGCCACCGACGTCCCCGACACGTATGATCTGGACGTGAACACTGTCTTTGCGCTTCTGAAAAACACGACCAAGCCGACCGCAACTTCGTTCACTTTGGCCGAACACGTGGCCCCCATTGTTAAGATGCTGGACATCGCGGCTGGGGGTCCGGGCGCGTTCGCCAAACGTCCCTTCATGAAGGCTCATATCAGCCCCGTGATTTCGCCCATGCGGTACGGCGAGGACGCGGTGGACGTGGTCTATGAATGCATCAAACACAACATCCCGATTTCCTGCATCACAGCAGCACAGGCGGGCGCGACAGCCCCGGCCACTTTGGCAGGTTTTCTGGCGCAATCCTTGGCGGAAACACTGGCGAGCCTTCTGATGGTGCATGCGATCCAGCCGGGCTTTCCCATGGTGTTTTCCAACTGGCCGTTGGTCATTGACCTGCGCACGGGAGCCTTTTCCGGTGGCAGCGGGGAAACTGCCGTTCTAAACGCCGCCTCGGCACAGCTTTCAAACTGGCTGGGCCTGCCGTCCGGGGTGGCTTGTTCGATGACGGACGCCAAGGCCATCGACGCGCAATATGGGATCGAGAAAGGGATCACGTCGCTTGCCGCCGCCTTGGCCGGAGGCAACCTGATCTATGAAAGCTCGGGCATGACGGCGTCACTGCTTGGCGTCAGCTTCGAAGGCTTCGTGCTGGACGACGAAATGCACTCGAACACCTATCGCGCGCTGCGCGGGATCGAGGTGACAGACGAGAACCTTGGGTTCGATGCCATCTGCGACGCAGTTTTGGGCGACGGGCATTTTCTGGGCGGTCAACATACCTTCGCCGCGATGGAGCGCGATTACTTCTATCCAACACTGGCGGATCGGGACGAGCCCCGCACGTGGGCCCAGAACGGGGCCATGGATGCCTGGGGCCGCGCCAAAGTCAAAGCGCAAGAGATCCTGCGCGATCACAACCCGGCCTATCTGTCACCCGCGCAGGAACGCGAAATCCGTGCGCAGTTCAACATCCTGTCGCTCTAACCCAGCTCAGTCTATCAGCTTGAAACTGTCTGCCAGCTACGGCATCTGCCGATGCAGGGCAGACAGAACATGATCACTGATCAACACCCGCATCTTGCTGTCTATCAACTCGACCAGCGAACGCGAGCAGTCGGGCGTCGCAACGATGGTAAGCGTGCGCGAAAAGCTTTTGCCGGGGAACGCATGCATGGCCAGCTTCGACTGGAACCGCTGTGCACGGGAAAACAGCATCGGCGTGGTGATCGTCCAACCCGCCCCGGCGGCCACCATCGCCATCAGCGTCTGGTTGTTGCTGCATTCAAACCCGGACCGCGTCTTGTACCCCATACGCCGCATCTGCGATTCAATCTGCCGCCCGATCATCAGATTACTGGACAGGCGCAGATACGGCAGTTTGGTGCGGCCTTCGACAACACTGGTCAAAGATTGCTCGCTGAAACGCGGCAGCACGACGACGAAAGGATCCTTCAATAACGGGCGCTCCTGCAAATCGCGCAGCTGCCCATCGGGCGTTGTAGTGATCCCCAGATCAAGCTGCCGATTGCGAAGCATCTCGATAATCGCGTGGCTGGAGTCGGTTTGATACATGAATTCGCAAGACGGCATATGGCCCGACAGGAAAACCGCCAGCTCTGGGATGATGTCACTGTCGAAATCCTCGATCGTGCCAATCCTAAGGTAACTCGCCTCGGTGATACTGCCAGCCGAGGCTTCGGCTTTCGCCTTGCGGATGGCGTAAAGCGCATCGTCGATATTTCGCAAGAACACGTGCCCCTTCGGAGTCAGAACCATGGGCCTGCGCGAATGGTTGAACAGCTCGACGCCAAGGTGGTCTTCCAGATTGCGCAAGTGGTGGGACACCGTGCTGATCGTCAGGCCGGTTTCCTTCGACACTGCCTGAAGCGACCCCTTGCGCGCGCAAATCTGGAACAGCTCCAACCACTTGAGGCTTAGGTCTCGTGGGGCGGAATTCTTGGACATTGCACGCGCTTTTTGTTGGGGCTGGAACATAACCGTCAGGTCAGCATGAGACTATTGTTCCTAATTTATCGAAGCAACGGGATTGTCGATCGAAGTCAGCATCTTGTTTCAATTGCGCCTGTAAGCCGCCGAAAGAATTGGGCCGCTGAGGTGTTCAGCGGCCCAATCATTCTTTCAGCAAAGCGGGAAAGGCCGCTGTTAGTGGTACTTCTTGATCTCGCCCGACTTCAGACGGGACAGATAGCTGTCCAATTCGCCCTTCACGACGGGCATCAGGAAGTAAAGCGCCACGATGTTAACCACGGCCATCGCAAAGATCGCTGCATCCGAGAAGTCGATGACAGGGCCCAGATTGGCCGAAGCGCCGATCACCACGAAGATGCAGAAGATGATCTTGAAGGCCAGCTCTTTCGCGTGGCCTTCACCGAATAGGAAGGTCCAGGCTTTCAGGCCATAGTAAGACCAGCTGATCATGGTCGAGAAGGCAAACAGGATCACCGCAACCGCCAAGATATACTTGAAGAACGGAATGGCGGACGAGAACGCAGCCGAAGTCAGCGCGACGCCTTTATTGCCATCAACCGTCTGAATGGTCGATGCGCCTTCGTCCAGCAGATACATGCCGGTGTTCGGATCGCTGATCAACTGACCGGTGATGATGATCACAAGCGCGGTCATGGTACAGATCACGACGGTGTCGATGAACGGCTCAAGAAGCGATACAAACCCTTCGGTGATCGGCTCTTTGGTGCGAACCGCCGAGTGGGCAATCGCCGCCGAACCAACACCAGCTTCGTTCGAGAACGCAGCCCGTTTGAAACCTTGGATCAGCGCGCCGACCATACCACCGGCAACACCGGCTCCGGTAAACGCACCCGAGAAGATTTCGCCAAACGCCCAGCCAATCATGTTTGCGTTCATGATCAGGATGACCAGAGCAGTCAGCACATAAAGCACGCCCATGAAGGGGACGACTTTCTCGGTCACTTTGGCGATGGATTTCAGACCCCCGACAATCACGGCGAACACGATGGCCGCGAAGATCACGCCCGTAATCCAACCCGGATAGTCGCCGACCACGTTGGCGATCTGCGCATGGGCTTGGTTGGCTTGGAACATGTTCCCGCCACCAAAAGCACCAAGGATACAGAAGACCGAAAATAGGACCGCCATGATCCCGCCTGCAGGCAAGCCACGCTCGGCAAAGCCTTTGGTCATGTAATACATCGGACCACCGGACACGGTGCCGTCCTCGTACTCATTGCGGTATTTCACGCCCAGCGTACATTCGGTAAATTTCGACGCCATGCCCATCAGACCCGCAAGGATCATCCAGAAGGTTGCGCCAGGTCCGCCGATACCCACGGCCACCGCCACACCGGCGATGTTACCAAGGCCCACAGTGCCCGAAAGGGCCGTGGCAAGCGCTTGGAAGTGACTGACCTCGCCCGCGTCGTTGGGGTCGGAATAGTCGCCTTTAACCAGCGAGATCGAGTGCGGAAAAGCCCGGAACTGGATGAAGCCAAAGTAAAGCGTGAAAATGGTCGCGGCAATCACCAGCCACATCACGATCCAAGGAAAGGTGGTTCCCGGAAATGGGCTGAAGATGAAGCTGACGAACCATCCGGTCGCATTCGCGAAGCCTTCGTTGATGGTTTGGTCAAGGGATTGGGCCATGGCTGGCGCAGTCGCCGCCAACATGGCCGGGGCAGCCAGCGCTGCCGTTTTAATCTGAGGGATCATGAGAATTCCTGTTCGCTTAAGGCACAATGGTTACAGGCACGGGCGCGGCCTGCGCCAAGCTGATGGCAACGGATCCAAACACCCGTGACGAAAGACCGGGTTCGCCATTGCGGCCGATTACGATCTGATCTGCGCCGCTCTCATCGGCGATCTTACCAAGGGTCGTGGCAATATTACCGTACTTCAATGCGGTGTCGATTTGCAGCCCGCTGTTTTTCAGGCTTTCAACAGCAGGGGCAAGGATAGCGGCCTCAGCGCGCTCAAGTTCTTCACCGCGACGTTTGTGACGCTCTTCCAATTCGGTCGGAGTCAAAAACGAATATGGCGACCATTCCAGCACGTGGGCGACAACAATACTGCCACCCAAAGCCTGTGCCAAAGACGTTGCAAAAGTAAGCGCCGCTTTGGAGCTGTCGCTACCGTCATAGCCGACGACGATCTTGTGGGACATAATTCCCTCCTTTAGTTAGAGATCCGTTTCCGGACACTCTCAGGCTAGCGCAACCATAAAAAGAATGGTTCTCGGTTTCCCTTTATTCAGGGAAATTTTTCGTACAGACGGTTAGACAATGCGCCACAATAGGAAACTTGTTCTGTTTTTTCGGTCGGGCCTAGGGATAAGACGGCCGGATCGCGCCTGCGCGGGCCAACACCCCAGCCAGCGCCAATCCCGTCACCGCGTGCCAAATCCCCCAGAAGGCCGCGACCACAGCCATTCCGCCCAGCCCGCTGAAGAACCCAAAGATCAGGATCAAACCAAGGCCCGAGTTTTGGATGCCGGTCTCGATCATGATGGCGCGGCGGTCAAAGGCGGATAGCCCTGCCAAAGTGGCGATGCAGAACCCAGCCGCCAGCGCCAGCGCGTTGTGGGCAATGACCAAGCTTGCCACGGCCTGCGCATACTCCAGAAACAGCGCCCAGTTTGCAGCCAGCGCCAGCACCACGAACGCTATGAAGATCCCCATCGACAGATATTGAAGTGACGTGCGCAGACGGCGGGTGATGTCGGGACGTTTGGCGTTCAGCGTCACGCCCAGACACAGGGGCAACACCAACATGACGCCCACCGTGATCGCCACCGACACCGGATCAATCGAGGTTCTCTGCAAAATTTCCCGTGTCGGCTCGTAAAGGCTGCCCCAAAACGCGATGTTCAGTGGTGTCAGAAGGATCGCAAAGATCGTTGCAAAAGCGGTCATCGACACTGAAAGCGCTGCATTCCCACCAGCCCTATGGGTGATAAAGTTCGAGATATTGCCCCCCGGACAAGCCGCCACCAGCATCAAGCCCAAAGCAATCGACGGGCGCGGCGCGGTGGCAAGAACCAGACAAAATGTCAGCGCTGGCAACACAATGAACTGCGACACCAACCCGGTCAGCAACGGTTTAGGAGACCGGATCAACCGTTTGAAATCACTCGTCTTCAGGTCAATCGCGATCGAGAACATGACGATCGCAAGCACGGCGTTCAGGATCTGCAAACTGGTGGGCGAGAAGTTTAGCATCACCTCGTCAATGCCAGCCTGTGCTGGTGTCGTCATGATGCACCCCCCATTTCTGACCACCCCGCCGCCGACAGGCGACGGGTCAAGTTTTGACCGCGTGCCGCGCGTTGGGCAAGCAATAAACGAATTGACCGCGGGCACCGCCGGTTGCAGTCTTGGCATTCAAAACCCAAACACCGAGCTGATCTTGCCCGCACACACCACAAAAAACCCAATGGACGAGCTGCTGCGCGCGCGTCTTCGACTGACAGACAGCGCGCATTTTCGACTGAAGGCGCTGCGCCTTTTAATGAGCACGGTCGATCTGTTCAGCCGCGCGATAACCGGGCAAGCCTTCTTTGCCCTGCGCGAAACAGAACAGGTGCTGCGCGAACTCGACGGGCGCACCGGCCCCGATCTTGTGAAGGCGCTTCTGGCCATGAAGGGCGGCACACAGATCACCGCTCATGGGATCGAAAACATCCCCGCCCAAGGCCCGGTGATCATCGGCGCAACGCATCCCGTCGGCACGTTCGATTTCATCTCGCACGCGGGGGCGTTGCTGGATCATCGGCCCGACCTGAAGGTTGTCGCCAACCGCGAGGCAGAGCGCTTTCTGGGCACCGACCGCATTGTGGCCGTAAACCTTGACCGATCCGACAAAGTGCTGGGCGCGCGACAAACCCGCGAGGAAATGCAGGCGCATCTGGAACAAGGCGGCGCGCTTTTGGTCTTTGGATCGGGGCGCGTGGCGGACCAGTCAAACGGGCTGTTATTCGAACCCCCGTGGCGCACCGGCATCACACGGGTGTCTGGGGTAACGAACGCTCCAATAGTGCCGGCATCCGCCGACCTTCGAAACTCGCGCCATTACTATCGCACCCGAAAATTCGCCCGCATCCTTAGCGGCAACAACGAATATATCGGGCGCGAGGTTGGCTCGCTTCGCTATGTGTCTGAGCTGCTGGCCAAGCTGGGCGGATCGTATGACGTCTATTACGGGCCGATGCAGCCGCCGGGAACCCGTGCCGAAACCTTGCAGGATTTGGTCGAAGGGTTGGTCCCGGGACTTTATCGCGCCGACTAAGGTCGGTTTCCGGCGAACAATCTAGACGTCAGAACTTGCCGGTATTGCCCCACGCCTCGCGCGGGGAAATCTCTTCTGCGTTGCTCCAATGTTCGACGATCTTACCGCCCGCAACGCGGTACAGATAGAAGATGGCGATGTCTTTGCCCTGCGCATGGCGCTTGCCATAGGTCACGACAAAATCGCCGTCACCAAACAGGTTGAACAGCATCTCATAATCCCCCGCCACGTCCGAGCGGACCCAGTCGTAAAGCCCCGCACGGCCTGCGGCGATTTGCGGTGAATGCTGAATCAGGTCTTCGGAAACGAAGTCCGAGATCCTGCCGAACTGGCGTTCTTGCAGAACCTGCTTGGTGTATTCCAGCACAACGGATTTGCTGGCGTCCGTGTCGGCGGTGGCATCAACCTCGCGGGTGCCACCGACCATATCCTCGCCTGAAACCGTGTCTGCCATATAGGGCGCGATGGTGTCCCAGTGCTCCAAGATCAGCCCGTCTGCGTCGGTATAGAACATGTCCATCGTGACCCACTGGGCCGCGCCGTCATTCAGGCTTTGATAGGCGCTGCAAAACACCCACCGCCCGTCCTGAAAAATGCGTTTGATCTCGATATCGCGCTTGGGGTTGCGTTCCACGAAGGGCTCGAAGAAGGCCAGAAAGCCCTCGACCCCATCGCCGACCCCGGTCGAGTGTTGCGTATAGCGATGCCCGGTATATTTGGTTACGGCCTCGCGGGCGTTGCCCCCTGCGATCCCTTCCATATAAATCCGGCGTACATTTTCCAGTGCTTCTGCCATGGGTATTCCTCGTTTATTTCTTGTATTCAGGGATCAAGCGGCAGCATCGGAGACGTGCTGCCAAGTGATTTCAAGATCTTCGCGGAACGAAAAGCGTTCCAGATGGCTTTGCATCACCTGCTGCGCCTTCGCCAGCGCTTCGGGCGTGTCAGCATTGGCGGTCATGGTCAGCGTATCAACGCTGGCTGCCAGATCGGCGCGGCCCATCGGCAGCTCGACCCAGACCGCGCCAGCCTGGTAACTGGTGGGAATCTTGTGGCCAAATGCTTGCACAGCTGTTGTGCATAGCGGTCGGCCTTTTCCGTTTTAACGATGGCTTGGGATTTCATGGGTGCCTCCGGTATTGGGCGCGAACATATTGTCTTGGGTTGGTATCGAAAACACGAACTATTCAACTTCACTGTTCTGTATTACGAACAATATGATTGATCAGATCCGTGCGATGGTGATCTGTGCCAAAGTGGCTGAAACCGGGTCGTTTCGCGGCGCGGCGCAGCGCATGATTGGCGCGGCCGAAGAAGGGTTGGATGCGTTCTCGGACGTGTCGAGCGAACCTGTGGGCGTCATTCGTTTGGCAATGCCCGAGCCGTTAAACCAGCCGGTTGTGATCCGCCAACTCGCGTCATTTGCGGATCACTATCCGGGCATTGCACTGAAGGTCAGCTTCTCAGACATGCGCAGCAATCTGGTTCGAGACGGGCTGGACCTGGCGTTTCGCATTGGCCCAATGAAGGACAGCACGCTGAAAGCGCGCAAACTCGCAGAGGTACCAAGGTGTTTGGTGGCAAGCCCTGATTATGTCGCGCGACATGGACGGCCCAAGACGCCCACCGATTTGGAAAGCTGGAAGTTCATCCGCCTTGCCGCCATCCAGGACGAAACCGAGATGACGCACACAACCATGGGCAAAACGGTTGTGCATGGCGAAGATCAGATCTCGGTCGATAGCTCGACCGCGCATGTGCAGTTTGCCCGCGCCGGTGCCGGAGTGGCACCGATACTGGAATTCGCCGTGCGCGAGGATATCCAAGCGGGTCGGTTGGTCAAACTGCTGCCCGAATGGCAGATGAGCCAACCAGTTCTCTTCGCACTCTGGCCCCCGAATTCACCGCCACACGGGCTGGTTCGCAAGCTGCTGGATCACATGCAGCACGGGTTGCCGTTGCTTTAGTGCCGCAGGCCAGCGACGTCTTAATGCCCGAAGGCGAAGACACCGATCAGCACGAACAGCGCGATAAAGACGGTTTCCGCAACGATCAGGGCAATAGCGTCGCCGCCCACCTCGAGGATGCGTTTCAGTGACGTTTTCATGCCCACCGCAGCGATCGACACCAGCAATGCCCACCGGCTAAGGCTGGACATCGTGTCCACGGCAACCTGCGGGATCAATCCGAACGAGTTCAGCGCGGCCAAAATCAGAAAGCCAATCACGAATGTCGGCAGGATCGGCGGGCGTTTCCCGTCCGACTGGCCGTCTTCCGCATAGCGGCGCACCAGAACCGAGATCACAAGAACCACTGGTGCCAGCATCGCAACGCGGATCAGTTTGACCATCGTCGCAACTTCGCCCGTCTGCTCCGAGACCGAGAACCCCGCCCCCACAACCTGCGCCACGTCGTGAATGGTGCCCCCAAGGAACACGCCCGACACCTCATCATTGAATTCGAACAGCTCGGTCAGGATCGGATAGATCACCATGGCGATGGTGGACAACACAGTAACGCTTAGCACCGTGAAGATCAGGTTGCGTTCGGAATGTTCGTTCTTGGGCAGCACCGCCGCGACAGCCATCGCCGCCGAAGCACCGCAAATGGCGACCGACGCGCCGGTCAGCAGACCAAACCGCCATCCACGCTTCAAAAGCCTTGCACCCAACAAGCCAAAAAGAGTCGTCAAGATCACCGCAGCCACAACGATCAAGATCAATGCGGGACCCAGCCCCATCATCAGCTCGATGCTGATCCGCGCGCCCAAAAGGGCAACGCCGAAACGCAACACGGTCTTCGCTGTAAACTCGATCCCTGCCTTGCAGCCTGCGCTGTCTTCTTCTGACAAGAAGTGAAACGCGATCCCCAACAAAAGCGCCATCAGCATCGCTGGCGCGCCGTAATGCTCCGACAGGAACTGGGCTGCTACCGCAATCACCACCGACACCAAAATGCCGTGACTGTTTCGTTGAAAGAATTCCATAAGCGCTGACGGACGCAATTTTGAGGACAGGCTTGTCGACATGTTCTTACCTTGAAAAAGGGGACGCTCTGCTTTCCGGGGAGGCCAGAAAGACAGAGCGTCAGTCAGGCCGGGGCACCGTTTCCGTGCCCCGAACCGGAGGAATTTACGATGCGCGGTTGGACCGCATATCGCTGGCATCAATACCCGCAACCGAGACCGGTTTCTTCATCGCATCGCGGCGGAACGGTTCGCCCAATTCCTGATTCAACAGAACCTCGATAAAGGTGGTCTTGCCTTCCTTCATCTGACGATTGACAGCTTTGTTCAATTCGTCTGTCAGTTCCTCCATGGTCGTCACTGCAACACCTTCCACGCCACAGGCGCGGGCGATGCCAGCATAGCTGACTTCGGTCGACAGCTCGGTTCCGACAAAGTTGTCGTCGAACCAAAGCGTCGTGTTCCGCTTTTCCGCACCCCATTGATAGTTACGGAAAATAACCATGGTGATTGCAGGCCAGTCATCGCGGTTCACCGACACCATTTCGTTCATCGAGATACCGAATGCGCCATCCCCAGCGAAGCCGACAACCGG
Source organism: Aliiroseovarius sp. ABM4_368 (assembly GCF_056161205.1). Taxonomy (NCBI): domain Bacteria; kingdom Pseudomonadati; phylum Pseudomonadota; class Alphaproteobacteria; order Rhodobacterales; family Paracoccaceae; genus Aliiroseovarius; species Aliiroseovarius sp. ABM4_368. The sequence continues at coordinate 104,361 of NZ_JBSWYR010000005.1, read as the reverse complement.
CGTATCTGGGCAAGCCACCTTGGCACCGCAGATCGACGGGAAGCCGTATCCGCAGGGACCAAACAGGCCCGGCGCAAGATATTTGCGGCCTTCCTCGAAGGACGGATAAGCATTGCCGATGGCACAGTTGTTACCAATGTCGGACGAGATGATGGCCTCTTTCGGAAGGGCCGCCTGAATGGCGCGCCACGCCATGCGCGGGCTCATCTTTTCTGGTTCGCGGCCACGGGCACGTTCGTTCCAGGTGGTGCCCGGATCGTCGTCTTCGTGATCCATCGAGGTCAGCGCCTGCGCCCATGTGGACTTGGTGGTCGCGATCAGTTCCTTACGCTCTTTGCGGCCTGCATCGCCTGCCCCATCCGTCAGTTGCGACAGGATGCCTTGCGCCACTTTCTTAGCGTCACCAACGATCCCGACCGAAACCGGCTTCGTCAAACCGATCCGGTCCGGGTTGATGTCGACCTGAATGATCTTGGCGTCTTTGGGCCAGTAATCAATGCCGTATCCCGGCAAGGTCGAGAACGGGTTCAGACGGGTGCCAAGTGCCAGCACAACATCCGCTTTGGAAATCAGCTCCATCCCTGCTTTCGAGCCGTTATAGCCCAAGGGACCAGCAAACAGCGGGTGCGAGCCGGGGAAGGCGTCGTTGTGTTGATAGCCAACGCAAACCGGTGCGTCCAAACGCTCGGCCAGTGCCATGGAATCGCCAATCGCATCGCCCAGAACAACGCCCGCGCCGTTCAGAATGACCGGGAATTTCGCGCTGGACAGAAGCGCTGCGGCTTCGGCCACGGCTTGTTCTCCGCCCGAGGGGCGTTCGAACTCGACAACCGCCGGCAGGTCAATGTCGATCACCTGCGTCCAATAATCACGCGGGATGTTGATCTGTGCGGGCGCGCTGGCGCGCTTGGCTTGCAGGATAACGCGGTTCAGAACCTCGGCCATACGGGACGGGTCGCGGACCTCTTCCTGATAAGCAACCATGTCTTCCAGCAGGGCCATCTGCTCGACCTCTTGGAAGCCGCCCTGCCCCAAGGTCTTGTTGGCAGCTTGCGGGGTCACGACCAAAAGCGGTGTGTGGTTCCAGTAAGCGGTTTTGATCGGTGTCACCAAGCTGGTGATCCCCGGCCCGTTCTGGGCGACCATCATCGACATATTGCCCGACGCGCGGGTGAACCCGTCGGCCATCATGCCCGCATTGCATTCATGCGCGCAGTCAAAGAACTTGATCCCCGCCGCCGGAAACAGGTCGGAAATCGGCATCATGGCCGATCCGATAATCCCGAATGCGTGGTCAATTCCGTGCATTTGCAGCACTTTTACAAAGGCTTCTTCGGTGGTCATTTTCATGGCATTTCTCCTGTTTTCGCAGCAAGCAAAGTTTGGGCAACGCTAGTAAGCGTTGGGGGGTTGGGTTAGGGCCAATCTGAACGCGCGTTAAGTCCAGTTGGAAATTTCTCAGACCGTCGCGGCACGGTCCTCGAGGATCATTTGGCTGGCTTTCTCACCGATCATGATCGTCGGCGCATTGGTGTTGCCCGACACGATGTCCGGCATGATCGAGGCATCGGCAATCCGCAGCCCCGCAATGCCGTGAACCCGCAAGCGGTCATCCACCACCGCCTGATCGTCATGGCCCATCCGGCAGGTGCTGGTCGGGTGATAGATCGTCTGGCTGATATCGCGTGCGCATTGCAGCAACTCTTCATCCGTCTGCGGATTGTTGTCCGGCACGTGTTCACGCACGATATAAGGGCTTAGCGCGCTGGTTTGCGTCATGGCACGCGCAAACTTGACGGCGCGAATGGCGCAAAGCTGATCGGCGGTGGCCGACAGATAATTCGGCACGATCTTCGGATAATCCGCCGCATTGGGCGACGAGATGTGGATATGTCCCCGGCTTTCAGGCCGCAGCTGACAGACCGACGATGTGATACCCGAGAACGGGTGCATCTCGATCCCCGGTTTGTCCGCGCTTAAGGGTTGGAAGTGGAATTGGATATCGGGCGTTTCGAGCCCCTCCATAGATTTCGCAAAGACGCAGACCTGGCTGGCGCCAAGGCTCATCGGGCCTTTGCGGAACAGGACATAGTTCAGGCCAATCCCCATGCGCGGTACAAACCGGTTGATGGCGTCGTTCAACGTCTGGGAGTTTACCTCGTACACCAACCGGATTTGCAGGTGGTCTTGCAGGCATTCGCCGACGCCGGGAAGCTCGTGGCGCAGCTCGACGCCAGCTTTTTGCAGCACGTCACCGCGTCCGATACCTGAAAGCTCAAGGATTTGCGGCGATCCGATGGCACCGGCGGACAGGATCACCTCGCCTCCGGGATTCAACATAATCTCTTGCGTCTCACCTTTGCGATTGATCTGAACACCAATCACGCGACGCGGATCATTAGGATCAAACAGCAGCTTTTCGGTATGAGCGTGTGTGATAACCTCAAGGTTCGAGCGGCTTTTCGCAGGATTCAAAAAGGCTCGCGCGCTGGAACAGCGAAAGCCACCACGGGCGGTCTGATGAAAATACCCAGCGCCCTCTTGTTCGGCCCCGTTATAGTCGTCATTGCGCGGAACACCCATTTCAACGGCTGCATCAATGAACGCTTCGGCAATCTCGCTTTTGGCGCGGATCAGGGATACGGACAGCCCGCCATCGCCACCGTGAAATTCGTCTTCGCCGTTCTCATGGGATTCGGATTTCTTGAACAAGGGCAGCACGTCGTCATAGCTCCACCCTTTGTTGCCGCGCTGCGCCCAGCGGTCATAGTCCTCTTTCTGGCCACGCACATACAAAAGGCCATTGATGGAACTGGACCCGCCCAAGGTCTTTCCACGCGGCCAATCAAGTGAACGACCATTCAAACCCGGATCCGGTTCGGACTTATAACACCAGTCGGTGTTTGGGTTGTGCAGCGTCTTAAAGTAACCGACAGGAACATGGATCCACGGGTTCACATCGCGTCCGCCGGCCTCCAACAGAATCACCCGATTCGCCGGATTTTCGCTGAGTCGATTTGCCAGAACACATCCTGCAGAACCTGCACCAACTATCAGAAAATCGGCTCTTTTCAGCGACATTAGTGAGTCCTCCCGCTGCTTATTTTTTAGTCAAACGCGAATTTCCTTGCGTACCCCTTCACTAATACAGTATTAATGAGACCACAAGTCTCAATAACGCTTCAGGGAGGATGCAAATGAAGACTTCCAATAATCTAAGTAAAATCTCTCGCCGTGATTTGTTCCGGGTTGCCGGACAATACGGGATGAGTTCGACTCTGCTGGCTGCTGGCAGCTTTGGCGGGGCCATGAGCCTTGCCAATCTGGCAAGCGCAGCGGAATCGACCTACGAGAAACGATTCTCAAAGACAGCCAAGCATACGCTGAAATTCGGCGCATCTGGCTTTAATGCGCAGAACCTTCTGATCGAACGCGCGGGTGCACTTGAATTCGCCCGTGATCTGGAAAGCCGCACCGATGGCGAGATTCGCGTCGAGTTTATCGGCAACAACCAGATTTGTGGTCAGACATCCTGTGTCGAGAAAACCCAGCAGGGCATCGTCGATATCTATGCTGCTTCGACCCAGAACTCGGCCGGTGGCGCGCCTTATCTGAACGTGCTGGACTATGCCTATATGTTCCCCGGTCGTGCGTCGCAGTACCACTTCCTTTATAGCCCAGAATCGCAGCGCATCCTTCGCGAGCCGCTTGAAAAGCGTCACGGGTTGAAATTCCTGTTCAGCCATTGCGAATTGCGCGGCATCCAGCTGGGTCTGGGTTGGGAAGACAAGCCCACCGTCACCAAGCTGGAAGAACTTTTCGGCACCAAGAACCGCGTGACCGGCACTCAGCTGGGCCGGATCGCGATGCAAGCGCTGAACCTGAACCCGGTTCCCGTTGCTTGGGAGGAAACGCTGGACGGTCTGAAGCAAGGTCTGATCGATGGCGCGGAAACATGGGCCTCGGCCGTGGCATACGCCAACATGTCGCCGGTGGTCAGCCAGTCGGTTGACCTGAAGTTCTTCTGCGGCACCGAGCACACTTCGATGAGCGCATCGGTCTTCGACAGCCTTGATGGTCACCTCCAAGACGCAGTGATGGAGTCTGCATACTGGGCGCAAACCCATGTTCAGGCCGCCAACGAGGCCGCGCTGGTCAAAACTGTGGGCCAGTCGGATCCGCAGCTGCCCGGCACCGTCTTTGCTGAAAACAACGTGCGCAACGCCTTCCTGGCCGACGACCAGATCAAGATGGCCGAAGAAATGTGTTCGCCCGAGTTCCAGCCGCAACTTTGGGAGAAGTGGCGTGAACGTCTGAACGGTTGGGCCGGTGGCATCGACACCTATCAGGAAATCTATGACATCGCGCGTCAGGTCCCCAAAGACATGAAGCCCGAGAACGTAGAGCCACGTCGCTGGTGGAAAGCCTAATCTGGTACTAAGCATTTGAAATCGGCACCTTAAACTGGTGCCGATTTCTATCGACGTTCGCGTCTAAGAATCATGAACGGACGATCATACAAGGGAGGAGACCATGAGCTTTTGGTCTGACATCGGCGCTATTTTCAGCGCCTTTGCGTCGCTGGACAGTTATGAAATACGATCCGCGCTGCAACCAGACACGGCATGGGTCGTTGGCGCGGTTGCAACCGCGGTCTTTGGGCTGCTTGTCCTGTGGATTTATAAACGCGTGCCTTGGCTGGACCGTCATCTGGAACGGTCGATCATGGTCTATAGCTATTTGGCGATTGCGTTCATCATCTTCTGGGGCGTGATTGACCGGTTCGTCTTCTCGAACCAGCAACCTTGGTCCACAACCATCCCGCCCTTGCTGTTCATGATCATGGCGTGGTTCGGCGCGGCCTTTAACGTTCGCCTGCGCACCCACCTCAGCTTCGCAGAATTCCGCACTGCCATGCCCCGCACGGGTCAGATGGCCTGCCTGTTTCTGGACGCCATCCTGTGGTTCATCTTTGCAGTCATCATCGTTGTTACGACGTCACGCGCGACCGCTTTGTCTGCCTCCAACTTCCAGATCGTTCTGGGCACCGACAACACCATGCAGTGGTGGTTCCTGATCACTGTCCCGCTTTCGGCTATTCTTATGACGGCCCGTGTCTTTGAGAACCTGTTCGAGGACATCGCAAACTATCGAAGCGGCAACCAGATGATCAAACAAGCCGTTATCGGAGGAGATACGTGATGACAGATGGAACTTTGGTCACTCTGATCTCTTTGGGGGTCACGGCTTTATTCATGTTGGGCGTGCCGGTGCTGCTGGTCATCGCCTATTGGGTGCTGGGCTGTTCCTTTGTCCTTGGGCTGACCTTGGACAATATGGGCGCCGAGCTGATGAACGTCTTCAACAAAGGCTTTGCCCTTCTGGCGATGCCCCTGTTCATCCTGACGGGTGACTTGATCAACCAATCCGGCATCGCCCGAAGGCTGTCCGACTTTGCCTATGCCTGTCTGGGCTGGCTGCGCGGCGGACTGGCGATGGCATCGCTGGGCGCTTGCGGTCTGTTCGCGGCGATCTCGGGCTCGAACTCGGCCACGACGGCGACGATCGGGTCGATGCTGCACCCGGAAATGGTCAAAGGCGGCTATGACGAACGCTTCTCGGCGGCGACAGCTGCGGCTGGCGGTACCGTCGGGATCATCATCCCGCCCTCGATCATCTTCATCGTCTATGGCTTCTTGCTGAACCTGCCGATCTCGGACCTGTTCGTTGCGGGCATCTTGCCCGGCGCGCTGATGGTCTTCGGAATGCAGTTTGCCTGCTGGATCATCTGCCGCATCAACGGCTGGGGGTATCTGATCCCGTTTGAACTGAACCGCGTATTGAAAACCGCGTTCGGCGCATGGCTGGGTTTCTTCGCCATCGGGCTTGTCCTGTGGGGGATCTATACAGGTAAATTCTCGCCAACCGAAGCGGCTGGCGTAACCGTTGGCTTCTGCGTGATCGCAGGTCTGATCAGCTATCCCTTGAACAAGATCATGGGATCAGACGGGAACAAACCCGTGTCTGAAAAAAGCTATGCCGAGATGTTCGTGGTCGAAGGCTTCAGCATCCCGCAGATCCCGTCGATCGTGGTGCGGTCCGCACAGATCAGCGGCATCTTGGCCCCTCTGATTGCGATCTCGGTCGTCATGCAACAGATCCTGTCGCTTCTGGGCGCACAACAAAGCATCGGAGACTTCGTGACCTCGATGGGTGGCTATTATGCGGTTCTGTTCACCTCGATGGTGATCGTGTTCTTCTCGGGCATGGTTCTGGAAAGCCTTCCGGTGACGATCATTCTGGCCCCGATCCTTGCGCCCATTGCGGCCTCGGTTGGCATTGATCCGATCCATTTCTCGGTCATTTTCCTTGTCGGCGCATCTATCGGATTTATCACGCCGCCCTATGGTCTAAACCTATATGTGGCCTCGGGCGTGACAGGCGTTCCATATTTCCGACTTCTACGCTATACGGTTCCTTATCTTGCAGCCCTGATCGGCGTTTGGATACTGGTTTCATTGGTTCCGGACTTGGCGTTGATCCTTTTGCCAAACAGATAGACCGAGAAGCGATGCCTAACGACGCGACGACCTCTTCTTCCTCTCAAATTCCGACCAATCTTCGGTTGCTGTTGATATTAGAAGAGGTCGCGCGCCTTGGCGTGCCCGTCCGTCCCGTTCAATTGATCGATACGCTCGGGCTTCCCAAACCCACCCTGCATCGCCTTTTGCAAACCGCCGAGGCCGAAGGGTTTCTCCAACGAGATCTGGACGGGGCCGCCTATGGCCCCGGTCCGCGTTTGCGCACCATGGCAGTGAACACCGTGTCGTCCGAACGTCTGCGCACCGCCCGTCTGGCCATCCTGAAAGGCGTCGCCGAGGAGTTGGGCGAGACCTGCAATCTGGCCACCCCCGACCGCGAGGGCATGACCTATCTTGATCGTGTGGAAACCAAATGGCCCCTGCGCATTCAACTGCCCATCGGCACGCAGGTGCCTTTCCACTGCACCGCTAGCGGCAAGATGTACCTGTCCAGCCTGCGCACCCCAACCCTGAAAGGCGTCCTGAACGCCCACCCTCTTCAGCGGATGACGGACAAGACCTTCACCTCGCCCGACGATCTGATCGAAGAACTGAGGATAACGCGCAAGCGCGGATATTCGACCGACAATGAAGAATTCATGACCGGCATGGCTGCCATCGGCGTTCCGGTCCTCGATCAGCAAGGCCGGTTGATGGCCACCCTGTCGACCCACACCCCGGTGCAACGCTGCAGCATGGAGCAGCTCATCGACTTCCTCGAGCCTCTACAAATCGCTGCACAGAAACTGTCCGCGCTTTATTGCGAGGAAACAGGCACGGCCTGAGCCCTTGATCTCGAAACGCAAAAAATTCATGCGGCTGGGTGCAGAGCCTGCGCTGTCAGTGTGCGGCAGTGAGTTCAGAAACCTTCAGATAATTTCCATGATGGCAGAGGCCGAAATCCTAGGCTAGGGTCGGTCTGTTGAAAGTCGGAGGGACCGAAATGTACGATCTGGCAATTCTGTGGGATTGGATCGCGTTCTGCGTGCGGTGGTTGCATGTGGTAACGGCGATGGCGTGGATCGGCGCGTCCTTTTATTTCATCGCGCTGGACCTGATGTTAAAGCCCAACCCCAACCTGCCCGTCGGCGCCCATGGCGAAGAATGGGAGGTCCACGGAGGCGGCTTTTATCACACCGTCAAATACATGGTTGCCCCATCCGAGATGCCCGAGCATCTGACATGGCACAAATGGCAAAGCTATACGACCTGGCTGTCGGGGGCCGCGCTTTTGATGATCATCTATTGGGTCGGGGGCGAGCTGTTCCTTCTGGACCCCACCAAGGCCGATCTGTCCCTGTGGCAGGGTATCGTGATCTCGGGCGGGTCGCTGACCATCGGCTGGCTGCTTTATGACCAGATGTGCAAATCCAAACTCAGCGAAAACCCCACCCTTTTGATGCTGCTTCTGTTCGCCATCCTTGTGGTGATGTCGTGGGGTTATAACCAGATTTTCACCGGCCGCGCCGCCCTTCTGCATCTGGGCGCGTTCACCGCGACGATCATGACCGCAAACGTGTTTTTCCAAATCATGCCCAATCAGCGCATCGTTGTGGATGACTTGAAAAATGGCCGCACGCCAGATGCGAAATACGGCAAGATCGCCAAGGTGCGTTCGACACACAACAACTATTTAACGCTGCCTGTCGTATTCCTGATGCTGTCCAACCACTATCCGCTGGCCTTCGCGACGCAGCACGCGTGGATCATCGCCAGCCTGATTTTCCTGACCGGCGTCACCATCCGCCATTACTTCAACACCATGCACAAGACCGGCAAAGGACCAAACTGGACATGGGGAGTGACCGCGATCCTGATGATGCTTATCGCGTGGCTGTCGACTGTCCCCGGCACAAACAGCTATGACGACGCCGAGGCCCGCGCCCTGACGCCTTACGAACAAAAGTTCGCGGCATCCGAAGGATTTGAAGACGCATATTACGCGGTGATCGGCAATTGCTCGATGTGCCATGCGCGTGAACCGTCATGGGACGGGATGCATTGGCCCCCGAAAGGCGTCGTTTTGGAAACGGAATCTGATGTGGCGCGCCACGCCGACCAGATCTATCTGCAAGCCGGACGCACCCACGCCATGCCACCCCCCAACGCGGTCGAAATGGACCCGGAAGACCGCCAGTTGATCGTGGCTTGGGTGCAGAACGCCCGGCGCAGCCGGTAACCCTGCCCCAACTCCGCGCCCCTAGGCCTTCTGCGAGAAAGGGTCGCTTGGCGTGTGCAGCCGCAAATGCCGCATAAACACCCGCGCGGTACGAGGGGTTGGGCGCGTGCCCGACGTCACGAAATAGCTTTGATACCGGATCGGCGACCGGAACGGCACAAAGGCCAGATCATCCGAACGGTAGTAGTACAAGGGAAACGGATTGATCACGGCAAGCCCGACCTTTTCCTTCGCCAAATCCGCCGCCGCGAACGAGGTCGAGACCTCGGCCACCACATTGGGTTCCGCGCGCGCCTGATGCAAAAGACGTTCCAACTGCCCGCGCCGTTCGTGACGGTAAGACAGGGCGACCATGTCTTGCCCGTGCAGATCCTCTGGTTGGATCTCGGCCTTTGTGGCCAATGGATGATCCAAGGGCAGGACGCAAACAGCTGACGACTTGCGATAGGGTGTCAGCTGCAACTCGGACCGCTTGATCTCGACCCCCACGACGCCAAGATCAAACCGATCCTCCATGACGCCGCGTGTCACCTCTTCTGACGTGTTCACTTCGAAACTGACGTGAAAATCCGGGTGCATCTTCAGAAATCTGCTGATGGACGACACCAGAAACCGATGCGCATAGGTCGGGGGCGCGATCAGGCGCAGGTTTTCGCGCACGGGCTCGGTCGGCCCATCAATGCGGCGCAGCGCCTCGAACAGCGGATCAAGCCTGCGGTTCAAGCGAACGGCGGACCCGGTCGGCGTCAGGCGTCCCGCCTCGCGGTCGAACAGGGTTTGCCCCAACTTGCTTTCAAGATTGGCGACGGATCGGCTGACTGCGGACTGAGAAATCCCCAACTGACGTGCCGCACCAACCGTCGTGCCCGCCAGCATAACTGCGCGAAACGCATAATATTCGGGCAACGAGTGCTGAAGTTCTGACTTTTTCATGGCGATTCCATCATTGAATAGATGTATGACATAAACGCATAGACATTTCTTAAGACAATACATTTTCCTTTGCTACAGTAACCCGAACTTAGGGGTTACTGACCGTGTCTTCTGCTGAACCGTTGATCTTTGATGGCCACAACGACGTCTTGTTGAAACTCTACCGCGCAGGTGGATCACAGCAGGCCGCATCGTTTGTGAACGGGTATGACGGCGCGATTGACCTGCCGAAAAGCAAGCAAGGCGGCTTTGGTGGCGGGTTCTTTGCGGTCTTCGTCCCCTCGCCCACTGATCTGGAACACAAGTTCCACGAAATGACCAAAGACAGCTATGCGTTAGAGCTTCCTGAAGCGATTGAATGCAATGACGCATTGCCGGTGGTCGCCTCGCAAATCTCAATCCTGCGCGAGCTGGAGCGCCTTGGCGCGCTGAACATTTGCCGCAGCGCATCTGACATGCGCGCCGCCTTTGCCGCCGGGAAGATGGCCGCAATCATGCATATGGAAGGCGCCGAGGCGATCGATGCAGATCTGCATATGCTGGACGTGCTGCACGCGGCCGGGCTGCGATCCATCGGTCCGGTTTGGAGCCGCCCGACCATCTATGGCGAAGGCGTGCCGTTTCAATTCCCATCCTCGCCGGACACAGGCGGTGGGCTGACAGATCACGGTCTGGCGCTGATCAAACGCTGTAACGACCTGAAAATTATGGTGGATCTGTCGCACTTGAACGAGGCTGGCTTCTGGGACGTCGCGCGACATTCCGAAGCCCCGCTGGTCGCGACACATTCCAACGCCCACGCCATTACACCCCATTCCCGCAATCTGACCGACGATCAATTGCGCGCAATTGCGGAAAGCGATGGTATAGTAGGGTTGAACTTCGCCGTGGCGTTTCTGCGCGACGACGGAAAAATGCTGGCAGATGTCCCAATCACACAGATGATAAAACATCTGGACCATCTGATCGGCATACTGGGCGAAGACCGTGTCGGTCTTGGCTCTGACTACGACGGAGCAGTCGTCCCGAAGGACTTGACCGAAGTGTCCGGCCTTCCAAAACTTAGACAGGCAATGAAAGAGCACGGATATGGTGAGGATCTCATCAGAAAGCTGTGCCATGAAAACTGGCTGCGCGTGCTGGAACTGACCTGGGGGTCATGATGGCAATTCGCACCAGATCCAACATAAACAGAGAGGTTATCTTATGAACTCGCTCACACGCTATATGTCCAGTGCCGCACTTGGGCTGGCCATCGCCGTGACCGCCGCACCTGCGGTGGTGGCGGAAACGCCCGCCAATATGCTGGTGATTGCAAACCGGATTGACGACATCACCACGCTGGATCCGGCGGAAAGCTTTGAATTTGCTGGCTCGGACGTCAGCCGCAACATCTATCAAAAGCTGGTCAATTTTGACCCGATGAACCTTGATGCGGGCTATCAGCCCGAAATCGCGGAAAGCTGGGAAGTCTCCGACAACGGATCGACAATCACCTTCACCATCCGCGATGGTCTGACCTTCCATTCCGGCAATCCGGTGACCGCCGCAGATGTCGAATTTTCGCTGCGCCGCGCGGTTATCCTGAACAAAACGCCCGCATTCATCCTGACCCAGTTTGGCTTTACCGCCGAAAACGTGGCGGACACCATTGTGGCCGACGGCAACACGGTGACAATCAAAACCGACAAGCCCTATGCGACCTCGTTCGTTCTGAACTGTCTGACATCGACCATCGGCGGCGTCGTGGATATGAAAACCGTGATGGCCAACGAAGTTGACGGCGACATGGGCAACGCTTGGCTGAAAACCAATTCCGCCGGTTCGGGTGCTTACAAGCTGGCCAGCTGGAAGCCGAATGAAAGCGTAACGCTGGTATCGAACCCAGACTTCTATCTGGGTGCTCCGGCGATGGAGCGTGTGATCGTGCGCCACGTGCAGGAAAGCGCCTCGCAGCGTTTGCTGCTTGAACGCGGTGACATCGACATGGCTCGCAACCTGAACCCGGAAGATATTGCCGGTGCGCGTGACGCCGAAGGTGTCACCATCCATGACGAGCTGCGTGGCCGTCTGATGTATCTGTCGTTCAACCAGAAACACCCCGAGCTGTCGAAGCCGCAGGTGCGTCAGGCCATGAAGTATCTGGTCGACTATGAAGGGATGCAGAACAGCTTCTTGAACGGTCAGTACACAACCCACCAGAACTTCCTGCCGCGCACCTTCCTTGGTGCCGTGGACGAGAACCCGTTCAGCCTGAATATCGAAAAGGCAAAGGCTCTTCTGGAAGAAGCAGGTGTGCCCGAGGGGCTGGAACTGAACGCTGGTGTGCGCGAGGCGCAAGAGCGGATCGAGATTGCTCAGGCATACCAGAACGCCTTGGCGCAGGTCGGCATTACGCTGAACATCACCGTCGGCACGGCCAAACAGATCTTGGGTGAATACCGCGCCCGCAATCTGGACGTCTATATTGGCGCATGGGGCCCGGACTATCCTGACCCGCACACCAATGCTGGCACATTTGCCTATAATCCCGACAACTCGGACGAAGCGAACGCCACCGGGCTTTTGGCATGGCGCAACAGCTGGGACACCGGTGGTCTAACCGAAAAAACCGCTGCTGCCGTGGTCGAGAATGACCGTGAAAAACGCCAGATGATGTACCAGGACATTCAGGCCGAGTTCCGTGAAACCTCGCCCTTTGCTATTATGTTCCAGAAGATCGAACAGGCCGCAATGCGCGACAATGTGCAGAACGTGAATCTGGGTGGCGCGACCACCGCAGTTTCCTATTGGCCGATCACCAAATAAATGGCGGTCACAGATACTAACCGAGAGAGGCGCCGCGCGCCTCTCTCCTCGTGGGTGAAGCGCGCTCTGCTGACGCTTGGCTCGATCGCTGTGACAATGCTGGGGCTGTTGTTTGTGACTTTCGTCATCGGACGCGTCATGCCCATTGACCCGGTTTTGGCCATCGTCGGTGAACGCGCCTCGCAGTCCACCTATGACGCTGTTTACGAGCAGTTGGGCTTGGACAAGCCACTGATTGTGCAGTTCTTTTACTATCTTTGGGACGTTGTGCGCGGTGACTTTGGCATGTCGCTTCTGAATGCGCGCCCGGTTTCGGAAGACATCGCCCGTGTGTTCCCGGCCACGATGGAGCTTGCCACAATCGGCGTCTTTATCGGCATCGTTCTGGGCGTTCCGCTGGGCGTCGTTGCCGCCGTAAACCGAGGCTCATGGATCGACCAAATCGCCCGCGTCGTGGCGCTGGTGGGCTACTCCATGCCGATCTTCTGGCTGGGTCTGATGGGTCTTTTGGTCTTCTACGGCATCCTTGGTTGGGTGGGTGGACCCGGCCGTTTGGACATCTTCTATCAAGACATCGTGCCAACCCGCACCGGCATGATCCTGATCGACAGCGCCATTGCAGGCGACTGGTCGGTCTTCCGCAATGCCTTCTCGCATATCGTGCTGCCTGCCTCGCTGCTGGGGTATTATTCGCTGGCCTATATCAGCCGCATGACACGGTCCTTCATGCTGGAGCAACTGTCTGCCGAATACGTCACCACCGCCCGCGTCAAAGGCCTGTCTGAACGCGCCGTGATCTGGCGCCATGCCTTCAAAAACATCCGCGTACAGCTGATCACCGTGATCGCGCTCAGCTACGCCAACCTACTGGAAGGTTCGGTTTTGACCGAGATCATCTTCTCGTGGCCGGGCATTGGCAGCTATATCACCACCGCCCTTCTAAGCGCGGATATGAACGCAGTTCTGGGCGGCACCGTGGTCATCGGTCTGATCTTCATCTGCCTGAACATCCTGTCTGATCTGCTGTACCGCGTCTTTGATCCGAGGTCGAAATGAGCGACATGACGACAAACCAACAAAACTGGCGCGCGTGGCTGATGACCGACGCGCCGACCTCGCGACGCCATGCACGACTGGCGAACCTGTATCAGGGATGGCTGACGCTTCGGGGAAACTCGATGGCCATGTTCGGACTGGGCATTTTGCTGGCGCTTCTGCTGGTTGCTCTGCTCGCGCCGTTGCTGTCGCCCCATGATCCGTTCCAGCAAAGCCTTAGCAACCGCCTGCAACCCCTTGGAACAGAAGGGCATATTCTTGGCACCGACAGTCTGGGCCGCGACATCCTAAGCCGCCTGATCTATGGCTCTCGCATCACGCTTTACATTGTGGCCTTGGTCGCACTGATTGCGCCCGTGGCGGGCCTTTTGGTGGGAACGGTCGCCGGATATGCGGGCGGCTGGACCGACACGATCCTGATGCGCATCACCGACATCTTTCTGGCCTTCCCCCGCTTGGTACTGGCGCTGGCCTTTGTCGCCGCCCTTGGTGCAGGGATCGAAAACGCCGTCTTGGCCATTTCGCTGACCGCATGGCCGCCTTATGCACGGATTGCTCGGGCTGAAACGCTGACCATCCGATCCGCCGACTATATCAGCGCGATCCGCCTGCAAGGCGCGGGTGCGATCCGCATCATCACCAAACACATCTGGCCGCTTTGTATCTCGTCCTTGATTGTGCGCGTCACGCTGGACATGGCGGGGATCATTCTGGCCGCTGCAGGCCTTGGTTTCCTTGGCCTTGGCGCGCAACCACCCAGCCCGGAATGGGGCGCGATGATTTCCGAAGGTCGTCGCTTTATTCTGGATCACTGGTGGGTCGCCACCGTCCCCGGCCTTGCCATTTTCACTGTCTCGCTGGCCTTCAACCTGCTGGGCGATGGGCTGCGTGACGTACTTGACCCGAAGGATGGAAGCCAATGAGCCTGCTTGAAGTTGAAAACCTCTGGGTGCGCTTCCCCACCCGTCAGGGCATCTTTGATGCGGTGCGCGGGGTGTCGTTCAACCTAGAACGAGAACGGCTGGGCATTGTGGGCGAAAGCGGGTCTGGCAAGTCGATGACTGGCCGCGCCATCCTGCGTCTGATCCGCAAACCCGGCATGGTCGAAGCTGACGCCATCAAGCTTGAGGGCCAGAACCTTCTGGACCTGACCGAACCCGAGATGCGCGAGGTGCGCGGCCAGAAAATCTCGATGGTGATGCAGGATCCCAAATTCTCGTTGAATCCGGTGATGACCATCGGCGATCAGATCATGGAAGCCTATCTTCTGCACAACAACACCTCGAAATCGCAGGCCCGCGCCAAAGCAATCGAGATGTTGAAGGCCGTGTCGATCCGCGACCCCGAACGGGTCATGCGCGCCTATCCGCATGAAATGTCAGGCGGGATGGGGCAGCGGATTATGATTGCGATGATGCTGATCCCGGATCCGCAAATCCTGATTGCGGATGAACCGACCTCGGCCTTGGATGTCTCGGTCCAGCGGCAAGTGCTTGATATCATGGACAGTCTGGTGAAGGAACGCGGCATGGGCCTGATCTTTATCAGCCACGACCTGAACCTTGTGTCCGAATTTTGTGACCGCGTGCTGATCATGTATGCCGGCCGCATTGTCGAGGTCTGCGAGGCCGACAAACTACATGAAGCCAAGCATCCCTATACCCAAGGGCTCTTGAATTCCTTGCCGCGTCTGGATCAACCACGGAAGTATTTGGAAGTGCTTGAGCGGGACGAGGCATGGACCAAAGAAGACAGCGTACGAGGCACGCGATGACGGCACTATCGATCAAGAACCTAAACGTCTGGTTCGGCGCGCATCATGAACGCGTCGACGCTGTGCGTGACGCTAATTTCGATGTGCAGGTGGGCGAAAGCTTTGGTCTGGTCGGGGAAAGCGGATCAGGCAAATCCACCATCCTGAAAGCCATCACCGGCCTTGCCCCCACATGGTCGGGCGAGATCACCGTCGAAGGCGCTCCCCTGTCCGGCGCCAAGCGGGACCGCGCGTTCTATAAAACCGTGCAGATGGTGTTCCAAGACCCCTATGCGTCGCTGCATCCGCGTCACACCGTCGATCAGGTGCTCAGCGAAACGCTGCATCTTCATGGGATCAAAGACATCGACAACCGCGTGGTCAAGCTGCTGGATGACGTGGGTCTGGGCGGGAAATTCCGCTTCCGCTATCCGCACCAGATCTCGGGCGGGCAGCGCCAACGCGTCGCCGTGGCGCGCGCCTTGGCGGGCGAGCCGGATATCCTGCTGCTGGACGAACCGACCTCGGCGCTGGATGTGTCCGTGCAGGCCGAGATCCTGAACCTGCTGACCGACCTGCGCGACGAACACAAGCTGACCTATCTGATGGTCTCGCATGATTTGCCGGTGATCGGCCATATGTGCGATCGGCTGGCCGTCATGAAAGACGGCGAGATTGTCGAGGTGATGCAAACCGAAGACCTGCGTCAGGGCACGGCGAAGCACGAATATTCTCGGTCTTTGTTGGCCTCGTCAGCGGTGGCCTAACCGCCCGCTTACATCAGACCCATGGGAAGCTGCGCCTCGTTGCTCCACTGTCGCGGAGACTGCCCGTACATGCGTTTGAACTCGCGGCTGAATTGCGAGGGGCTGGTATATCCCACGTCGAAAGCCGCTTCAGATACGGTCTTGCCGCCCGCGATCTGCATTGCGGCGTTGTTCAGGCGCATGGATTTGACGAACTGGATGGGCGACATGGTCGTCGCTTCCTTGAACCGGCGGTGGAACACCGCACGGCTCATCCCGACTTGCGCGGCCATGTCGTCGATGGTGACGGGTTCGTTCAATCGGGTCGAGACATAGTCGATCGTTCGCGCGATTTCGTTGCCAACGCCAAAGGCGCGCTTCGCCGCCGCCCCGGCCTCGCCCATCAGCACGGCATAGTACAGCTCCCGCAGGCGTCCCGGCCCCAGCACTGCCACGTCCAGCGGATTGTCGAGCAGCTCTAACAACCTGACCAGCGCCTGCGTGAAACCCCGATCCCAACGCGCCAGCGCCAAACCTTGTGGCGCGGCGGTCCCGGAATTGCGATGTGCGCCCGTTGCGGTTTCAACCTCAAGCGCCAATTCACGCATCACCCGCGCATCCAGAGAGATCATGACCCCAATCAACGGGTTCTCGGGAGAGGCTTGCGGCGTCCCTGCCTCGACCGGCATTGTCATCGGACACAGCATATATTGGCTGCTGTCATAGACATGATGCGCGCCGTCCAAGATGGCCTCTTTCAGCCCGCTGACGATGGCAACGACGGTGGGTTCATAGACTGCTGGCACGCAGGGCACAGCTTCTGTGACACGAAACAGGTGCACGCCTTTCAGCGCTGTTTCGATCAACCCATCTTCAGGAAGGTGGTGGTCGATAAGGTGTTTGATTTGGTCTTTGCTCATGCGGTCAAGCTGGCACGGTGGATTACACATTACAATGGGGCTGAGACAATCAGGCAAGTATACGCGAGTATTTGATCTGTCTGCGCTGCATGGTGACAGTTATCTACATTTCAGGATAACGCAAAACGCCAGACCCGCTGGCAGGAGAGAGATAATGGCAGATACAACTTTTGGACCCGATGGCTGGACCCCGGATCGCCTTGGCGACCTTACCGGCAAAACCTTCCTGATCACAGGCGCTAATGGCGGTGCAGGATTTCAGGCCGCGCGGACGCTTTTGAACAAAGGGGCCAAGGTGGTGATGCTGAACCGCTCGGCCGAGAAATCGAAAGCCGCAATTGCCGATTTGAAACAAGAGTTCGGCGCGGATACCGATGTCAGCTTTATCCGCATGGATTTGGCCTCGCTTGCGTCGGTGCGCGAGGCGGCTGACGAGGTGCTGAAAACCGTCCCGCAAATCGACGCGCTGATGTGCAACGCCGCCATCGCGCAGGTGCCCGAACAGCGCCTGACCGAGGATGGGTTCGAAAGCATGTTGGGTACCAATCATTATGGCCACTTCCTGCTGGCCGGTCTGCTGTTTGGGCGGATCGAGGACAGCAAAGGCCGTATCGTGGTGGTCAGCAGCCTTGGCTATAACATGGGCATCAAGACAATCCAGTTTGACGATATGAACTGGGACAAGAATTACCACCAGAACAAGACCTATTCGCAAAGCAAGCTGGCGCAGATGATGTTTGCGTATGAGCTTCAGGATCGGCTGGTCGCCGCAGGTAAAACCGACGTTCAGGTCTTGGTCTGCCACCCCGGTTCGTCGCGGACCTCGCTGATTACGACCAGCGGCAATCTGGCAACGCGGATCATGTTCTGGATTATGACCAAACTGCCCATCACACAATCGGCCGAGCGCGGTTCGTGGCCCGAAGTCATGTGCGCGACCGAGGACGGGTTGGAACAACGCGCGCTTTATGGCCCCACAGGTCGCGCACAGTTTGTCGGCCCGGTTGGCCGTGGCACGCTACAGCCCCATGCCTATGATAAGTCCGTCATGGAACGGTTGTGGGCGCTGTCCGAAAAGAAAACCGGGTTCAGCTGGAACCTCTGATCCTGCCAAACAGGCTTAGCCGCCCAGCAGATCCCGTGCGATGCGTTCAAAGATCGAAACACCCGTTGGCAGCAGATCGTCGGGGAAATCATAGTCGGGATTGTGCAGCGCGGCGTAATCCTCGCCCGGGCCCATGCACAGCATCGCGGCCTTGGCGTCCCAACCGAACACGCCGAAATCCTCGGACGCGCGCATGGGCAGGCCAAGGTCTCCGTTTTCGATCCCAAGCGCATCCATCGCGCCAGTGGCAACGCCCGTCGCCTCGGCATCGTTGATCGACACGGCGAAGTCGTCAAACACATCGAACGAGATCTCAAGCCCGGCCTCGTCGGCGAACTTTCGGGCCAAAGCGCGGGCTTCGTCCGCGATGCCCGCCATGGCGTCATCGTGCGCGGTGCGCAGCGTCGCATAGATCACCCCATCCCCCGGCGCGACGCCGAAACTGGGTTCGCCAACTTGGAAGTGGGTCACCGTGACCAGCCGGAAATCATCGTCCAACTTGCCGCCACGGCCCAACGCTTCAAGCGCGGGGACAATTTTCGCAACCGCCTGCGCGGGCGACACGCCGTCTTCGGGATCGGCGACATGCGCGGTCTTTCCCGTCAGCGTGATCCGCAGCCCTTGCGAGGCGCAATTGACCAGCCCGACGCGGGTGGACACAAACCCCCAAGGCCGCCCCGGTTCGATGTGAATGGCAAAGGCCCAATCGGGTTTGATCTGGGCAAAGGCAGGGTCAGCCACCACGGCGCGCGCACCGCTGCCGTCTTCCTCGGCCGGTTGGAACATCAAGACCACGCGGCCCCGTTCAACAGGGCGGCGCGACAGAATACGACCTAGCCCCATCAGGAACATCATATGCCCATCATGCCCGCAGAGATGCCCCTTCCCCGGCACCTCGGACACCCATTCGTTGTCTGATTTTTCCTGAATGGGCAGCGCGTCCAGCTCGGCGCGAAACAGAACCGTCGGGCCATCTTTGCCACTGTCAAACACCGCCGCAACCCCGTGCCCGCCAAGCCCGGTCAGCACCTTGGTAGGCGCAAGCGGTGCCAGTTCCCGCACAATCGTCTTTGCGGTCTCGACCTCTTCCACCGACAGCTCGGGTCGGCGGTGCAGGTCACGTCGCAGCTTTGTCAGCTCGAGCAGATCAGAATTGCTCAGCATTGGACGGCACCCCTTTCACGTATTTTTCTGCAAACCCTACCCCTGCGAGAAGGGCACAATCACCTGCGCCTGCGGGAAGACCTGCTGCACATCCGACGTGGCATCATCCAAGAAAATCAGCTTGATATTCGCGCCCGCATCCATCGTGGCAAAGGCCAAAAGCCCTTCTTTGCGCGCCTGCCACAACCGATCCAACAGGGACCAGCTTTCCGCCGTCAAATAGGTCAGCGCGGGCCGCGCGGCCTGCATGGTGGCGTGCATCGCCAAAGCGTTGGCTTCGACCAAAGCGCCCAAGGTTTGAAAATCCTGCGCGCGGGTGGCGTGCTCGATCGCGTCGCAATCGACCTCGGCCTGCGCGGGCCAGCTTTGGAACAAGGGGCTGGTGGCAACCGTGTGGTTCATCCCATCGCGCGACGAATGCGATTTCGGGCCGATATCCACGGGCAGAATGGCAATGCGAAACGCAGGCCAATGCAGGTCCATCGGACGGGCGAAACTGTCGCCGCCATCCTCGCGCGCGCCCTTATCCCAGCGCACAAACCCATGCCACAGCGACCTTGTGGCGCTCCCGCTGCCCAGCCTTGCAATCAGGCTCATCTGCGCCTCGTCCAGCACGTCGTTCAGGCCGAAACTTCCACACAACGCGCGGGTCAGCGCGGCAAATCCCGACGCCGAGGATGCAAGCCCTGCAGCCGTCGGAATGGTGTTATTGGTTTCAATCCGCAAAGGGGTGCCACCGTCGCCGCGAAACAGGTCCGCAAAGCGCAGCGCCTTGGCGGCGAAGGGCGTGTCCAAGGACAACGCCTCGCCGCCCAAAGTCACGTGATCCTGCCCATCCTCGGACGGGCCGACCTGCGTGTGCGACCCCCATTCTGCCAGAGAAATCGAGAACGAGCTGTTCAGCGGCAGGTTCCGGGCACGGTCACGTTTGCCCCAGTATTTCGACAGGGCGATGTTGCTGGGCGCATAGGCCGCAAATTCTTGCGGGGCACTTGCGGATGCCATCGCCGTTTGGATCACCTGTTTGGCTGCGTCATTCATGAATGATCAATCCTTCCATGGCCAGTTCGGCCTTTGTGAACCCATCAGGCACCGCCCCCAACGCGACCACGCAATCCCCAAGCCCCGAGCCCGAGATCTTGGCTGCCAGCAGGTCGGGATCCCTGCCCGCATCCGCGATGATCTGCGCCAAGGTCTGATCGCACACGCCAAGCTGCTCCATCAATGTCTGATAGGCGGTCAGGCTGGCTGCAAAACCGGGCCAGTTCAGGGCCTCGGCGGCAGCGATGGCGCGCTCGGCCTCGGCTCCCATTTCGGCATAGAGGTCCTGATAGGTCTGCTCGTTCCCTCGCATCCGATCCGCGATCAGGGCCAGCACCTCGGCCGTGGGCGTTTTGTATCCCGCGTATCGCAGCGCCAAAACAGGAGGGGTCGGCAAGCTGACAATCTGCGCGGCGGGTGGCGCGCGATAGCTGATCATGCCGCCCGTCAGACTGGCCGCCAAATCCGCCCCGCTACCGCGCCCTTGAATGTCTTGAATGATCGACACGGCGGTTTGATGAATGTCGGCAACGCCCGCGCCAGTGAATGCGCCAAGCGCACCCAAAACGGCAATGGTGACCGCCGCCGAAGATCCAAGCCCAAGCGTCGGGTCGACTTGGGACGTGATGGTCAGGTCAAACCCCGTCGGGATGTGGGTTTGATGCGCGGCGATGCAGGCCAGAACAAAGCGATACGCATGCGACTTGGGCAGCGCATCCAACGGTGCCTCCAATGGGTCCGCGATCTGCGAAGCGATCCGCACCATCCGGTCCGCACGTTCCGTCAACACAACCGTCACCCGCTGTTCAACGGCCGCAACAATCGCGCGGTGGCCATAAACAACGGCATGTTCGCCAGTGATCATGATCGATCCCGGCGCGCTGGCTGTGATCCGCCTCATAGGCGCGGTCCCTCGGTCCCAGTGTCGTGGACAGGTGCCGGGCCCGAGCTGGCGCCTTTTGGTGCCATACGCAATTTGGACCACGTTTTTCCGGGGTGGCTTTGCATCAGCCCGACCATTGCGTCGTGGTCTTTCAGACGTACCAACACCGCGCCGCCGCCCGCGCCTTTGACGGATCCAGCGCCGCATATCTTGGCCCCGCCACCAAGGGCAGAAATCTCTTTCACGAAATCCTGCGCAGGCTCGGGCACGACGCCAATCCGCTCTAGTAACGACTGGTTTTCCCGCAGCACGGGGATCACGTCACCGCCATCCGACAAAGCCTGCGTTAATGCGTTGGTGCAGGTGGCAAAAGCCTGCCACAACGCGGTGTCCTTCTGGTGCTGCGCCCGGACCTGAGCCACGCATTCCCCGGTCGAGCTTTCGGGCCGCCCATGCAGGACCCAGTACCAACCGTCGCCTTCTTCCAGCCCATGTGCGGCATCGACGCTTGGGACGCTCAAATCGCCATTGTGGACCTGAACAAGCCCCCCGCGCACCACGGCAGCAGCGTCAATCGGACCTGCCTTGCCGTGTTTCAACCGCTCGCAAAACCGCACCCGCTCATAGCGTTCATCCAGCGTTTTATGGCGGTCCAGTAGGGTTTCAAACAGAACCGTCGTCGCCGCAACCACCGCCGCCGACGACCCAAGCCCCGCACCAATCGGAAGGTCCGACCGGCTGGACAATTGCCCCGGATAAGGCAGATGCCCCACAGCCCCGAACCCCGAAACCGACGTGCCCTTGCTGCCTTCATGGTCCTGCAACAAAGACGACAGCGTATAGACCGCCAAATCGTCGGGATGAGTCAGAATTTCATGCACCAAAAGCTCGCCGCGTTTGAACTGGTCAAACCGTTCGTCCAGCGTGGTCTTCAGCTTGTGCAGCACCTTGAAAGGATAGTTCACGCCCGAGGACAGGTTTTCAAACGCGGTGCGCAAACCTTCGCCTGGGCCTTGGGGGATGAACTCGACCTCGGTGTATTGCGCAAGCGCCATCGCCAGCGCGGGCCCGCCGTAAAGCACGGAATGCTCGCCCGACAGGATCAGCTTGCCGGGCGAATGGGCGATCGACACGCCCGATGCCTCAGGCGGTTTTGTCGACGTAGATGCGCTTGTGATCATCAATGCTTGCCAGTCTATAGCGCCCCCGGGCCTCGTCAGCCAGGATCAGCTCTTCGCCATCTTTTGCCTCGGGTGCACCCCAAAGCTCAACATAGTCTTCATAGCTGACGGAAACACGGTCGTCCAAGATGGCTTGATGCTGCTCGGTGAACAAATGGTCCTGATAGCCTGGCACGACCGTTGCATCGAAGAACTCGCCCGTTGCTCCAGAACCATAGGAAAACAGGCCGATGGACTTGCCCGACAGATCCTCGTCCGCGTTTTCCAAGGTCGAGATCAGCGCCAGATAGATCGACGCGGTATAGCTGTTGCCCACCACGCGGTTATACAGCATCCCCGGCAGCGCCTGATCCATGTCCAAGGTCGCCTTGGCGTTTTTCGCCAGATGACGGTGCGCCTTTTCCCCCATGCGCGAGAATGGCAAGTGATAGCAGAAGCGCGAAAACTCTTCATAAGATTTGCCGCCATTCGCCTCGTAATCCCGCCAAGCTTCGACCAAGGCGTTCAGATACCGCAGGGTCGAGAACTTGCCGTCAAACAACGGGGTACGGCGGTGGTTTGGCCGCCAGAAATCCATGATGTCTTCGCTGAACAGACCCGACACCGCGCCGATTTCCAGCACTTTCGGATCTGCGCTAATCAGCATTGCCACAGCGCCCGCGCCTTGCGTCGCCTCGCCCGAACTGTCGCGGTCATAGCGCGCCACGTCCGAGGCAATCACCAGCACCTTGCGGTCAGGCCGGCGCGCGACATAGCTGCAGGCCAGTTGCAAGGCGGGCGTCGCGGAATAGCAGGCTTGCTTCAGTTCCACATTGCGACAGTTCGGGGACAGACCCAGCAGACGGTGTACATAGATGCCCGCTGCCTTGGACTGGTCGATGCCCGTTTCGGTGGCGAACAGAATGGTGTCGATCCCGTCGACCCCATAACGATCAATCAGCGGGCGCGCGGCCTCGGCGGCCATGGTCACGATGTCTTCGTCATGGCCCGGCAGCGCAATCTTGTCCTGCCCGATCCCGCGCGAAAACTTCTCGGGGTCAATCCCCTGCTGTTTGGCCAAAGTTGCCAGACTTATATATCGGTGAGGCGTGTAAAAGCTGATCGCCTCAATGCCAGTTTTGATCATTTTGTTCCGTCTTCTACCGAATGAATAAGTGAGGTGTTCCCCGCAAGGCCGCGAATATCCGCTGCTCCCAAAAGGAACATGGCAGTCGTGAACTCTTTTTGGAACTTCCTAATTCGTCGCACCACGCTGTCGCTTGAATCTTGAGCAGCCGCCAAAAACGGCGCGGCAACGCCGCACAAGTCCGCCCCCAGTATGACGCTTTTTGCCATATCTACGCCGTCGCGAATACCGCCGCTGGCGATCAGAGTGGATTTCGTCGCGTAACCCGACAGGGTTTTGCGCGCGCCAATGACGCTTTGCACTGTCGTCAGACCCCAGTCCTGAAAGACCAGCCCCAGATCGTCATCATCCTCGGACCGGCGGTGATATTCGATCCGGCTCCAAGATGTGCCGCCCCGCCCCGCCACATCGAAATGGCGGATGCCCGCGTCAAACCCAAGCTCGACGTCTTTTCTGGACAGGCCCGATCCGACCTCTTTCAACACAACGGGGACGTCAAGCTCGCGCGCCACATGGGCGATCTTTTCTGCCAGACCCGAGAAATCCCGATCCCCTTCGGGCTGCACAGCCTCTTGCAGCGGGTTCAGGTGCAGATAAAGCGCATCGGCGTTCAGTACCTCGACCGCCGCGCGGCAGTGGTCGACGGTGAAGCCCTTGTTCAGCTGCACCGCACCCAGATTTGACAGAAGCGGCACGTCAGGTGCAAATTCGCGCAGGGCAAAGCTGGATTTCGCATCCGGGTCGGTGAACATCACGCGCTGCGATCCAACGGCCATGGCAATCCCAGTTTCTTGCGCGGCGATGGCCAGATTGCGGTTGATCCGCAGACACTCATCACCCGCCGCCCCGGTCATGGACGAGATCACCAGCGGAAACGACAGAGGCTTGCCCAGAAAGGTGCAGGACGGATCAACCGCGTCCATGTCCAGTTCCGGAAGCGCACGATGTGTCAGCGTAATGTCGTCAAAGCCGCTGGCCTGACGTTCCACTTGCGGGTCGGACTGAAGCGCACGGATGTGCTCCAGCTTGCGCCCCGCGACGCTGCGATCAACCGTGTCTTTGCTCACCGTTCCATTTCCATATGCGTCCGTACCAGTTCCCCCGGATTTGTCTGCGCTGCCAGAAGCGACAATTCCCCACACAGCACCACAGCGGCACAAATCCCCGCCAGACGCCGTGCGTTTTCCCCTGCAGGCCGGTCTTCCTTGCAGCCCATTCGCGCAAGGTTTTCTTCGACCACTGCGTTGCCTTTGCCCGCGCCCACCGATCCCATGATCAGGTTGGGCAAGGTACAGGCGAAATACAGGTCTTCACCGCGCTTCTCGCAGGTGACCAACCCCTGAGATCCCTCGATAATGTTCGCAGCATCTTGCCCGGTGGCCAGATAGAATGCCAGCAACATATTGGCAAAATGCGCGTTGGCACTGCGCAGTGACCCCGCCAGATTACCACCGACATAGTTTTTCTCGTGGTTCAAAAGAACCATCTTGTCGGCATCCGTGCGCAGCATCCGCGTCAGGATTTTCCGCGGGATCTCGATCTCGGCGATCATGTATTTGCCGCGTCCCAGCAGGCCGTTGACGGCCGAGGCCTTCTTGTCGGTGCACAGATTGCCGGAAATGGACGAATAGCTCAGCTCGGGCTGATCGGCTAGGATCCACTCCAGCACCGCCTCGGCGGCCTTGGTCACCATATTGTGCCCCGACGCATCCCCCGTCGCGCATTCCACGCGCACAAATAGAAGATTGCCCGCGATCTGCCGGTTCAGCTTTACAAGGCGGGCGAAACGGCTGGTGGTGGCGATGATTTCGGCCACCTTGTCGAACTGCGCTTCAATCCGGTGCCACGCGGCGACAGCAGCAGCACCTGACGGCGCCCGCAACGCGATGGATCGCGACATGCGTTCATCCACCATAGAAACCTGAATGCCGCCGCTGTACCGCGACACACCCGCGCCCCGGTCCGTCGACGGCCAAAGCGGGGTTTCAAAGGTTGCCAAGGGCACGCTGACCTCTCCGTCGACCACATCGCCTTTTAATACAAGCGGACCAACCCAGCGGGTCGGGATTGGCGTCAAGAACGTTTGCTTATCGCGCACTTTGTTACCCTCTTCGTCTTTCAAACCCTCTTACCAAAGGGCGAAAGGCACGTTTGAATTCGTATCCAACAAGCAGGCGTTGGCATATCGATACGTGCATATACGTTCGCAACACCGGCGGCTAGTTCTGTGCCTCACTACATATAATTTTAACGAGGCACCACCGGTTTTCCCTGAACGCTGCGGCAGTGGGCGGAAATGATAAAGCAGGATGGGCTATGGGCTGGGGCTGGGGCTAAACCTAAAATTTCAAACGCGGCGATGACCCGTCCCATCTTCCCAACACAGGCTTGATCCCGATGCACCTGAAATATGGGGGATGAATTTTGCCGCGCGTCAACTATGCTGGGTCCGGGGTGCTGACAAATCTACGTCGGCACGGGTAGCGATTCAAACACGGTGGGCATTGATGGACGGCAAGAAAATCAAAAACATGGAGGAGTTCGCCTCGGTCAGCGGCATCTCTCGTCCTACGCTGTCCAAATATTTCAACGACGCGTCCAGCGTTCGGCAATCTACCCGCACCCGCATCGAAGAAGCGCTCGAGCGGTACGACTATCGACCCAACCTCTATGCGGTGAACCAAAACCGGCGGCTGACCAAGAACATCGGCATCGTCGTCCCCTATCTGGCCGACCCCTTCTTTGCCGAAATCGCGCGCACCGTCGAAGAACACATCTTAAAGACCGGCTATCGGCCCGTGCTGCTGGGTTCGCATGGCAATCCGGATCTTGAGATTGAGAACCTTGAAAACCTGAGCCTGCTCAAACCCGCTGGTGTTTTGCTGGCCCCCTTGGGCCGCATGTCCCACCAAGACCGGATCAAGTCGTTCTGTCAGGACGTGCCGACGGTTCTGTTCGACGCGAATATCGACGCGTTGGGGGAAAGCTTCGTCGGCTCGGACAATATGCAAAGCGTCGGATTGATCGTCGATTACCTGTGCCGCACCGGTGAACCCCCCGCATTTTTCGAGATGGAAGTGCCCACCAACCCCAACGCCTACAAACGGCGCACAGCCTATTTGGCCGCGATGGACCGTCTGGGCCACACGCCCCATCTGATCCAAGTGCCCGGCTCCGGGTGGGAGTTCGAAGAGATCGGATTCAAGCAAGGTGCCCGCCTGTTACAGGACAAATCGCTGCCCACCGATACGCTCCTGTGCAGCAATGACCGTCTTGCCATCGGTTTTTTGTCCGCGGCCTACGAGGCTGGCACGAAGGTCGGGATCGGGGAAGAGTTCGATATGCGCGTGGCGGGTCATGACGATCACCCGTTTTCCCGGTTCACCTGCCCCACATTGACCACCGTTGCGCAGGATTACGCATCCATCGCCAAGAAAAGTGCAGACACTTTGTTGGCCATGATCGACGCAGAAGACGGCACCGATTCGCGTGAAGACACTTTATTTGAAGGGCGTTTGGTAATGCGCGGCTCTGCTTAACGGCTTGGGATCACGCCAAAAATGCTTATTCTTTACGCGCGTTAATTTTTAAATTGACGCCGGTGACATAATGTCGCTACCGTTAAGTCAGCATCTTAAACAGGGAGGTAGAGGATGTTTGTTAAGAACGCACTTCGTGCGGCAACTGCCATTTCGCTGATCACTGCAGCAGGCAGCGCATCTGCAGAAACCATCACAATCGCAACCGTCAACAACGGCGACATGATCCGCATGCAGGGTCTGACCGATGATTTCACCGCCAAAACTGGCCATGAGGTCGAGTGGGTGACGCTGGAAGAAAACGTGCTTCGTCAGCGTGTCACCACCGACATCTCGACCAAAGGCGGCGCTTTCGACATCATGACCATCGGCATGTACGAAACCCCGATCTGGGGCGCAAATGGCTGGCTGGTCGCACTGGACAACCTGTCGGAAGAATATGACGCTGCCGACATCCTGCCCGCAATGGCAGGTGGTCTAAGCCACGAAGGTACGCTGTATGCAGCGCCTTTCTATGGCGAAAGCTCGATGATCATGTACCGCACCGACCTGATGGAGAAGGCCGGTCTGGAAATGCCGAAGGATCCGACCTGGACCTTCATTCGTGAAGCCGCAGCGGCCATGACCGACCGCGAAAACGAAATCAACGGCATCTGCCTGCGCGGCAAAGCCGGTTGGGGTGAAGGCGGCGCTTTCATCACTGCGATGTCGAACTCGTTCGGCGCGCGCTGGTTTGACATGGACTGGAACGCTCAGTTCGACACCGAAGCATGGGCCAACACCATCAACTTCTTTAAAGACACGATGGACGAAAGCGGCCCTGCCGGTTACGCCACCAACGGCTTTAACGAAAACCTGTCGCTGTTCCAGCAAGGCAAGTGCGGCATGTGGATCGACGCCACCGTGGCTGCGTCCTTTGTGACCAACCCCGACGACTCGACCGTTGCTGACAAAGTTGGCTTCGCTCTGGCCCCCGATAACGGTCTGGGCAAACGCTCGAACTGGCTGTGGGCATGGGCACTGGCCATTCCGGCAGGCACCCAGAAACAAGACGCGGCCATTCAGTTCATCGAATGGGCCACCTCGAAAGACTATATCGAGCTGGTAGCCGCCAAAGAAGGCTGGGCCAACGTTCCTCCGGGTGCACGTGTGTCGCTGTACGAGAACCCCAACTATCAGGAAGTTCCGTTTGCTCAGATGACACTGGACTCGATCCTGTCGGCTGACCCGAACAACTCGACCGTGGAAGAAAGCCCCTATGTAGGTGTGCAGTTCGCCGCAATCCCCGAGTTCGCCGGCATCGCAACTGACGTTAGCCAAGAGTTCTCGGCCGCTTACGCCGGACAGCAAACTGTGGAAGAGGCCCTTGCCAAGGCACAGGCCCTGACCAACGACGCAATGGAAGCTGCGGGTTACCGCTAAGTTTCTCCCCGGCTGGGGGCGGGTGATCCTGCCTGCCCTCGGCCTACAGACCCCCCCGATTATGTTATCATTCATCTGAACGGCACGTTTGCCGTAAACAGAGGAGGTGAGCCTGATGGCTACTCAACATTCCAGATCAGCAGCGCGCCTAATGATGGCCCCGGCGGTGGTCTTGCTTCTAGGGTGGATGCTGGTCCCCTTGACCATGACACTCTATTTCTCGTTCAAGAAATACCTTCCCCTACGGGGCGGAGACCTTGGATGGGTCGGATTTGAAAACTACGTCCGTTTCGTGACCTCCAGCTCGTTCTGGC
Organism: Aliiroseovarius sp. ABM4_368; assembly: GCF_056161205.1. Classification (NCBI taxonomy): domain Bacteria; kingdom Pseudomonadati; phylum Pseudomonadota; class Alphaproteobacteria; order Rhodobacterales; family Paracoccaceae; genus Aliiroseovarius; species Aliiroseovarius sp. ABM4_368. The sequence continues at coordinate 75,610 of NZ_JBSWYR010000005.1, read as the reverse complement.
CGTCGGTTCAGACCACCTTGGTCATCGTGGGCGGCGTTCTGGCCATCACCGTGGTTCTTGGCATCTTCCTTGCCATCCTTCTGAACCAGCCCATGTGGGGCCAAGGTATGGTCCGCATTCTGGTCATCGCACCGTTCTTCGTTATGCCCACCGTTTCGGCGCTGGTCTGGAAGAACATGTTCATGGACCCGAACTATGGCCTGCTGGCGCATCTGTGGAAGTTCTTCGGCGCTACACCTGTCGAATGGCTTAGCCAAGCCTCGCTTCCATCGATCATCATGATCGTATCGTGGCAATGGCTGCCCTTTGCGACCCTGATCCTGCTGACCGCGATCCAGTCTTTGGACAGCGAACAGCTGGAAGCAGCCGAAATGGACGGCGCCCCTGCGCATAAACGTTTCGCTTTCATCACCCTTCCGCACCTTGGCCGCGCGATTACCGTGGTCATCCTGATCCAGACGATCTTTCTTCTGTCGATCTTTGCGGAAATCTTCGTCACCACCGGCGGTGCGTTCGGCACCAAGACCCTTAGCTATCTGATCTTCCAGCGCGTGTTGGAAAGCCAGAATGTCGGCTTGGGATCGGCTGGCGGTGTGTATGCAATCATCCTTGCCAATATCGTTGCCTACTTCCTGGTACGCATCGTCGGCAAGAACCTGGACGCGTGAAGGAGGACTGACCATGGCACGATCCATTGCCCCGCGCCGCAAGGCCATCAACACCCTTCTCGCCTGGAGCGTCGGTTTCCTGATCTTCTTCCCGATCCTCTGGACCATCCTGACCAGCTTCAAAACCGAAGCCACAGCCATCGCGAACCCGCCCGTCTTTGTGGGCTTCGACTGGACGCTTGAAAACTATCAAGCCGTGATGGAGCGCTCGAACTATGGTCGCTTCTTGTGGAACTCGATCGTGATCGCTGGGGGATCAACCATCCTTGGCATCATCATCGCCATCCCGGCGGCGTGGTCGATGGCCTTCGTACCCTCGAAACGCACCAAAGACATCCTTCTGTGGATGCTGTCGACCAAGATGTTACCTGCGGTTGGTGTTCTGTATCCGATCTACCTTTTGTTCATCAAACTGGGGATCCTAGACACCAAAATCGGGCTGATGATTGTCCTGATGCTGATCAACCTGCCGATCATTGTCTGGATGCTCTACACCTACTTCAAGGAAATCCCCGGCGAGATCTTGGAAGCCGCCCGCATGGACGGGGCCACCCTGCGCGAGGAAGTGATCTATATCCTCACGCCCATGGCCATCCCCGGCATCGCCTCGACGCTTCTTTTGAACGTGATCTTGGCTTGGAACGAGGCCTTCTGGACGCTGAACCTGACCGCTGCCAAAGCAGCACCTCTGACGGCTTTCATCGCCAGCTATTCCAGCCCCGAAGGGTTGTTCTACGCAAAACTCAGCGCGGCCTCGACCATGGCCATCGCACCAATCCTTATCCTTGGCTGGTTCAGCCAGAAACAACTTGTCAGCGGCCTGACCTTTGGCGCCGTGAAGTAAGGAGACAGACACATGGGACGTATTACACTGGATAAAGTCTCCAAAAGCTTTGGCGACGTAGAAGTTATCCCACCGCTGGATCTGACCATCGAAGATGGCGAATTCACGGTCTTCGTTGGCCCCTCGGGCTGCGGTAAATCCACCCTTCTGCGTCTGATCGCGGGGCTCGAAGACATCACGTCCGGCCAGATCCGCATCGACAAGGAAGACGCCACCCACGTGCCGCCCGCCAAGCGCGGTCTGGCGATGGTGTTCCAATCCTATGCGCTTTACCCACATATGTCGGTGCGCAAGAACATCGCTTTCCCTATGAAAATGGCGGGGATTGATCAGGCGGAACAGGACCGTCGTATCGAAGGTGCCGCCAAGGCGCTGAACCTGACGGACTATCTTGATCGCCGCCCCGGCCAGCTTTCGGGCGGTCAGCGTCAGCGTGTCGCCATTGGCCGCGCCATTGTCCGCGAACCCGCCGCCTTCCTGTTCGACGAACCCCTGTCGAACTTGGACGCCGCCCTGCGTGTGGGCATGCGGCTAGAGATCTCGGAACTGCATGAACGTCTGAAGACCACCATGATCTACGTGACCCACGATCAGGTCGAAGCCATGACCATGGCCGACAAGATTGTGGTGCTGCAAGCCGGTGTGATCGAACAGGTTGGCAGCCCGCTAGAGCTTTATGAAACCCCGTGCAACAAATTCGTCGCCGGCTTCATCGGCTCGCCCAAGATGAACTTCATCGAAGGTGAAGAAGCCGCCAAGCACGGCGCCACCACCATCGGCATCCGGCCCGAGCATATCTCGATCTCGACCACCGAAGGCCTGTGGAAAGGCACCGTCGGCGTGGCCGAGCATCTGGGATCGGACACGTTCCTGTATATCCACGCGGATGTCAGCCCGGACGAGACGATGACCGTCCGCGTCGATGGCGAATTCAGCGCGCGTCACGGCGACACGGTGTACCTGACACCGCGTGACGAACGCATCCACAAATTCGGTGCAGACGGGCTGCGGATCGACTGATCCGCCGCCTAGCTGCGCGCCCAGAACGACACGATACAGAAAGACCAAACCAATGGGACAGCACGCAACACAGCAAACAAGTGTCCGGCTTTCGAATAGCACGCTTAACGATCTGCCGGGCGACGTGCTGCGCCCGTCCTATGACCGCAACGCCCTGACGCCAGGCATCGTCCATATTGGCCTTGGCAACTTTCACCGCGCCCACCAAGCCTGGTATCTGCACCGACTGATGCAAAATGGGCAGGCGCATGATTGGGCCATTATCGGCGCGGGCGTGCGCCCCTATGACGCCGCCATGCGCGACCGGCTTTTGGCGCAGGATTGCCTGACAACCCTGATCGAGCTGTCGCCTGAAAGCACATCCGCCGAAGTCATCGGCGCTATGATCGACTATCTTCCGATCGAAGACGGTAATGCGCCTTTGATCCGCACGATGGCCAACCCGGCCATCCGCATCGTTTCACTCACGGTGACCGAAAGTGGTTACTACCTGGATCCGGTGGGGGGCGGTTTTAATGCCTCCCACCCGGACATCCAATACGATCTGGCTCACCCGGACACGCCCCGCACCGCCTTTGGCGCCATCGTCGCTGCCCTGCGTATTCGCCGCGCCAATGGTGACGGACCATTCACGGTGCAAAGTTGCGACAACCTGCGCGGCAACGGCGCGATTACGCAGCAGCTGGTCGTGTCGCTTGCCACCATGATGGATGCCGATCTGGGCGCGTGGATCGCTGACACGTGCAGTTTCCCGAACTCGATGGTTGATTGCATCGTCCCCGCCACCGGCCCGGAAGAGCTGGCGCTGGTACGCGACCTTGGGATCGAAGATGACGCCCCCGTTACGCATGAAAACTATCGCCAATGGGTGATCGAGGATGACTTCTGCGCCGGTCGCCCCAACTGGGACACCGCCGGGGCCATCTTCACCCCTGCCGTGCATGACTTTGAAACCATGAAGATCCGCATTCTGAATGCGGGCCACCAAGTGCTGGCCAATATAGGCGAGCTTCTGTCCGTCGGCACCATCGCCGGCTGCATGGAACACAAGGCGATCTCGGCCTTCTTTGATAAGGTCCAACAAAACGAGATCGTGCCATATGTCGACGCCGTTCCGGGGATGACACCCGCCGATTACGCCAAACTGATTGCCAGCCGGTTTTCCAATCCGGCCATTCTGGACACGACGCGCCGCGTGGCGTTTGACGGATCCTCGCGCCACCCCGGTTTCCTTTTCCCTATCCTGCGCGACGCGCTGGACGCAGGCGGGTCCATTACCGGGCTGGCCTTGGTGGAAGCCTTCTGGGCCCGTATGTGCGCAGGAACCCGCGAAGACGGCACGGAAATTGACGCCAACGATCCCCTGTGGGCCGACCTGCACAAGGTCGCTTTGGCGGCGAAAGCCGAACCAAAGACGTGGCTGGAACAACGGCAAATCTATGGTAGTTTTGCGGATGACTCCCGTTTCGCAAACGCGTTTTGTGACTGGCTTGAACTGATCTGGCGCGACGGCAGCGAAGCGGCATTGACCCGATACCTGGAAGGAACACCGCAATGATCCTGTGCTGCGGCGAGGCTTTGATCGACATGATCCCGATGCCCACCGTTAATGGCCCCGACGGCTTCGTCCCCCACCCCGGCGGGGCCGTGTTTAACACCGCGATTGCCTTGGGCCGCCTTGGCGCACGCTCGGCGATGTTAACCGGCCTGTCATCGGATATGTTCGGCCAGCAACTGGCCGATGCGCTGGAAGCCAGCCATGTGGACACATCGCTGACCATCCAAACGGATCGTCCCTCGACACTGGCCTTTGTGCGCCTTGTGGACGGCCACGCGACCTATAGCTTTTTCGACGAAGGCTCGGCCGGGCGCATGTTGCAGGCCCGCGACCTGCCACCCCTGTCGCCCGAGGTTTCGGCGATGTTCTTTGGCGGGATCAGTCTGGCCTGTGAACCCGGCGCGAACGCCTATGCCACATTGCTTGACCGCGAGGGGAAAACCCGCGCCGTCATGATCGATCCCAACATCCGCCCCGGTTTTATCGAGGATATAGACCTCTACCGCGCCCGTCTGGATCGCATGTTCAGCCGCGCTGACATCATCAAGGTCTCGGACGAGGATCTGAACTGGATAAACCCCGCGCCACTGTCGCTGAAGGAAAAGGTCTCGACCCTTTTGGAAAAAGGGCCGTCCATCGTGATCCTGACCCGTGGCAGCGAAGGTGCGACGGGCTTCATGGCCAATGAGGACGAGGTCCATGTTGACGCCGTCCGCGCCACAGTCACCGACACGGTTGGCGCAGGCGATACGTTCAACGCAGGCGTGATGGCAAAACTGTCCGAGCTTGGCAAACTGACCAAAGCCGGGCTGGCCACGCTGCCCCGCGATCTGCTGGCCCAAGCGATGGAACACGGCGCGCGCGTTGCGTCCGTCACCGTCTCGCGGTCCGGCGCAAATCCCCCTTGGGCGGGCGAGCTTTAGGCGGTCAGCACTTCGACCACATAGCTAACCAAATCATCCGCCCAAGGCATTGGCGCAATCGTCAGACCTGCCCCGGCAGCCACAGCACAATGGCGGGGAATGCCACCAGCAATGCAATGGTGATCGCATCTGCGATGAAGAACGGCGTCACGCCTTTGAACACGTCCTGAACACTCAGATCATCGCGCACACCTGCCACAACGAAGCAGTTCAGACCGATAGGCGGCGTGATCAGGCAGAACTCGGCCATCTTCACCACCAAAATCCCGAACCAAATCGCGCACATCGGGCCTGACATCCCGAAGGTACTGTCGGCTGCGGACACGAACTCGCCCCCGTTCAGGGCCATGACGGCGGGATAGACCACGGGCAGCGTCAGCAAAAGCATTCCGATAGCGTCCATGAACATCCCCAAAACCGCATAGGCCAAAAGGATGCAGATCAGGATCAACATGGGCGACATTGTCAGCGATGTGATCCAGTCGGAAAACGCCGCCGGAAGTTCAGCAAAGCCAAGGAAGCGAACATAGATCAACACGCCCCAGATGATCGTGAAAATCATAACGCTCAGCTTCGCGGTTTCCAAAAGTGCGTCTTTCAACTGCGCCCACCGCATCCCGCGATAAAGCGCCATCAGGAAGACCACGAAGGCTCCGATTGCGCCGCCTTCTGTGGGGGTGCCCCATGCCTCGCCGCCGAAGGGGTTGTAGACGAAGAAGATGATGGTCAGGACCACGACGAAGATCGGCAGTGCGGGCGAAAGCGCGGTAAACCGCTCTTTCCAAGTGAAACCCGTTACGGGCGGGCCGAAGCCCTTGATCACCATCGCCATGCCAATGATCAACGCGCCATAAATAACGGCCGAGAACGCGCCGGGGATGAAGCCCGCCAGCAGCAATTTGCCCACGTCCTGTTCGACGATGATCGCATAGATCACCAGAATGGCCGAGGGCGGGATCAGCGATGCCAGCGTACCGCCAGCCGCAACAACGCCCGCCGCGAATTGCTTGTTATACCCGATCTTCAGCATCTCGGGGATGGCGATCCGGGCGAAGACGGCTGAGGTCGCAACAGACGCCCCCGACACCGCCGCAAACCCGGCGGTCGCAAAAACGGTCGACACGGCCAACCCGCCCGGCACCCAAGCCAGCCAGCGTTTGGCCGCCTCGAACAAGGCTTTGGTCAGCCCTGCGTAATAGGCCAGATATCCGATCAGGATAAAGGTGGGGATCAGGCTAAGCGCTTGGCTTGAGACCTTGGAATGCGGCACTTGGCCTGCGGTTTTCACCGCGACAGTGACCGCTTTGCCGAACCGTTCGGGCTCGTACCCGAACTTCGCCCAAAAAATCCACACCAAGCCAATCAGCCCGGCGGTCGCAGCCGCAAAAGCCACGCGCATCCCCAGAATGACCAGAACAAGAAGGCCGCCCGAAACAACAAGGCCAATTTCAATCGGTTCCATACCCAAAATCCTTAAGCGTCGTTGCCCGAGACATGCTCGGCTTCCATTGCGGCCTGTTGGGCGGCATCGGCGATCAGCGGAACAGCGATGGGGGATGCCGCTCCGGTAATAAGTGCGCGTGAATAGGCCCAGACTTGCAGCAAAAGGCGCAGGCACAGGACCGAGAATGCGATAGGCGCCAACAGCTTTGCAGGCCACAGCGGCAACGAAATATCGACCGAGCTGTCGCGGCTCCACATTGGTGCGGCAAAATCAAAACTGCGGTCGAAATGCGCCCAGCTTCCCCAGACCAACAGCAGCATCAGGGCAAGGATGATCAGCGTAGTGATCAGTTCCACCAGATACAGGCTGCGGCCACGAAGCGCGCCAACCAGCATGTCCATGCGGATATGCCCACCATCGCGCTGTGTGAACGCAATACCCATGAAGGCAATCAGCGGCATGACCTGTTCGATCCAGTCGATATAGCCCGGCAGCGGTTGGTTGGCGAAGTTGCGCCCGCTGACGGATACGACCGCCAAAATCATCAGCGAAAATACTGCAAGCCCACTGACCAAAGCCAGCACGCCTTCGACGCGATAAAGCTTTTGGTCAATCCGGCTCAGCACACTGTCATCGGTCAGAACAAGGGAAGACCCAGCCATGGCACCGCTCCGTTCAAGAGAGAAAGCCCCGCGCCGGTTGGGCGCGGGGCGATGGGTTAGCTGCCTTCAGCAATCATGCCGGTGACAAGATCATAAAGCTCTTGCGCGGGCAGGCCACGGGCCGTGTTGTCAGCAATCCAAGCTTCAGCAGCCGGAGCAGCAGCGGCGTCACGGAACGCGGCGATTTCCTCGTCCGAGAAGGTCACCTGCTGGATGCCTTTTTCTTCCAGCGCCGGGCCCCAAGCAACCATCGTCTTGTTGTTATAGTTGTCGACGTAATGGGCCAGCGCCTCGTCCACCGAACCCAGCAGGGCATCGCGATGTTCGTCCGACAGATTGGCCAGCGCGTCCGAGTTCACAACAACCGGACAGTTCACCGTGCCGGGGTTCAGGTTGGTGGTCCACCAGGTGGCGTTTTCAATCGTGCCGAAAGACATGTGCGCGTGGGGTGCAAAGCTGACCGCTTTGACCACGCCGCTGTCCATCGCCTGACGCACTTCGGATGCCGACATGGATGTCGGAACCGCACCGATGGTTTCCATCGCTTGGCCGATGCCACCGGTGGCGCGTACGGTCAGACCTTTGAAGTCTGCCAAAGTCGAAGGCGCATCGCCGACGCCGACAATGTTATACTGCGGCAGGGGCGACGGCATCAGCAGCGTTGCATTCCAGCGCGCCAAGTCCGCTTGCGTGGCCGGGTGGTTATACACCGCCATCGACAGCGCAATTTCCTGCTCCAGCGAGCTTACACCAAGAAACGGCAGCTCAAGCACGGTGATCGAGGGGTTCTTGTCGCGGTGATAGCCCGCGCAGAACTGCGCCATCTCGAACGCTTCAATCGAAATCCCGTCCAGATTCTCGCGGTTCTTCGACAGACCGCCATAGCTGATGTTCAGGTTGAACTCGCCATTGGTTTTCTCGCTCACCAGTTCGGCCAGTTTCTCAACATGCTCGGTGAAGGCGCGGCGCTTGCCCCACAGGGACACGTTCCAATCGGTGGCGAAAGCCTCAGAAGCAAAGGTCAGGGAAAGCGCTGCAACAACAGCACCTTTAAAATTCGGTCGCATGGTATTCCTCCCAGAAATCGCGATTTATAGGGACAGTATCTGCCGACCAGCCCAAAATGGCTATGAGGGAAATTGCATGCGTCGTCAGATCAGCCCTGCGGAAATCCGCAGAGCAATCTGATTACAGCAACGCGTCCTTATCAAGTCCCAGTTTCACGATTTTTTCGTTCAACGTGCGCCGCCCGATCCCAAGCGCTTCGGCGGCGGCATCCATCCGGCCCTCATGGGCTTGAATGGCCTTGCCGATCAGCTCGCGTTCAAAGGCGGCAACGGCTTCGCGCAGGGTGCCGGGGATGTCGTCCAGATGCTGGTCGGCCTCGATCGCTTGGGTCATCGACCCCCCGCCCCGCCGAGCGGCCAGCACCCGGCGTTCACACACATTGCGAAGCTCGCGCACATTGCCGGGCCAGTCATGGGCCAAAAGCGCCGCCAGATCGTCGGGCGTCAAAGGCGGGATCGCAAGTTCATAGATCTTGGCGTAGTCATCCAAAAAGTGACGTGCCAGCAAAGCAATGTCATCGCGCCGTTGTCGAAGCGATGGTACGTTCAGCACCACCGTATTGATCCGAAACAGGAAATCCTGCCGAATCCGCCCGTCTTTGACCGCCGCCGCAACGTCTTCACTGGTGGCCGAGATCACACGAAATTCCGTTTTCACCGCCTGCGTCGCGCCCACTGGCAACACCTGTTTGTCTTCCAAAACGCGAAGCAGCTTAGCCTGCACGGCAAGGGGACAGGCGCAAACCTCGTCCAGAAACAGCGTGCCCCCGGACGCCGCCGTCAAACGCCCCTCGCGCTCGCCTGCCACGCCGAACATCTCGGCCTCGAACGTATCGGGCGACAAGGCGGCGCAGTTCAGCGCCAGAAAGGGCGCCTGCCCGTCCCCGCCCAGATCATGCAGCGCTTGGGCGACCAGTTCCTTGCCCGTCCCGGTGTCCCCGGTGATCAGCACACTCGCGCCAATATCCGCCAAGGCCAGCACGTCTTGGCGCAGGGTTGCGACCTCGTCCGTTTGCCCCAGAAGCACACGGTCCAGACCCGACAGCCGCATCAGCCGATCCTTCAGCCGCGCATTGTCGCGCCGCATCCGATTTTGTTCCGCCGCATGGGTCAGAATACGCAACAGACGACGCGGCTCGTATGGCTTTTCGACGAAACTATACGCCCCGTCTTGCATGGCTTGCACCGCCATCGGAATGTCCCCATGTGCCGAAATCAGCACCAAAGGCGGCGCGGTTTCCAGATCCAGTGACGCCAGCAATTCCAGCCCCGTCATCCCCGGCATCTGCACATCCGACAGGATCACGTCCCACGGCACATCCGCCAATTTTGCTGCCACCTGCGCTGCGCGCGAAGTCGCCTCGGCCTGCCACCCGGCCGCGGTCAAAAGATCCACAAGGGATTGGCGCATGGCTTTGTCGTCATCGACGATTAGAACGCTGAAGGGGCGCATGTCCGCCATCAGATCGGGTCCTCTTCAAGGGGCGCATAGGGGAAAGTTACACGAAACACCGCGCCTTCCGGGTCAACATTCCGCGCGGTCATTTCGCCGTCATGGTCTTTCACGATGCTGGCCGAGATCGCCAAACCCAGCCCCATCCCACGCCCGCTTTCGCGCGTGGTGACAAAAGGTTCCTTCAGGTCTTCCAACGTGGCCGAGCCTATGCCGTGGCCGTTATCCTCGATCTCGACCCACGCGTTAGGGCCAGAGACACCCGCACGCACAACCAACGTCGGAGCCCCCTTCCCCTCGGCAGCATCCAAGGCGTTGCGCATGAGGTTGGTCATCACCTGTTCCACCCGCAACCGTATGCCGCGAATAGGCACCGGCTGGTCTGGCAAATCCAACGCCACCTCGGCCCCGATTTGCTGAATATTCGGCGCCACAAGTTCCAAGGACATCCTGATCGCATCGCGCAGATCAAGCTCCTTGAACACCTCGGCATCCGAGCTGGCGAAAAACTTCAGCTGCCGGGTGATGCCTTCCATCCGGTCGACCAGCCCACCAATATTGGCGGTCAGCTTGCCACCCCCTTCCCCGCCGATTTCCGCAGCCACAAGATGGTTGCGCATCGCCGCTATCGGTTGCCCCAGCTCATGCGTAACGGACGCCGCCAATCGACCCAACGCAGCCAAACGGCTGGCGCTTTCCAGCTCGTTCTGGGTGCGTTTCAACCGACGTTCAGCCGTCATACGCTCGGTGATTTCCGTGGCCAACCGCTCGTTCGCTTGCCGCAGATCGGCCTCTTCCCCCTCGGACCGGCGCAGTTCTGCATCCACGCGACGGGCGCGTTGAATTTGGAACAGGATGAACGCCACCGCAGCCAGGATCATCGCAATCGCCGTCACCAGCCACGCCCGCGTGCGCGCCTGATCATCGCTGGCGAAGAAATGCAGCTGCCACCCGTGCGGCAGATCATCCGCCACCAAATGCAGATGTTCCGACCCGCCGATCCGCGCCCGTTGGTCTTCGTGCACGGACCAGTCCAACAGCGCCAATTCCTGACCCGAGAACTGCCGCGCCTCGACGATTTCCTGCCGCCGATCCGGCGACAAAGGCGACAACAGGCGATAGCGCCACGAGGCATCCGACGCCAGCAACACCACCCCGTCCTGATTGGCCAAGAACACCCGCTCACCCGAGCCGATCCAGTTTTCTTCAAGCCCCGTCAGGTCGATTTTAATCGCCAGCACACCCAACATTTTCCCCGACACATCGCGCACCGCATCCGCGATGAAATACCCGGGCAGACCCGTGGTCGCCCCGATCGCATAAAACCGCCCCTGCACCCCCGACAGAGCATCTTGGAAATAAGGCCGAAACGCATAATTCTGCCCGACAAAACTGCTGGGTTCGCTGAAATTCGACGCGGCAATGGTCTGCCCATTCGGATCAATCAGATAAATCGCATCCAGCCCCGCCCGCGCCGCGAAATCTTGTATCCGTGCATTCAGCAGACCGGTCGCACCGCCCGACGCGGTTTCAATCACGAAAGGATCGCGTGCCAGCACATATGTCAGGTGGGAAAACCGTTCTAACTCGCCCGTGACCGAGCTTTGATAAAGCGAAAGACGCCCCTGCGCCTTTGTCAGTTCCTCGGACTGGAAATAGCCGTAAGACATCCTGAAAAGCAGCGCCGCAACGACTGCGGTCAGGGCTACGGGAAGGAAAAGCGACCGTAACTGCATGCAGACGGAATGGGATTTTTCAGGCGCGATTGCAAGCGATTTGAAATCAAAGGGCTAAAACGGGTCGTGTGCGTTTAAGTGCCAGCCCCCCTTTGGGCGGGTGTGATGACCACCGCAGGTGGCCTTGTCTTCACCGGAACGCCAGAAGGCTATCTGAAAGCCTTCGACGCCGACACGGGCGAAGAACTGTGGAAGTTCCAAACCGGCTCCGGCATTGTCGGCCAACCCATCACCTGGGAGCAAGACGGCGAACAATATGTCGCTGTGGCCTCGGGCTGGGGCGGCGCGGTTCCGCTTTGGGGTGGTGAGGTGGCCAAGAAGGTCAACTTCCTGAACCAAGGTGGCTCGGTCTGGGTCTTCAAAGTCCCGGTCATCAACTAACCCAAGTCAGACCAAGCGAAGCCCGCACCTTGTGGGCTTCGCGCATTCGTTATTTAATCAGGAGGCGAAAATGCAAATGGCTGAGGTTGTCATGCCGAGTTTCGGTGAAACAAGTGAGTTAAGATTGTTATTGATCGACGATCACCCTTTGTTTTGCGATGCGATGGCCATGACAGTCGCGGAAATTTTCGACGCGCCGATGATCCAGACCGCCGCAACGCTGAAAGATGCGTTGAACCGTGTTTCTGAAACCTCGCCTGATCTAATCGTTCTTGACTTGAACCTTCCTGACGTCGACGGCGTTGACGGTTTGATCCGGCTGAGATCAGCCGTGCCTGACGCAAAGATTGTCGTGGTGTCGTCGTTATCGGACAATCGCGTGACATCCAGCGTTCTTGATTCCGGCGCTGTCGGGTTCGTCCCCAAAGGCAGCCCACGCGACGAACTTGTCCGCGCCTTCCAGATCGTCGCGGACGGAGAAGTCTATACACCCGAAGACTTCGTTGCGCCGCAGAAGGATTTTCTAGCGCAAGAAAACCAAGAGGTGGTCGAAAAGCTTGCCAGCCTTACACCGCAGCAATCGGTCATTCTGAACCTGATCTGCGAAGGCAAACTGAACAAGCAAATCGCCTATGACCTGTCCATTGCCGAAACGACCGTCAAAGCGCACTTGACCGCGATCATGCGCAAGCTTGGGGTCCAAACCAGAACACAAGCTGTGTTGCTTGCGAAAAAAGTCAGCTATGCTTCGCTCACGGGAGAAACTGGCGAAGGCTAGGACTTCCAGGGAGGGGAACTGATTGGGCGGAATTGACGCGCGCATTGTCGTGACCGTGTCGGTCGATTTACTGGCTGAACCGGATCCAGTTGGAAAGCTGGTCAAGGCATTGGGGAACGAACCCTATGCATGCATAATCGTTTTGGCGTCTCCTGAAGTGAAGTTGGACGAATTCACCGCAGAATTGCAGTTGAAGCTGGACGCCCCGCACATATTGGGCGCGCGAACAGCAGGCGAGATTTGCGAAGATGGCTATAGCGAACATAAGATCGTCGCACTTGGATTCCCGCAATCGCATTTCGCCGCCAGCGCGCGCATGTTCGAAGCTCTTGATAACCCGGATGAAGTCGCCATTGGCCGCGAGGTGCTGGCGCTGCGTCATGACGCGCAGGCACAACGGCAGGAATTCAAGAACGAGTTTGCCTTTCTTCTGGTGGATGGTCTGTCCAGACGCGAAGACGCGTTTGTTCTGAACATTTCGACCGCGCTTGGATCGACCCAATTGTTCGGTGGATCGTCAGGCGATGGGTTGCGATTTGAAAGTGCGCCCGTTTTCTATAACGGACAGGTCAGCACCAAGGCCGCGATCGTGCTGGTGGTCCGCAGCAATTGCCAATTCGAAGTGTTCCGCGAAGACCACTTTGAATCGTCTAAGAAACGATTGGTCGTAACCGGAGCCATCCCCGAAAAGCGACTGGTGACCGAGATTAACGCCGAACCCGCAGCCCCGGAATATGCGCGTATTGTCGGCATCGACCCGAACCAGCTGTCACCCTTTATCTTTGCCTCGCATCCGATCGTTGTTTCTGTGGGCGACCAACACCATGTGCGCGCCATCCAGCGTGTGGAAGACACCGGACATCTTAGGTTCTTTGCCTCAATCGATGAAGGCATGGTGCTGACGGTTGCCAAAGCCCGCAACATCTCGGACCATTTGAGTGAGGTACTTGATAAGCTCTCGGAAGAGCGTGAACCGGACCTGATTTTTGCGTGCGACTGCATCCTCAGACGGCTTGAGGCCGAGCAGAAACAAGAGGTCATAAACATGTCGGCCGAACTAAAGAAGCACCGTGTCGTCGGGTTTTCAACCTATGGCGAACAGCACAATATGTTGCATGTAAACCAAACCCTGACAGGAATAGCGATCTATCCCCCTGACCATGAGTGACCCGCATTCAACAGATGGCCTTTTGAAGGCAACCGACAGCCTCGAGCGCGAGAACGAAAAGCTTAAGGTCATTGTTGGCAAGCTGATGGCCCGTGTGGAACAGGCCACCGTGGACAGCGCGAAAGGGTATATGCATTTCGAACGCGCAATCGCCTTGGAAGGTGAAGTTCAGCAACGAACGGGCAAGCTGGAAGAAGCTCTGGACGTTCTTCACGCGACGAATGCACAGCTTGCGGCCGCACAGCGCGAGGCGGAGAAGGCCCGGCAGGATCTATCGTCAGCAGTAGAAACCATTCAGGAAGGCTTTGCCATTTTCGACGCCAGCGAAACGCTGGTGATGAAGAACTCTCGGTTTTCGACGATGTTTCCTGATGTGGTGGGCGAGATCAAGCGCGGCATCAGTTTTAAGAACTATCTTCGCCTGTCAGCAAGCAGCGAACATATCGTGCGACCGGACGGCATGTCAGCCGAAGATTGGGTCAATCAGCGCCTTGCCGTTCACGAAAGCAACTCGGTGAACTTTACGCTGGAATTGAAAGACGATCTTTGGTTGCAGGTCAGTGAACAAAGCACACCGGATGGCGGCACGATTGTCCTGCAAACGGACATCACGGACCATACGCGCCTTGAACGCGAAGAACGTGCCAAAATTCTGGATCGGCAGGCCAAAATCGTCAAAGCGACGCTCGAGCATATCGAACAGGGCGTTTTGATTTTCGATGCGGATCGCAAGCTGATCGAATGGAACGATGCGGCCATCGAGATATTGAAAATTCATCGCCGTCTTGCCCGCGCTGGAATGCGTCTGGCCCGGTTTGAACGGCTTTTCGAACCCGGTGTTATCTTTACCCCCGAATGCCAGCCGCAAGTGGTCTTTGAATGGGCCTCGATCCGCAAAAACCGCGAGATTTTGCGCTGCGAGCTCGAGGCCACAAACGGGTTCCAATACGACGTTGTCGGGCAGGAAATGGCGGATGGGTCATTCCTTGTCTCTTTCAACGACGTCACCAAGCTGCGGCAGACCTATAAAGATCTGCATCAGGTCAATGAAACGCTGGAACAGCGCGTTGTCGAAAGAACGGACGAGCTTCGGGAAGCACGCGATGTAGCCGAGCGCGCCAATGCATCCAAATCGCGATTTGTTGCGGCCGCCAGTCATGACCTGTTGCAGCCCGTGAACGCCGCCAAGCTGTTCATCTCGTCCTTGGAACATACGGAACTTGATCCCAAACAGGGGTCGATCGTCGGGCGGATCTCGCAAAGTTTTCATTCGGTCGAAACGATATTGGGCGCCCTACTCGACATCTCGAAACTTGATTCCGGGCAGGCCGTGCTGAATATCTCGGAGTTTTCGTTGGCTCAGATATTCGAACGCTTACTAGAAGAGTTTTCCGGCGCAGCGGCCGCGAAAGGGCTAGAGCTTTCGGTTGTACCAACCTCGGTCCGTGTGAAATCAGATCCGGTTTACCTTCGCCGGATATTGCAAAACCTCGTTTCAAACGCGATCCGCTACACGAATGAAGGTCGTGTTCTTGTGGGCGCACGCCACCGGGGGGAACGTATCGATGTCTATGTCATCGACACTGGCATCGGGATTTCCCCTGACGAACAAAAGCTGGTGTTCAAGGAATTCCACCGCTCTGACCCCAGCCAAGCGACGGAATCCGCGATGGGGCTGGGGCTGGCAATTGTGGAACGTGCCTGCGGAATGCTTCAGCATGATTTGGAATTGGTCTCGACCGTTGGGTCGGGCACGTCCATCCGCGTATCGCTTCCGCTTGCACAACAAGAAGAATTGGCCGTCGAGACCGTACAGCCCAGCCGGGATATCCCCTTGTCACTTAAGAACGCGCTGATCATGGTGATTGAAAACGATCCATCCGTTCAGGATGCGATGGAGCGGGTGTTAGAAATCTGGGGCGCAGCGCCATTGATTGCTGCTTCACAAGAAGAGGCTGATGCACAGATCACAGAGCTTGGCATTTTGCCCGATATCTTCCTTGTGGATTACCATCTGGACAACAACAAAAACGGGCTCGACTTGATCGGAAAGTTGCGCAGCAAACACGGACCGCTTCTATGTGTATTGCTGACTGCAAACAGATCGCCCGAGCTGGCACGCGATGCGCTTCAGCAGGGGGTATTCTTGCGCTATAAACCGCTGGATATCGAAGATCTTCAAGAGCTTGTCGGAGGCCTTTTGGCGAGCAGGTCAATCTCTCAGCCCTAGTCGTCCTCTGCGCATAGCGTGAATAAAAAAACCCGCCTCGTTACAAGGCGGGTTTCCAGTTTTTGTGGCAGTTTAGGGTCTGCCACAGCGGGAGTTATCCAAAAACGTTTCGGTTTCGACCTGACAAAGAGAATACCGAAACGCTGTGCAGCCCTGATGACTTGCGGGTGTTTCGCGATAAACTTGTGACTCAAACTTATCGCGAAACGCCTTAGAAGAAGCCCAGTTTGTTGGGGTTGTAGCTCATCAAGACGTTTTTGGTCTGCTGATAGTGATCCAGCATCATCTTGTGGTTCTCGCGCCCGATACCGGACTGCTTGTAACCGCCGAAGGCAGCATGTGCGGGGTAAGCGTGATAGTTGTTCACCCACACACGACCGGCTTCGATCGCGCGGCCAAAGCGGTAGCAGCGGTTTGCGTCACGCGACCAGACACCGGCACCAAGGCCGTACATCGTGTCATTTGCGATCTGCAACGCTTCTTCTTCGTCTTTGAAGGTCGTGACCGACACAACCGGGCCAAAGATCTCTTCTTGGAAGACGCGCATCTTGTTGTGGCCTTTCAGGATGGTCGGCTGGATGTAGTAACCGCCAGCAATGTCCCCATTGAAACGGGCAGCGTCACCACCGACCAGAACCTCGGCGCCTTCTTCGCGGCCAATGGTCAGGTAAGACATGATCTTGTCCTGCTGTTCCTGGCTGGCCTGCGCGCCGACCATCGTGTCAGCCAGACGCGGGTCGCCTTGTTTGATGGCTTGAACGCGTTCGATGCAGCGGGCCATGAACTCTTCATAGATGTCTTCCTGAACCAACGCACGCGACGGGCAGGTGCAGACCTCGCCTTGGTTGAAAGCGAATAGAACGAAGCCCTCGACGGCCTTATCAAGGAACGCATCGTCTTCGGCCATAACGTCCGAGAAGAAGATGTTCGGGCTTTTGCCACCCAGCTCCAGCGTGACCGGGATCAGGTTTTCCGTCGCGGCTTGCATGATCACACGACCGGTTTCGGTCGACCCGGTGAAGGCGATCTTGGCGATGCGATTTGAACGCGCCAGTGGTGCGCCAACTTCAGCACCATAGCCATTGACGATGTTCAGAACGCCATCAGGCAGCAGGTCGGCGATGATTTCCACCAGCACCATAATTGCGGCTGGAGTTTGCTCGGCAGGCTTCAGCACGATGCAGTTGCCAGCGGCCAGCGCAGGCGCCAGTTTCCAAGCCGCCATCAGGATCGAGAAGTTCCACGGAATGATCTGACCCACAACGCCCAAAGGCTCGTGATAATGATACGCAACCGTATCCGCGTCGATCTCGGACATTGTGCCTTCTTGGCTGCGCAGAACACCTGCGAAGTAACGGAAGTGGTCGACTGCCAGCGGAATGTCCGCCGCGGTCGTCTCGCGGATCGGCTTGCCGTTGTCCCATGTTTCGGCCGTCGCGATGATATCAAGGTTTTCTTCAATACGATCCGCGATTTTCAAGATAATGTTCGAACGCTCAGCCGCCGAGGTTTTCCCCCAAGCTTCTTTCGCCGCATGTGCAGCATCCAATGCCAGTTCGACATCCGCCGCATCCGAGCGGGCCACCTCACACACGGCAGCACCAGTGATTGGGGTCACATTGTCGAAATACTTGCCATTGACCGGCGCAACGAATTTACCGCCAATATAGTTGTCATAGCGACTTTTGAAGGGCGAGGCGAAAGTACCTGCCTCTTGAGTCATCTCATTCATAACGTCTCCTCCCAAGATTGGTGAATGAAGTTCAGATGACGAAAGCATGGACCCCAGAAGTTGTTTCGGCATCCCCGACTTTGGTCGGACATCCACGATGTGGATTGAAAACGGCGAATAAGGTAGTTTGTGCGCAGCTTTCGGCCATTTTTCGGTGGTCGCAGATTGTCAGAGAGGTTCCCATGACCCTTAAGAGATCGATACACATAAGCGTTGTCATGTTGTTTGCCGCCGGGGCCGCCTGCGCCGAAAGTCGGGCTTCATGACGAAGCGAAACGGCTGTTCGAAGGCGCCGCTGCGATGGGTCAACCGCGCGCGCAACATCTGATCGACAATGATTTTGATTTGGAAAGCGTCACGCCCGATGCGGACAGTTGGAAATACAACCCGCTTGCCTTCTGACCACGTTCAGCTGACATCGAAACAGTCGTTTATACCCAACTGGGCTTAGCTTGTTGACCAGCGCCAATCGGATTGAAAGTGCAGGACTTCATCATCACCTATCTGACAAGCATCACCGCATAAGACAACGCGGCGATCTCTGAATAGTCTTTAGGGGCGGTGCCTTTAGACTTTGGTCGCATACTGCCATCTGCACTTTCCCACTAGGCTGACCTTGCACAGAAGGAGCCGCGCGATGGTGGAAGATAATGAAAAAGTTGTCGTGACTGAAGCCGCGTTGGCGCTGCTTGAAGAAATTCGCGCCGAACACGGCGATGTTGTGTTCAAAATCTCGGCCGGGTGTTGTGATGGCACCGGACCCATGTGTTTTCGCGCAGCTGACGTCATGATTGGCGTGAATGACATCAAACTGGGCGATGCGGACAATGCCGGTATTTGGGCAGCACCCTCCATCGCAGAGCTTTGGAAAAACTCTCAGATGATCCTGGATGCAGGACCCGGAACCGGTGCGGGCTTTAGTCTGGACAACGGCCGGACGACCCACTTTCTGACGCGCTCACGCACGCTGCCTGTCGGTGACTGAACCCGACCGCACAGCGCATTGGGATACCGCCCACCAACACCGGAAACCATCATCCCGATGGAAACCAGGTCGTTCATGCATCAACAGTCAAACTGGGCCAGTCAGATGAGACGGCCCATAGCGCCCAAAGACCAAAGGGGGTCTTGAAACGTGCCTTCGCAGGATGCTGGCGCGAAATGGCCAATATTTCTGCGACGGAAACGTGCATATTTATCGTATAATCAATAGAAGCGATTGCTGCGCGATGCGCAGCTTAGCAACTAAGGAGATGAGAAGGTGACAGAAGAACACGACGCGCATGATCTTGGCTTTGCCCATGATCTGCCCCGGATGATCGGCCGCCGGAACCTGCTGGCCTTGATGGGCGGGCTGGGTATTAGCACGGCCTGCGCACCAGCTGCGAGCGCATTGCAATGCGTTGCCTTGCCTTGGGAAACCGCTGGTCCCTATCCGGGCGATGGCACGAATTCCAAGAATGGGCAGGTCGTCAATGTTTTGACGCAGGCCGGTGTGATCCGCTCTGATATCCACGAGTCCTTCGGCGAGTATTCAGGCAGCGCCGAAGGCGTGCCGTTTGAGCTTGAGCTGACTTTGGTTGATGCCGATGGGTGTACGCCTTTGGCCAATGCCGCGATCTATATCTGGCACTGTGACGCGCTTGGCAAATACTCGCTCTATGATCTGACGGACGCAAACTTCCTGCGGGGTGTTGGGGTCGCCGATGCCAATGGCAAAGTCCGCTTCACCACGATCTATCCGGGCTGCTATGATGGCCGCTGGCCGCATATCCATTTCGAAGTGTTCGAAAGCGTTTCTGCGGCCATCTCGGGCGAGGCTTCGGTGTTGACCGCACAGATCGCCATGCCCAAGGCCGAAAGCGCAGATGTTTACGCTGCCGATGCGCGCTATTCCAACGGCACGCGCAATCTGAGCCGGATTAGCATCGCCAGCGACAATGTGTTCTCGGATAACACCGACGCGCAGATCGCGCAGCAAACCGCCACGCTCGGCGGCAGCGCGACAGCTGGTTACACTGGCACGCTGACCATCCCTGTGGATTTCAGCGCCGAACGGTCAGCCCCAATGGCACCGCCTCCGGGCGCTGGCAATGGTGGGAGCGGCAACCCACCGCCGCGCAACTGATCGCTGCAGCGCCTCAAGGGGGGGCATGGCATATCCATTTCGAAGTGTCACATAAGCATATTTTGATGCGTCAATGTCGTACCCAACAAGCCAAACGACCTACCGGCTGATGCCGGTAGGGTTTTCGATATGCTTCTCCAAGTACTGAACCCGACCAACGGTGACACCGCAATTGCGACGATCAGGGCCAGGAACATCCTGCTCAAGATCGCACTCCACCCCTCTTGCCCGTCTTCACCCCTTTCAAGCTGTATTCTACAATAAACTATTTTGTTGAATACAACCCCCTGCCCTGCCATATTCTACAAACCGTAAATTTGTAGAATACACCATGCTACACCGTCATTCCTCGTCCGCCCATGCGGCTTATCACGACCTGCTTCGCGCGCTTCTGGACGACGCGGTATCGGATCTGCGCGGCTCGCCCACCAAGATCACGCGGGGCGGCAAGACATATTGGTATGACAGCTATCGCGTGGGCGCGTCGGTGCGCAAAACCTATATCGGGGAAGACAGCCCTGCCCTGCGCGCCCGACTGGACAACCATCAAACCCTACGCGCGCAGCGCGACGCCCGCCGCAAGGACCGCACCCGGCTTGTCCGTCTTCTTCGGGCCGAAGGCTTCTTGGGACTAGATGCCGCCACCGGCAGTTTGTTGAACGCCATGGCGGCGGCAGGCGTCTTTCGTCTGGGCGGCACCATCGTCGGCACCCACGCGTTTCGCCTGTATGAAGGCGAGCTTGGCCTGCGCTACGACCACGCCATGGTCGCCCATACCGATGACATCGACATCGCCAGCTTTTCGCGCCTGTCGCTTGCGCTGCAAGACGCGACCTCGCCACCCTTGGAAGCCGTGTTCAAGGATTTCGAATTCGCCCCCCAGCCCAGCCTTCAAAAGGGCAAGACATGGCGCTGGAAGCAGACGCGCGGAGACACGTTGGTCGAGTTTCTGACCCCCTCCTTTTCCGAACAGGAAGACATCCAGCCCCTGCCCGCCCTTGGTGTCGATGCGCAAGCTCTGCACCACCTGAACTATTTGATTGCCGCCCCGATCCCGGCGGCTGTCAGCTATCGCAGCGGCGTTCTGGTGCAGATCCCCCAGCCCGAACGCTTTGCCATTCACAAACTGATCACCGCCAGCCGCCGCAAAGACCGCGCCCGTCTGAAATCTGAAAAAGACCGCCGTCAGGCCGCCTTCCTGATCGAGGCCTTAGCCCAGGACCGCCCCGATGAACTGCACGACGCCTATGACGACGCCATGTCCCGCGGCCCGCGCTGGCAGGACCATATTGGCGCGACACTGGAACGCTTGCCAGATTGCAGGGCAATGCTGGGGGTCTAGCCCCCTGCCCTACTGATCATCAGGCACTAACTCGTCCCAAAACGCGAAAATCGCCTCGGCGTTCAGCGCCGACATCCAGCCGTGGTTTTCAAAATCCAGCCGCGCGGCGTTGTCGGTCAGTTGGCTCATGAACAACCGTTTGTCCGCGTCCCTTTGCGTCGGGCTGCGGCTTTGCACCAGCTCTTGCACACGCCGCAGCTTGGCTGACCGCGCCTTGATTTCGGGCGTGGCCGCCCTGCCCTTCTGCGGTGCCTCGGCGGGCACGAAATCCTCGCTGATCGCGCGGCTTAGGTATTTGGCGGGGCTGCGCACCTGCGCCTGTCCTGCGACATAGTCGATCTTCTGCGCAACATAGTCTTCACCATGTTCCGCAATCCACTGCCGCGCCAGCCGGTCGCTGACCCCCAGCTCCATCAGCCGGGCATAGGTCTGCGACGACCGCAGCCCCTCGCCGTCATCAATATTCAGGATTGCCAGCTGCGGATTGCGCCGGATCAGAAACCGGATATGGCTGACCGCGCGACCCATCTTGCGGGTTTCGGGCTCAACAATGATGTCCGAGACCTTGTTGATCTCGGATACCGCCGGTTTGATCACCTTCGCGTTCAGATGCTTATAGCTTTGATAATAGTCCGAGCCATCAACCCCCATCAGCCGCCGGAAAATATCCAGATCCCACCAGCCGGTGGACCCCGTCTTCACAAAACGAAAGCAGTTTTCATACAGCGCCAGCGCGTGCCCGCCCGTGAACTGCCGTTGGATGTTCAGATTGATCAGCGCGAAAACCTTGGGGTCGTGCAGCTTTTCCGCCAAAGCCGGGGAATACGCATACTCACACACGCCCCCCTTCAGCTTGGCATAGGACAACAGCGCAGAAACCCCCCATTCCTGCCTCCCTGCCTCGTCCAGCATGTCCCATTCGGCGACCGTTTCCGCCAACCCCCGCAGCGCGGTCTTCAGCGTTTCCACATCGTTCGAGTTATAGCCGATCATCAGGCACAAGGCCTGCGCATCAATCCGGTGGCTGCTTTGGCTGGTCAGCGTGTCATAGGCGTTCAGCAACAGCACATTGGACAGCTTGCGCTGCAACAGCGAAAGCTTGCCCGACACGTGGATCGCCGCCACGTTCTTTTTCACGCTTTCGCGTTTCAGCGCGCCAGTCAATCGCGCGTTGGAAGGGGTATTCATCTGCTCGGTCCCGTTCTGGGTTTTGGCGAGGATGGCATATTTGGCACCCAAACTCAATCTTGCTATGGGTGCCTATCTACGGGATAGACCCTCCCGAAGATGGGTACCTTTCGGGTTTAAGGGACCCGTTTGCAGGACAAGGTTGGCGACAATTACACAGATCGCACGCGATATTTGCACTATTTCAACCGTTCCTGAATCCCGGCACCCGTTCTCCCGCCTTCAGGAGTCCTTTGCCCCGGGAATCGGGCCCATTGATCCCGCATACAGGCACCTTTAGTCCTGTGAATTGGTACCGAAAGGTACGTATCATATTGATAATGTTTACTTACTTGGACCCAAAGTTCTTAAAGACCTTAAACTAAATACAAGTTTGGTGATGCCTTTATGAAGGAAGTTTCGCAGCGAAACCGAAAGAACGTTCCCATCTTGCCTGTGATGTGCGATGTTTCCGCGTATAAACGCCTAAACAGCAAATATAGTGACGAGCAGATGGCACAAGCACCCAAGACCCCTCCCCCGCCTTATTTTAACATCAATCCCGAAGAGGCCGCTAAGAAGTTATCCGGCCCTATCAGCACCGCCCGATTCGCCAAAGCGGCAGCCTTCGCATCAAAAGGCCGCGATGATCTGGCCAAGCGCGGATATGCGCCCGATGGCAACAAACGCCTGCGCCGGTTTTCGATCTGGGAGATCTGTAAATACCTGATCCCCGTCGCCCCCGCTCATTTCCGGCGTGTTCTGAAACAGAATGATGGGCTGCCCCAAGGCGAAGGCGAAGGCGGCGCAAAATGGTTCACGCTTGAAGATGTTTTGAAGCTGCGGGACTACTTCGCCTCGGAAGGGGTATCGACCCGCGAATACCGCCCCTATCGCCCCGAAGGCGTAGACGCCAAAGTTATCGCCGTGGCCAACTTCAAAGGCGGCGTTGGCAAGACCTCGACCGCAGGGCATCTGGCGATGTCAGCAGCCCTTGATGGCTACCGCGTGCTTGTGGTCGATCTGGACAGCCAGGGCTCGATGACTTCGATCATGGGCGGCCGGGTCGAGGATGAATGGCAAACAGCTTTCCCCCTGATGGCCAAGCACTATGCCCAGCACGTCACCGCCGAAAACAAAGTGCGCGAAGCCGCTGGTCAGCCCCCCCTGCCCCTTGACGAAACCCTGACCGAGGCGTTGGGTTTCGCTGCGAAACAGGTCATCCAGAAGACCCACTGGCCGAACATTGATCTGATCGGCGCGCAGTTGAACCTGTACTGGGCCGAGTTTCAGGTCCCCGTCTGGCGGATGCAGATGCGATCATGGCCGCTCTGGGACGCGCTGTCAGGCTTTATGGAAGACGAAGGGCTGCTTCAGGATTACGACCTGATCATCCTCGACACCCCCCCTGCCCTTGGCTATTTGACCATCAATGCGTTGGCCGCAGCCGACATCCTGCTGATCCCGCTGGGCGCGTCTTTCCTTGAGTTCGACTCGACGGGCCGTTTCTTCGACATGCTCTATTCCACCTTCGCCTCGATCGAAGACGGTGAAAACGCCATGCGGCGGCAACACGGGCTTGAGGAAGTGCGTTTTGAATGGGACGCCGTGCGCGCCCTAATCACCCGCTTTGACGCCTCGCAACAGACCGATCTGGCCAACGTGATCCAGGCCTATTTCGGGGACTTCATGACTACTTACCGGCAGGAATTGACCGCCATGGTCGGGCAAGCTGGTGAACAGGTGAACGGCATCTACGAAGCCGATTACCGCGAGTTCAACCGCGATACCTATGTCCGCGGACGCGAGACGTTCGATCGCACATGGGCTGAGATCAAGGAGCTAATTCTAGGTTGCTGGTGGCGCGATCTTCAGATGGCTGAGGAAGGAGAGGACTGATGGCGAAACGACGTAAACTGGTGGCCCCAAGCGCTGCCGATCTGGACCGGATCGAAGAAGAGTTTCGCAGCGAAACCCTGCGAAAATCCCCCATGGCTCCCATTGCGCAAGTCGCCGCCGAGGCCGCCCAGCAGGCCGAGGTTTTGCCGCCCGAGACCCGCAGCGAAATCGCCAAGGACAAGGCCGACGCCGAACACCTGCGTGATGCGCAGTATAAAGGGTTGGTTATGGTCGAGATCCCGCTGGATCAGATCGACAGCGAAGACATGGTTCGCGACCGTATCACCGTCGACGAGGCCGAAATGGACGAGCTGCGCGCCTCGATCCGCGCCAATGGATTGCGCCTTCCGGTCGAGCTTTACGAGCTGATCGAGCCAAAAGGCGACATGCGATACGGCATCATTTCCGGCTATCGTCGGGTGCTGGCGATGCGCGGCTTGTATGCCGCCACGGGTGATGCGGCCTTTGCCACGGTCAAAGCGCTGATCAAACTGCCCGAGACCTTGCCGCACGCCTTCGTCGCGATGGTCGAGGAAAACGAAGTTCGCGCCGATCTCAGCCATTTTGAACGTGGACGGATTGCTGTGATCTCGGCCCAAAACGGAATTTTTGACACGGTTGAGGCCGCCGTGAATCAGCTTTTCGCGACAGCGTCCAAGGCCAAGCGATCCAAGGTCCGGTCCTTCGCGATGGTGTTCGAGGCTCTTGGCGACATGCTCAGCTTCCCGGAAAAACTGACCGAGCGCCAAGGCCTTCGACTGGCCAGCGCGCTGCGGGCTGGCGCAGAAAGCGATATTCGCAACATGCTGGCGGACGGGCAGGGGGTTGATCCCCGAACTGAATGGGATCTGTTGGAAAGCGTCATCGAAGGCTACGAGGGCGAGCCGCGTGATACCTCGCGCGGGGGGCGTCCGAAAACCGCGCCACGCAAGCGTGAAAGCGGCCCTGCGGTGCGGACCTCGACCGGGTTTGTTCTGCGTCGCGAACATGACGGGCAGGGCTATCTGATCCGCCTTGAGGGGCGCAAGGCAGATGCCGAAATGGTTGACGCTTTGATCCGTGAAATGGAGCGGTGGCTGGAAAAACCCTGAGGGGTTTCGCAGCGAAACCTATCGTGCCTAAAGTCCCGCGGCCTTGGTCAGGTTTACCCTGAACCGGTCGCGGCGGCGCTGGTATCGACGGGTCATTTCCGCCGAGGCATGGCCCAGATGTTTCTGCACGAAGCGTTCATCCACCTCGGCGGACGAAGCCAATCCAGCCCGCAAGGAATGCCCGGAAAACAGCACCATGCGTTCTTTCTCGGGCAGGTCGGCGCGGATCCCGGCATTAAGCACTGTGCGCTTGATTAACCGCGCCACATGGCGGTCGTTCAACCGTGCTTCCAGCGCCCGTTTCCCATCGCGCGAGGTGCGCACAAACACGGGGCCATAGTCGATCTTGGCGAAGTGCAGCCATTGTTCCAGCGCGTGAACAGGGCAGGTTTGTTCGGATGATCCCCGACCAATTTCAACTTCGCGCCAACCGGTTTTGGCGTTCAAGGTCAAGACCGCGCCGCCTTCCTGAATATCGATCCAACCGCCGCTGTCAGGCGTGTCGTCCCGGCCGCAATCAAGGCTCACGATTTCCGAGCGCCGCAAGCCCCCGGCGTAACCGATCAGCAGCATCGCCCGATCGCGAAGCCCGCGCAGATCAAAATCCAGTGTGGCGATCATCGCCAGAATGTCCTCGGGCAAGATCGCTTCTTTCTGGCTCGGAGGCCGCGCGTGTTTGCGCCGGATCCCGGCCAACACGCTGGCAATGTGCCGGTCCCGTCGGTCCAAGCTTAGCCCGCGCTGCGCAAGGTTCCACGCCAGCCCAGATAGTCGTCGTTCGATGGTCGCAACCGACAGGGCAGGGGCGTCATCTGAAGGGGTCGCAAGGTCGGTCAGGTAAAGCCCAATCATCTGTTCGGATGGGGGCAGGGGGGAAGCCCCATTCATCCGGCACCAGCGCGTGAAATGCGCCCAGTCGGCGGCATAGGCCTTCGTCGTGTTCTCGGCCGTCGCGGCCTGTGCATAATCCCGTGCACGATCCACAAGACGATCCAGCGTTCCCGATCCCGCCATATGATCGGGCAGGGCAATTGGGTCGTCTAACGCGGGCTGAGGTGCTGGATTTTCATCTGATTTGGCCATGTTTGGCAGCTTATCGCAGTTATGTCTGATAATGCAAACTTATTGGACATAATATGATTTTGAAGGGTGAGGCGGTTTTGTCGGGATTATTGTGGAATAAGCGCCGCATGGAAATCGGGACGTATCTTGATAGATAGCCGGATTTCCTTCGAGTTCAGCTTGGAGACCCTAACCCAACTGCCAGGTCTGGTCACGGCGGAGCGTGCTGAAACCCTTGAGGATGTGGCCTTTTTGTCAGGCGTGGCGCTTAGCCATCTGCATCTTGTGGTAGGGCGAAAAGAGTTGCCCAGAGCTTGTTGCGAGACAGGTTGGCGCTGCGCGTGGCGGAGCGGTGGGTTATGGTGAAAACGTTGTATCGTTCGCTGCCTGAAGTCGAGGTCGAGCGGATTGCCGACCTAAGCAAGCGCGATGAGGAGTTACGGGGTCGGTTTCGATGCCATGATATTTCTTCTATGTGGCAAAATACCATGTCCTCGGTGCTGTACAATTGCTGCTCGGTATCTTGGGTTCAGCTGAAACTAGCCTTCCATTTGCCCCTAAGATCATGATCCCTTTGCCGACTTCTTCGCTCGCTCCCATATGCGGGTGCAGCAGACCCGTTCGGCAGGTCGCACCAATCCGTCGCGCTCCATTCGGCGCAGCAGGTTTAGTATCCCACTGTTGCTCATGCCCAATGCGTCTCGCAGTTCCGCTTGTGTGCGTGGACGTTTCAGGGCGTCGAATACGAAACGTCTTCGCGCCTCGGCTGGGCCGTTGCGGCGACGCGGCTCTCGACCATTTTCCCTGATAGTGTGGGGCATCAGCTGGCCTCCTGATATCGGTTGTCGCCATGACGCACCCGTATCAAAGATTCATCCACCGTAGCGGCATATTGGACCAGTGGACGCTTTAGGCCATGGGTCACCAACACACGCTGGATGTCGCGGGTTGCGCCCGTGAGCCAAAGCGCGGTCCCCCGCTTTTGCGCCTTGTGTGCGAGACCCTTGATCATGTCAGCGCCGGTCGAGTCGAGGAACGGTACGGCCGAGAAGTCCACGATCAGCGCCTTGTGTGTGTCCTGTATGCGGTCAAGGACCGATCCGATCGAGGCTGTCGCACCAAAGAACAGCGCGCCGGTAATCCGGTAGATGACGACATCGGGGTTCGCGGCTTGCTCTTCGTGGTATTCGACACGCGGATGGGCCGTGTCGGCTTCGTCACCGCTGACGAAGGCGCTGGATGTCGCAACCTGCGTTGTCCGACTCATTCGGTGAATGAACAGAACGGAGCCGAGTGCGAACCCAACGATGATGGCTTCGGTCAGATCGCGGAATATGGTGAGGAAGAATGTGGCACCCAATACGGTTGCCTCTCCCCATCCTGAGCGGACGAGGATTGCGATGGCCGGTTTCTCGATCATGTTCCAGGCCACAACAGCCAAGACCCCGGCAAGCGCGGGAAGTGGAATATACGAGGCCAGAGGTGCTGCGACCAGTATGAACAGCGAGAGGAATAACGCGTGCAGCATACCCGCCAGCGGGCCATGCGCACCGGCCCTGACGTTGGTCGCTGTCCGTGCGATGGTTCCGGTTACGCAGAAACCGCCGAAAAGGGACGATCCAATATTGGCAGCGCCCTGCGCCACCAGTTCGCAGTTGGAACGGTGGCGGCGCCCGGTCATGCCATCAGCCACGACGGCCGACAGAAGCGACTCGATAGCGCCCAGCAGGGTGAAGGATATCGCAGCCGGGAGGACCGCGACGATGGCCTCGATAGAATAAGATGGAAGCTGTGGTGTCGGAAGCGACGAGGGGATGCCGCCGAACTTCGTACCGATTGTCTGTACTGGGAGCGCCAGTAGCCCGGTTGTGGTCGCGGCAAGGCTGACGGCGATCAGCATACCGGGCCAGTGCGGACGCCAACGCCGCAATCCAAGGATGACGAACACCGTGGCCACAGACACGGCGAGCGCCGCCGTCGACAGGCTTTCCCGAGCCTCCCAAAGTGCCGGGAGTTTATCCAACAGCTCGCTTGGTTGATGCTCAAGCGTCAAGCCGAACAGCTCTTTGATCTGGCTGGCAAAGATAATGACCGCAATTCCGGCCGTAAACCCAACCGTGACTGGAAAGGGAATGAACTTGATGAAGGTGCCGAGGCGCAGGAGACCCACGATCGCAAGCATCAGCCCCGAAAGGAATGTGGCAAGGATCAGCCCCTCCATCCCGTGTTGGGCAACTGTGGCAGCTACAAGCACGATGAAGGCCCCAGCCGGGCCGCCGATCTGGAATCTCGATCCACCAAGGAGTGAAACAAGGAAGCCCCCGACGATGGCCGTGTAAAGCCCCTGTGCCGGTGTCGCGCCAGACGCAATGGCAATCGCCATCGAGAGTGGCAATGCCACGATGGCGACGGTTAACCCAGCGATGGCGTCCGCGCGCAGCTGCGTCAGCCCATATCCTTCCCGCAGGACGGTGACGAGTTTCGGGGTAAAAAGCTCGGCGAAGCTTGGAGCGTCGCTTTGTCTGTTCGTCTGGTCTTTCATCTATGGCCGCACCGTTTGGAAGGGATCTTCGGCGGTCGCCTTCGCGGGTTGAGGGATCAGAGTTTCGGCAAAGGCACCTTTAGTCTTACGCCGCGACCGCCAGCCGTGCTGGCGATGCCTTCGCCAATCAGTTCAACGCCGGCAAGTTCGAGTGCCTCGACGACTTTGGTCAAGCTGTCGACAACACCGCGTACGTTACCGTGGCTGGCCTCCATGCGTTGAATCGTCGGAACGGAAAGTCCCGCCAGTTCGGCCAAGGTTTTCTGGTCGATGCCGAGAAGAGCACGCGCCGCGCGCATCTGGGGGCCAGTGATCATGAAGTATGTCCTAGATTAGATAGTGGGTATCTAATTTATGTAAGATGATATTTCAAATATCAAATATACGGTACCTGGTATATAGTTTGAGGTGTATATATCGGCGAAGGTCTGCAAAGGTGTTTCGCAGTGGCCCTTCGTTACATGATGCCGCAGGGCTTCATGCCGCCGCGTCGAGGCAGTTCAAAGGGGTTTCTGCGAACGGCCAGAACGCCTGGAACGCCCCCTAATTGAACCTACCTTGGGATCATAAAGCCGTTCCATCCAATCGCATTGGGGCAAGGGCGCGAACGCCCTTGTTTGTGTCTTGGCGCGTGACCAAAAGCGTATCGGTTTTTACCTGTGGCAGGGAAAACCGATACGCTTTGCCACTTTGATGTGACGCGAAACGCTTTAGTTGTATCCAGCTATCAAGTCGCGCATCATGTCGACTTCTTCCGGGGTCAGGTCGGTCAGCGGTGCGCGCACGGATCCGGTCTTAAACCCACGAAGCGCAACGCCAGCCTTTACGGCGGATACCGCGTATCCGGACTGCCTGTCGCGGATCGCGGCGAAACGGTAATAGAAGTCCTTTAGCATCTGTTCACAAACAGCATCATCGCCAGCTAGAAAAGCCTTGTGGAACTTAAGTGCGGTTTCGGGCACGAAATTGAAAACGGCGGAAGAGTAGGTTGGCATCCCAGCACCCTTATAGGCTTGGGCAAAAAGCTCGTGCGTTGGCATGCCGCCAATATAGGACAAGCGCTCGCCCAGTTGGGCCGTGACGCGGCGCACGGTGTCGATATCACCTGTACCGTCCTTAAAGCCGATCAGGTTTGGGCATTCATCAGCGAGCTGTTCCAGCGTTTCGGCAGAAATCTGCGCTTGACCACGGTTATAGACGATCACGCCCATGTTGGTTGCGTTGCACACGGCGCGGATTCGATTTGCGACGCCTTCTTGCGGGCATTCGGTCAGATAGTGGGGCAGCAACAAGATGCCGTCTCCGCCTGCTGCTTCGATCTCGCGAGCAAGGTCGCAAGCCATACGCGTGCCATACCCACAGCCTGCAATGACAGGCGCGTCGCCCGAGATTTCTTTGGTCGCGCGAACAACCTCGACGATTTCGGAAGGCGCAAGCGAGAACATTTCGCCAGTCCCGCCAGCGACGATCAACCCGGCCACCGGGTATTGCGACAGCCATTCGAGGTGGTCTTGAAAGGGCGACTTGGCAAACTTGTCTTCGGCGTCAAACGGCGTGACGGGGAAGGACAGAAGGCCTTTGCGAATGATCTCGCGCAGGTCATTGGGTGCAATCATTTTTTTCTCCAGTCTATTCGTTGTTTTTGGCTGTGCCGGATCAGGCGAGATCGGCAGGCAGGATGTTTGCGGGGATGTTCTGATAGCAAACCGGGCGCAGGAAGCGGCGGATGGATAGGGTGCCCACCGATGTTGCGCCGAAGTTGGTCGAGGCCGGGTAGGGACCACCGTGCACCATGCTGTCGCAAACTTCGACGCCGGTGGGGAAGTTGTTGACCAGTAGGCGACCAGCTTTGCGTTCCAGCACCTGCAAAAGTTGACGTGCAAGGGGGGCATCCGCGTTGTCCATGTGAATGGTCGCGGTAAGCTGCCCTTCGAAGCCGCGGGCCAGTGTCATCATCTCTTCGGCATCAGTGACGCGGACCACAAGGCCCAATGGGCCGAAGACCTCTTCGCCCAAGGCGTGATCCTGAAGGTAAGAGCTTGCATCGGTTTCAAAAAGGTTTGGCAACGCGTTTCGATCCGCGCTTTCCGACGTTAGCAACGGCTTCACGTTGTCACGGCCCTCAAGGCGGTCTTTGCCGTCTCGGTAAGCCTTTGCGATGCCATCGGTCAGCATGACCTGCGCATCGGTTTTCGCCAGACTGGTGCGGGCGGACGCGATAAAGGCGTCACCTTCGGCGCCTTGTGGTACAATGGCAATGCCGGGGTTGGTACAGAACTGACCCGCACCCATGGTAAGCGAACCGGCCCAATCAGCCCCAAGCGTATCGGCGCGATCAGCTAGGGCTTCTGGCAGCATAAACATCGGGTTCACCGAGCCCAGCTCTCCGAAGAATGGAATAGGTTCGGGGCGCTGAGCGCAGAGATCAAAGAGCGCACGACCGCCGCCGAGCGAGCCGGTGAAGCCTACTGCTTTGATCAGTGGGTGTTGCACAATGGCTTGGCCGACTTGACGGTTTCCGCCTTGGATCAGGGAGAACGTGCCTGCGGGCAGGCCACATTGTTTAATTGCCGCATCAATGGCGTCTGCAATGATTTCACCGGTGCCGGGATGGGCAGAGTGCCCTTTGACGACGACGGGGCAGCCCGCCGCAAGGGCAGCAGCAGTGTCGCCACCGGCGGTCGAGAATGCCAGCGGGAAATTCGACGCGCCAAAGACTGCAATGGGTCCAATGGGGCGCATCATCATACGCATGTCAGGACGTGGCGCAGGTTGCCGGTCGGGCAGTGCTTCATCATGACGGGTGTCGAGATAGTCCCCCTTAATGATATGCGTAGCAAAAAGGCGCAATTGGCCGGTGGTGCGGCCGCGTTCGCCGATCAAGCGCGCTTCAGGAAGGCCGGATTCGCTGGTACCTATCTGTGTGATGGCATCTGCGCGGGCCTCGATTTCATCGGCAATTGTGTTGAGGAACTTCGCACGCTCTTCGCGCGACGTATAACCAAAGGTCCAAAATGCGTCTTCTGCGGCCTGACAGGCGCGGTCAACTAAATCGACCGATCCGACTGCGAAATCGAAAGAAGGCCCAAAGGCCGGTTCTGAGGCAAAGGTGTCTTCGTTGGCGACCCATTCGCCCGCGATTAGGTGCTTGCCATGAGGGGTGAAACTGCAGGATGTGCCGTCCATAAAAGGTTCCTCTTCCTTAAAATCAACATCGACATTCTGGCCTGCCAAGGTGGGGTCCCACATCCGACAGTCCACACGCACGCAGCCTGAAACCTGCCAAGGGCAGGCCGAAGCGACTTCGTTTGTGAATTGATGATATACACTAATATTTTAGTTTTTAAAGGGGTCAATTTTCGATATTTACCCGCTATGGTTTTCCAGATGATGTGCCAAAGCGCGATCGGAAGCCCGTTCGCCAGCCTTGGTATTTCCCGGCAAACTCCGGAAAGCCTGTCGGGCAGGCCGTGGTGATGGGAAAAGAGAAACTAAAGACAACCGGTGCCCAAGGCGCTGGAAAAACAGGAGCAATCAGATGAGCCTGCCCATACAAGCCGCACTAGACCTGCTGCATCACAGCCAGCCGTCGCGACGTGTCACGGCCTCGGACCGGATTTATGACGATCTGCGGCAGCGCATATTGTCGTTGGAATTGCCGCCGGGGACGAATTTGTTGCGTGCTGAGCTGGCCAAAAAGTATGAGGTAAGCCAGACACCTTTGCGCGATGCGCTTCAGCGACTAGAGCAAAACGGATTGGTTCAGATCTTTCCGCAGTCTCGGACGCTGGTGACGCGTATTGACAAACCAAAGATCCACGAGGCGCAATTCTTGCGTGTGGCGCTTGAAACGGAAGTTGTTCGACAACTGGCGCGGCTAGACGAGCCGCAGCGCGAACAAACAGTTGCGCGTGCGCGCTCTGTCATCGAGATGCAACGCGCTGTTACAAGCGAGTCTGACCAGCTTCGGCTTTTCCAAGAGCTGGACGAGTATTTTCACCGGACCTTATTTGAGGCTTTGGGCCAAGACAGCCTGCATGGTTTGATCCGTTCGCGTTCGGGTCATTTGGACAGGGTTCGACGGTTGCAGGTGCATTCGCCAGAGAAGATCGATTCCATTCTCAGCGGGCATGAAGAGATTTTGGCTGGGGTGGCCAGCGGAGACGAGAAGGCAGCCATGGAGGCCATGCGTGCCCATCTACGCAAAGCCCCTGATTGGGTAGATGAATTTCGCGCCTCGCACACAGATTACTTCGACTGAATGCACGAACGGGCCGGGCCGGCCTGTTCTTTGCGGCGCCGAATATAGGCCCAGAAATGTGTCACGCCTTGCGGCAATCAACTTCGTCCAATGGTCTCAAGAATCGACGGAAACGGGTGATTGTTGCTGGGCTTTACTTGTGTGGTGGTCTGGCAGATGTACGTTTTTGGTCGACACAAGGCACTGATCTTAAAAAGGTAATCCCGTAATTTCTCTAGAGAATGAGTAAGGGGCTTGCCAGTTCAAAAAGTATTCATATAGTAATGTATCAGTTGGAGCGCGGAGGTGGCTTCATGGTATTTTCACCGGTCCGTTGGCATGTTGCCGCGGATGAGGGGGATCCGGCAGACCCAGAAGGGGGAGTGGGCGGATTGGAAATGCAAGGCCTTCGCACAAATGGAGGACAATATGCTTAAACGAACCTTTCTTGGGGCAGCAGTGGCTGTCACTGCTCTTTTCCCAATGTCGGCGCTTGCCGAATACCCAGAGCGCGACATTCGCGTCATCGTGCCTTGGGGCGCCGGCGGTGGTACAGACGGTATCGTTCGTAAGATCACAACCATCGCAGAAGATAAGATGCCCGGCGATGCGTCGATGTATGTGGAAAACATCGAAGGCGGAATCAGCGCTACCGGAATTGGACAGCTGATGAGCGCCCGCGCTGACGGCTATACCGTCGGTGCGCTGACATATGACAGCATCGTCACAGTGCCTTGGCAAAATTTGCTTCCGACTTACAAAATGGAAAAGCTGAAGCTGATCGCGCGGATCACCAGCGAAGCTGACGCTTTGATCGCGGCCAGCAACAGTGACTATAAATCTTTGCAGGATGTATTTGATGCTGCCAAAGCGGAACCGGGAAGCGTGCGCATCGGCATCCAGAACTTGGGTGGTCGTATCCACCTGACGCTGCTGCAACTGCAAGACCTGACCGGCACGGAATTCAAAGTGATTTCCTATCCCGGTGGCGCGGCCCCGCAAAAAGAGGCAATTCTGTCCGGCGAAGTGGAGCTGGTCATTACAAGCCTGGGTGATTTCGCCAATCTTCTGGATGACGGCACAGTGCGTGGTCTTGTGGAATTTGGCGGGGCTCCGAACCCGACATACGATGTACCGTTGGCGAAGGACGAAGGCGTTGAACTTGAAAACGGCTCGTTCATCGTGATTGCAGCCCCTGCTGATACGCCAGATGCAGAAGTTGCCGCTATCGAGGCCGCCTATAAAGCTGCATATGACAGCGACGAGTTCCAGAACTGGGTCGCACAGGTCGGCGTAACCCCCGATTGGTTGGGTGTGGACACGGTAACCGAGTGGGCCGACGAGGCATCTGGGCAGCTGTTCACCACAATGGACGCCTTGGTCGAAGCTGGCGTGCTTTCGAAGTAAGCTGCTAGGTTAAAAACAGGGGCACCGGGTTGCACAAGCGATCCGGTGCCCTATTCGTCACCGGAGGGAAAACATGAGTGGTAAGAGCGCGTTACTGAGGATCGGGGTTGTGTTTCCCCTGTTTCTTCTCGTGTTGAATACGATCTATTTTGCAGCCTGTTTCAGCATCCGGGCCAATTTTACACCGGCGGGCGAGATGGGCCCCCAGCATATTCCAATGCTGGTGTCGGGCCTGATGTACTTGGCGTTGTTCGTTGTGCTGGTGCAAGAGCTCAAAAATCCGATGGAGAACGAGGGTATGGCCGGGTTCTTGCGTCCGTTCCTTTTGCTGCTGACGACGGCTGCCTTTGTCGGGCTTTTCCAGATTTTGGGCTATGTCATAGCGACGCTGCTGTTTGTGGTTTCGCTTTTCGTGATCTTTGAATTTGAAACCAAACGACCGGTGTTGTTTGCGTTTTACGCGGTGATGCTGACGGCTGTTTTCTATGGGTTGTTCGCGGGCGTCTTTGGTGTGCGACTGCCATCCCTGACCGGAGGCATCATCTGATGGATACTCTTACTACGTTCATGGGCGGGTTTGCCCAACTGGCTGATCCTACGATCCTGATGTTTCTGATTGCCGGTTTCTTGATCGGAACGTTCTTCGGTGCCATGCCGGGATTGACGTCGGTACTGGCCATGGCGCTGCTGTTGCCAATCACCTATTCAATTGATGTGGTGCCAGCGCTTGTGATGAGTTCTGCGATTTTCATGTCAGGGATGTACTCGGGGTCGATAACCGCAACGACAATCAACATTCCGGGCGCTCCTTCAAGCATGATGACCGCGATCGAGGGCAACGCGCTGATGCGTCGCGGAAAAGGTGCAAACGCGCTTGGCCATGCGGCGCTTGGTTCGATGGTGGGCGGCACAGTGGGGGCAATCCTGCTGATGCTATTCATGCCTATGGCGGGGTCTTTGGCGCTGTTGATCCAGACACCTGGTAAGTTTTCGCTGGTGCTTTTTGCGTTGGTCGTGATCATCCTGGTCGATGGCGGCAATATCGCAAAAGGGGCTGTCGCCACGCTGTTGGGTGTCATGATCGCCACAGTGGGTATTGATGTACTTCAACCCGTGCCGCGCTTTAACTTTGGCACAGAGCGGCTGGTTGAGGGGATCGACCTGATGCCCATCATTATCGGTGCTTTCGCCATCAGTGAAGTGTTGTTTCAGGCGCAGAACTGGAAAGACGATGCGGCCAGAGCGCTCGGTGAACAGGCCCGTAAGATCAAGATCAAGCGCCGCGATTTCATTCCACCGCTGTCCGAAATCCGCAAAATAGGGTTCTTTACCTATCTGCGCAGCGCCTTCATTGGCTATGCCATTGGCATCTTGCCTGGGGCAGGCGGTTCTATGGCGGCCTTTGTCAGCTATGCTACTGCGCGCAGCAGCAGCAAAAATCCTGAAGAATACGGCACAGGAAGCAAGCAGGGTATTGCGGCGGCGGAGTCCGGTAACAACGCTATGTGTGGCGGTGCCTTTGTTCCGATGCTGATGTTCGGTATTCCAGGCGATCCAACCACGGCTGTCGTGCTGGGCGTATTGGTGATCAATGGGCTTCAACCGGGGCCGCGTCTGTTGGAAACTCAAGCCGATTTGCTTGCGCCGATGTTTGCCGGGCTTTTGGTGTCAGCGCTGATCTTGATTCCGCTGACATTGTACCTTTTGGGGCCGCTGTTTATTCGGATCGTCTCTATCCCCAAGGGATTGCTTTACACTGCGATTGCAGTGGTGGCGCTGGTGGGCAGCTATGTTGCAACCTATTCTATCTTCCAGATGTGGCTGGCGCTGCTGTTCGGCATTCTTGCCTTTATCATGCGCAAGCTAAACTATTCGTCGGTTTCGCTGCTGTTGGGCTTTATCCTCGGGCCGGATCTGGAGCAGTACCTGAGACGAAGCCTGTCTCTGTCAGATGGCAACCCGATGGTTTTTCTGACCAGTCTGGACAGCCTGTTCTTTCTCGCGCTGACTGGTCTGTTTGTCTATATGCTGTTGTTCCGCAAACAAAAAACGCCCGAGATTCCAGCTTAGAAATCTCGGGCGGCGGTTTGATCTTTGATTAGGCCGTGGGATCGAAGAATGGGGCCGGGGTCAGAATCGTGTTGACCTGTGACACAAGGTATCCGGCCTCGGCGGACTTTTTCAAATAAGCCTGCCACTCCGGATCGGCTGCCATTGCGGCGCGTTTCTCGGCTCGGTCCGCAGCCGAGGCATAGGCCCAGATATGGACGTAAGAATTAACATCGCCGGTTTCGACTGCTCCATAGACGACCGGATAGCCAAGGTGTTTCGACTGCACGGCCCAGCCCGCGTCTTCATAGAGTTTCATGTGCTTTTTGATCGTGCCGGGGCGGCAAGTATAGGTGCGGTGATCATAGATCATTGGATCTTCCTCAGAAAATTACACTAATATATCAATCTATGCCATAAGTCAGGTTGTCAGACAAGTCGACAGGGGTTAGAAACAAGTAACTGCAAAGGATTGGCAAATGGAAGAATTGGCAGGCGCTGACATCATTGACGGCAGTGGTGCGACGACACGGTTTGCGCCAGTGGCGCGGCCAAAGCGTTTGCCAGACGAAGTGGCCGGGGTGCTTATTGCAGAGATCGAAGACGGCAAGTTAAAGCCCGGCGACCGGCTTCCAACCGAGGCAACGTTAGCGCAGGAATTCGGCGTGGCGCGGACTGTGATACGCGAGGCGATATCGTTGCTGCGGTTTGATGGAATCATCGAAAGTCGACGCGGGGTAGGGGCTTTTGTAGCGGATCCCACGCGTCGCACGTCGTTTCGGATCAGCCCAGCCTGTTTCGAGAAGCGCCGCCAGATCGTCCAGCTTTTGCAGCTGCGGACCGAGGTGCAAGCAGGGGCAGCAGCGCTGGCTGCTGAGGTGCATACTGATGTGGATCTGGCAGAAATCCGGTCGTTGTTCGATACGATGGTTGCGGCCGACCGCGCAGGTCCGGACATGGCTTTGGAAACGCGCGTCGAAGCCGAGCTGGCTCTTTATCGGCGGATCTGCGTGGCAAGCGGCAACAGCTATTTCACGGATGTTGTGCAAATGATCGAGATGAACATTCAGACGCATCTGCAATCGGCCTTTCTTAAAAATGCGGCGGCTTGTGAGTTTGGCCCGAAGATCATCGATGAACACCGAGAAGTTCTGTTAGCGATCGAAGCAAGAGATCCCGATGCTGCAAGGGCGGCGACACAAAAGCGGTTCCAAGCCGCCTCGGCGAGGTTGGCGGCGCGGGGCGACTTAGCCTGAGACCAAAGCTGTAACACACCACGCGCCAACCTTTGGGTGTGAGACGATGGCCCAAGGGGTGCAGAAGGAGAACTGAAATGAAAGATGACAGCACGATGCACGGCGGCAGGCTTCTGACAGAGTGTCTTGCAAACCAAGGGGTTGAGCGGGTGTTCTGCATTCCCGGCGAAAGCTATTTGGCTGCGCTGGATGGGCTTTATGACAGCGACATCGATGTGGTTGTGGCGCGGCAGGAAGGCGGTGCGGCACTCATGGCTGAGGCAACCGGCAAGCTGACCGGGAAGCCGGGTGTGGCCTTTGTCACCCGCGGTCCGGGTGCAACCAATGCAAGCGCTGGTGTGCATGTGGCGCATCAGGACAGCACGCCGATGGTGCTTTTTATCGGGCAGGTGGCAAGTGATCAGCGGGACCGCGAGGCGTTCCAAGAGGTGGACTATCGCAAGATGTTCGCGCCTTTGGCCAAGTGGGTGGCTGAAATTGATCGCGCCGACCGCATCCCGGAATATGTCAGCCATGCCTTTCACGTGGCGCAGAATGGCCGCCCCGGGCCTGTGGTACTTGCCTTGCCCGAGGATATGCTTTCCGGCCCAGCCACAGGCGAAGCAGTGGCGCCCGCAGTGGTCACGTCCGGCAAAGCCGCAGAGGATGATGTAAGCGCGGTGGTGGATCGGCTTGCCAAAGCCGAAAGGCCTCTGGTCGTTCTTGGCGGCGGAGGGTGGTCCGGCGCGGCGGCACAGGCGGTAGGCAAGTTTGCCGCCAAGATGGGGATGCCCGTTGGGGCGTCATTCCGCTGTCAGGACTATCTGGACAACCGGCACCCTAATTACATTGGTGACGTGGGCATCGGCATCAACGCTGCACTGGCGCAGCGCGTGCGTGACGCGGATGTGATCTTGTCACTGGGGGCCCGGCTGGGGGAAATGACGACGTCTGGCTACACCCTTTTGACCCCGCCCGTGCCGAAGCAATCGTTGATTTTCGTGCATGCAGACCCGGACGAGATCGGACGAGTCTATCGCCCAGAGATTGGCGTGGTGGCGCGACCCGGACCCTTTGCCGAGCAGCTTGCCGAAGCCGCCGTGGAACGCGACGGAGGAGACTGGCTTGCCGCGGCACAGGCGGATTACGCGGCTTGGCAAACCCCACAGGAAACGCCGGGGCCGTTGAAGATGGAGAATGTGATCATGCATCTGAACGAGGTGCTGGATGATCGCGCGGTGCTGACCAATGGGGCGGGCAATTACTCGGCTTGGCTGCACCGGTATTACAAGTATCGCGGCTGGCGCACGCAGCTGGCCCCGACAAGTGGGTCAATGGGATATGGCTTGCCAGCGGCGATTGCCGCCAAGCTACAACAGCCAGAGCATGATGCAATCTGTCTGGCCGGGGATGGTTGTTTTCAGATGGTCAGTCAGGAGTTCGGAACTGCCTGCGAATACGGTGCCAACGTCATCGTTATCCTGTGCGACAATGGCATGTATGGCACGATCCGAATGCACCAACAAAACAACTATCCAATGCGGCCATCGGGGACTTCGATGCAGAACCCTGACTTCGCGTCTCTGGCACGGGCCTATGGTGGTTACGGGGCGACAGTAACTTGCGATGAGGAGTTCCGCCCAGCCTTGGCCGAAGCCCGAGCGGCAGGAGTGCCCGCGATCTTGCATCTGAAGCTAGATCCAAAGGCGCTTTCGCCGCGTTTGGTGCTAGAGGGCTGAGAGCCGTACCAGATTTGGCGGTTTGGGCCATCGGTCCCGATAGGGTGTAGCGGCCTTGTGAATCACGGGCGGTGGGTTGGCTGTGCCGTGCTCAAGGGCGCAGAGATTGAAGCCGCCTGTCAGGTGGTGAAAGGTATGTTGGGCTGACATTGATGCCGGGCGTACAACGGTGACGGAAAATGAATTTCCGTTGCATCCTGTCCGCACCGGCACGACGGGTGCAGGCTTTGGGGATTGCGCAGGTACAAACCGAAGACACGCGCGGGAAAAGCTGCACTCACGATTCTAGTGGAAGGCTCAGATGTCGATGCGCTGGCCCGTTTCTTGTGACTGATATGCGGCTTCCTCGACCCGCGTCACAATTGCATAGTCATTGGCTTCGTTTTCCAACGCGCTTCCGTCAAGAATGTGCGAAACCACGTGTTGGTTTAGGCGCATCACGCAATCACCCGCAAAACCGGGCCATTCCTTTTGCGAAAGGATACACTTGGTTTGGGTCTGACCAGCTTTGCGCAGATGGACTTCACCATATCCATTCAACGACATTTCGCCGCCCGTTCCTTCCAACACAGCTTCACCCAGCGTCAGGCGATGGTTGTCGGCTGCATGGTCAATCATGCACTAACATTCAAACCGGACCACTTAGGTGGGGCTGATCATACCCATACCGGATTTAGTGCTGGTAAAAGTGGTCGCAACGCGAGAAGCATTTGAAGAAGGTCGGGCAATGACCGGCGCGGTTTTGTCCTGTGCCTTCATGGCAATAAACAGGGGCGGTTAGGGTGGTATTTCCTAGAACAAACCGCCGCTATGACATAGGGTCGCCGCATGAAAGACGGCCGAATTATATTTGACCAAGATGCCGGTGGGTTTGTCCAACTGCCGCGTTGGGTTGC
Source organism: Aliiroseovarius sp. ABM4_368 (assembly GCF_056161205.1). Lineage (NCBI taxonomy): Bacteria > Pseudomonadati > Pseudomonadota > Alphaproteobacteria > Rhodobacterales > Paracoccaceae > Aliiroseovarius > Aliiroseovarius sp. ABM4_368. The sequence continues at coordinate 35,149 of NZ_JBSWYR010000005.1, read as the reverse complement.
CTTGGCGCGGGCAGAAAACCTAGAGGATGCGGGTTTTTTGTCAGGTGCGGCATTGGCACATTTAGATCGGGCTGTGCATCATTCCAACACACCTCAAGCCTTGTTGCGCGCCCGGTTGGCGTTGCGCGCGGCTGAGGCGTCAATGCAGATTGCGGGGCGCCCCGAAAGGGAAGGGGAGCTGCGCGACGAGCTTCTGCTTTTGCGTCCCGGCGATCTGCCCGGCCCGGCGGGTGCGGTGTATCAAAACTGGCAGCGCGCGGTGGAGCGGCCGGTTTCGGTCAAAGCGATGACGCGGGCGCTGCCGAAACTGGACCCGGTTCAGGCAGCGACGTGGCTGGATGCGGGGCAGGGGATGCCGATCACGCGGGCGGCGCAGGTGCTCGAGGCGGTGCTGACGGACCTTCCGCGCGCCGAACCGACGGCGTTGATCCTGGCCGATGCTGCCTTGTCGCAAGCGCTTGGGTGGCGTTTCCTGCTGCCTTGTCTGTCGGTCGGATTGACCCGTGCCGATCTGCGCAAACGAGACTCGGATCTGCAACTGGCCTGTCACCGTGCCACCTTGCGCGCCGTGAATGAGATTTTGCCGCTGGTCCAAGACCTGTCCCGCCGCGCCGCGCATTTGGCCCATGTCGCGCCGAAACTGCGGGCCAAGCAATCCAAGGCCGCTGTTCAGATTTTCCTGACCCAAGACGCGGTCGCCCCGTCTGCTCTGCCCATGCCTGACCGCGCTGCACGGCGTCTTTGTGACCGGTTGGTCACGCTGGGCGCGGTGCGCGAGCTGACGGGCCGCGACACATTCCGCCTGTACGGGATCGCACCATGAGCCCCCGCGACACGCCCCCCTTTGACCGGCTCCTGAGCGACCTGCCGCCCGAACTGCGCTGGCGCGAATGGATGCGCCGGATCGAGGCGGTTCTGTTCGCCAGCGCCCGCCCCGTCCCGCGCGAGGATCTGGCGCGCGTGGTGGGCGAGGTTTCGGTCGAGCTGTTGATTGACGATCTGGCTGCCGATCTGGAAGCGCGCGCCTTTGAGGTGGTGAAAGTGGCCGAGGGCTGGACCCTGCGCACCCGCCCCGCGTTGGCCCCGGTGATCCACGCGGCGGCGGATGTGGGCGACCAGATTTCGACCCTGAATGAGTTTGACATCGCGGTTCTTGCGGCCATTGCCTATCGCCAGCCAATCACGCGGGACGGGCTGAAAGACATCTTCGGCAAAGAGATCAGCCGCGATTTGATTGGCCGTCTACACGAACGCAACCTGATTGGGACCGGGCCGCGCGCGCCTCGCCGCGGTGCACCTTATACCTATGTCACCACCGATCACTTCCTGCTGGCCTTCGATCTGGAAACACTAGGCGACCTGCCCGACCGCGAGCAGTTGCAGGATGCAGGGATAGGGTAGGGGGCGCAGTGGTGGGCCCAATTGATCTCTGACCCGAACAGCACATCGGGTGTTTGGCTAAGGTATCATTGTTACTGTCCGGTCAATCCGGCCAGACCACGCGGAACCCTTGATGGGTCGTGGTGCTGTCCGGAGACGTCCCAGACCGCGCGGCGATCCTGTAGCGATAGCAATAGGATGCGTGGCACAGAAACGATCCGCCTTTGGAAAGCTTATAGCCCTTCATCGTCGCAAGCCGCTGCTTCACCTGCTTTTTCAGAGACTTGATGCGATAGGCATCCGCCGTCCACTCCCAGACATTGCCCACGACATTATAAAGCCCGTATCCGTTGGGTTCATAATGCTTGGCGGGCGCAGTTGTAACGAACCCGTCCTTTGCGGTGTTCACTTTTGGGAAGTTGCCCTGCCAGATGTTGCAGGGCTGGTGATCACGATCGTTCGGTTCACGATCCCCCCAAGGAAAGCGCACATCGCCTAAGCCGCCACGGGCCGCGTGTTCCCATTCCGCTTCGGTGGGCAGACGCCCGCCTGCCCATTTCGCATAGGCCTGCGCATCGTTCCAAGAAATATGTACCACGGGGTGATCTGGGTCCCAGACCTGATCCATTGTGTCGGGTCCGTTGATGTCACGCCAGTTTGCGCCGTCAACGCGACGCCACCATTCGACATCCTGAACACCTAGCGTCGGGCCGACCCGTTCAGGGACTTGCATCCAGAAGACGAAGAACCAGCCAAAGCGCTCGGCTTCGGTGACATAGGCGGTGTCTTCAATGAACTGGGCGAACTGCGCGTTCGTCACGGTCGTTGCCCCGATGCGGAAGGGTTTCACCCGCGTGTTGCGGATTGGATCCTCGCCATCGTCGGGGATTTCGGGATGCTGCGTGCCTGTAAAGGACCGCCCCCCGGGAATGTGCACGGCATCGGAGGCGATGCGCAGCCCGCCTTCGATCACCAGTGCGGGATTGGCCGGCGCGTCCCCGGTCGGGCGCGCCGGCGTGCAGCAGCTTTTCTTATCAGGTTCAAGACGCATGGTTGGACGTTAGGTTTTGGAGGGGCTGTTGCCAAGCCGTTTGGACATCAAACCGGCAAGGGTGACAGTCATCAGGATACGAAACAGATGATGCGTCGACACAATGACGGGGCTGACGCCAAGGCTAAGCGCAATCAGGCTCATTTCAGTGACGCCGCCGGGTGCGAAACTGATCAGAAGCGTTTGGAACGACATCGGGACGAATGGTATGATCAGCAACGCAAGGCCTGATGCAAGAGCGAGCGCCATGATCAACGTCACAACCCCAAGACCGAACGCGGCAAGCAACCGCCTTGGCGTTGTCTTGGCGAATTGTGACCCAAGGCTTGCGCCAACAACCAACTGAGCCACGTTTATAAGCACCGAAGGTCCTTGCAGGTTGATCAGCTGCGTGGCCTGCAATCCGGCGGTCAGGATCAAGGGGCCGATTAGGGGCGCGGCGGGCAGGTGCAGCTTTTTGCCAAGCAGTATCCCCAAGGGGGCGAGTATGAAGATGGCAAGCCAATCTTGCCAACCCGCCGGGCTTTTCGAAAGCACTTGGTTTGCGGCACTTCCAACCGTCTCGCCGGTGACGACAAGGAACAGCATGGGCACGATCAAGATGACCAACACGATTCTAACAAAGTGCTGAATGCTTAGCGTTTCGACGTCACCGCCTGCCTTGCTGCCAAGCTCGATCGCTTCGATCAACCCGCCGGGCATGGCAGAATAGAACGCGGTGGGGCGGTCATATTTTCCAAGATGGCGGAACACGGCATAGTTCGAGGCTTGCGCCAGCACGACGAACACAGCCATCGCGGTAAGCGTGATGCCCATGGTGGGAACGATGCCCAAGACTTGGGACGAAAAGGTTGTGCCGATCATGGTCCCAATCATGGCGATGAACACCTCGCGCAAGATCCGCGGGAATGTTGATGCCTTTCCCGTTCGCGCGGCGATGATCAAAGACACCGAGGCCGTCGCAACCAAGCTGCCCAGAAGAAACGGGATGGGCCATCCCAGTTTCCAGGCGATCAAGGCACCAATCAGGCCCGATCCAAGGATGCGGATCAGGCCAAGCGCGGTTGGGGGGTGTTGGTCCATATTGGTTCAGGCTTAAGTGGGTGATGTAGCAGGCCAGACTGGCCGCCGCTAGTTTACCGAGACCAGCTTCCCGGGGTTCATAATGTTGTCGGGGTCGATGGCCTGCTTCAGCTTGGCCATCAACAGATACGCGTCGCCATGTTCGTCCAGCATGTATTTCATTTTGCCGGTGCCGACCCCGTGCTCTCCGGTCACTGTGCCCCCGAATTCCAAAGCGGCACGGTTGACCGCGGCGGCAAGCGCTTTGGCGCGGGTCATTTCATCCGGGCTGTCGGGGTCCACCAAGATCAACAGGTGAAAGTTCCCGTCGCCCACATGGCCAACAAGGGGCGCGATCAGCCCGGACTCGGCGATCAGTTCCTTGGTGCGCGCGATGCAATCCGCCAAGGCCGAAATCGGCACGCAGCAATCGGTGACCAACCCTTCGCAACCTTTGCGCAGGGACTTCCCGGCGTAATAGGCGTTGTGACGCGCCTGCCAAAGCCGCTCGCGATCTTCCAGTTTTGTTGCCCAGTCGAACCCGGTGACTCCGAACTCTTCTGCGATGCCTTCGAACAGTTCGACTTGTTCTTTCGCGCCAGCTTCAGAGCCGTGGAATTCCAGGAACAGATGGGGTTTCTCGGGCAGGTTTAGGTCCGGGTTGAAAATGTTCATACCCTTCATCTGGACATCATCCAAAAGCTCGATCCGGGCCATGGGGATGCCCATCTGGATCGCCATGATCACGGTGTTAACCGCGTCATCCACGGTGTCAAATGCGCAGGTCGCGGACAGGATCGCATCGGGTCGTCCCACCAAGCGCACTGTCAGTTCGGTGATGATGCCCAGCGTGCCTTCGGACCCCACAAAAAGATGCGTTAGGTCATAGCCCGCAGCCGATTTTCTGGCGCGTGATCCGGTGCGGATGATGGTGCCATCTGCCAACACGACCTCAAGCGCCAAGGTGTTTTCGCGCATGGTACCATAGCGCACGGTGTTGGTGCCCGAGGCGCGCGTCGCGGCCATCCCGCCCAACGTTGCATCTGCGCCCGGATCGACCGTGAACATCAACCCGCTGGCCCGAAGTTCGTCGTTGATTTGGGTGCGTGTCACGCCCGGTTGCACCACCGCATCCAGATCGCTTTCGTGTATCTTAAGCACCTTGTTCATTTTGCTGGTGTCGATGCTGATTCCGCCGTGAATGGGGATGACATGACCTTCCAGCGAGGTGCCGATGCCGAAGGGTACAACCGGAACTTTGTGGGCCGAGCAGATCTTCATAATCTCCGATACCTCGGCCGTGCTTTCCGGGAACGCCACCGCGTCCGGCAGGGCCGGCTGCGAATAGGCTTCGTCGCGGCCATGGATCTCGCGAATGGAGGCTCCGGTCGACAGGCGGTCGCCCAGAAGCGCGCGTAGATCTGTGATGGTTTGGGTGATTTTGTCCTGCATCATGCGGCTCCGTTTGTCGTGGGGACTGAGGGGTCAGTTAGGTCTTTGGCGGCGGTGTGGCTGACGGCGCGCCCATCGTCGCGGCAATGTCCTTGCCACCATAGGCTTCGATCATCGCGTCTTGATCCGCAAATGCCTGCGCGTTCACGGCGTCAGGATCACAAAGCCCGCGCAGTTCGGCCTGCATTTGGGCCAGTTCGGCGGCATGGTTGGGATATTGCGCCAGATTGGTCAGTTCCTCCGGGTCGTTCTTCAGATTGAACAACTCTGGCTCATAACCGACATATTCGATGAGTTTAAGGTCCCCTTTGCGCAGCATAAAACATGCCGAGACCGCCCCAATCGCGTGGTATTCGCTTAGAACCGCGCGGTCGGTGTCTTCAGGCGCGTTGGCGAGGTCATAAAGCGATGTGCCCGGCCGCGTGCCCTCGAGCGTCGCGTCAAAATGGTCGATGATGGTCTCGGACACATCCAGCAGGCTTGCTGTCGTCGCGCAGGTGGCAGGCGGGGTTGCACCAAGGCTGGGCGCGGGGGCCATGATCAGGGGGATAGCGGCGCTTTCCTCGTACATGTTCATCTTGCCCCACAAGTCGCGCACCCCAAGGTTTTCGCCGTGGTCGCTGGAATAGATGATCGTCGTATCGTTAAACTGGCCACTGTCTTTCAGCGCCTGCACGATCCGCCCAACATTGTGGTCCATAAAGCTGGTCAGCCCATAGTAAGAGGCGATTGCCATGCGGCGTTCTTCTTCGTCTTTCCAGCCGTCTTCGCTGACCATCGCAGCGTCGGTTGTCTTGACCCAAGGATGCGGCACATACCCATCACGCTGCCGCAGCTTGTCAGCAGGCAGCTTGTCGGTCGGATAAAGATCATAGAACTCTTGCGGCGCGATAAGCGGGTGATGCGGCGCGACAAGCCCGACGTAAAGGCACCACGGCGCGGTGCTGTCTTGCGCCTCCGGCAACCAATCGCAAGTGCGCTCGGTAACGGCGCGGCCATGGTGGCACCAAGCTGCGGTCGAAACCAAGATCGAAGGCGAGGGGGCCGAGATCAGAACCAATTACTCGCGCTATCCCGATATCTCGGACGAACACCTGCGCGAGGTGATTGCCAACACCTATGGCCAGCTGTCGCTGATCGACCATTCGGTTGGACGCATCATTGCTGAGCTTGAGGCGCAGGGATTGGCCGACAACACCTATATCGTCTACACCGCCGACCACGGCGATTGGCTGGGTGATCATGGGCTGGTGCTGAAAGGCCCGATGCCGTTCGAGGGGCTTTTGAACGTGCGTGCCATTGTGAAAGGCCCGGACGTGCCCGTGGGCAAGGTCAGCCATGAGCCCCTTTCGACGCTGGACCTTGGCGCGACCTTCATGGATTGGGCCGGCGCGGACAGCTTGATGGAGATCCACGGAAAGTCCATGCGCGATGTAATCTCGGGCGACGGCACCCGTGATGCGGCGATGAGCGAATGGGAACTTCTGCCCGGCCGTGTCGGGGTCGGACTGTCCTTGCGCACCGTGCGCAGCAAGACCGCCAAGTTGACCGTGGACCTGCAATCGGGCGATGGCGAGCTGTATGACCTTGAAAACGACCCGAACGAGCTTCGCAATGTTTTCAACGATCCCGATTATGCCACGCTGAAATCCGATCTGACTGAAATTCTGATGTCGCGGCCCGATGATATGCGGCCAAATCAGGTTCAGGTTGGAATGGCGTAAGGGGAACAGACTATGCCTACGATCACATGCGTCGAAGACCTGCATCAGCTTTACAAGCGCCGCGTTCCGAAGATGTTTTATGACTATGCGGAAAGTGGATCCTATACCGAAACGACCTTCCGCCGGAACGAAGCCGACTTTCAAGACATCCGTATTCGTCAGCGGGTCGGTGTCGATATCACAGATATCGACACAAGCGCGACCATGGCGGGGGCGTCGGCCAAGTTCCCGGTCGCGTTCGCGCCCGTCGGAATGCTGGGCATCCAGAACGCAGGCGGTGAAATCAAAGTCGCCACAGCGGCGCGTGACTTTGGCGTGCCGTTTATCCTGTCCACCATGTCCATCTGCTCGATCGAGCAGGTGAAAGGGGCCACCGGCACCCCATTCTGGTTTCAGCTTTATGTCGTCAAAGACCGCGAATTTGTCCGCGACCTGATCCACCGCGCAAAGGCGGCGGGATGTTCTGGGCTTGTGGTTACAATGGACCTGTCCATGCTGGGGCAGCGCCATAAGGACGTGAAAAACCAGCTGTCGATCCGGCCCAACTTGAAAAACATGCTGAACATTGCCACCAAGCCTCGTTGGGCGATGGAAATGGCAACGACCCAGTATAAAAGTTTCGGCAATGTGATCGGCCACGCCAAAGGCATCGACGACCTTAGCAGCCTGCTGGTCTGGGCGAAAGAAATGGTCGATCCGTCGCTGGATTGGGACGATGTTGAATGGATCCGCAAGGAATGGGGCGGGCCGATCATGCTGAAAGGCATCATGGATGTCGAGGACGCCAAGATCGCCGCGGATATGGGCATCGAAACCATCGTCGTTTCGAACCACGGCGGTCGTCAGTTGGACTGTGCGGGCAGCGCGATTTCGCTTCTGCCCGAGATCGCGGATGCTGTGGGCGACAAGATGGAACTGATGATGGATTCCGGCGTGCGCACCGGCATGGACATCTTCCGCGCCCGTGCCCTTGGCGCATCTGGCGTATTGCTGGGTCGTGCCATGGTCTATGCGCTTGGGGCAATGGGGCAACCGGGTGTCGCGACCCTTTTGAACATTCTTGAGCAAGAACTGAGAACGACGATGGGACTGGCAGGGAAATCTCGTGTGGCTGACATCAGCCGCAACGACGTTTTCTGATTGTGCTGCGCGTGTCCGAAAGCGCAGTGATCACAAACTCAGGTCGGGCCAAGAAATGATGTGCTCGGGCAGGATGGTTGGCCCCTTCTGCCCGGTGGGTTTCTGGCGTGCAGATGCGTTGACTAAGAACTCAGGGTTTGCTGAGTTTCTGTACTGCGTAGGATACAGCCAGATGTAGCGCAATGGCCATTGCTGCTAGTGTAATCAGGCTTGCGAACATCAAATCGGTCTTTGCACGTCCATTGGCCAAGAGCATCAGATAGCCCAAACCCCGCGAAGAGCCGACCCATTCACCGATGACAGTCCCGATCGGCGCATAGACTGCGGCAAGTTTGAGGCCCGTGCCCAATGTTGGCAAAGCATATGGCACGCGGATCAACCAAAGCGTACGTGTCTTGCCCGCCCCCATTGTCTGAGCCAGATCAAGCATCCCCATGGGCACCCGCGTGAGCCCGTCATAGAACGCGCTGACGACCGGGAAATAGATGATCAGAACTGCCATGGCGACTTTCGAGGCAAGTCCATATCCGAACCAAAGTGTGAGCACAGGGGCAAGCGCAAACACAGGAATTGCTTGGGAAAATACCAGCATTGGCATGGTCAGGCGCTGAAGTCCGTCGAACCGGGCCAGTGCGATGGCGGTTGTCGCCCCCAGCGCAACCCCGACGGCCAAACCCAGCAAAACCGCGCTGAGCGTTGCGCGTGCGTGGTCCATCAGCAATGCGCGGTTTTCCCAGCCTGTTTCTGCCACGATAAGCGGTGATGGCAGGATAAAGCGCGGCGCATCGGTGATCCAGATCAGTGCCTGCCAAAGAGCGAGACCGCCACAGATCGCTGCAAAAGCATAGACAAGCCGGTTCATGGTTTTGCCCTTAGGTGATCAAGAAGCGCGGACTGAGATGCCACCACATCTGCATTCGCAAGGTCCCGCAGTGGTGCCGCGTCTGGCAATGGCCAATCTTGTGCACCATTTTTCGTGATGACAATGATCCTGTGTCCCAGCCGAATGGCTTCTGACGGATCATGGGTGACCAGCAGCACCGTTTTGCCGCGCAGTGTCTCGGCCGCCAGTTCCTGCATCTCGGCGCGTGTACCGGCATCAAGGGCTGAGAAGGGTTCATCAAGGAACACAAACGGGCGGCCCTCCATCAATGTACGCGCCAGCGCCACACGCTGCCGCATACCGCCTGAAAGGGCAGCGGGCCGTTTATCGAGATGATCACCCAGACCGATTTTGCAAAGCAGTTTGCGGGCGCGTTCCGCATCGGGCCTCTCGCCCCGCAGACGCGCGCCCAGAAGCGCATTGTCCAGCACGCTAAGCCACGGCATCAGCAGGTCAGATTGGGCCATGAACGCCGCGCGCCCTTGAATGTCGCGCCCGTCGGTTGCGCGGATCGTGCCTTGGAACTCGCCTTCGCATTTCAACCCGGCAATCAGGCGCAGCAAGGTCGTCTTGCCCACACCAGATCGGCCAAGCAAACAGGTCCATTGTCCAGCGTTGATCTGCAGATCGACCTCGCCAAACAACGGAGCCCCGGCCAAGCGATGGTGCCCCGAAACGCTGATCCCCGGCGCGTTCACGCAACCCCGCGTAGGCCCATGCCCCAGAAGGCGACCTCGAGCTGTGTGGCGGTCGTGAACCGTTTCTGAAGTCCGGCCCAACGGGGTGACGATTGCGGCGACGGGCCAAGACGACGCAGAATTGCCGCGTCAATCATCTGGCCCAGACAGATCATCGAGTTCTGATATTCCTCTTCGTCATAGGTGTCGATCCACGCGCGATAGGGCGTGTCGGGCGCTGCGCTTTTCCCCAGCCGCGTGCCAATCTCGGCATAGCCAAAGCAGCACGGCGCAAGTGCGGCCACCAGATCAAGAAAATCGCCTTGAAGCCCCGCATCCATCACATAGCGCGTATAGGCGAGGTTCTCGAATTCCTCTGCCGCGTTGAACAGCGTTTCCTCGTCAATCCCTTCTGCGGCGCAGGTCTGCACATGCAGGGCCATTTCGTGATTGACCAATCCGTCGACCGAGGCGGCGCAGGCTTTCATTTCGTCCAGCGTTTCCGCCTTCACGACACCCATAGACCATGCCCGCGAAAAGTGGGTCAGGAATACGTAGTCCTGAATGAGGTAGTGCAGGAAAGATGCGCGCGGCAATGTGCCATCACGCAGGCCTTCAACAAAGGCATGGTGAGTGTAAGCGTGCCAGTCGTTTTCGCAACCGGCGCGCCACAGGGCAAAAGTGCTGCCGTATTCCCGCGCGCTCATTGGGCGCTCACGTCGATAGCGATGTCAGAAACCGCATTGATCGCTGGGATCAGACCTGCATCGTGCAGGAAGGTCTCGAACGCAGCATAGCGGCCAGCGTCCAGCGCGGCAGGGCGCAAGGCAAAGCGTGGCAGCGTGTCGAACCAAGCACGATGGTTGAGTTCATCGCCAAGCTCGGGAGCGGTGCCAGAGAAGATCTTCCAGCTTTCTTCGGGGTGGTTGATGATGTACTGCGTCGCACGTTCGGTCGCGGCCAGAAAGCGGCGGACCACATCGGCATCCATCGTGTCGGGATTGGCCACATAGATCAGCTCGTCATAGGTGGGCAGGCCTTCTTCCTCGACATAGAAACAGCGCCCTGCGACCCCTTCAATGTCCATCTGGTTCAGCTCGAAATTGCGAAAGGCGCCAATCACCGCGTCGACCTGACCAGACATGATGGCAGGCGAGAGCGAGAAGTTCACATTGACCAGCTCGACCTGATCAAGTTTCACGCCATGGGTGCCCAGAACCGCACCTAGGACCGCATCTTCAACCCCACCGACCGAGAAGCCGATCTTGTGCCCTGCCAGATCGGCGGGTGTTTCAAAGGGGCTGTCTTCAAGCACCAAAAGGCAATTCAGTGGCGTGGCCACCAACGTGCCAATGCGCCGCAAAGGCAGGCCTTCATGGCGTTGCAGGTGCAGTTGCGGCTGATAAGAAATCGCGATCTCGGCCTGACCTGCGGCGACCAGCCGGGGCGGGGCTGACGGATCAGCGGGTGCGATGATCTCAACCTCAAGATTCTCATCGGCGAAATAGCCATTTTCCTGCGCGATGATGACCGGGCCGTGATCGGGGTTCACGAACCAATCCAGCAGCAGGGTTATTTTATTTTGCGCCAGAAGCGGCCCGGCCCAAAGGGACAGGACAAGGGCAGAGAGGGTCTTTTTCATCGGGGCAGTCCTTTTAGATTTGCAAAGTGATGGGTGGGGCCGTGGCCCGATCCAACGGACAATTCATCCGCATGTGCGATGGCATCGCTGACATAGGCCTTGGCGGTGGCGACGGCCTTGGGCAAAGGTTCCCCATGCGCGAGCTGTGCGGCCAGAGCGGCCGACAGGGTGCAGCCGGTGCCGTGCGTGTTGCGAGTGGCTGTGCGCGCGCCTTCGAACCATGTCACATCATCCGAGGTGACCAGACAGTCAGGGCTATCCGCACCGTCAAGGTGGCCGCCTTTCATCAGAATGGCTTTCGGCCCCAAAGCGATCAGCGCGCGCGCCTGCTGCGCCATCTCATCGCGGGTTTGCGCGATCGACGTGCCCAGAAGGTGTGCGGCCTCTGGCAAGTTGGGCGTCAGCACAAGGGCGGCTGGCAGAAGCTGCTTTCGCAACGTGTCTACTGCGTCGGGCTGCAAAAGGGGTGCTCCGCCTTTGGCAATCATGACCGGGTCCAGCACGATCGGTGCATCACAACCGTGTAGCGCCTTCGCGACGGCGGCTGCGATTTCGGCATTGGCGATCATACCGATTTTGACGCCGTCGACGCGGATATCGTCGAAAACAGTTTTGATTTGCGCCTGCACGAAGTCTGGCGAAACAAGATGAATGCCGCTTACGCCTTGGGTATTCTGCGCGGTCAGCGCGGTGATTGCGGCCATCGCGTAAGCCCCATTGGCCGACATGGCCTTGAGGTCGGCATGAATGCCCGCGCCCCCGGATGGATCGGAACCGGCAATGCTAAGAACATTCGGGATCATTTGAGGACCTCTTTCTGTGCAAAAGCCTTGGCAGCGGCGGTCACATCAGTCTGGCCGCAAATCGCCGAGACAACCGCAAGACCATCCGCTCCGCTTTGCTGCACTGGTCCGATGTGGTCCGCCTTCAGCCCGCCAATGGCGACATTGGGCAGCGGTGACAGCGCAACAAGTGACGCCAATCCGTCAAACCCTATTGGTGCCTTGTGGTCTGTTTTGGTGGCCGTGCCGAACACTGGGCCGAGCCCTAGGTAATCGACCAAGGACGGATCGACTGCCCTGACCGTTTCAGCCGATTCACAAGACAGGCCCAGCACCTTGCCCGGCCCAAGCAGACTGCGCGCCTGCGCTGGCGTCATATCACCCTGTCCGATATGTGCCCCGTCCACATCAGCGGCCACGGCGGCCTCGATATCATCGTTGATTACAAGCGGAACGCCACTGCCTGACAGCGCGTCTTTCAGCGCGCGCGCAAGGGCGATACGTTCGGCCGTTGTGGCCGTCTTGTCGCGCAATTGCACGAAGCTGACACCGCCAGCCACCGCGCGGCGCACGGTTTCCACCACACCAAGCGGTGCGCAAAGCTGCGGGTCGGTCACAAGATACAGTCGAAGACTGTCGCGCAGGGTCGTCATCCCTGCACCGTCTTGGCCAGATCGTCCGCTTGCACCGATGCCAGCGCATCTAGGAAATGCACCTGAAAGCTGCCCGGTCCTTTTGCCTGCGTGGCGGCAACATTGCCGGCGGCCTTGAAATGCGCCAACGCACCAAGCGCTGCATCAAACGCTGGCCCCACGGCCGCATAAGCGCCCATCAGCGCAGTTTGGGAACACCCCAGTGCGGTAATTTTCGGCATCAGCGCCGAGCCGCCGGTGACTTCGGCGCTTTGCGTGCCGTCCGTGACGAAATCCACCGGACCAGTGACGGCAACGGTTGCGCCATAGTCCTGCGCCAACGCCTTAGCAGCGTTTTTGGCTGCATTGACGCTGTCGCCACTGTCGGCGCCCTTGCCACTGCCTGCTTCGCCAGCAAGGGCCAAGATCTCGGACGCATTTCCCCGCAGGATCGTCGGGCGGAGCGCAAGCAGATCCTGCGCGACACCCTTGCGATAGGTGCTAACGAAATGCGCGACAGGGTCCAGAACCCACGGCACATCCTTTTCATTGGCCGTTTTGGCAGCGGCCATCATCGAGGCGGCCCAAGGCGTATCCAGCGTGCCGATATTAAGGGTCAGCGCCCCACAGATTGGCGTGAAGTCCTCGATTTCTTCGGTAGAATGTACCATCGCAGGCGAGGCACCCGCTGCAAGAACAACATTCGCAGCGACATTCATCGCCACATAGTTCGTGATGCACTGCACAAGCGGGTTTTGCGCACGCAGCGGGGTCAGAAGATCAGTGTACGACATTCGTGTTTCTTTCTCATCGTGACGAAGAAAAAGAGCACCTGCCAGCTTGGATGAAAGCGACTGTGACCTCCCTCCGCCAGCATTATCTGGTTCAGGTTCAAAGGGTACGTCTCAGCTTTGCAGCGCCCCTGGCGATGGCGACGCTAGGTCAAGTTGCGCGTACGGTCAAGCGGTGCTGACACCGGTAGGGCGTGTCATTTCATAAATTAGAGGCGGGAAGTTAAAGTACGCTTGGAAAAAGAAAGTGCGGGCTCGACTTGCCATCTGTTTGTGAAGAATCCACTCGTCAGGCAGACACGCAATCCGCCAAATCTTAGGCTCGAGCTTGAGAACACCGCTCACCAAATGCGCCAAAATCACAAGGGCGGATTTGTCTTTCTTGGAGGTGATGTCTTCAGGTCAAGAAGCCACCATATACTTGTATCGTTTCGACGCCCGCCTGTCCGAGCAGGTTCGGGCCCCTTGGGAATAATTCAGGTTGAAGATCAATAATTTAGGACTAAATCCGTCTTTTTGCTTCCCAACCGAAACAGCCCCCAGCAAGCGCCCCTGCCGCGTGAGCGTCTGGGCACCCAATTCATGTGCAACAAAATGACCATTTCGCCACATTCTTAGGAGGATCAAATCCGTCTTCAGTGGTTGTTTGCGGATTCTACAAGGATTCCAACGTGGTATCTGAGATCAGGTGCTCCACGTACAATTCTAATGGTGCCTTTGAATCACCCAGATTGCGCCAAATAAAGAACAATTGGGGTGATGATATCAGTGCCCTTGTAACTATTAACGGAATCTTACAATGTCTACTGATATCTCTGAACTGAAGAATGTTGCTGGCTTCATTGGCGCGTGCCTTGTCGACAGCGAAAGCGGCCTGATGCTGGCCTCTGAACAGGGCAGCCGGAAGTTCGATCTAGAAGCTGCTGGCGCCGCGAACACCGAAGTGGTGCGCGCGAAGAACGCGGCGATGCAGGCCCTGGGTCTGGACGATATGATCGAAGATATTTTGATCACCCTCGGCACCCAGCTGCACCTGATTCGCCCCCTTGCTTCGAACCCAGCGGTCTTTGTTTATCTCGCTGTTGACCGCAAGACGGCCAACCTCGGCATGGCACGCTTGAGTGTAAAGAAAGTCGAAGCTGGTCTGACAGTCTAAGACCCCTTCGGCACAGTATTGCGGTCCGGACTGCTTGCCGGGCCGCAATACCTCAGTTTGAATTTACGAGTATTAGTAGACCGGCTTTATGTTTCAAGTGCGCGTCTACTGTAACGAGGGGCGCTAGTTATGCAATCTGACAGGTCTGTTCAGAACAATCACGGTAAGGATTTTGAAGAACTAAATGCCTTCTGGGATGATTTGTCGAACCTGGAAGCCAAGCTTCAGGATTTTTCAGAATGCGCTTTGAGCTTCGTTGAAGATCCGCTTGAACGGGTTTTAGAGCAAGTTCGCTCGTTCGAGCCATCGGTCAGTATCATCGGACAGATCAAGGCCGGTAAAAGCACGTTGTTGAACGCGATGATCGGGAAGACCGATCTTTTGCCGTCCGACGTGAACCCGTGGACCTCGGTGATTACATCGGTGCATCTTAACAGTCGCTACCGTCCGCCCAATACGCGGGCCCTGTTTCGATTTTTTGACCAACATGAATGGGACCGGCTGGTCGCAACTGGCGGTCGGTTGGGCGAAATGGCCGATCGCGCCGGCTTCGAGAGCGAAGTCGAAGAAGTGCGCGCCCAGGTTAACGAAATGCGGCAAAGCACCGAAGAGCGGTTGGGTGATGAGTTCACCACTCTGATCGGCAGCAGCCATGCTTTCCCCGAGATCGAAAAGAGCACCGTTGACCGGTATATCTGCTATGGCGATCCTGACGATCTTGCCGAAGGTGTCGAAGAAGGCGTCTATGCGGATCTGACGAAATCGGCAGATCTGTATCTTGACCTGCCGGGCTTCCCCAACGGTCTGTGTTTGCGTGATACGCCGGGCGTGAACGACACATTCATGATGCGTGAGCAGATCACGCTGAATGCCATTTCTGACAGCCGCGTTTGCGTGGTTGTTCTGTCTGCGCACCAGGCGCTTTCGACGATGGATGTCGCCCTTCTGCGGATTATCTGCAGTGTCGAAGCGCGCGACGTTCTGATCTTCGTCAACCGTATTGATGAATTACCAGACCCGGTCGGCGCGCAAGAAAATATACGCAATTCGATCAGCCGGACGTTGACCCGTATGGGTGTCGGTGATGACATCGAAATCCTGTTCGGAAGCGGATATTGGGCCAATTGCGCACTTGGCGATATCGAAGCCATGATGCCTGCTAGTAAAGCCTCGCTGCAACGAATGCACTCCTCGGCAGAGCTGAGTTCGCCTGAGTTGATGCGTGAGGTTGCGATGGAAGCCTCGGGAGTTCCGGCGCTGCATCGTGCGATCGCCTCTCGCGTCGTCCATGGACAGGGGCAGGCGTTCCGACGCGATGTCGAAGCCGATATCGAAACCATTCTGAACATGAGCGAGACGGTCGAGGACCTTGCCTCGCATCAGGATGTACGGCAGATGAATGTCGACCTGACATCGGCAGAGCTTTCGCTGAAGCTTGCGGATATTCGCGACAAGGCACTCGAAAGCTTTGATGGCAGGGCAGCAGAGGTTCGCGGCAAACTGCGCGAGCGTCTTGAGCGGGCGCAAATGACCTTTGTCGCATCTGCCGTTGACGCACTTCAGTCGCATCTTGAAGCTTTCGGCGAGAGCGGCTCTTGGCACCACGACCCAACAAGCCTTCGCATGATGATGCGGACCGGGTTCAATTCTGCCTGCGCGAAACTGCGGCGGGAAGGCGAAGCGACCTTTGACCAGATCCTCGAAGATGTTCAGGAATTGCTGCAATCCGAGATGGGTGCCCACCGTAATGGCGACAGCATCGAATTTCCCGAACAAGTCCAGCACAAGGCCCCAACCGCGCTTGCACGAACCCTGTCGTTGGATCTGCAAGGAACCTGGTGGCGTAAGTTCTGGCGTCTTGGAAAGAAGAACGCAGCCGAAAAACGGTACCGCGAAGTCATTATTTCCGAAACTACGCCGCTGATCGATGATTTGTTGAATGACTTCTTTGATCCTACGATCAGCAAAACCCGCGAAGTTGTTGAAAACTTTGCGATGGATCAGTCACAGTTCTGCAAGGCCATTCTTGAGCGTTTCCAAGAGCGTGATAGAACAGCGATCGATCGTGGCACGCAACGGGAGAGGCTGTCGGCATGACAAGGTCTGAAAGAAAACGCACGCTGGATACAAATTCGGCAACCCGCAAGCCGCGTGTTTTGATTGCCGGGGAGTTCAGTGCTGGTAAGACAATGCTGATCAATGGGCTGGTTGAAGATACGATCCTGCCATCGAACGTTACATCGACCGCGCTTCCTCCTGTGTGGATCACACAGGGGCCAGAGGCGCGAGCTGTCGTTGACCTGAACGGGCAGGTCAACGAATGCAGTTCGTTCGACGGCGTTTCGGTTTCAGAAACGCTGTATTGCATACTGGGAACCCAGTCGGAATTCGTCAGCTCGGTCGAGCTTATCGACACGCCGGGCAACTCGGACCCCAATATCCCGGCTGAGTGCTGGGAAAGAATGCTTGATTACGCAGATATGGTTGTTTGGTGTACGAACGCGACGCAGGCCTGGCGGCAGAGCGAGAAAGCCGTCTGGGATGAAATGCCCGAACATTTGCGCAACAACGCAACATTACTGGTGACCCATGCGGATCGCCTGCCTGACGAACGTTCCAAGGACCGTGTCTTGCGGCGTCTGAAGCGGGAGACCGGCAATTATTTCGACCACTTGATTTTGGCATCGCTTCTGGATGTCGATGATTTGGCAAAGGTCGGGTCTCATATCCAAGATGTTGCGGCGAAGCTTGAAGCGCTGCCCGGCGAGGAACAAGACATCGTCAAGGGTTTCCTGGGGGCGCATCGGGGACAGAACGCAAATGCCGCACAGGTAGAGGAAGTCGAGGACACACGGGACCACGAAGCGCCCGCCGAATCCGTGCCCAACTTGGACACGCTGGCAAAAAGCGAACCGGAAGATAATCTGTCATCGCCGCTTGTGCTTACAGGGCCTTTGTTTGATCCGTTGGACGGAAAAACCCAGTCGGCAACTATTCACCCGTTGGTCCTTGGCAGCACCGCTGCACAGAACCCACCGGTTGCTGATCTGCCTGCAATCCGGCCGCAATCCAGGGCACGGGCGCTTTGGGCCGAATGCTCGGATGGCGTGGACATGTCTGACGCCGACGCATTGTTGTCGTGTGTCGAGCGGCTGATTGCGAAACTCGATAACGAGCTTGAACCCCTAGAAGATGTTTCAGATGATGCCACCGATCTTGGTTCGATCGATGAACAAATCCGGAATATAGTAAGAGGTAGCCAGATATGAAGATTGCGCCGAAACAGCGGCAGGAATTGGATTTCTTGCGCGATACTCTGGAAAACCTTGAAAAATACGCTGGTCGTGACACCCGCCAGAACTTCCGTGATCTGAGAGCGCGGTTTGACGACTGGGCTGCCCGTGTGGCCATTATCGGGCAGGTGAAGGCTGGCAAGTCGACCTTTCTTAATGCGTTTCTCCACCAGCACGATTTTCTTCCCTCGGACGTGAACCCGTGGACATCGGTCGTGACGAACATTCGCATCAACGTGCCCAACGATCCGATCTCGGGCGCGCGTTTCGAGTTTTTCGATGATAGCGACTGGGACGAGATCGTGAATGGCGGGTCGAAGATCCGCAAACTGACTGAACAGCTTCTTCCGGGCTTCGATGCTGAAGTTTTGCGTCAGCAGAGCTTGGAAATGCGCGAGCGGGCCGAACGCCGACTGGGCAAGCATTATAAGACGCTGCTTGGGACACATCATGATTATGATTTTCTGTCGCCCGACCTGCTTAAACGTTATGTCTGCGCCGGCCCGGGTTCCGATGATGGGTTGTCCCGAGAATCCCTAGGCCGGTATGCTGCTTTGACAAAAGTGGCGAATGTTTACATGCGGCTACCGGAATTCCAGGTGCCCACGATCCTGACGGACACACCGGGCGTGAATGACCCGTTCTTGGTGCGGGACGAGTTCACCTGCCGCAGCCTGGACAACTCGGACGCATTCATCGTGGTTCTGTCTGCGCACCAGCCGCTTACCGATGTGGATGTTGCTTTGATCAGGATCCTGGCCAAGCAGGATTCAAAAGAAGTGATGATCTTCGTCAACCGGATTGACGAGCTTGATAACTATAGCGTCGAGCTGCCAAGGATCATGATGGATGTCGAACGCCGCCTAGAGGCGGCCATTCCGGACATCAATTTCACGCTACTTGCAGGCAGCGGTTATATGGCTGATCTGGCTATGCGGACCGATGCTGACGCCGAGGCCGAAATTCGTGACCTCGACAACGAAGAGCTTGTCGAGTTCCTAAAAGAGAATTACGGCACTGTTCCGCAGGATCCTCGTGATCGGCTTGTCTTGGCGTCTGGCCTAAACGAAGTTAAGTCGGCCCTATCCAAGTTGATTGACGATGGGCTGGGACGCCGTCAGCTTGACCAGTTCCGCAGCGATACGCGTGCCGAACTGAATGCCGTGCAGTTCGTAACCAAGCGCGAGCGCGACTCGCTTCAACAGCAAGTCGAAAGTGTGAACAGCGAGACCGCAACGATGATCGTCGATGAGCTTGAGGGCGAGATTGCAGAGATCCAGAAGGTTCAGTCGGATCTCGAGGCAAATCTTGAAAACGCCAATAAGCAGATTGAGAAGACACTCAACAAATATTGGTCGAAGCTTGAAGCTAAGCTGGTTTCCCATATCGAAGAATTTGTCGGCGAACAGAAATCTACATTCAACGATCGTGCCTTCAGGACTACGGTCACGGGCAGCAACGACAACACGATCGAAATCAGCACGTTGCCCTTGCAGGCCCGAATGGAAAAGGAAGTGGTGCAAAGCTTTGCGAAAGCGCGTGCATCCATTGATGTTCCTTTGAGCAATTGCATCATGGCGTGCCGTCAGAAAATCCAAGAGCATTTTGACGATTCCATCGAGAATATCTCGCTGGACGACCTGCCATACGAGACGTTCAATTCGACACTTACGCTGGCAAAGCAAACGCTGAAGGTTGATATTGTCAGCGGGCGGAACTGGGCCTTCTGGCGCCAGAAATCCGTCGATGTCGACAAGTCCATCGCGGCGCTTCGCAGTATTGCAGCGATGGAACTGCGACCTCCGGTCGAGAAAATCCTGTCGGCTTACAACGAGGCACAGGTCGAGCGGGCCAGCGCGGGGCTAGCACGTATTCAGACGATGCTCCGCATGATCGAAATCAGTCTGACCGAACGTTCCCATCGCCTTAAGCAAACGAAGGGGGAGTTTGAACAGATCGCCAAGGATCCGCAATTGCAGCAGCGTATGGTGTCTCGTATCCAAAGCCAGATGGAAGTTCTGGAGCGACGCTTGTTGAATCTTTCTGCATTGGACAGTGCTGTGTTACGGTCCGACATCATGGACTCAAAAGTCGCATAGGAAACTGATCATGAATTCTGAACGCATTGATCTTGGCGCAAAAACTGGTTCAAAACCGGTGCGTGTCGTGGTTTGCGGCGAGGTAAGCGCCGGAAAATCGACCGTTCTGAATGCCTTGTTGCGAAGCAGGATTCTGCCTGACAACCTGGGTAGTGGTGTGCGGCCTGTTGTCTATCTGCGATCTGGCGATGGCAATGATGCGAATATCATTTACTCCAACGGTGAATCGCACAAACTGGACGGCATCAGCGATATGGATTCGCTGCGTGGTGCGAAACAGATCAGCCTGCTTTCGGATCAACCGCATCTGAGCGGGCTAGAGTTGATCGAAGTCCCATTCACCAATGCCGCGGAAATGACCCAAGACCAGCTGGACCTTGTTGCGTCGGCAGATGTGATGGTTTGGGTGACAATCGCGTCGCAGGCTTGGCGGCTGACAGAGAAATCAATTGTCGAAGCGTTTGGCAAAAACCGGCCTTCGCGGGGCATTCTTGTATTGAGCAGAGGGGATAAGGTTCGAAAGAGTATCGACCGCCAAAAACTGCTCGACCGGGTAAAGCGCGAAACAGCCGAGTTCTTCCAGCACCATATTTTCGTCGGCGGCTCGCGCAGCCAGATTGAAAATTCCGCAGAATCCGACGAGTCATGGCAAGCCATCGGAGGGTCCGAGCTTGCCTCGTTGCTGGGTGGTTATTCTGGTCAGGCCACATCCCGCAAGGTTTCCGACCCCAAACAGGATGCGGACGTTTCCAATATCGTCAAGCTGGATGTCTATAAGAAGCCAGTGGCCGACAAAGCGCCCCGGCCGGTGGTAGAGCAACCCCCCGCGACGGTGAAGGAAACCCCGGCAGCTGCCGCGCCGGCTCCAGCCGATCAGGGTGATACGCAACCTGCGGAAATGGACACTTCGAAGGAAGCCGAGGTTTCACCAAAGCTTGGATCGTTGGCCGAAGATCTTCCGCCTGGTGTGTGCTCCGGCTTTGTTCTCCACTCTGACGAATTCAATTGCATTGTCGTGACCGGTGAACTGGAACCAACTGAAACGGCCGCAAAAGCCTGCCGCGAAGCACGCGCAAAACTCGTATCCGCGTTTCCTTCCGATAGCGGTGTGTTCGAAGCCTGTACGATTTGTAGCGACAATCATGTCCTCGTATTTCAGGATATTAAAGAAGTGGGGTTTCTGTTTCTTTATGCAGATACCAGAACGATGAATTTCGGGAACGCGCAACGTGTGATGGCCAACCTCGTCGCCGCCTGTTTGGCTGATCCCGAGTGAATGTTCCCTGGCGTGCTATGAATTGCTGACCAAGACAACAATGTGAAGAATGTACCACGGGCCAAGGTTTTTGATGTGGAACGGCATGATCGGTATGCCGCCAATCACGCCAAGTTCAGGCTGTGTCTTTATGCTGTCTGGCGATAACCAGTGACGACAGCCACTGAGACAGGTGTTGAAGCATGTGTTCTTCAAGGTTGTGGCCCACCCCGTCGAACATTTTCAGCTCTGACCCGTGGATAAGGGTATGGGCGCGATATGAGCTGTCCGAAGACAGGCAGCGGTCTTGATGTGCGCCAATCACCAAGTGTAGATATGTACGGACTTTCGGGACACTTCCTGTAAATTCCCCGATTTGGGATGGAGGAAGTTTTCATGACGAACGACGAACGCGACATTCAACGCAAACTTAGAGTGCTGCAACATGCCGAGAAGATCGGCAATGCCCGTAAGGTTGACAATTGGAAACACTTCTTCGTTAGCCAAAATCCGCTTTGCGCGTTTCATAACTGCACCGGGAGCAGGGCTACATACTATAGCCCCGCACAGCAGACGCGACAGCCACCTCAGAGACCCTTGATCAAAAAACGGTCTATGCGCTCTTGCGGATAATTAGGTTTCCCAGGAATTCATTCAAATTTTTGGAGCGTTTCTTGCCATCAAGGACATCGACCAACGCATTTGCCATTTCCGTCAAAGGCTGGCGATACGTAGTCAACTGATAGTGTGGGCTGGAGGCTTGGGGAGTGTTGTCGAAGCCAGAGACCGCGATGTCCCCTGGCACGCGCAGACCGAACTCGAAGCGAATCGCATCGATCGCTCCCATAGCTAACGCATCGTTTTCGCAGACCAGAACGTCTGGAAGCTCTGACTTTGGTTTATCCCGAAATAGGTCGACAACAAGATCGTAAGCCAACTTGCGATCATATCGTTCGACCGACGTGAATTTTGGGCGTGAGCCAGTGGTCTTTTCCCATTGCGACAGGAAAATTTCCTTCCGTTGAAGATGTGCCGATTGAGTTTGCGGTCCTGCGATAAAAAACGGATTGCGATAGCCCGACGAGAAGACATGCTGCGTGATCGCAGTCATGGCGGCGCGGTCATCGCAACAGATAGAGATCGTATTTTCATTGCTGGACATCCGGGCAAAGACGATCAGTTTCTTGACCCTCTTGGCCCCAAGCGCAGCCTCAAGATTTTGGTCATTGAAACTGACCCCAATGAGAACGGCCGCATCAACGCGTCGCTGGCTAGCATTCAGAAGTGCTGCAGATGCATCCTCTTCGTCGCTGGTATTTACCAACAGGGTGTCATAACCATTTTTCCGTAACACTCTGGTTAGACGATCCATCATGATCAATTTGTGCGGGTTTGCAAAATCATCAACAAGAAGGGCCACCAAGTTGGTGCGGTCCGTAGCGAGACTTGTTGCCAGTAAATCAGGAACATAGCCAAGCGTTTCGGCGGCCTTCATCACCTTTTCTCGTGACTTCGCCGAGATTGATGCGTCCTTTTTAAACGCACGATTCACGGTCCAGCGCGAGACTCCTGCAAGCGCGGCGACGTCATCTGCCGTGATTGAACCTTCCTGTTCTTTCATATTGCCGCTGGCCTCCCTACCTCTCAAGACATTGGAATCGCGTATGATCCCTGTCCAGAACGTTATTGATGTTAGCACATTTTTGCACCCGCGTGCAGGAATTACTTGCACGCGGGTGCAAAATTGTGGATGCTTTTCATGAATAAAGATTCGGGAGGTCTCAAGATGCGGGTTGGATTGCTCGGCGCAGGGCGCATTGGAAATGTTCACGCACAGGCGATTTCGTCACATCCGGAAAGTGACCTTGTCGCTGTTTCTGATGCTTTCGAAAAAAACGCTCAGGCGCTGGCGGAAAGCTATGGATGCGAAGTTCGCTCCTCGGAAGAAATTATCGCGGACAGTTCGATTGATGCCGTCCTTATTGCGACATCAACAGACACACACTCCAACTTGATCGAGGCAGCAGCAGCAGCAGGTAAGGCGGTTTTGTGTGAAAAGCCGGTTGATCTAAGCCTTGAGCGTGCGTCGGCTTGCCTGAGAAATGTGGCAGACAAGGCAGCGAGCATCATGATCGGCTTCAACCGTCGTTTCGATCCAAGCTTCGGCACGCTCAAGGCCGCGATTGAAGCGGGCGAGATCGGTAAGACTGAGCTTCTGTCGATTACATCATTCGACCCCGCACCGCCACCGGTGGAATACATCAAAGTGTCTGGCGGTCTGTTCCGCGACATGATGATCCACGACTTCGACATGGCAAACTTTATTATGGGGCAAGCACCAGTTTCCGTAACTGCCGTTGGGACATCTGTCGTTGATCCTGCCATCGGCGCAGCGGGCGACGTCGATACTGCTGCTGTTACGTTGACATACGCTGATGGTCGCATAGCCGTGATCAAGAATTCGCGCCGCGCGGTTTATGGCTACGACCAACGGGTTGAAGTTCTGGGCTCTGACGGGCTGCTTCAGGCACAGAACGTGCTTGAAAACACGGTCGTCAAATCGACGACTGCTGGCGTCAGCAGTGCCAAACCCACCTACTTCTTCCTCGAACGCTACATGCCTGCTTATAAGGCAGAATGGGCAGCTTTTGTTGAGGCCGTTAAGAATAAAACGGATATGCCGGTCGATCTGCACGACGGCGTTTCTGCACTGGCCATGGCTGAGGCCGCGACGCGTTCCGCTCAGACCGGGCAGCCTGTCGCAATGGCAGACGTTTTGGAGGGTTCGGGACGCTGGGAGGCGGCCTGATACGACGCAACCGTCCGTCAGGGCGGAGCGAAAGCGTGACACAAAGTTGCGTGAAAGAGGTGCCGGTATGACCGGCAAAATGGGAAACCAAAGGGAGGAAACCCGAATGAATATGTTTATGAAAGGCGCTATTGCTGCCGGTGCACTGGCTGTTGCAGCACCTGCTATGGCTCAGGACATCTCGGTTGTTGTTCACGGTCAAGCCAATGATGCATTCTGGTCGGTCGTGAAGGCTGGCGTAGATCAGGCGGCCGCCGATACAGGCGCAAACGTCTCGTACAACTCGCCCGAAACTTTCGACATGGTGTTGATGTCGCAGTTGATTGATGCGGCCGTGAACGAAGAACCCGATGGGCTTGTTATCTCGTTCCCCGACCCCGATGCTCTTGGACCGTCGGTTGAGCGTGCAATTGCAGCCGGCATTCCTGTGATCACCATCAACGCTGGTGGCGCTCAGGGTAAAGAACTGGGTACGGCAATGCATGTCGGCCAAGATGAGTATGATGCAGGTGTTGCAGCCGGAGCTGCTCTCGCTGAAATGGGTGGTTCGAACGCGCTTTGTGTGAACCAAGAAGTTGGCAACATCTCGCTCGACCAGCGTTGCGCAGGTTTCGCTGAAGGCTTCGGCGGCAATGTGACCGTTCTCCCGACCACCAACGATCCGGCCGAGATTGAGTCCAAAGTTGCTGCTGCGCTCGCATCTGATGAAAGCGTTGACACGGTAATGGCTCTGGGTGCGTCCACTGCAGGCGAACCTGCCGTAGCTGCGGCAAAGGCTTCCGGTCGCGACGTGAACGTTGCCACATTTGACCTGTCTGCAGGCTTCCTGCAGTCAATCGTTGATGGAGATGCGGCGTTTGCTCTGGACCAGCAGCAGTACCTGCAAGGCTACCTGTCTGTATCCATCATGGCGCTTCAAGGCAAGTATGGCCTGATGCCGGGTGGTGACGTTGCTTCGGGTCCTAACCTGATCACCGCCGACAAGGCAGCACAAGTGATTGAACTGTCCGCGCAGGGCATCCGCTAAATTCTGCTAATATAAATTAGGAAGTGGCACTGCATGGTGCCGCTTCCAATAGAAACAGGAGATGGCGAAATGAGTGACACCACACCAAATCCAATGACAGACGAACGAATCAAGGCCGAGCCCCTGGTTTCGCGACTGATGAAGAAACCCGAACTTGGAGCCATCGCTGGCGTCGTGCTGGTCGCAATCTTTTTCTTGATTACCGCGGATTCCGCGATGTTCACGACCTCGGGCATTATCAACTTCCTAACCCCAGCAGCTCAGCTTGGTATCCTTGCTATCGGAGCAGCGATGCTCATGATCGGCGGAGAGTTTGATCTTTCGATTGGGTCGATGGTTGCTTTTGCTGGCCTGTTCTTCGGGGTATGTGTAATGGTTTGGGGCTTACCCCTGATCGTAGCGATCCCCTTGACTTTTGCTTTCTCGGCCGCGGTCGGCGCTGTAAACGGCACCATCGTGATCCGATCTGGATTGCCATCGTTCATCGTGACACTGGCATTTCTTTTCATTCTTCGTGGATTGTCTCTGGTTGGCCTGAAGTGGGCGTCAGGCGGTTCCACACAGCTTCGCGGCGTACGCGATGCCACAGAAAACGACTGGCTAGCACCACTGTTTTCAGGCGATGCTTTTCCCGGCCTGTTTTCATGGTTGGCTGACAAAGGCCTGATCGAAACCTTCAAAAACGGTGCACCCAAAGTAACTGGTATTCCGGTCGAGATCATTTGGTTTGTCGTGCTTTCTTTGGTCGCAACTTACATTCTTTTGCGGACGCCGGCAGGCAACTGGATTTTCGCCGCGGGTGGTGACAGTACCGCTGCCTCGAATTCGGGCGTGCCGGTCAACCGGATCAAGATCTCGTTGTTCATGGTCACCGCGTGCTGCGCAGCGCTTGTTGCAATCATTACCGTGATCGATGCAGGTTCTACCGACGCCCGTCGTGGCTTCCAGAAAGAATTCGAGGCCATTATTGCCGCGGTGATCGGCGGCTGCCTTCTGACGGGTGGCTATGGATCGGCCATCGGTGCCTTCTTCGGCTCGATCATCTTTGGGATGGTGGTCATCGGCCTTACCTATACCGACTTCGATCAGGACTGGTTCCAGGTATTCCTTGGCGGCATGCTGCTTATTGCGGTTCTGTTCAACAATGCCATTCGCAAGCGCGTTACGGGGGAGCGTTGATATGACTGATGACAGCAAATTCCACCACGGTGACGTGGACAACAGCGCCGCTCCGATTGTCCAGATGAAGGATATTGAGAAGCACTTCGGCAACATCATCGCGCTTGCCGGTGTCAGCTTTGATATCCGGCCCGGTGAATGTCACTGCCTTCTGGGTGACAACGGCGCGGGTAAGTCGACCTTCATCAAGACGATGTCGGGTGTGCACCAGCCGACGCACGGAGAAATCCTGTTTGAAGGCCAGCCGATGAGCTTTGCCACACCGCGGGATTCTATGGAGGCAGGCATTGCCACGGTGTTCCAGGATCTAGCTATGATCCCTCTGATGTCTGTGTCGCGCAACTTCTTCATGGGGCGCGAACCCACGAAGGGGCGCGGGCTAACCAAGCGGTTTGATGTGGAACAGGCCAACGACATCACCATGACCGAAATGCGCAAGATGGGTATCAACCTTCGTGGACCGGATCAGGCAGTTGGTACGCTGTCCGGTGGTGAACGGCAGACAGTTGCCATTGCGCGTGCCGTCTATTTCGGGGCCAAGGTTTTGATCCTGGACGAGCCGACCTCGGCGCTTGGCGTTCGCCAGACCTCTAATGTTCTGGCCACGATCGACAAGGTGCGCAGCCAAGGCGTCGGTGTGGTCTTCATCAGCCACAACGTCCGCCATGCGCTTGCGGTCGGGGATCGGTTCACCGTGCTTAATCGCGGTAAAACGCTGGGTACTGCAAAACGTGGCGAAATCAGTCCGGAAGAGCTGCAGGATCTTATGGCAGGCGGCCAGGAATTGGCCCAGCTCGAAGGATCGCTCGAAGGTACGATCTGACCTTTAACTTTCAACACCATTCGTACCCCTCC
This sequence comes from Aliiroseovarius sp. ABM4_368, assembly GCF_056161205.1. Classification (NCBI taxonomy): domain Bacteria; kingdom Pseudomonadati; phylum Pseudomonadota; class Alphaproteobacteria; order Rhodobacterales; family Paracoccaceae; genus Aliiroseovarius; species Aliiroseovarius sp. ABM4_368. The sequence goes on along the minus strand of NZ_JBSWYR010000005.1, from coordinate 8,260 downwards.
CTGAAAAAGCGAATGGTGATGGGGCTGGCAGAAGGGATTTGGTCAGCCCCGTTTCACAAACATTGAACTTATGGACGTAACTCATGTCTGATCTCGATCTTATCACCATCGGGCGATCCTCGGTTGATCTTTATGGCGCGCAGATCGGTGGGCGCTTGGAAGACATGGGATCGTTTGACAAATACATCGGCGGCTCGCCGACCAACATCGCTTGCGGGACGGCAAGGCTGGGGTTGAAGTCGGCTGTTATCACGGGTGTTGGCGACGAGCATATGGGCCGCTTCATTCGCGAGCAGTTGGAGCGCGAAGGCGTGAACACCAAAGGCGTCAAGACCGACCCCGACCGGCTGACCGCGCTTGTACTTCTCGGGATTCGCGATCAGGAACAGTTTCCGCTGATCTTTTACCGAGAGAATTGCGCCGACATGGGGCTGAGCGTTGATGATATTGACGAAGACTTTGTTAAAAGCGCCCGCGCCGTTGTGGCCACCGGCACGCATCTGAGCCACCCGCAGGTCGAGGCCGCCACGATCAAGGCGCTTGAGATTGCCCGCGCGAATAGTATGCAGACGGCGCTCGACATCGACTACCGCCCGAACCTCTGGGGTGTGGCAGGGCATGGCGACGGTGAAAGCCGATTTGTTGAAAGCGTAGCCGTAACCGAAAAATTGCAATCGACGCTACACCTTTTTGACCTGATCGTCGGCACTGAAGAAGAGTTCCACATCGCAGGCGGTTCGACCGACACAATCGAGGCGCTGCGTGCGGTCCGCGCTGTCTCGGATGCAACACTGGTGTGCAAACGCGGTGCAGCCGGTGCGGTCGCCTTTACCAGCGATGTGCCGGACAGTCTCGATGATGGCGAGGCGGGCCCTGGTTTTCCAATCGAAGTGTTCAATGTACTGGGTGCGGGCGACGGCTTCATGTCTGGTTTATTGAAGGGCTGGCTTGATGGAGAAGACTGGCCTACAGCGCTGAAATACGCCAACGCTTGCGGTGCCTTCGCGGTCAGCCGCCACGGCTGCACACCCGCTTACCCAAGCTGGGAAGAGCTTCAGTTCTTCTTTGATCGCGGCATCAAGCGCCCCGACCTTCGTAACGACGTTGAACTTGAACAAGTGCATTGGGCCACCAATCGGCATGGGGACTGGTCTTCGGTGAAGACCTTTGCCTTCGACCACCGGCTACAGTTGGAAGAGATGGATGGCTACACGCTGGACAAGGGCGCTGCATTCAAAGAGCTATGCCTCAAGGCTGCGTTGAAGGTGCAGAACGGACGGTCGGGTTACGGCATTCTGTGCGACAACCGGATCGGGCGCTCTGCGTTGCACAAGGCAACCGGCACTGGCCTTTGGATTGGCCGCCCAACGGAATTGCCAGGCTCGCGTCCGATTGAGTTCGAGCCGGAATTGGGCGAGGATTTGGGGCGTCTGCGCGAATGGGCGCGTGAGAACGTCGTTAAGCTGCTGGTATTTGTGCATCCCGATGACGATGCCGAAACGAAAGAAAAGCACCTGAGTCGCGTCAAACGCTTGTTTACGGCGGCGCGGCGTAACGGTTTGGAATTCCTGCTCGAGATTATCCCCTCCAAGGTTGGACCTGTGGACGACGAAACATCGGCGATCCTCATCCAGTCATTCTATGACGCAGGCGTTTATCCCGATTGGTGGAAGCTTGAGCCGTTCAAAACCGAGGCTGCATGGCAAAATGCGGTTGACGCGATCGAGCGGAATGATCCGCGCACGCGCGGCATCGTGGTGCTTGGCCTTGATGCGCCGGAAGCGGAACTTGCGGAAAGTTTCGCGCTGGCAAGCAAGCAAACGCTGGTCAAGGGCTTTGCTGTGGGCCGCACGATCTTTGGCGATGCAGCACGGGCGTGGCTCAAGGGTGAAATGGCAGATGATGCTGCGGTAACCCAGATGGCTGAGCGCTATGCGCGTCTTTGCGAGATTTGGGACAAGGCGCGGGCCGATGCCCGCCTGAATGTGGAGTGATCCAATGGGAAAAACAATCCGACTGACTGCTGCGCAAGCCTTGGTTCGGTATATTGCGGCTCAAATGAATGAAGATGGTGAGCGGTTTATCGAAGGCTGCTGGGCGATCTTCGGTCACGGCAATGTTGCGGGAATCGGCGAAGCTCTGCATGCCGTTAAGGAGGACTTTCCGACATGGCGGGGGCACAATGAACAGACCATGGCCCATGCTGCCATTGCCTATTCCAAGCAGTTGGGGCGGCGCAAGGCCATGGCCGTGACGTCTTCGATTGGCCCCGGAGCAGCGAATATGGTGACTGCTGCCGCGCTGGCCCATGTAAACCGCCTTCCGGTGCTTCTGATACCGGGCGACGTCTTTGCAGATCGTGGCCCGGACCCGGTGTTGCAACAGGTTGAGGATTGGGGAGACGGCACCGTGACCGTAAACGATGCCTTTAAACCGGTGACACGCTACTTCGACCGCATCATGCGGCCAGAGCAGTTGCTAACTGCCTTACCACGTGCGTTCCGCATTATGACTGATCCAGCAGAATGTGGTCCGGTTTGTCTGTCGTTCTGTCAGGACGTGCAGGCCGAGGCCTATGATTATCCTGAGAGTTTCTTCAAACCCGTCGTTTGGTACCAACGCAGGATGCGTCCTGATGTGGGAGAACTTACACGGGTCGCAGAACTCGTAAAATCAGCGAAGTGGCCGGTGATCGTCGCGGGGGGCGGAGTACACTATTCTGGCGCCACATTGGCCTTGAAAGAGTTTGCTGAGAAGCACAACGTCCCAATTGTTGAAACCCAAGCCGGAAAGTCAGCCCTTCCATGGGATCATCCGTTGAATTTAGGTCCGATCGGAGTAACCGGTGGTGAGCCAGCCAATGAAGTATGCAAGCAGGCAGATGTAGTACTTGGTGTCGGTACTCGTTTCCAGGATTTTACAACCGGCTCTTGGTCTCTGTTCGCTAACCATGGCAGACGGCTAATCAGCATGAATGTGGCCGCTTATGATGCCGTGAAACACGGGGCGGCGCCGTTGCAGTGTGATGCGCGGATCGGGCTGGAAGAGTTGAGTTCCGCGATTGGGGACTACTACTGCTCAGTTCCCAATTCCAGTTTGAAATCTGGTTGGTTCGCGAAGGTTGATCCTTTGACCGACGCTCCTAAACCCGAGTGCAAAGCTTTGCCTACCGATATGCAAGTGATTGGCGCGGTGCAGCGCGCAGCAGGCGCAAACTCCGTTGTCATGTGTGCCGCGGGCACCATGCCGGGTGAATTGCACAAGCTGTGGAAAGCGGGCAGGCCCGGCTCGTATCATATGGAGTACGGCTTTAGCTGTATGGGGTACGAAATTGCGGGTGCCATGGGGATCAAGATGGCGGAACCTGAGCGGGACGTTATCTGCTTTACGGGCGACGGCACCTATATGATGGCCAATTCGGAAATGGCGACTGCTGCGATGATGGGGATCTCATTTACAGTCGTGGTAACCGACAACCGTGGATACGGATGCATCAACCGGCTACAAATGGGTTGCGGTGGGGCAGAGTTCAACAACCTCCTAGATCATTCGATCGGTGGCGAGAACTCGAACATCGACTTCGCCAAACATGCAGAGTCCATGGGAGCATCGAGCGTCAAGGTCAGCTCGATCGCCGAGCTGGAAGACGCGCTAGCGAAACGGTCAGTGGTCAAAGGCCCTTATGTGATCGTTATCGATACAGATCCTTATCCCAGCACGGAACCGGGCGGAACTTGGTGGGACGTAGGCGTACCAGAAGTCAGCATGCGCGACGAAGTAAACGCCGCACGCGCCAGATACGAAACCAACAAAAAACGACAAAGGGCAGACTGATGGCTGTTAAGATCGGCATTTCTTTGATCGCTTGGCAAAACGACGACCTGCCTGAGCTGACAAAGGATTTCACCACAGAAGGTGCAATGGAGGATGCAGCAAGGATTGGCTATTCGGGCGTAGAACGCGGCCGCCGGATGCCTGCGGACACCGAGGGCCTGCGCGCCTATCTGGACCGCTATGGCGTGTCGCTTTGCGGTGGCTGGTGTTCAGGGAACCTAATGGTCAATGATCTGGCGACCGAACAGGCCGCGATCCGGGAACAGGTCGAACAGTTCGCCGCCTTAAATGCGCCCTGCATCGTCTATGCCGAGTGTTCAAACACCATTCAGGGCAATATTGACCAGCCTGTCAGCCAGCGTCCCAAACTGGCCCGCGACGAGGTCATGGCTTATGCCGCTAAACTCTCGGAGCTGGCCAAGTGGGCGAAAGATCAGGGTGTTGATCTGAGCTATCACCATCATATGGGCGCGATGGTGCAGGATGCCGAAGACATCAATTGGCTAATGGAAGGCTCATCCGACGACCTGACGCTGCTTTACGATACAGGACATCTGCACTTTGCCGGCGCCGATCCGATTGCCGTTCTCGACAAGTGGGGCCACCGCGTACATCATGTCCACTTCAAAGACGTGCGCCAGCCGGTGTTAGATTGGGTGCATGCGGATAACAAGAGTTTCCTCGATGGTGTTGCCGCCGGTGTCTATTCCGTGCCCGGCGATCCGCATGGCTGCATTAATTTCCAGGCCATTACCGACAAGCTGAAAGCCATGGATTATAACGGCTGGATCGTGGTCGAGGCGGAACAGGACCCGGCCAAGGCACCACCGTTCGAGTACTCAAAACTCGGTTTTGACTACATCACTGAAATCTGTGGCCGTTCCGGCCTGACAATAAAGAAGTAGCGCGCATGGCAGACCTCCTACGAAGACCTTTCGGCGCACGCGGCAAGGTGCATCAGATCACTCCAGAAAGCGCCGGCTGGCGCTATGTCGGATTTTCTCTTTATCGGCTAAAGGCAGGCGACACTGCTTCTGAAATAACAGGAGACCGTGAGGTCATTCTGGTGATGGTTGAGGGGAAAGCCGAGATATCAGGTGCCGGACAGGACTGGGGGGTTTTGGGCGGCCGGATGAACGTTTTCGAGAAAACCCCGCCACATTGCCTGTACCTGCCGAACGGCACCGATTGGGAGGCGACCGCTGAAACTGATTGCGTCATAGCCGTGTGTTCCGCCCCAGGAATGGGTGCACACAAAGCACGCCGGATTGGCCCCGAGGGCATCACGCTTACCGAGCGCGGGAAAGGCACCAACACGCGCCACATCAACAACATCGCGATGGAAAACGAAGATTACTGCGACAGCTTGCTGGTTACTGAGGTCTTTACCCCTGCAGGTCATTGGTCGTCCTATCCGAGCCACCGCCACGATGAAGACGACTATCCGCGCATCACCTATCTGGAAGAGACATATTATCACCGCCTGAACCCTGCTTCGGGATTTGGAATCCAACGTGTCTATACTGACGACGGACAACTTGATGAAACCGTGGCGGTGTCGGACGGCGATGTTGTGTTGGTTCCGCGCGGTCACCACCCATGTGGTGCGCCTTATGGGTTTGAAATGTATTACCTCAATGTAATGGCTGGCCCGAAACGAAAATGGCGATTTGTAGCAGCGCCAGAGGTCGAATGGATTATGGAACGGGACGCCTAAGATGACTGTAACTTTTCAACTTGCGGCCTGTGCGGAAATGCTTTGGCAAGACAAACCGATCGCCTGGCGCGCGGCCAAGTTGCACGAAATGGGTTTTGGCGTCGGTCTGTGGAACTGGCCAGAATGGGATCTGGATGCACTGGAGAAAACCGGCGCAAACTTCACCATCATGAACGGCTACCTCGAAGGACGGTTGGCAGACCAAGAGGGCGCAGACATGTTGCTGAAATCAGCGCGTGAGACTGCGCAGGTCGGCAAGCGGTTGGGCGTCGACCGTTTGAACCTGCATGGCACCGGACTTGGCGATGGCGGCATTCCGATCCCGCTCCATGGCACCTTTGCACCGGGGATGGAGTTGCGCGCCCGTGATACACTTAACCGCATCTGTGACATGGCCGAGGAAGAGGGCGTGACCTTTACGCTGGAAAACCTGAATCCGCTGGACCATCCGGGATGCCCGTTCGGATCAACCGAGGCTGTGCTGTCCCTCGTTTCCGCTGTGAACCGCCCGCAGTTGCGGATCAATCTGGACCTGTACCATACTCAAATCAGTGAAGGTGATTTGATCCGTTGGTGTGACGCTTGCCTACCATGGGTTGGAGAGATCCAAGTGGCGGACAATCCCGGACGGTGTGAGCCGGGAACGGGCGAAATAAATTACGCGGCGGTTGCGCGCGCTTTGTCTGATATGGGCTACTCCGGCCCGGTCGGCATGGAGGCGTTTGCAAAGGGCGACGAGGAAGCCGCGCTTGAAGCCTTCCGCGCGGCATTCACTCTTTAGGATTTGAATGCAGACAGACCTTTGCGGCTTTTGCTCGATATCTCTATTCGGCGACCACGTTTTAATTCATGGAAAGGGACAGGTGACTGTCCCTTTCCATTTTTTGTTATGCGACTGCTTTGGCAACCTCTTCGGAGATGGGTGTTGTGGGCCGCCCGATGAGGCTAGAAAGCGCCTTGCCATCGTCGAAAAGCTCCCCTTGGGCTACGGAAACGTCCGAACCGGCAAGGAAACCAGCCAAGGGAGCGGGCAAACCGGCCTGTTCCAGGGCTTTGGCGTAGTCTTGCTCGGCCATGTCAACGTACGGAATTGTTTTGCCAACCGTCTGCGAGAGAATACCAGCGAGGTCTTCTAGAGTGAAGCTTTCGTCACCTGCCAGTTCATATGTTTTCCTGCGCAGCTCGGGCTTGGTCAGAACGGCAATAGCGGCAGCCGCGTAATCCGCACGTGATGCCGATGAGATCGCACCACTGCCCGCAGCACCGATCAACGCGTTGTGTTCTACGGCTTGCGGCAGACCAGCCGTGTAATTTTCTGTGTACCAACCATTGCGTAGGATCGTGTGATCAATTTCGGCATCGCGCAACATGGCTTCTGTTTCTTTATGCTCGGGCGCAAGCGACACCTTGCTCGTGTCTGCACGCAGCAGGCTGGTGTAGACGATATGCGCAACGCCTGCGGCCTTTGCTGCCTCGATCACGGCTTTGTGCTGTGGGATGCGTTGGCCAATTTCGCTGCCGGAAATCAACAACAGCGTTTCGACACCCGCTAATCCCTTCTCCAAAGTTTCGGCGGCATCGTAGTCAAAGACCCGCGTGGGAACGCCAAGTTCCGCAGCTTTTTCAAGATTCCGCGCCAAAGCGAGAATGTCTTGTGTTGGCATCGCTTCTTTCAGCCCAGAAATAACCAGTTTACCAAGCTGACCGGTCGCGCCAGTAACTGCAATTTTCATTCTGATTTCTCCATTTTTTATCGCGTTAGCTTGACCTAATTGATAGACTTACTAAATGAAAGTACGTACAAAAATGTTAGTTAGGAGAATTTTAAATTGACCTCTCTAAGCGATGCCGTTCGATCTGGAAAATTGGAAGGAAACCTTTTGGCGCATCATTGTCCGTCAAGGGACATTCTGAAACACCTTACAGGTAGGTGGGCAGTGTTGGTCTTGATCGCCTTGGAAGATCAGACCTTGCGGTTCGCGGAACTGCGTCGAAGGGTTGGCGGCGTCAGTGATAGAATGCTGACGCAAACACTGCAAACGCTTGAAGCGGATGGGTTCGTTCAACGACGCGCCCGAAACGTTGTCCCCCCGCATGTCGAATATAACCTGTCGGATATGGGAGCTGAGGCCACCAAACATGTTCGGGTGCTCGCGGATTGGATCGAAGCCAACACAACGCGCGTACTCGCGCATCAAGCGGCCAAGAATCCCAAAACTGGATAGGGGTCGAGTTTAGTTGAATGAGAAATGACACTCTAAGGGATTTCGGCGGCCATTATTCGACAGATGTATTGCCCTATGAGTAGAATATGTTTCCACCCGAGTGGTGAGATGTGGCGGAGGAGATAATCTGGAGTTTCCAACCGCGCTTTCTCGTGTTCAACAGCATTTCCCAATTGATCTGTGTTCCAGAATATAATGATGACTGTGAGTTGGTTAGTCCAGTCAGTTGGAAATGCTGCCATTCAGTCGTGCAGTCGCGGATCTCACCCTGCCGTCTGATCCGCAGTGCATTCTTCAATGCGTAATGTGCCTCGCCCTAGTCTAACCCGACGACGGCCCTGAGCTGCATGTTGATATCAAGGGCCCACTCAAGTGTAAACTGGACAGACCGTCAGGACATTTGCCGCTTTATTGTAGCTTGTCTCTGAGCGCTTCGTAAGGGGTCTGGCCGTTATGCGCGCCGTGTGGCCTTGCGAAGTTGTAA
>NZ_JBSWYR010000004.1:0-465340 GCF_056161205.1 Aliiroseovarius sp. ABM4_368 | reverse complement strand
GGGAGAGTAGGTCACCGCCAAACCTAATAAAGAACCAGAAAGTATCCTCTCAAAATGATGAACAAAACACAAAACGCCGGTAGCTGAATAAGCCGCCGGCGTTCGTGTGTTGGGGGGGCAGCTCGTGGAGAGAACGATGAATAGAGACACGCTAGATCGTGTTGCTCATGGTGCTCTGACAATTTAAATAATTGGTCGATATTAGTTAGTTCTCAGCATCATTTTCGTTAAATTCTATGTCTCCAGATCCCTTCTAGTTCTTTTAAGCATCTTCGCACCATATTCCGCGTTTGCATGATGCCGATCTTGCTTTCCTGATTTCGCGTCGAAGCGACGGTATTCCGGCCTCAGAAAACCTTTCTCAGTCATGGTGTCTTTAGGAGGTGTGACGAAGCGAACGTTCATCTTTTCTAGCTTCGAAGCGAAACGAGCGCGTGCCATTTGGTCCAAATACAAGGCGGTATCTTCCGAGGTCGAGATCTTACCCTTTGCCCTATTTAGCGACCAATGATCCGATCTGAATGGTGGACAAGAAATGACGAAAACATCTATACCGCGTGTCTTGAAGTGATCCAGCAACTCGAGAACCGGTTGTTGGTCTCTGTCGATGATGGCTTCGATCGTAGCGGTCGAGATTGGCCGCTTACCTTTATGACACACCGCGCTGGGTTCGTTCTCACTCCAGAACATGTGCTTGATTATGCGCGTTGTGTTGCTCCCCAACACAAAGCCCCAACGTGCGTTGGCATCGAAATGCGGAAGGTCGGTTACCTTCATCAAAATCTGTTGATACTGCTCAACAGTTGGGACGACCTCATTGTTGTTTATCGCACTGAAACTCGATTGGGTGTATTGTCCGGACCCCAGGGGAAATGCTTCGGAATTGGGCAACAATTCAGGATTGGAGTTAAGCGCATCCGCTAAGGCCATGACGTGTGAGTTGCCGGTGATCCAAGTCTTCATTTTGAGAACGCCTCTAGCATCATTTCTTCGCAGACCACATCGTCCTGATCCTGAGCTTCAGAACTTTCCGCAACTTCAGAACAGGGTTGTTCTTTCTCTTCGAAACCGAAGAAATGGTTCATAACGTGCTCGACACCATCAGGTGTTACTTGCCGTAGATTGGGGGCAAAGGCCGCGCCTTTCATGGGATGTGATGCCACCAACTCATAGCTCGGGAAATAGTCCACGAAATCGTATGTTTGATAGAGCTCACCACAAACCGCGCGCAGAACAGACTTGGAATAGACAGAGGCTGGAAGCACGTGTTGATCCGTTGCTGTTGCCGTCAGAGGCACGGGCGACACAGTGAACAGGAACTTGAGATCTTTGTTCATGCGCCGAGCAAGTTTAATGAATTTCTCCGATGCCTCTAAGACCTCGGCAAACCCGAAATTCCGGAACTCGTATTTCTTGGGATCAAACTCACCTGCGACGGTACCCGGACATGTCGGCAAAACGGCCCGGTCCTTTTTGCAGATCCAAGCTTCGGTTAATCCAAAGGTAAACACGAACAGATCGCTTCGGTGGCAAGTCGCTTTACTGCATTCAGATGAAAGGCGCGATCCTTGCGGGCTTCCTACAAGCTTTTGAATCCCCCAGCCTGAATGTTTGGGCGAAACGGATCATACCAGCGCCCACCTTGTTCCCAGAACTCTTCACGGGGCTTGAAGCGCCCTTTCGCGCGAAGCAACAACTGCAACATCTGGTTCATCGAGTAAACGTTGCCATAACAAGCTGAGTACATCGAATACCCAAGCTTAGGGTGATCTTCGGCAGCCAATTGGGGCGGTGCAGGTTCGAAATCTAGAAAGTTATAGCCGCGTTCTTTGAACTGACGCCCAATGTGTTGCGCAAAACAACTTCCCGCGGCCGCAATCTTCCAATCTTTGTCAATCTGGAAACGCGGAGAATAAATTTCAGGAAAATGATCGCCGTGATTTCGAGTTATGCCGTGCTTCTAGAACGCCTTCTTGGGCTTGCTCTCATAGGGGTTCATTTTTACAATCGCCATTCAATCTAAGGCCAATACGCGATTATCACCGACCAGTTGACCATTCAACCCAGTCTGGCAATTCAAGCATAAGCTAGAGAATGTGTTCACGCATTAGGGCAAAGATGCGAGCGCTTTTGTCTAAGCCTTAGGATCTCTACACTCAGTGAGTGAGTGCCCACACATCTCTGGCGAAAAGCCGTTCTTTTGGGTGATCTGGCCGGGTAGGTATTCAGTTCATTGATCATCCGAAGTTGCGCCGCGCGTCGTTCATATCAACTAGACGAGCCATCTTGTGTATTCAGACATTTTGGTTCTGGCCGCAGCAGCCACCTTTGTATTGGGCTATCTGATCATCAATCAGATCGCTTTGCGGGTGATGTTGCTGATTGGGACGGGGCTGTATGTCTGGTACTATGCTGTTGTTGCGGACACGCCGCTTTGGGCAGCGATATGGGCCAGTGCTGCAACGGGCACCGCGAATGTTATCGGCCTGACCAGCCTTCTTATTCGAAAGTCCAAATGGTCGATCCCCAAACGTGATAAGGATCTGTACCCCGCATTTGGCGCACTGCCTCCGGGTGACTTTCGTCAGTTGATGTTGATGGCCAACCGCGAAAAACGCACTCGAGGTGATGTTCTGACCAATGCCGGTGCTGGTGTCTCGACCCTGTACTATGTCATTTCGGGGCGTGTCGAGATCCGCAAGTGCGGCAGTGTGTTCTATATGCAAAGCGGGAATTTCGTGGGAGAGGTGGCCTTCCTGACCGAAGAAGACGCATCCGCCACCACATTGATGGCAGACGATGGCGAGCTTTTGTGCTGGGATGTGAAGGGGCTTCGCAGACGTGCTGCACGAGACACGCGGTTTCGGCTGGCGTTGGATGCGATGATCTCGCTTGATCTGGCGCATAAGGTGGCGAAGGCGGGTTCGCCGGACATTGACCACGTTAGCAGTTCTGCCGAAGCGGTGTGATCCTATTGACCATAGCGCAAAAGCAGCGTTTCCAGACCGGGGTTGGGATTTGGATGTCCCAGTCCGCCGTTCGAACGGTGATCCAATGATACGCCGATGCGTTCCCCGGATGAACGATATGCGCCCGCTTCGATCCCTGATCTGAACTCGACAGGATAGCCAAGACGCGGTCCATCGTTGGAACGCATCCACCAGCCGGGGATAAAGCTGAATTCAGCATAGCCAGGCCCGCTAGGCATCCGAAACTCGTTCACCGCACCAGCACCGATCCAGACGTCTCCAAGGCTATCGACGGATACGCCGACAACTGGGCGGAAGGGGCCGAAACTGACGGGAAGATCGTGGCGATAGTAAACCTCGCCCCCAATCGAATCTGCTTCGAAGATGAGGTTGCCTGCCGCCACGGTGTGGCGCGCAATTTCGACGGCTGGTTTGACGCAGCCGCGATCACAGTGATTGACCCACATGTCGATCAATCCTGTCAGCAGAAACAAAATGGCGAGTGTGCCGTCCATGAAACCCTCATTTGTTGCCAAAGACTTAGCGAACCTTGCGGGCGGAGTCACCCACCCAGTTTGCAAGACGCATTTTGTAACAGTTTTTTTTGCTGATTGCGCTTGAGCTTCCCGAAAACGGGGACTATACACACCACACTACTGGCGCGGGATGGAGCAGCCCGGTAGCTCGTCAGGCTCATAACCTGAAGGTCGCAGGTTCAAATCCTGCTCCCGCAACCAAAATCCGGTTTCCGGTCAAAAACCCTTCCTGAAAAGGAAGGGTTTTTTTGTTACGTCATCCTTCGGGTGAAGAAGCCATCAACCCGCGCATTTTTTCGATGGCGGCTTGCATCGCACTTTCCAGCCAAAGGCGGGCGCTGTCGCCCATGGCGGTGTACTGTTCAAGCATACCCTGCGTTTGTGGGAACCGCTCGGCGATATTTGGTGCGAGGACATAGAGGCAGACCAGAATCACCGCCAACAAAATTGACAGACTGAAGCCACGGCGGAAGCCGTTACCGCTGTCAGTCGCAGTCGTTGCGGCTGTACCAAGGTCGATCGTCGCCTCGCCTGCATCGTCCGGGGCGTCGAGGGTCGAGTTGATCTCTTCAATGTCCGGCAGCATGTCGCGGCTTTTCAGATCCTTTTCCTGGATCTCTTCCTCGACAATTTCTTCGTCTTCTTTCATGCGCCGAACACGTTCGGCAAGCGCTTCGTCGCTGTCGTCCTGTGCCGCATCCAGCCCCAGATCAGGCTGGGTTTCCAAGCTTTGGCTCTCGGTCTCGCGGGCGCGCAGCTCGTGTTCGGCTTCCTCTTGAAGGATCTGTTTGACCTCTTCGCTGACCTCTTTGCGCGGAAGGGCCGCCGCAGCGACGGCGGCAGGAATGGCGGTTAGCTCTGCTACATCATTTTCGTCTTCGACGCGCTCTTGATCTACCGGCGGCTCGACGTTGGTTTCTTCCTGCGCCTCGGCATTGGACGAAGTGTCAGAGGTTTCTTCAGGTGCGTCGTTGCTTGGTTCATCGTCGGAAACCGGCTCGTCCGGCGTCGATGCGTTAGCATTTTCTACCTCGTCAGGGGTAGTATCCGGGGCGCTGTCCAAGGTTGTCTCTTGATCGGGTTCTTGCGTTTCCTCGGGGGCCGGATTGGCGTCGGCAGCCTGTTCAGACTCTTCGCGGACCGGGGTCGGAGCGGGTGCAGGGATCTCGATCTTCGGTTCGGGTGTATCTTCAGGCGCAGCCGAGGACGGCAGAGGAGGTGTGAAAAACCACGCATGACCACAATTCGAACACTGAACATCGCGCCCCATCTCGGGCATTACGCGATCATCGACTTCGTATTGTGCGCCGCAATTTGGGCAAACCAAACGCATTTTTTATTATTCCCCTGAAACAGCCTGGATACTACTCGCCTTAATCAAGAGTAATATGAGCAAATATCTTGTGAAAATCAAACACTCCTGTGTCGCACATTGAAACAATCGTCTAGCTGAGGCACAACTGGCGACAACTAAGCACGAGGGCATCAAATTGATCGAGCTGGAACAGGTCGCCTATGGCTATGGCACCGGGACGTTGTTGTCCGGTGTGAACATGTCACTGGCGCAAGGATCGTTTCACTTTCTGACAGGGCCATCTGGGGCCGGTAAGACCACCTTGATGAAGCTATGCTATGGTGAACTGGTCGCCGAGCAGGGCGCCGTCGCGCTGTTTGGTCAAAACGTGCGCATGATGCAGCGTGATGACGTGGCAGAAATGCGCCGCCGTATCGGTGTCGTGCATCAGGATTGTCAGTTTCTGGATCATCTGAGCTTGGCGGAAAACATCATGCTGCCGCTGACCGTGTCGGGCCGGTCACTTCATGATCCGTCCGAACTGCAAGACCTTTTGGCTTGGGTCGGGTTGGAACAGCAAGCGAATGCGAAACCACCCGAGTTGTCAGGTGGTGAACGGCAACGTGCGGCTTTGGCGCGGGCGGTGATCATGTCGCCGGATGTGATCTTGGCGGATGAACCCACAGGGAACGTGGATTGGGACATGTCCATCCGTTTGCTTCAGTTGCTGGTAGAGCTGAACCGCATGGGGAAGACCGTGATGATTGCCACCCATGATATGAACCTGATCCGGTCGGCCAAGTCGCAAGTTCAGGCGCGAGTGCTGCGGATCTCGAACCATCAGGTGACAGCGGCGGGGGCAGCGCTGTGAAGACATTTCTGCCTAACCTGCTTCGTTTTCTGTCCGGTGATGCTCAGGCCGATCGCGTGGTTCCCCCGACCGGATTTACCGCACGCTTGACGGTGTTTGCGTCCGCTGCGATGGCGTTTTTGGCCGTGTTCGCCTTGGCGCTGTCATTGGCGACTGGACGACTGGCTGACCGCTGGGGCGACGCGCTGGCCAAAAGCGCGACCATCCGTATTTCTGCCCCAGCTGATCAGATGGATGCGCAATTGCTAGCCGTGACCGAGATCTTGGCGACCACCCCCGGCGTGAAAGAGGCCCGCCCCTTGGGAGAAGACGAACAGCGCGCATTATTAGAGCCTTGGTTCGGCCCGGACCTGCCGTTGGATCGCCTGCCGATCCCGCGCTTGGTCGAGGTGATCGAGGATGACGACGGCTTTGATGCAGACGGTTTGCGCGCCCGCTTGGCGGGCGAGGCCCCCGGCGCTATTCTGGACGACCACGCCCGTTGGCGTGAACCTTTGGTGAAAGCCGCCAAGCGTCTGCGGTCTTTGGGTTGGCTGGCGATTGTCTTGATCGCAGCACTTGCGGGTGTGGTGATTACGCTGGCGGCCTCGGCTGCTCTGTCGGCCAATGAGCAAGTGATCCGCGTGCTGCGCCTGATTGGCGCGCGCGACAGCTACATCGCCCACGCCTTTGTGCGCCGCTTTACCTTGCGCGCGCTTGGCGGGTCCGCCGCCGGCACCGTTTTGGGCGCGCTGACGCTGGTCTTGCTGCCCTCGGCCGGCGCTGAGGGTGGTTTCTTGACTGGGCTGGGCTTGCAGGGCTGGCAGTGGCTGTGGCCCGTTCTGATCCCGCCCTTTGCCGCACTTGTGGCCTTCCTTGCGACCCGGCGCACCGCCCAGACCGTCCTGCAGGAGAAACGCTGATGCGTAACGCAATCCAATGGCTGCGGTCCCTGTTGTTCATCACGCAGATGTACATCATGTTGCCGATTGTGGGCTTTGTCGGCGTGCCGCTTGTCTGGATCAAGCGCGACAACGCCTTCAAGGTGATCCATTTCTATTGCAATTGGGTGCGCTGGACAGCTTCGTGGATGGTCGGTCTGAAAAGCGAAATCCGCGGCGAGGTGCCGACGGGCGAGGTTTTGATCGCCGCGAAACACCAGTCGTTCTTCGATATCCTTTTGCTGGCCTCGGTCCTGCCGCGCTTGAAGTTCATCTATAAAAGCCAGCTGAAATGGGCGCCAATTATCAACATTTACGCCATCTATACCAACTCGGTCCCGGTGAACCGCGGCAAGAAGGGGGCGGCCATGAAGCAAATGGTCGCCGCCGTGAAGGAAGGGCGCAGTAAGCCCGGACAGATGGTGATTTTCCCACAAGGCACGCGTGTCGCGGCGGGGGCCAAGAAGCCTTATAAAGTTGGGATTGGTGTTCTGTACAAGGAAACCGATCAACCCGTTGTGCCCGCATCGACCAATGTCGGTGTGTTTTGGAAGCGCCACGGGATCATGCGCTATCCTGGTCTTGCAGTTCTAGAATTCCACGACCAGATCGAGCCCGGGCTTCAACTGGATGCCTTTATGGAGCAGGTCGAGGACGCGGTGGAAACCGGGTCTGACGCGTTGATGGCTGAGGCGGGGTTGAAACAGGGGGACTGATGGACTTCATCGAAACAACCGAAGATCTGGAAGCTCTCTATGGCACGCCCGGCGAGGCGTCCTTGGTTAAGGTTGCGGATCGCCTGACCCCAACCTATCGCAAATGGATCACGTCCTCGCGGTTCTGCATTCTGACAACCGTGGGGCCCGAGGGAACCGATGGCAGCCCGCGCGGCGACGATGGCCCCGTGGTGCTTGAGCTGGATGAACACCACCTCGCTTTGCCGGATTGGCGCGGCAACGAACGCATCGACAGCCTGCGCAATATGGTGCGTGATCCACGCGTGTCGCTGATGTTCATGGTGCCGGGATCAAGTAACGTCGTTCGCGTGAATGGCAAAGCCAAGCTAACCGCCGATTCTGATCTGCGCGCCCGGTTCGAGAAATCAGGCAAACAGCCCCGGACCGTGGCTGTGATCCGCATCCACGAGGTCTATTCCCAATGCGCCCGCGCCATCATGCGCTCAGGGCTTTGGACGGCGGGCGACGAAAGCGCCAACTTGCCCAGCGTGGGTGACATGCTGAAAGAAATGACCTCGGGCGAATTCGACGGGGCCACCTATGATACAGAATGGCCTAAACGCGCGAAAACGACGATGTGGTAGGCGTCAGGCGCTGAACTGCTCATACGCCTCACGCGCTTTGGCGCTGTATGCCAACGACGGGCCGCCACCCATATAGGTGGCCATGGCTAGGGCCTCGTTCAACTCATCGAGCGTGGTGCCCAGACGGACCAGAGACCGAACGTGAAAGCCAATGCAGCTGTCGCAACGGGTTGAAATGGCAATACCTAGGGCAATAAGTTCTTTGGTTTTTTCGCTGAGCGCGCCTTCGGTCTTCGCCGCCGTACCCATCTGACCGAAACCTTTCATCGTGGCCGGAACGTCCTTGGCCAGATGTCCAATATTGCCTTCGGTTTCTGCAAGAAATTCTTTCCAATCCACGGGAGTCCCTCCTGAAATGTGGTCCCATGAATATTGAGGACGCGGGCCGGGCTTCCAACCCGCCCCACGAAAGCGTGATCCGGAAGATTAAGCCGCCAGACCTTTCGAGCCCATTTTCAGGAATTTTTCGCGACGTTCCTTTAGCAGCTTGTCGCCGTCCTGACGTTTGATCAGCTTCTTCAACTCGGCCTCAATGGCCTTGCCAACTGCCGCGATGGTTTCATCGCGGCCACGTTGGGCACCGCCCATAGGTTCCGAGATGATCTTGTCGATCACACCCAGTTGCTTCAGGTCTTGCGCGGTCAGGCGCAGTGCTTCGGCGGCTTCACGCATCTTTTCTGCATTTTTCCACAGGATCGAGGCGCAGCCCTCGGGCGTGATCACAGAATAGATGGAGTGTTCCAGCATCATGACCGAGTTTGCCGTGGCAAGTGCTACCGCACCGCCAGAACCACCTTCGCCAATGATGACCGAGATGATCGGGGATTTCAGGTTCAGACAGCGTTCTGTCGAGCGTGCAATCGCTTCGGATTGGCCGCGCTCTTCGGCCCCTTTGCCGGGATAGGCGCCGGGCGTGTCCACGAGGGTCACGATGGGCAAGCCAAAGCGGTCGGCCAAATCCATCAGGCGGATCGCTTTGCGATAGCCTTCGGGGCGGGCCATGCCGAAATTGCGTTCGATGCGGGTCTTGGTGTCGTGGCCCTTTTCCTGACCCATCACGACGACCGGAATGTCGCCGATGCGGCCTAGACCGCCCATGACCGCGTGGTCATCGGCAAAGTTCCGGTCGCCAGCCAGAGGGGTGTATTCGGTAAACAGAGCGTTGATGTAATCCCGGCAATGCGGGCGGTCGGGGTGACGCGCCACCTGGCATTTGCGCCAGGGGGTCAGACCCTCGTACAGTTCTTTCAGCAGCTTGTCGGCCTTGGCATCCAGCGCTTGCGCTTCGCCTTCGATGTCCATCTCTTCACTGTTGCGGGCAAGCGCGCGCAGCTCTTCTGCTTTGCCTTCGATTTCAGCCAGCGGTTTTTCGAACTCAAGATAGTTGGTCATGGGCCTGCCTGATTACACAATGTTCATGACTATATGACCCTTGGGAAGCCGCTTTGCAACGGGGCGCAAGGATCAAGGCCGCCTGAAATGCCATTTCCAGCGACGGAATGTAGCGGCTCGCGCGTTAGTTGGTCAGATGACCGATAGGGTCGGTTGGAATAAAGCCGCAGATGCTGCGCGCCAAACGCGAAGGAAGCAAAGCCATGACACAACCTATTTTCGCCCGAAGAACCGCCTTTCGCGCCTTAACGGCCAGCTATTTGGTTTTGCTGATGTCGCTTTGCTTTGCAGCGGTTGCCACGTCCCACACTCTGCCCGGTCTTTGAGGTAGGCGATAACGCAGAAAGGCCCCGCGCAACTGCAGGGCCAATCGGTAGGTTTGGCTGGAATTAGCTTCCGGCAATCAGCTCGGCCTGTGCCACGATCACCTCGGCCTGCTTAATCGACGCGATGTCGACCAGACGGCCCTTGTAGACAGTTGCGCCTTCACCGTTGGCTTTTGCTTGCTCCATGGCCGCAAGAATCTCGCGCGCTTCAGCAACGGCTTCTTCCGACGGGGTGAATACCTCGTTCGCCAAGGCGATCTGTTTCGGGTGGATGGCCCATTTACCAACCATGCCCAGCGTGGCCGAGCGTTTGGCCTGTGCGATGTACCCTTCGTCGTCCGAGAAATCGCCGAATGGGCCATCGACCGGCAGGATGCCGTGGGTGCGGCAGGCGGCGACGATGGCGGCTTGCGCCCAGTGCCACGGATCGGACCAATGCTTCTCGCCCTCGCACAGCATGTAGTAGTTCTCTTGCGTGCCGCCGATGCCGGTGGTCTGCATGCCCATCGAGGCTGCGAAGTCAGCTGCGCCCAAAGACATGGCCTGCAAGCGAGGGCTGGAGGCCGCGATCGCTTCCACATGCGCAATACCAGCAGCTGATTCGATGATGACTTCAAAGCTGACGGGTTTGGTGCGCCCCTTTGCTTGCTCGATGGCAGTGACCAGAGCGTCCACGGCATAGACGTCTTCAGCGCATCCCACCTTCGGGATCATGATCTGGTCGATGCGGTCGCCAGCTTGCTCCAGCAGGTCCACAACATCGCGATACCAATAAGGTGTATCGAGGCTGTTGATGCGTACCGACATGTATTTATTGCCCCAATCGACGGTGTTCAGAGCTTCGATGATGTTGGCGCGGGCCACGTCTTTGTCCGAAGGTGCCACCGAATCCTCGAGGTCGAGGTTGATCACGTCAGCAGCCGAGGCCGCCATCTTCGGGAACAGTTTGGTATTCGAGCCCGGGCCAAACAATTGGCAACGGTTGGGGCGTGACGGGGCGGCGGGTTGCAGTCGGAAGGACATAGCGGACCTCTGGGTAATGATGTTGCGATTTCTTGGGTGCAATCGTTATTAAATTGCCGCAACGCCCGCAAGGTTATTCTGCACCCGCAGCATTAGTGGGTGGATTCTTGGGGAAACCGACAATGCGTCGAAGAAAATTGCGGGAAAACGACAAGTTGTCGGAAATTCTTGTGCATTTGTCGTGTTTCGAAGGGAGTTCGCAAGAAAATCCGCTGATTAATCATCAAAATGACGCGAAGGATGTTTCCACCACTCATCGAAAGGGCCACGGCCATGATCAAGACACCGTATCTTCTGTTCCTGGGCGACGCGCCCGACCAACTGGCAGCCAAAGTGGCCATCGGGATCCGTGACTGGCGCCCGGACAATGCTGTGGGCCAATTCCGCATGGAAGGCTGCGGTGCAGATCTGGGTCTGACCGACATGACGCTGGCGGAAGCGAAAGCCGCCGGAGCTAAAACGCTGGTTGTTGGCGTGGCCAACCGTGGCGGCGTGATTTCCAAAGAGTGGAAAAAGGTGCTGGTGACGGCGCTTGAGGAAGGGTTCGATCTGGCCTCGGGCCTGCACAACCTGCTGCGCGATGAACCCGATCTGGTAGCCGTAGCCGAAGCCACCGGGCAAGAGCTGCATGATGTGCGCATCCCCGAGGTCGAGTACCCGATTGCAAACGGTAAGAAACGCACCGGTAAGCGTTGTCTGGCCGTGGGTACCGATTGTTCGGTTGGCAAAATGTACACCGCTCTGTGCATGGACGCCGAAATGCGCAAGCGTGGTATGAAATCGACCTTCCGCGCCACTGGTCAGACCGGCATTCTGATCACTGGCGACGGTGTTCCACTGGACGCTGTGATTGCCGACTTCATGGCCGGTTCTGTCGAGTATCTGACCCCGGACAATGACGAAGATCACTGGGATCACATCGAGGGTCAGGGATCGCTGTTCCACGTATCGTACTCGGGCGTGACTATGGCGCTGATCCACGGCGGCCAGCCGGATGCGCTGGTTCTGGCGCATGAACCGACCCGCGAGCATATGCGTGGTCTGCCCGAATATCAGCAACCTTCGCTGGAAGCACTGCGCGATACGGCCTTGAACCTGGCGAAAGTTGCGAACCCAGACTGTCAGGTGATCGGTATTTCGGTCAACACGCAACACATGTCGGATGACGACGCCAAAGCCTATCTGGCGAAGGTCGAAGAAGACATGGGCCTGCCTGCCACCGACCCGTTCCGTTATGGTGCGGGCAAGCTGGTGGATGCGCTGGAAGCGATCTAAACTGACAGGGTGGATCGGGGGCCAGCCCGTCGCCATTGTCCGCTCGGACCAATGGCGCGAACAAAGGCGACCCCCGGGATATTTATGACAAGAAAAAGAGGGCAAGCGCGTGGAAATTTCAGTCACTCCGGACGTGTTCAAACTGGCACAGGTGTTCACCATCTCGCGCGGGTCGCGGACCGAGGCGAAGGTTCTAACCGTTCGGGTTCAGGATGGTGATCATGTGGGCTGGGGCGAATGTGTTCCCTATGCGCGCTATGATGAAACGCTGGACAGCGTGACGGACGAAATCATGCGTCTGCCCAGTGATATCACGCGGACGGCGCTTTATGATCTGTTGCCTGCCGGGGCGGCCCGTAATGCAGTTGATTGCGCCCTTTGGGATCTGGAATCCAAGCGTGCAGGCAAGCGCGCGTGGGAGCTGGCTGGATTGACCGCGCCGGGGCCAGAGATCACTGCATATACCCTGTCGCTTGCTGAGCCTGCCGAAATGCAGGCGCAGGCTGCGAAAAACGCATTCCGCCCTCTGCTGAAGATCAAACTGGGCACCCCTGACGACATGCCGCGGCTTGAGGCCGTGCGCGCGGGTGCGCCCAAGTCCCGTATCATTGTGGATGCCAACGAAGGTTGGTCGGCCGAGGTCTATGCCGATCTGGCCCCGCATTTGGTGCGTTTGGGTGTGGATCTGGTTGAACAGCCGTTGCCTGCGGGTGACGATGACGCACTAATCGGGATGGAGCGTCCGGTGCCTGTCTGTGCGGATGAAAGCTGCCATGACACCTCTAGCCTGCCCGCGCTTAAGGGTAAGTATGATGTGATCAACATAAAGATCGACAAGACCGGTGGTTTGACCGAGGCTTTGGCCCTGCGAAAGGCCGCACTGGCCGAGGGTTATCGGATCATGGTCGGCTGTATGGTCGGCTCGTCCCTTGCTATGGCGCCTGCGACGCTAGTTGCGCAGGGCGCGATGGTCACCGATCTGGACGGCCCGCTGCTGTTGGCAGAAGATCGCGAGACGCCACTTTTGTTTGACGACGCGGGCGTGCACCCGCCAAGCGCTGCGCTTTGGGGCTGATGTCAGCCACGTCCTGCAATTTGGGTCAGAAAGACGCCCACGCCCATAACGGCGATCCCGGCAATGCGCCAGAAGCTCAGAGGCGTAACATTTGCGCCGAAGAGGCCAAAGTGGTCGATGGTCGCGGCGGCGATCAACTGGCCAATCAGCACGAAGAAAACTGCATTGCCGACGCCGAAGCTGGGTGCAACCCATGTGATCGTCAGCACATAAAACGCCACAAGGCAGCCTGCAAAGAACAGGTGCGGGGGCGATCCCACCGCGCCTTTCAGCGATGCACCGGACATCAAGAATACGACACCAGTGGTCAGAAAAGCCACCACGAACAGGATCAGCCCCGCAGCAATCGGCGACCCCATGCGTTGTCCAAGCGCGGCGTTCAGCGCGGCCAGAACCGGAATGCCAATCCCGGCGGTCAACATGATGGCGGCGGATTGCGTTGCGCTGGGCATGGGGTTTCCTTTGACTCTGGCGTCGGTATTTGTATCAACACCCCAAACAGGAAATGCCGCACGGGTCAAATGGCCCGCTGCGTCACATGAAGGAGACCTGACATGACCCGCACCGTTTACGTAAACGGAGAGTATCTGCCCGAGACCGAAGCCAAGGTCTCGATCTTTGACCGTGGTTTCCTGTTTGCGGACGCGGTGTACGAAGTGACGAGCGTGCTGAACGGCAAGCTGATTGATTTCGAAGGGCACGCCGTGCGTCTGGCGCGGTCGCTGAACGAACTTGGGATGGAGAACCCGATCTCGAAAGAGGATCTGCTGGAGGTTCACCGCGAATTGGTACGCGTGAACGAGATCGACGAAGGCCTGGTCTATCTGCAAATCTCGCGCGGGGCCGACAGCGACCGCGATTTTGTCTTCCCTGATCCTGAAAAGGTGAAGCCGACCGTGGTTATGTTCACGCAGAACAAGCCGGGTCTGGCCGAGACCGTGAAGCCGATGAAAGTGATCTCGATCGACGATATCCGCTGGGGGCGTCGCGACATCAAGACCGTGCAGCTGCTGTATCCGTCGATGGGTAAAATGATGGCCAAGGCGGCTGGTGCGGACGATGCGTGGCTGATCGAAGACGGTTACGTGACCGAAGGGACCTCGAACAACGTCTATATCGTGAAAGACGGCAAGATCATCACGCGCGGCCTGTCCAACGATATCCTGCACGGCATCACGCGTGCGGCTGTCCTGCGCTTCGCCGAAGAAGCCCAGATGGAGATCGAAGAACGTAACTTCACCATTGAAGAAGCGCAGAACGCGGATGAGGCGTTCTTCACCTCGGCCTCCGCTTTCGTGATGCCAGTGGTGGAAATCGACGGCAAAGCGCTGGGCGATGGCGCGCCGGGCAGTGTGGCCTTGCGCCTGCGCGAAATCTATCTGGATGAGAGCCTGAAGAAGGCTGTCTGATCCCACTTGATACCGATCTTAAAGGGGCCGCTTTTGCGGCCCTTTTCTTTTGGCCCACTTTTCTAAGAGTGGTTTGGGTCGGACATTCGTTTCAAAAGCTTCAAATTAATGTCACGCGGCTGTCACAGACTGACCTCACTTTCCCGCTGACGCGCTTATGCGTGCTTCCCCAGCAGATGAAGCAAGGAATGAATAATGTCTGATAAGTCCACGATTGACCTTTCATGGGATGATTTCGACGAACATCGTGATCCCCGCCCCAACCACAACGAATTCGACCAAGTGGTCGATGCCGCAATCTCGCGCCGTGGCTTTTTGGGTGGCGCGCTGGCATTTGGTTCGGGTGCCGCTGTGTTTGGCACAGGTCTGTTCGCAGGCAATCAGGCGCAAGCCGCCGGCCACGCGCATTTCGCGTTCGAGCCGATCAGCACCGCCACCGATTTCGAGGTGCATGTGCCTAAGGGCTTCCAGTCGAAAGTACTGGTCCGTTTGGGTGACCCCCTGTGGTCCGAGGCCGAGGGCGCCTATCGCCCCGACGCGCCACTGCCGGTCGAGATGTCGGACAAGGTTTTTGGCGAGAACACCGATGGGATGGAGCTGTTCGACGTTGACGGTAAAGAAGTCATTGCCATCAACTCGGAATATGTGAACCCCAAGATCAACCTGCCTGCCGCGTCCGAAGGGATGCCGCAAACGGCAGACGAGGTGACACTTCTGAAGAACCTGCAAGGTGTGACCGTGGTCGAGCTGGCAAAGTCGGCTGATGGCTATTCTGTCGTTAAAGACAGCCCTTTCAACCGTCGCATCACCCACGAGACCGAGATGATGCTGGCTGGTCCTTTGGCAGGTCATGATCTGGTCAAAACCAAAGCTGACCCGGCAGGTAAAACCGTCAAGGGCACCATGAACAACTGTGGCTCGGGCCGCACTTTGTGGGGCACCTATCTGACCTGCGAAGAAAACTTCAACGGCTACTTCGGCGCTACAGGTGAAGAACCCGCAGGTGAGGGTTACGTGCGCTATGGCATCGGCGGCGAAGGGCGCTATGGCTATGAAAAATTCGATCCGCGCTATGACCTTTCGACCGAGCCGAACGAACCCCACCGCCATGGTTTCATCACTGAGATTGATCCCGCTGATCCGAACTCGACCCCGATCAAGCGCACCGCGCTGGGCCGTTTCAAGCACGAAAACGCCGAGATGGTTCGCGCATCAGATGGGCGCATCGTTGTCTATATGGGTGATGATGAGCGCGGCGAATATCTGTATCGCTATGTTTCGAACGGCACATGGGACGAAGGTGCGTCGACCGAGGGGCTGCTGGATGACGGTCAGCTTTATGTCGCCAAATTCAACGACGATCTGAGCGGCGAATGGTTGGCATTGACACCGGAAGCAACCGGCATGTCGACGGCCGAAATCCTGTGCTTCACTCGCATGGCTGCATCGGCTGCCGGTGGCACCACGATGGACCGCCCGGAATGGGTGGCGGCCAACCCGCTGAAGGTCGAAGCCTATTGCGCGTTGACCAACAACAAGAACCGCGGCGTGAAACCCAATGCGGGTGGCGACGACACCTCGGTTAATGCGGCCAACCCGCGTGAGACAAACAACTATGGTCAGATTGTGCGCTGGACGCCCGAAGGCGAAAACCACGCGGCAGACGGCTTCACTTGGGATCTCTATGTGATGGCGGGCAACCCGACTGTTTATGACAACGAATATGCCGGGTCGGATAACATCAATGAAGGCAACATGTTCAACTCGCCCGACGGGATGCAGTTCTCGTCGGATGGGATGCTGTGGATCCAGACGGATGGCGACTATAAGAACGAAGAAGACTTCGAAGGCATGGGCAACAACCAGATGCTGGTTGGTGACCCGGAAACCGGAGAGATCGCTCGTTTCATGACCGTTCCCTATGGTGCCGAAGTGACCGGCCTGACGTGGTCGTTGGACAAGACGGTGGCCTTCGTTGGTATTCAGCACCCGGGTGGTAGCTGGCCCGATGGCGAGGGCAATCCGCGCTCGTCCGTCATTCAGGTCTGGCGCGAAGACGGTAAAGAATTCGGTTAAGTACCGTCAGATAAAAAGTCTGAGAAATGGACCACGTCGCAGATATGCGGCGTGGTCTTTCAATGTGTAGGTTTGGGGCGCGCGCAGAAACGCTTGCCCCAGCGGGGACGTGTAAACCTGATCGGAAACGCTTATCTAAACGTTTAAAGCAGCCGTCACTTCGGCAGCAAGGGCGCGGACTTCGTCTGCGGCAGGTCCGGTGCGCTTTGCTTCGATTACACCTAAACCGCGGCCCAATGCTTCGGCATAGATCACGCGGTTTGCCAGCACCGATTGCAGTGGCTTCGCGCCAAGTTCCGACACGGATTCTGTGACTTGTTCGCCGACCCGCGTTCTATGGCGGGTGCGGTTCATGACGACGCGGGCTTGCTTTCCGGCCCGATCGGCCAAGTCCAGAACGTCTTGGGTTGCCCAGACATCCGCCTGACTGGCCGAGACGGGAACCAGCACTAGATCCGACTCAGTTAAAACCCAACGCACGTCACTGTCGGCTTTGGGCGGCGTGTCGATCAAGATGACGTCGGTTTCGCCTGCAAGCCCGCGGATAGCGCGCGAAATGCCATAGGCGGTGGCTGTCGCGAACCGAAGGTTATCATCCTCGCCCAGCGATTCTTCGCGGATATCCAACCACTTACCAAGGCTGCCTTGGGGGTCCGTGTCCAGAAGGGCCACGCTTTTGCCTTCAGTCAAGAATGCGATTGCCAAGTTAGAAACGAGCGTCGTCTTGCCCGCGCCACCCTTTTGCTGCGCCACACAGATGATCCGACTGCCCATTGGTTAAGCCTCCAAATGCCGTTTCTGCAGTGCAGCATACCACTTGAGGGGGCGAATGGCGATAGGACTATAATGTCGCGTTTTTCCGTTACCCCAGACGGAAACTTGTCGCCGTTACGCCGCCGAAAATGCCCTCTTCGTGATACGTCACGGTCGAGGGATCTTGTTCCGCCGCCCCAAGTGCCACAAAGATCGGCGCAAGGTGGTCTTCTTCCTTATGCGCAATTCGGGCTGACGGGGCGGTTTCCCAGTTCAACAGTGCTTCAGTTCGGGCTTCTGGGTCCAATCGCATGACGTTGTTTAACCACGTGTCAAATTCGGTCGAAGGCATGCGGGCTGCCGGGCCGAAATTGCGCAGATTGTGATAGCTCAGGCCAGACCCGACGATCAGAACGCCTTCATCCCGCAGCGGGGCCAGCGCGCGACCAAGGGCGAAATGCGCGGCAGGGTCATAGCCGTGCTGAAGCGAGACTTGATAGGTCGGCACATCGGCTTCGGGAAAAATCACCGCCATCGGGGCAAACACGCCATGGTCATAGCCTTGTTGATCGTCCAGCCGCGTTGGCAGCCCGGCATCTGCGATCAGATCCGCCGTGCGCTGGGCCAGCGCGGGCGCGCCGGGGGCTGGATAGGTGACTTCATAGGTGTGGGCGGGAAAGCCAGAATAGTCATAGACCATTGGCGGCGCGTTCGAGGACATGACAGCGAACGTGTCCTGCTCCCAGTGGCCGGAAATCATCAATACGGCTTTCGGGGGGTCGGGTAATTCTGAAGGCATAGCCGCCAGCGAACGTTCGAGTTCAGCAAAGCTGCGGCGCATCTCGGGCAGCCACGGCCACGGGCCGCCACCATGCGAGATAAAGTATGTGGGCATACGGGTCATATCGGTTCCTTTCGTTGGAACTCAGATAAGACCCATGCGGGGATGACGTAACCCAAGCGAACGAACACGCAATCTGCGAATTTGCACAGGACGCTGGGCGTTACTGCTTATCCGTTACGTTTTCTTTGAACGCCACTTCAAACTCAGCTTGCTTTTCTGGGCTCGCATCGGTCTGATAGTTCGCCTTCCACTCGGCCATGGTCATGCCATAGAATGCCTCGCGGCCTTCGTCCTTCGTCATCTCGATGCCGCGTTCGTTGGCGGCTTCCTGATACCAACGGGCAAGGCAGTTGCGGCAGAAGCCAGCCAAATTCATCAGATCGATGTTCTGTGCGTCGGTACGGTCTTCCATCAGGTGCTTTTGAAGGCGGCGAAAGGCGGCTGCTTCGATCTCGATACGGGTTTGGTCGTCCATGATGGGCTCCGGTTGGTTGGCAGTTTGTGGCATTGGAAGGCCTGCGACCGGTAAGGTCAACCGGGTGCGGCGGGGATTACATCAGTTTCAGTGCAATCCACGGGGCCACACAGAAGACCAGCGTCAGGATCTTCAGGTTGGCGAGATAGTTGAAATAGGCGCGGTTCAGCGCATCTTCGTCCAGCGTGAAAAAGGACGAATGCAGCCGAATGGCCACCGGGCGCAAAAGGGACAGTCCGATGGTCGCCACCAACAGAAAGGCGATGTTCAGAATGGACATCCAGCCGAAAAACGTCGTCAGTTGATCAAGGGTCATGGCAGGTCTCCTTTCCTTGAAACCTGCTATATATATGGGGTTTCGAGTCGTTTCCGGCAAGAAACCCCATCCCATTTTCGACCCACGCGCCTTTTTCTTGTCACCAATATCCTGGGGTGAGGTCGCAGGCCGAGGGGCAACGCCCCTACAGCCCGCTCTCGGCCAGAACCTCGGTCAGGATGGGGGCCAGACGTTCAGCCCATGCGCGCTGTTGATCCTCAGTCTCGATCAGATCGTTGCGGATTTCGATCAACACGTTGGGGCGCTTTTGCAGTACGGCGTGGCGGTCGATGCTGTCGCCATCCAAATGCCCGCCATAGGGTTCGTTTTCGCCTACACACAGGTCGGGTTCTTGCTTGAGCCGTTTGATCAAGGGGGTGGCAATTCGGCTGTCTTTTTCGTGCAGGACAGCAACGTGCCAAGGGCGCGGGGCACGTCCGTTTAAGCGTGGCGTGTACGAGTGCATCGCGACAATCACCGTGTTGTCTTGACGCGCGGCCAAGTCCGCAAGCGCGTTGTGATAGGGGCGGTGGAATGCGTTCAGGCGGCGCGTCTTTTCGTCTGCGTCCGCGTGGCGGTTGGCGGGGATCACCGTGCCATCATATAGCTTCATCAAAAGCGTCGGATCATCTTCGCCCCGATTGGGGTCAATCACAAGACGCGAGAAGTTCGACAGGATCGCGGGGGCGTCCAGAAGCTCGGCCAAATGGGTGCTGACACCGGCGGCACCAATGTCAAAGGCGATATGGCGGTTCATATCTTCGGGTGCGATGCCCAGATCGCCGTCGCCGACACAGGTGGGCACGGTATTTGCCGCGTGATCGCATGTGATCAGCCAGCGGGATGGCCGGTCTGGCCCATGTACGTGAAATGGAGAATATGTCATGATGGCGTTGTTTTTCTGTTTCAAACCTCATTTAAGCGAGCTTGAAGTCAAGCGCCAGTTGTCAGCGCTAACATTTTGCGGCATATGTCCACTGACCCCGCGTAAAAACCGAAAGAGAGGTGCATCGTGAGACGCCATCGCAATGTGAAAATCGTCGCCACCCTTGGTCCTGCGTCGAATGACTACGACACGATCCGCGCCCTTTTTGAAGCGGGCGCCGATGTGTTTCGCATGAATATGTCCCACGGCACCCATGATGAACAACGTGCGCGCCACGCTATGGTGCGGCAGGTTGAAAAGGACTTGGACCGCCCGATTGCGATCTTGGCAGACCTTCAGGGTCCGAAACTGCGTTGCGGTGTTTTTGCAGCGGGTGCGGCAGACATCGAAGAGGGACAAGACTTCCGCTTTGATCTGGACGAAACACCCGGTGAGGGCCATCGTGTTTGTCTGCCCCACCCCGAGATTTTCGAGGCACTTAAGCCCGGGTCCACTTTGTTGGTGAATGACGGGAAGTTGCGGTTGAAGGTCAAGGAATGCGGGCCGGACTATGCCAATTGCGTTGTCGAGGTCGGGGGCACGATCTCGGACCGCAAGGGTGTGAACGTGCCGGACGTGGTGCTGCCGTTGGCCGCGCTGTCAGAAAAAGACCGTGCGGATTTGGAATTTGCTTGTCAGCTGGGCGTGGACTGGCTGGCACTAAGCTTTGTTCAACGTGCTCAAGACGTGGAAGAGGCACGCGAACTGGCGCATGGCCGCGCTGCCGTTCTGTCGAAGATCGAGAAACCGGCCGCCGTAAATGCGTTTGATGAGATTCTGAAAGCCTCGGACGGGATCATGGTTGCGCGGGGTGATTTGGGTGTCGAGCTGCCAGTGCATGCGGTGCCACCGATCCAGAAGCGCCTGATCCATTCCTGCCGTCGCGCGGGCAAGCCGGTGATCGTCGCGACACAGATGCTGGAAAGCATGATCGAAAGCCCTATGCCTACGCGGGCGGAAGTCTCGGACGTGGCAAATGCCATCTATGACGGCACCGATGCGGTCATGCTGTCGGCCGAAAGTGCCGCCGGGCAATACCCCATCGAGGCTGTGTCGACCATGAACGCCGTTGCGATCGAGGTCGAGCACGACGACACCTATCGCGAGCAGGTCGAGGCTTCGCGCGTGGCCAGCCGCAGCGGCGTGAATGACGCCATCGTGGCCGCCGCCCGCGAGATTGCAGAAACCACCGATATCAAGGCAATTTGCTGCTTTACTCAATCGGGGACGACTGCGCTGTTGACTGCACGCGAACGTCCGCGTGTGCCGATCATCGCTTTGACCCCGCTGCGCGGCACGGCACGTCGCCTGTGCCTGTCGTGGGGCACCAACTGTTTTGTCACGGCTGCCGTGGTCGAACGCTTCAAAGGCGCTGTTGTCTCGGCGGCGCGGGCGGCCAGAAGCTCGGGCATTGCGGAAGAGACTGATCAGATTGTTGTGACAGCAGGTGTGCCCTTCAACGTGCCGGGCACGACGAACATTCTGCGCGTGGCGCCTTGTGACGAAAGTCTGATCTACGCAACCTGATCGAATTGGGCTATACTTGGTGCATTAAGTACCAAGTCGACCAGATTTGAGGGAGGTTCTGCGTGACATATGATACGTATTTTGTCGTTGGACTGTTCATTCTGGTGTTGGCACTGCCCGCAATCGCAAGATCCCTACGCCGTGGGGACCCCCCGCGCGTACCAGCGATCATGTTTCTGATCGGAGGCGGCTTGGTTGCCTTGGCAATGGGGGCCAAGCCGGATGCCTATACGATCAGTACGATCCCACAGGTGATCGATACCGTCCTGACCCGCCTGATGACTTATTTTCAGGCCTGAAACATCCAAGCCTAGACCTTGAAAAAACGCTTGCGAGTCGCGCGTTCTGGTCCTATACGGCCAACTTCATGTGCGCGTGGGCTAATGTGGCATGCCCACCGTGCATCAACGTAACCTTTGATTGGAGACGAAAATGCCCAAGATGAAGACCAAATCGAGCGCCAAGAAGCGCTTTAAGGTAAGCGCGACCGGCAAGGTCCGCGCAGGTCAGGCCGGCAAACGCCACGGCATGATCAAACGTACCAACAAGTTCCTGCGTAACGCACGCGGCAACACCACCCTGTCCGCCCCCGACGCTAAGATCGTCAAGGGCTACATGCCCTACGACCGCTAAGAGGAGATACTGATATGTCCCGCGTTAAAGGTGGAACCACAACCCACGCCCGTCACCGTAAAGTCGTCAAGGCCGCCAAAGGCTATTACGGCCGTCGTAAGAGCAACTTCAAAGTTGCCCGTCAGGCCGTCGACAAGGCGAACCAATATGCAACCCGTGACCGTAAGAACCGCAAGCGTCAGTTCCGTGCGCTGTGGATCCAGCGTATCAACGCTGCTGTCCGTTCGCATGACGAAAACCTGACATACTCGCGCTTCATCAACGGCCTGAACCTGGCTGGTGTTGAAGTGGACCGTAAGGTTCTGGCCGATCTGGCCGTTCACGAGCCTGAAGCATTCGGTGCTATCGTTGAAAAAGCACAGGCTGCTCTGGCTGCCTAAGCAGAACAGTTGTTAAATTTAAGAAAGCCGCTGGGGAAACCCGGCGGCTTTTTTGTTGCGAGTGTGTGACGGACGACAGCAGTGTGTGGCAAGGCGCGCACTCCAATGATGGCCATCGCGCACGCGAGGTAAACTTACTCTGCAGTGCGATAGGACCACGTCTGATAGGCCGCCTGTTCGCTGGAGCACGCTTGCATTGTCATCGCAATCATCTGGTTTTGATCGCTTCGGCCTGTGCGCGTCTCTCCTGTCAGGGTCAGGCACATTTCCGGCGCTAACGACGGTGCGATGGTGCCTTCGCCACTAAACAACCAGCTTTGAGCAGCAGAGCCATCACAAGCAGCCAGCTCTGCGGAAGCGCCCGCTTCGGTTGAAAGAGCCTGCATACAGACATCAAATTCAGGCATGTAAAGCACGCCGTCCGCGAATTGTTCGGGGTCAAAAGCTTGATCCACAAGCACTTCGCCAGAGGGGCTGTAGCAGGTGTGCGCTTGAAGCCCGTCTTCGGGATTGGCAGCCTCGCCACGCCCTTTGGCGATGTCGATACAATAACCGTTCTGAATGTTGTCGAGCATGTCGACCACATAGATTTCGACGTTCTCAGCAAGAGCGGGGCTTGAGAAAGCCAAAACGCTCAATGCAATTGGTAGCGATTTAGTTGGTGACATGTTTTCTCCGTAGATTGCCTTCGGGCGATGCCAAGTTGCGACCGTGTAAGGGTTCAACGTACATTGTCGGACTTTCCGTCGAGTTTGTAACGGACTTTTATGGTGCACACGACGTCAGTCATTTAGGGTTGGCATAGGGTGTACAAATTTTTTTTGCCTCACTTGTCGATTTTGCCCATTCCCAAACGTCTGATACACAGAAAGGCCCAGACCTTTCCCAACCGACGAAAGGAAAAACGATGCAATTTATCTGTTTGATTTATAACGCCGAGGATAACGGCCCGCAGCCCGGCACCGATGAATTTGGCCCCTATATGCAGTCCTACGTGGATTATACGCAGGAAGTGCAGGACGCTGGTGTGATGGTCGGGGGCGAGGCATTGCACCCTGTCTCAACCTCTACCACAGTGTTTGTGCGTGAAGGCAAAACCGAAGTTGTCGACGGTCCATTCGCCGAAACCAAGGAACAGCTTGGCGGCTATTATATCCTCGATTGCAAGGATCTTGACGAAGCGTTGAAATATGCCGCCAAGATCCCGGATGCGCATTATGGCCGGGTCGAGGTGCGCCCGGTGATGATTTTCGATTGATCCCACATGCTGCCCCCGGTTGAAGCACAAGCGTTAATTGCGCGGCTAATCCGCGAAGACTGGGGGCGGATACTGTCATCGCTTGTGTCGACCATTGGCGACTATGCGCTGGCCGAGGATAGTTTGCAGGATGCTGTGATTTCAGCGCTTGAGGTGTGGCCGAAGAAGGGTGCGCCGCGTCATCCGGATGCGTGGATGATCTCGGTCGCGCGGCGCAAGGCGTTGGATCGACTGCGCCGCAACGCAACAGCCACGCGTAAAGAGGCAGAACTGACCCTTTGGCTCGAGCAGCATCAAAGCGATCCCGAGGACACGCCGATGCTGATCACCGATCACCGACTAGAACTGATCTATACCTGCTGCCACCCCGCTCTCGAGGAAAAATCCCGCGTGGCCCTGACCCTGCGCGCGCTGGGCGGCTTGACCACGGCCGAAATTGCCAAGGCGTTTCTGGACAAAGCCGACGCGATGGCCGCCCGCCTGACCCGCGCCAAGAAGAAGCTGCGCGATGCAGGCATTCCCTTCAAACTGCCCGAGCCTGAAGACCTGCACGACCGCACCGACGCCGTGTTGCGAGTCGTTTATCTGATCTTTAACGAAGGCTATCAGGCGTCCGACGGCCAGCTAACCCGCGGCGATCTGGTGGCCGAGGCGATCCGGCTTGGCCGTATCCTGACTGGTCTCTTGCCCGATCACGCCGAGGCGCACGGCCTTCTGGCCCTGATGCTGCTTGGCGAAAGCCGCAGGCTAGCGCGGCAAGGGCAGGGCGGGGCGTTTATCCCGCTGGAACACCAAAACCGCGCCCGTTGGGACCGCGTCAAAATCACCGAAGGGCTGGCGTTGGTTGAATCCACCCTCTCGATGGGACGCGCGGGGCCCTATGCGCTTCAGGCCGCAATCAGCGCGGTGCATGCGCAGGCCGCCGATTTTGCTTCGACCGACTGGGCGCAGATCGTGGCACTGTATGATGTGCTTTATTCCCGCCAGCCCAACCCGGTTCTGCGGATCAATCAGGCTGTGGCGTTGTCCTATGCTGACAGCCCACAGGCGGGTCTGTCCCTGCTGAGATCGGTCGAAGCGGAGGACAAATTCGCCCGCTACCAACCTTTCCACGCCTGCCGCGCCGACCTTCTTGCCCGCCTTGGCCGCGACCACGACGCCGCCCAAAGCTATCGCGCCGCCATCGCCCTGTCCGATGCCCCCGCCCAAGTTGCGTTCCTTGAAAGCCGCCTTCACGCATTGAACGCGCCTTGAACCCCTTCCCCCGCTTGCCATTTTGCCCTGCATTCGCTAGCTGGAAACGGTGCGAAGCAAAGGGACCGAGATGGACGAGCTTAGAACAAAATACCTGGACGCAATCGGTGGGGCTGCTGACGAGGCAGCGCTGGAAGATATCCGCGTGCAGGCGGTCGGCAAAAAGGGCGAAGTGGCCCTGAAAATGCGCGAGCTGGGCAAGATGACGCCCGAGGAACGGCAGGTAGCTGGCCCCAAGCTGAACGCGCTGAAGGACGAGATCAACTCAGCCATTTCCGCAAAGAAATCCGCGCTGGCTGATGCCGCACTGGATGAGCGTCTGCGCACCGAATGGCTGGACGTCACCCTGCCGGGCCGCCCCCAGCGCCAAGGCTCCATTCACCCGATCAGCCAAGTGACCGAGGAGATCAGCGCGATCTTCGGCGACATGGGTTTCTCGGTTGCCGAAGGTCCGCAGATCGAAAGCGATTGGTACAACTTCGACGCCCTGAACATCCCGCCGCACCACCCCGCACGGCAGGAGTTCGACACGTTCTATATGCACCGCGACGAAGGCGACAACCGCCCGCCGCACGTGCTGCGCACCCACACCTCGCCGGTACAGATCCGCGCGATGGAGAAGACCGGCGCGCCGATCCGCGTCATCGCACCGGGTCGCGTCTACCGCTCGGACTACGACCAGACCCACACCCCGATGTTCCATCAGGTCGAGGGGCTGGCGATCGACAAAGACATCTCGATGGCGAACCTGAAATGGACGCTGGAAGAATTCTGCCGCGCCTTCTTTGAAATCGACGGCATCGAACTGCGCTTCCGCGCCTCGCACTTCCCCTTCACCGAGCCGTCGGCAGAAGTCGACATTCGCTGCTCGTGGGAAGGCGGCACCTTGAAGCTGGGCGAGGGCGACGACTGGATGGAAATCCTCGGTTCCGGCATGGTGCACCCGCACGTGCTGAAGTCGGCAGGCGTGAACCCCGACGAATGGCAGGGCTTTGCCTTCGGTCTGGGCATCGACCGTCTGGCCATGCTGAAATACGGCATCCCCGACCTGCGCGCCTTCTTTGACAGCGACCTGCGCTGGCTGCGCCACTATGGCTTCAGCGCGCTGGACGTGCCGACCATGCGTGGGGGGCTGAGTAGGTAAGTGTACGCTCTTCAGGTTTATATCGCGGCGTATTGGGATTGGTGGGATCGCAAGGTTTCGGTCAATCCAAAGCGCTGGGAATATGCCTTGCTTGCAATAGGTTTAATACTGACCTTTCTACCCGCTTTGTTGGGAGTGTGGGCGTTCGCATTATACCCGGTAGGCTGGATATTTATTTTGCCTGGATTCCATCACGCCTCGAAGAAAAATAAACGAGCTGCGGAAGAGAAAGCGGATCAGCTAGAAACCTCGCTCAGAATGAAGAAGCTCATTTTGCTTGGGCAGAAAGAGAAATCGAAATGAAATTCACCATCTCCTGGCTGAAAGACCACCTCGACACCACGGCCTCCGTCGACGAAATCGCCGAGGCCTGCACCGATCTGGGGCTCGAGGTTGAGGACATCTTCAACCCCATGGACCGTCTGGGCGCCTTTACCATCGCCAAGGTTACATCGGCGGAAAAACACCCCGACGCCGACCGTCTGCGTGTCTGCACCGTTGAAACCAACGAAGGCGAAAAGCAGATCGTTTGCGGTGCGCCGAATGCGCGAGAAGGCATCACTGTGGTGCTCGCCAAGCCCGGCGACTATGTGCCCGGTATCGACGTGACGCTGAGCGTCGGCAAAATTCGCGGCGTGGAAAGCCACGGCATGATGGCGTCCGAGCGAGAGCTGGAGCTGTCAGACGAGCATGACGGCATCATCGAGCTGCCTTCGGGCGAGGTGGGCGAAAAGTTCGTCGACTGGCTGGCCGCCAATGACCCGACCAAGGTGGACCCGGTGATCGAGATCGCCATCACGCCCAACCGCCCCGACGCGCTGGGCGTGCGCGGCATTGCGCGTGACTTGGCCGCCCGTGGTTTGGGCACGCTGAAGCCTCTGAAAGAGCACAAAGTTGAAGGCAACGGCCCCAGCCCGAT
The DNA here is from genome assembly GCF_056161205.1 of Aliiroseovarius sp. ABM4_368. Lineage (NCBI taxonomy): Bacteria > Pseudomonadati > Pseudomonadota > Alphaproteobacteria > Rhodobacterales > Paracoccaceae > Aliiroseovarius > Aliiroseovarius sp. ABM4_368. The sequence goes on along the minus strand of NZ_JBSWYR010000004.1, from coordinate 438,425 downwards.
CAACGTGACCATTGACGAGGACACGCTGGACGCGAACCCCTTGTTCATGGGGCGTCTGATCAAGGGTGTGAAGAACGGACCCAGCCCCGCGTGGCTGCAAGCCCGTCTGAAGGCGGTTGGGCTGCGCCCGATCTCGGCCCTTGTCGATATCACCAACTTCTTCACCTACGACATGAACCGTCCGCTGCACGTGTTTGACGCGGACAAGGTCAAAGGCGACCTGCGTGTGCATCGTGCTGCGGGTGGCGAGACCTTGGTGGGTCTGGACGAGAAGGAATATACCTTCGACGCTGGCATGGTAGTGATCTCGGACGCAGAAGGCGTTGAAAGCATTGGCGGCATCATGGGTGGTCTGCCCACGGGTTGTACCGAGGAAACCACCAATGTCTTCCTTGAGGCCGCATTCTGGGACACGATCCAGATCGCGAAAACCGGCCGCGCGCTGAAGATCAACTCGGACGCGCGGTATCGCAACGAGCGTGGCATTGACCCGGCTTACAATGCCCAAGCGATCGAAGCTGCGACCCAGATGATCCTTGATCTCTGCGGTGGCGAGGCATCGGACGTTGTGATGGCTGGCGAAGTGCCGGACGTGAGCCGCGCCTATAAGCTGGACACCGACCGCGTGCAGTCGCTGGTCGGCATGGACATCCCGGCGGACGAACAGCGTGCGACCCTGACCGCGCTGGGTTTCACGCTGGAAGGCGACATGGCCCATGTGCCGTCGTGGCGCCCTGACGTGCTGGGCGAGGCTGATCTGGTCGAGGAAGTGGCCCGTGTGGCGTCCCTGACCAAGCTTGTCGGCAAGCCCCTGCCGCGCACCCATGTGGGAGTACCGAAAGCCATTCTGACCCCGATGCAGAAGCGCGAAGGCATTGCGCGGCGTACCGTGGCCGCGCTGGGCTACAACGAATGTGTGACCTACAGCTTCATTGATCAGGCAAGTGCCGCGCGGTTCGGCACTGGTGGTGACAATGTTGCGCTGGCGAACCCGATTTCGTCGGAAATGAGCCACATGCGCCCCTCGCTGCTGCCCGGTCTTTTGCAGGCCGCTGCCCGCAATCAGGCACGTGGCTTCATGGATCTGGCCCTGTTCGAGGTCGGCCCCGTCTTCCACGGCGGCGAGCCTGATGAGTACGAGCAAATGGTCACAGGTATTCTGGTTGGGCACACCGGCCCGCGCGACCGTTTCGGCGCACGTCGCCCGGTCGACACCTATGACGCCAAGGCGGATGCCGAGGCTGTTCTGGCCGCCATCGGCGCGCCCGCCAAGCTGACCTTCGTGCGCGACATGAATGCATGGTGGCATCCGGGACGTTCGGCCAAGCTGGGTCTGGGTCCGAAAAACATCCTTGGCGCATTTGGCGAGCTGCACCCGAAAACCATCGCCGAGATGGACGTGAAGGGCCCCGTTGTGGCCTTCGCTGTACATCTGGCGAAAGTGCCATTCCCGAAAGCCAAAGGCACCGGCCGTGCGGCGTTGGGCGCATCAGACCTGCAACCGGTCGAGCGTGACTTCGCCTTCGTGGTGGACGCGGATGTGGAAGCCATCAATCTGGTGAACGCAGCCGCAGGTGCCGACAAGGCGCTGATCACTGATGTGAACGTCTTTGATGAATTCATCGGCGGATCGCTAGGCGAGGGCAAGAAATCCCTTGCTATCACCGTGCGCCTGCAACCGCGTGACGTGACTCTGACCGACAAGGACATCGAAGCCGTAAGTGCCAAGATCGTCCAGAAGGTCGAGAAGGCGACAGGCGGCAGCTTGCGCGGATAAAACAAAGCGCGGTCCCTCGGGGCCGCGTTTTCATAAGGAGAACAGCCATGACACTTTCTGTTTATCTTTCCGGTGAAATCCACACCGATTGGCGCGAGCAAATCATCGAAGGTGCGAAGGGGCTGGACGTTACCTTTTCGGCTCCTGTGACGGGTCACGATGCTTCGGACGATTGTGGTGTGGCCATTTTGGGCGAAGAGCCCAACAAGTACTGGCATGACCACAAGGGCGCGATGATCAACGCCATTAGGACCCGTAAGGGGATTGAAGACGCTGATGTCGTTGTTGTGCGTTTTGGAGAAAAGTACCGCCAGTGGAACGCGGCTTTTGATGCGGGCTATGCCGCTGCCAAGGGTAAGTCGTTGATCGTCCTGCAAATGCCCGAACACGACCACGCTTTGAAAGAGGTCGACGCCGCCGCATTGGCTGTCGCACGCGAACCCGCGCAAGTGGTCGAGATTCTGCACTATGTCCTTAGTGGAACCTTGCCCAGCTGACGCGCGCGTCAGCTTGCGGTGACGACAATCAGAAATTTCCCCGACAAAACTTGCGATTTCTGTGTATATTTGTGGTTAATGCGAACAGGATCGCGCATTACGCGTGACCAACAAACATACGAGGACAGTATGCTTAAAGAATTCAAGGATTTCATCGCCAAGGGCAACGTCATGGACATGGCCGTCGGTATCATCATCGGTGCGGCGTTCACAGCGATTGTCAGCTCGCTTGTGGCTGACCTGATCAACCCGATCATCGGTCTGTTCATGGGCGGCATCGACTTTACCAACATGTATGCCGTTCTGGGCGGCGAAGTGCCTGAAGGTGCGTCTTTGGAAGCTGCACGCGAGGCCGGCGGATCGATCTTTGCCTATGGCTCGTTCATCATGGCGATCATCAACTTCCTGATCATCGCATGGGTCGTGTTCATGTTGGTGAAATCGGTTAACAAGGCCAAAGAGGCTGCTGAAAAAGAAGAAGCCGCAGAGGAGGCACCCGCCGGCCCGAGCGAGCTGGATCTTCTGACCGAGATTCGGGATGCCCTGAAGAAGTAATCCTGTCCGATCTGGACCACGAAAGGGCGCTGCGATTTGCGGCGCCCTTTTTGCTGAGATTTTCTTGGCTGGTTTCCTGATTTTCCGCGTTTTTCGTTTGACACTGGGGACGCGCCGGAATATTCGGACCTCCGATATGAGATGGCGTGGTAGCTCAGCTGGTTAGAGCACAGCACTCATAATGCTGGGGTCGGCGGTTCAAGTCCGCCCCACGCTACCATCTCTGTCGTGAAGAAAGCCCTGCCGCTTGGTGGGGCTTCTTTCGTTTCAGTCGTTGGAAAGATGATAGGTCAGCGCGCTTCGGATCAGCAACGTGATGGCGTCATGTGGTATGCTGTTCGGATCCTCGAAGATCACCGCGCGGTTTCCGTCGAAAGCTAAACCGTTGGTGCCGAGCACGCGGAATTCTGACATCACGCTGGTCTGACAATGGGTATAGATCGCAAAGCCGCCCGACTTGGGGGCACCCAGACGCACAGTCGTCCCTGATTTGGTCATACTGGTCAAATAGGCAGGTTGCCCCCATTTCAGGGTCTCTTCCAAAGGACCAATGGCGGCATCGTCTCTTGCGACCTCGAATATCAAACTGCGCAGGATTAGAAGCCCGCGCCGCGCCGCCGGATCAAACGCCCTATAGGCAGCTAGAACGGAAGGGTCGGTGATATCGGGGGTCGTCTTGTCCATACTCTAACGGTGCCTTTTCAATCCGTGCCCTGTCAAAGAAAAAGCCCCGCACGATGGCGGGGCTTTCTGAAAACCTGCGGAAGGAAGGATCAGGTCTTCAACGCCAATGCAGGCGAAAGGACATCAAGGCCAAGGGCTTCGCCAACGGCGTAACAGGTCAGCTTGCCCGCGTGCACATTCAGGCCGTTCAGCAGATGCGGATCATCCTCACATGCTTGCTTCCAGCCTTTGTCGGCCAACGCCAGCATGAAGGGCAGGGTGGCGTTCCCCAGCGCGATGGTCGAGGTGCGCGCAACGGCGCCCGGCATATTGGCCACGCAGTAATGCATCACGTTGTCGACCTCGTAAATCGGGTCAGCATGGGTGGTCGCTTTCGAAGTTTCGAAGCACCCACCTTGGTCGATTGCGACGTCCACCAACACGGCACCGGGCTTCATTGTCGAAAGCTGGGCTTTGCTGACCAGTTTCGGGGCAGCAGCACCCGGGATCAGAACCGCGCCGATCACCATGTCAGCTTGCTGGACCAGCTCGGCAGTGGCGGCAGCGGTCGAGTACTGGTTCTTGAAGGTGCCGCCAAAGACGTCATCCAAGTAACGCAGACGCGGCAGCGAACGGTCCAGAACGGTCACATCCGCACCCATCCCAGCGGCGATCTTGGCCGCATGGGTGCCCACGACACCGCCGCCGATCACGACAACTTTGGCCGGGCCCACACCGGGTACACCGCCCATCAGCACACCACGACCTCCATTGGCTTTTTGCAGGGTCCACGACCCGACCTGAGGCGCTAGACGCCCGGCAACCTCGGACATCGGGGCGAGCAGGGGCAGGCCGCCATTGTTGTCGGTCACGGTCTCATACGCAATCGCGGTACAGCCAGACGCCAACAGATCATGGGTCTGGTCGGGATCGGGGGCCAGATGCAGATAGGTGAACAACAACTGACCTTCGCGCAGCATCTTGCGCTCTCCGGCTTGAGGTTCCTTCACCTTCACGATCATGTCTGCCTTGGCGAAGATTTCTTCTGCGGTGTCCAGTACGGTCGCACCAACTGCGCGGTAATCGTCATCCGGGAACCCAGCGCCCATTCCGGCATTGGTCTCGACGATGACGGAATGGCCACGTCCGATGGCCTCGCCCGCGGCAGCGGGTGTCAATCCCACACGAAATTCCTGTGGCTTGATCTCTTTCGGGCATCCGATCAGCATGAGTATCCTCCTTCTCCCTGGCGCGGATTGTTTAAGCTGTTATCCATTGATCTTGGGGGGGGCTTTACGCAATTGCTTTGAAAAGATGTGGCGCAATGGATATAGTTCTTCGAAGAAAATCGCGCCTTTGGCGCAAATAGCGCAAGGAATGTGATCAAAATTGGAACTTGATAGTGTAGATCGCCGCATCTTGCGGGCGTTGCAGCGCACAGGTCGCATCTCGAACGCTGAACTGTCCGAGAAGGTAAACCTGTCCCCGTCGGCCTGCCATCGGCGTGTGCAGCGGCTCGAGGCCGAGGGTTTCATCAAGAACTACGTTGCCCTTCTGGACGCCCGTAAACTGAAATGCCCTACCACTGTTTTTGTCGAGATCACGCTATCAGGGCAAGCAGACGAGGTGCTGGAAGCGTTCGAGCGCGAGGTCGCACGCGTGCCAGATGTTTTGGAATGCCACCTCATGGCGGGTACGGCGGATTATCTGTTGAAAGTCGTCGCTCAAGACACCGAAGATTTCGCGCGCATCCACCGTCAATATTTGGCACGCTTGCCGGGGGTGCAGGGGATGCAGTCCAGCTTCGCCCTGCGTACGGTGTTCAAAACCACCGCTCTGCCAGTCTGACATATTTCCGCGTCCGCACGCGGAACCACTTATTTTCTTGTCATAAGTACCTCGGGGTGAGCCCCAAAGGGGCGAGGGGCAGCGCCCCTCAGGCTCACAAGGTGAGCCACCGAGGCTTATGCCGCGCGTGCTGACAAAGGCTGTTCTTTCACCGGCAGGTGCACGATGGCCGAGAACGCTCCGATCCCCACACCGATCCACCAGACAAGTGTGTAGTCGCCAAAGGCATCGTACATCCGGCCGCCCAGCCAAACGCCCAAGAAGCTGCCCAGCTGGTGCGAAAAGAAGACGATCCCGTAAAGCGTCCCCATATAGCGCAGACCATAGATATGCGCGACAAGGCCCGAGGTCAGCGGCACCGTCGCCAGCCAGAGCGACCCCATCGCAATCGAGAAAATGATGACCGAAGTCGGCGTGATTGGCATCAGGATGAACAAGGCGGCAACAATCGTGCGCCCGGTATAGATCGCGGCCAGCAGGTACTTCTTCGAATAGGTCTTGCCCAGATAGCCCGCAAACAACGTGCCCGCGATATTCGCCAAACCAATCAGCGAAATCGAAATCGCCCCCAGAGCCGAAGTCGTCGATACGCCCACTGCGGCCAATGTGCCAGAGGGATCAATTGCCCCGCACATCTCGGTCACGAAGGCCGGGAAGTGAGCAGTGATGAACGCCAGCTGATAGCCGCAAGAAAAGAAGCCCAGGAAGATCAGGGTATAGCTGGGGTCCTTGAATGCCTTGATCAGGATCTGGCCCATGCTCTCTTCCAGCTCGGTCTTGCTGGCGGTGGTCTCGGTCTTCATAAGCGGAAGCAGAGCGAGCGTCGTCAGAATGGCGGCGGCAAAGACCACGAAAACGTTCTGCCATATCATGAAGCTTAGCAAGTACTCGGCCAGCGGCGCACCGAAGACCTGACCAGCGGACCCGGCTGCGGTGGCGATGGCCAGCGACATCGAGCGATTCTCGTCGCTCGAGGCACGTCCGACAACCGCCAGGATGACACCAAACCCAGTGCCTGCGATGCCGAAGCCCACCAACACCTCTAGCATCTGATGTGCTTCCGGCGTGACCGCCATCGAGCTTGCGACCAGACCAACGGCATAGATCAGCGCGCCCAAGATGATCGCTTTTCGATCGCCCATCTTCTCGGCAATCGCGCCAAAAATGGGCTGCCCGATGCCCCAAGCAAGGTTCTGGATCGCAATTGCCAGCGAAAATTCTGCACGCGGCCAGTTGAATTCGGTGGCAATCGGGATCTGGAACACGCCAAAGCTGGCCCGGATCGCGAAGCTGATCAGGATGATAAGGCAGCCAGCCACAAGGACCGGGGTGATAAGGGGTGCGCGCGTCTCTGTCATGCGTGCAATGTCAGACAATCGCTGCATTGCGTCAATTCTTGCTTTTTGATGTGCCACTTAACCTTTCTTTATGTAACGCGGCGTTTTATCTGTCGGTCATGGCGAACTTGATCCAAACCTATGATGCCCTTGCCCAATCCGGCGAGATTACCCGAGACCCCGCGCAAGAGGCCTGCCTGCCCGGGCTGGAAGACATTCGCGCGCATTTGGATGCCACGCCCAAGCGCAAGCGCGGTCTTCTGGGCGGATTGTTTCATTCCAAACCAGAAGAAGTGCCGCAGGGGTTGTACCTGTGGGGCGGCGTCGGGCGCGGCAAGTCGATGTTGATGGACCTGTTTGTCGACAGTCTGGAGAATACTGCGGCCCGTCGTGTGCATTTTCATGCCTTCATGCAAGAGGTGCACGAGGGCATGGCCGAGGCGCGCAAATCTGGCGTGGATGATCCACTGGCACCTGTGGCCGCGAGGATTGCGTCAGACGTTAAGCTGTTCGCTTTTGATGAAATGCAGATCACCGATATCACTGACGCGATGATTGTCGGGCGTCTGTTTGAAAAGCTGTTCGAGGCCGGTGTGGTTGTTGTCACCACGTCGAACCGCCACCCAGATGAGCTTTATAAAGACGGGTTGAATCGCCAGCTTTTCCTGCCCTTCATTGCGCTTTTGAAAGATCAGATGGTGGTGCATGAGCTGGTCAGCCCGAACGATTATCGCCAAGATCGATTGGCGGGCGAACAGGTCTTTTTCAGTCCCGCAGATGCCGAGGCGCGTCAGGCGATTGATGCACTATGGAAAGATATGACTGGTGGACAGGCCGAGCCTTTGGCGCTGACTGTAAAGGGGCGCGAGGTCGTGTTGCCTGCCTATCGCAATGGTGCAGCGCGGGCGCGGTTCCATGATCTGTGCGGGGTGATGTTGGGGCCGGGGGACTATCTGGCGGTGGCCAATGCGGTGAAGCTGCTGGTGTTGGAAGACATTCCGCGTCTTAGCCGGCAAAACTTTAACGAAGCTAAGCGGTTCGTTACGCTTGTCGACGCGCTGTACGAAGCCAAGGTGCGTCTTATTGCTTCGGCAGCGGCGATACCAGAAATGCTCTATGTCGAAGGCGAAGGTTCGTTCGAGTTCGAGCGGACGGCAAGCCGCCTGCGCGAGATGCAGGACAAGGACTGGGGACAAGATCCAGAGTGACGGGAAGTTGACGAGGGGCCGCGCGTCTGCGACCCCTCAGGTTTGCACCTGCCTGCCTAACTCGGATAGGGGTCGGAATACCCCGAAGCGCCGCTGGGTTAGGCAAAGAGTCACGATTTTGTTTTTGTGATCACAGGGGCATGGATAATTCTTGCCCCGTGCGAATCACTTTGCCGCCCCGGCGTAATGTACTGCTCGATAAGCCGTCCACTTGGTGCGGACTTTGCCTATAGAATATCCTATTTATAGGCGCTAACCCCTTAAACCGTCAACATTTTACATGGAATCATTGGCGATTCGCGAATCGGGCAAAAAAGTGATTCTTTTCCGGGGTTTGACTCGTGTTCTTGATGCGGATTGGCGTGTCCGCAGAAAATTAATTTTGTGATCACATTTGTGCAAAGCGCTGTTTCAGCCGTTTTCGCGCAGAATTGCACCCGCCAGATACAAGGACCCGCAAATCAGGATACGTGCCTGCGGTTCGGCTTGTGTGATGGTGGTGATCGCGGCCTCGACCGAAGCGGCAGTGGACGCGGTCAATCCGACGTTCGTTGCTTCTTCTGCAGTGGTTTCGGCAGGCAGGGTGTTCGGCTCGTCCGGGATTGACACGGCAATCAGGCTGTCCGCCACGCCCGCCAAGGGGCGCAGATAGCCCTCGATGTCTTTGGTGTTCAGCATTCCGCAGATCAGATGGGTCGGGCGCTTTGACAGGTCGGCCAGAACGGCGGCCAGCATCTCACCGGCTGCCGGGTTGTGGCCGCCATCAAGCCACAGCTCGGCATCTCTGGCGGCATCAATCAGCGGGCCTGTGCGAAGGCGTTGCATCCGCGCGGGCCATGTGACGTCGCGCATGGCTGCTTCGCAGGCGGCCTCATCGAAAGCCAGCACGCGCAGGGCGGCGATAGCGGCACCAGCGTTTTCGATCTGGTGCGGACCGATCAGCGCGGGAAGAGGTAAGTCCAGCAGTCCGTTTTCATCTTGGAAGATCAGACGCCCGCGCTCTTCCCAGAAATGCCAGTGCTGGCCATGCACGAATAAGGGGCAGCCCAGCTTGGTCGCGCGCGCTTCGATCACGTCAAGCGCTTCGTCCTTCTGAGGGCCAACCACGCAAGGCACGCCGCGCTTCAGAATGCCTGCTTTCTCGCCTGCGATTTCAGGCAGGGTTTCACCCAAAAACTGCGTGTGGTCGATCGAGATAGGGGTGATCACGGTCAGCGCGGGTTTGTCGACCACGTTGGTGGCGTCCAGCCGACCGCCCAGACCGGTTTCCAGCAAGGTGAAATCGGCGGGTGTCTCGGCGAAGGCCATCAGGCCTGCGACGGTGGTGATCTCGAAATAGGTGATATTCTCACCGCCATTGGCGACGTAGCATCGGTCCAGCACCGCGGTCAGAGCGTCTTCGGTGATCAGTTCGCCTGCCAGACGGATCCGTTCGTGGAAGCGCGCCAAGTGGGGCGAGGTATAAGCATGCACCGCCTTACCAGCACCCTCAAGCCCCGCGCGGATCATCGCTTGGGTCGATCCTTTGCCATTGGTCCCGGCAAGGTGAATGACCGCCGGCAGCTTGTCTTGCGGGTTGTCCACGGCTTCCAGCAAGCGCCAGACGCGATCGAGTGTCAGATCAATGATCTTCGGATGCAGTGACATCATCCGATCAAGGATGACGTCCGAGCCTTGGGCGCTCACTTTTTGTCGACCGTACTGGCGTCAGCGGACGCTTCTTCGGTCGGTGCGGCTTCTGGTTCTGCTTCAGCTTCCGGCTCTGGTTTGGGCAGGTCACCTTTGACCGCTGGCGGTTGACCCGTCAGCATGCGCAGGATCGTCACAAGTTCATCCTTCATGTCCTTGCGGTGCGTGACCCGGTCCAGCATCCCGTGATCCAGAAGGTATTCAGCGCGCTGGAAGCCTTCGGGCAGTTTTTCGCGGATGGTCTGCTCAATCACGCGCGGACCTGCAAAGCAGATTAAAGCGTTTGGTTCGGCGATATGCACGTCGCCCAGCATCGCGTAAGACGCGGTGACACCACCCGTGGTTGGGTGGGTCAGCACAACGATATAGGGCAGGTTCGCCTCTTTCAGCATTTGCACGGCGACGGTTGTGCGCGGCATTTGCATCAAGCTTAGAATGCCTTCTTGCATACGCGCGCCGCCAGCAGCCGAAAACAGAACCAGCGGGCGTTTCAGAGCAACAGCACGTTCCGCGGCTGCAATGATGGCGTTGCCAACATACATACCCATAGAACCACCCATGAAGCTGAAGTCCTGCGCGGCAGCGACGATGGGCGTGCGGCCGATTTCGCCTTCTGCCACAAGCATCGCTTCGCGTTCGCCCGTGCCTTTGCGGGCGGATTTCATGCGTTCGGGGTATTTCTTTTGATCCTTGAAGTGAAGCGGATCATCAATCGGGGCGGGGACATCGACTTCGGCGAAGATGCCGCCATCAAACAACAGGGAAAAGCGATCACGCGGCGTGATGGCCATATGGTGGTCGCAGTTGGTGCAGACGTTATAGTTTTCGGTGAATTCACGGTGGAACAGCATGGTGCCGCACTCGCTGCATTTGGTCCACAGATTCTCGGGCACCTCACGGCGCGAGAAAAGCGAGTTGATGCGGGGGCGGACGTAGTTCGAGATCCAGTTCATCGCCAGACTTCCTTGTTGCGTTTGGGCATTACCTAGTCTGCCTTGACGGCATTTGCAATTGGCGCCTGACGTTGGGACACGCGCCACCAGATCGCGAAGGCCACCAGAACCAACGTGGTTTGCAGCACCATCGAGACGGTCGTGGTTGCTCCGGTCAAGTCGGCCTCGGCCACGAAAAGGGAAAACCCATCCAGACTTCCCGCGTTCCCCACTAGGACCATCGACATGTTGTTGCCGAAATGCAGCCCAGCAGCTGCGCCGATATTTCCGGTGCGGATTGTCACGAAGCTAAGCACGATGCCAACAACGCTGGTGTGGATGACATAGAAGATGGCGTTCACACCCCATGTGGTGGGGTCGGCGTGCAAAAGCCCGAATGCGACCGAGGGCAGGATCGCCCAGACCCACGCCGACTGAAACCGGGCACGGAGCTGTTGCAGCATATAGCCGCGAAAGACCAGCTCCTCGGCAAAAATCTGGATGAAGATCAGGATCAGCGCGGGTGCAAGGATCAGCAGCCACTCGTCCATTGGCAGGTTGCGTTCAAGCTGGGTTTGATCTTGCGGGGCCACGAAAAGCGGTTCGAGCATTTGCAGAAGGACCGCGGCAAGGCTGATTGCCAGCGCGATCAGAATGCCGATGCGGAACTGCCGCCACAACACCCGGTTTTGTGGGCCGAGCAGGGTCAGGAAGCTGCGTTTGTGCAGAAACCGTACGACCAGCCAAAGGCCTAGATGATAGCCCAAGAAAGTCAGAAAAAAGATGCCGGCATAGGTCGGAGTGCTGCCGTCCAGAATTGCGGCGGGATGCTGCCCGACCAACCAACCCCCTGCCATGAAGATACCGAAGGTGGCCGCAAAAAAGGCCGAATGAATCAGGATGAAGCCAAGAACCGACCGCCAGAATTGGCAATAAGGCAGCGCGGGCGACCAGAAGGAAGGCTGAGGATCGGGCGTCAACGTGAAGGCTCCTGAACTCGTATCGTGTTACTCCCATCACTTTGTCGTGGATCACCGTAAAGGACAATCCGGTTTTCCATGACTTGCCTTGGGGGCTGGTGACTTGCTATCCGATCAAGACAGTGCGGAAAGCCGGGCAGCGATCTAGCAGGTAAAGGGTTGGGTGTGTTGGTGCCAAGTGTAAACGAAACCGAGTTTTTTAAGCGATCCGCGCGTTGGGCGGCTGCGGCGGCGCTGTGTATATCGCTTGCGGCCTGCTTTGGCGGGGTCAAGTCCGAGGACGTGCGCAACAGTCCCATGTTCTCGAAAGAGGCACCTGCCGCGTCTAGCCATTTGGTAAAGAGCCGTTCGGTCATGTCCGAGGCAGTGACGGTTGTCGCACCCGAAGGGTACTGCGTCGATGTCAGCTCGCTTCGGGAACAGGCATCAGGCGCATTTGTGCCGTTTGGAGCCTGCGCCGCGCTGACCCGAAACCCGGCAGATCCCAGTCCAACAAAACCAGCGTTTCTTGCCGCCAGTGTTTCGGAGATGCCTTCGGGGGTTGCGGCATCGGACGCGGATCCCGAGGCTTTGATGTCCCAAGCGCGTACTTTTCTGGAAAGCAGGGCGGGGCGGGCGGCACTTAGCCGGTCGGGGAACGCGGAAACGGTGACGGTTCTGGATCTGAAAACCGCGTCGGGCATGGTGAAAGTTTTGACGCGTGACAGTTCCGATAGTCGACCGGAAAGCCTGTCCGACACCACATGGCGCGCTTTTGTGCCGATTGGCGACAAGCTGATCGTCGCGAGTGTGACCGGTTTCGAAGACAATCCGATCAGCAAGCGCAATGGCTTGATAAAATTGGATAATTTCGTCTCCGCGATTCAAGGCGCCAATCGGTAAGGCGTTGACGTACAGTGGGTTTTCGCAAATTGCGAAATCAAGGAAATTCTGATTAAGTGCAGCAAACCTGACACCTGATCACCACCAGAACGGGCAGTACAACTGAAATGCAAAACTGGTTCACCACGCTTTCGGATCGTCTGATGGACCGCAGAGCCTTGCGGCGTTGGTCTCGTGTTGCGCGGGATGCGAGCGGGGTAGATACCCCTACATTGCGGCAATTGCGGGTGCGGGCGCGTGAATTGCGACAGAAGTTGGATCAGGTGCTGTTCACCGCCGACAGTCGCTTGGCGCTGCCACTGCTGGGATCTAATACCATCAAAAAGCCGCTTCATTCGGATTGGTCCCATCGGCCGCAGGCGTGGCGCGGCCCGTTGGAGCGGGCGGGTGCGGCCTCGATCCGAAATGGGATGACTTTCGGGAATGAAGTGAAACTGTTCCACGATTGTCCCTTGTCCGAGATGGCTGTTCGGCAAGTGCGCAACACGCGCGAATCCGATTTGGCGCCGTTTGGCATTACGCTCGAAGTATTTGGCTTCGAGGGGTCGTTCCTGTCGATGGCGATCGAGCTTCCAGACAACGCCACAGACGGGTTGCACCGAAACAACATCGTCCGCCTTTCTGTGTCGTCGGAAGTCGAGCAACCCATCGACGTCTTTGCACGTTTGAACATTCAATACGGCCCGAACCATGAACAATTGCCCAACAGGCAAACTCTTGGAAACGGCGTGACCGAGTTTGACTTTGATCTGGCCTATTCCAGCATGAACGAAAAGCGTGTTCAGAAAATGTGGGTGGATCTGGTGTTTGGGCATCCTGAATTGAATCGGGTGGCATTGCGCGATCTGACGCTGTGCCGCTATCCCCGGGCCGAGATCTAAGGCTTACACCGAGAAGGAGCTGTCATGGCTGATATTACACTCGAGAAAGCCCGCATTCATGCAGGCATCTGGGAAGGCGTCCTGACTGTGCAGGTCGATGACGCGCCGGTGCTTGAGGTGACGCATCTGGGGCAAGTGATCTCGGGGGTTGAGGTGGCCGCGCTGGAAGGCAAGTCTGGTCAGTTCGGCGTTCGTGTTCCCATCCCGGCCGAGCTTCTGAGCGATGGTGTTCAGACCTTTGTTATTCAGGACAAGGCCACCGGAAATACGCTGGAGAGTTTCGTGATCATCACGGGCGAACCGCTTCAGGCGGACATTCGCGCCGAAATGGACCTGTTACGATCCGAGTTGGAGATGCTGAAACGGGCCTTCCGTCGGCATCTGCGGGATGGCGACGAGGCATGACCGCAATCCTCGTCAGTGCATGTCTGCTGGGGCAGAAAGTACGCTATGACGGGGCGGCGAAAACGCTGGCGGACGAGCGGTTAAACCAATGGGCACGGAATGGCTGGTTGCATCCGATCTGTCCCGAACTTCTGGGTGGTCTGCCTGTGCCCCGCCTTCCGGCCGAGATTGAACCGGGCCATGATGGGACATCAGTTTTGTCCGGGCACGGCCGAATTCTGGATCTACATGGAGCGGATGTAACGGCCCCGTTTTTACAAGGGGCCGAGATTGCGGTGGCTGAAGCCCAAAAACACGGATGCAAATACGCTCTGCTGACCGAAGCAAGCCCGTCTTGCGGGTCGCGTGTGATCTATAGCGGTCATCACGACGGGGTTCGACGTGCCGGAATGGGCGTTGTGACAGCGGCGCTGACGCAGGCCGGGGTACAAGTGTTTTCCCCCGAGCGGATCGAAGAATTGGCGGCTGAGCTTGAGGATACTTCTTCCTAATTTACGCAGCGTTTCAGGTGACTCTGCTTTACGTGCACGTCAATATTTTGGGAAACAGGCAGCCCGAGGACCGCTATGACCCGCTACCCACATCTTCTTGCCCCGCTCGACCTTGGTTTTACTACGCTGAAGAACCGTGTCCTGATGGGCTCCATGCACACCGGATTGGAAGAGCGCGGCGATTGGAACCGCGTGGCCGAGTTCTATGCGACCCGCGCGCGCGGTGGGGCCGCCTTGATCGTGACGGGTGGCATGTCTCCGAATGAAGAAGGCGGAGTGTTTCCGGGCGCAGCTGGCTTGTTCTCGGAAGAAGATATCGCCAATCACAAGACGGTCACGGATCGGGTGCACGCAGAAGGCGGTAAGATTGCGATGCAGATCCTGCACGCGGGGCGTTATGCCTATGGGCCGAACTGCGTGTCGGCCAGCCCCGTGAAGTCCCCAATCTCGCCCTTCCCACCGAAAGAGCTGGACGAAGACGGCATCCAGAAACAGATCGCAGATTTCGCCACCGCTGCCGCTCGCGCGAAGCAAGCAGGTTATGACGGGGTCGAGGTCATGGGGTCCGAAGGCTATTTCCTGAACCAGTTCCTTGTGACGCACACCAACAAACGGGAAGATCGCTGGGGTGGGGCCTATGAAAACCGGATGCGCCTGCCGATTGAAGTTGTGAAAGCTGTACGTGCCGCTGTTGGGCCTGACTTCATCATCATCTATCGCCTGTCGATGATCGATCTTGTCCCGAACGGATCCACCTTTGACGAGGTTGTGCAACTGGCCAAGGAAATCGAAGCAGCGGGCGCGACGATTATCAACACCGGCATTGGCTGGCACGAGGCGCGGATCCCGACCATAGCCACGTCGGTCCCGCGCGCAGCGTTCACTTGGGTGACGAAAAAGCTGATGGGGCAGGTGTCGATCCCTATCATCACGTCGAACCGGATCAACACGCCAGATGTGGGCGAAGACGTGCTGGCAGGCGGAGCAGCCGACATGGTGTCGATGGCGCGGCCCTTCCTTGCTGACCCGGATTTTGTAGTGAAAGCTGCCGAAGGTCGCGCGGGCGACATCGCGCCATGCATCGCCTGTAACCAAGCCTGTTTGGACCATACGTTTGGCGGCAAGATCTCGACCTGTCTGGTGAACCCGCGTGCGTGCTACGAGACCGAGCTGAGCTATGACTTGACCGACACACCGAAATCCATCGCGATCGTCGGCGCTGGGCCAGCTGGGCTGGCGACTGCATTGGTCGCGGACGAACGCGGCCACAAAGTGACGCTGTTTGACCGCGCCGATCAGGTGGGTGGGCAGCTGAACATGGCCAAGAAGATCCCCGGCAAGGAAGAATTCATTGGTCTGGTCGATTGGTATGACCGCATGGTTCGTGCCTCGGACATTGACCTGCAATTGGGGCGCGAGGTGTCTGCCGACGATCTGACCGGCTTTGACGAGGTAGTGATCGCCACAGGCGTCACGCCACGTGATCCGCAGATTGTCGGGCAGGAGGGCGCGAACGTGCTGTCCTATATTGATGTGCTGCGCCATGAGGTGCCAGTGGGTCAAAACGTGGCCATCATTGGCGCGGGCGGCATTGGCTTTGATGTGGCTGAATATTTGACACAGGCCGGGGAAAGCCCGACCGAGAACCTTGAGGAATGGTTGGCCGAATGGGGCGTTACCGATCCCGGTAAGGCACGGGGCGGTCTGTCGCCTGACGGGCCGAAACCAGAAGCACCTGCGCGTCAGGTCGTGCTGTTGCAACGCAAGGCGCAGGCGCTGGGCAAAGGTCTGGGCAAGACCACCGGTTGGATCCACCGCGCGACGCTGAAAATGAAAGGCGTCGAGATGCAGGGCGGCGTGAATTACGAGAGCATCTCGGACGAAGGGCTGATGGTCAGTTCGGGCGAGGCGCGCGAAAACCCGCGCGTGATCGCAGCGGACAACATTATCCTCTGCGCCGGTCAGGTGCCGGAGCGTTCGGTTTTCGACCAATTGGCCGAGAAAGGCATCACCGCGCACCTGATTGGTGGCGCAGATGTCGCAGCCGAGCTTGACGCCAAGCGCGCCATCGACCAAGGATCGCGACTGGCGGCCTCGTTGTAATCTGGCAGGGGCCTTGTTGAGGGCCCTATGCTTTTTATATCGATCTTTCTGGGGCTTCTGCCCAGCTTCCTTCTGATAGGGCTGGGTGGGCTGGTCCGTGGGCGTCTGTCGGATAACGCGTGGCAGGGACTGGATCGTCTGAATTTCGAGATCCTGTTCCCCGCACTTCTTTTCGTGGCCGCTGCTAGCCGTCCGATCGAAATTTCGCAGGTCATCACAATGGCCCCTGTGGTCTGGGCGATTTTGGGCGTTGGTTTGGCGCTGGGTTGGCTGACGCGCCGCTTTGGGCCCGAGCGCTTTCTGGATTTTGCTGGTGCGTGGCAAGTCACTTGGCGCTTTAACACGGCGCTGGGTCTGGTCGCGGTGCCGCTGTTGCAGAACGGTGGGTTGGGGGAAATGGCTGTGGCGGTCGGCATGGGTGTCCCCGTCGCCAACCTGTTCGCCGTCAGTGCCTTGTCGCGCGGTGGAGCAATGGGGCTGAAACAGACCCTAGTGAAAATCGCCTTGAATCCATTCCTGCTGGCCAGCCTGTCGGGCTTGTGCGTTGGGCTTCTGAAACTCCAGATCCCGCAACCGATCATGGCCCCGCTTGATTTGCTGGCAAAGGCCGCTATTCCGATTGCCCTTTTGTCCATCGGGGCAACGATGGACTGGAAAGCCCTGGCGCGATTGGACCGTTTCAGCGCCGCGATTGCCTCTATCAAACTGGTCGCCCTGCCGGGTTTCGCGCTGGCTTGTGGCGTTGTTCTGGGGCTGGCGCCTGGAATCGCCTCGGTCCTTGTGGTGTTCGCTGCCCTGCCCACGGCCTCGGCCGCGCATGTTCTGGCGTCTGCGTTTGGGGCGGATCGCAGACTTGTTGCCACATTGATTGCACAAACAACGCTGCTTTCAGCGCTAACCTTGCCTCTATGGGTTACCATCGCCGAGGTTGTGTTTGCGCTGCGCTAGGGGCCAGAATCAGAACAAAATCTGACGCTCCCACCCTTCAAAAAGCGGCCGGGCTGTTCGTCTTACGGTTGCGAACGGTCCAATTCGCACAAGTTTTCAGCGTTTCCAAATTGTGAACATAAGCCGAATTACCCCCTTAATGTCGGCGGGTCTTCACAGTCTTGCCCCAATTTGCCGCGATACCAAAGAGGTTGCGAAGACGTTTAGAGAGTTGAAGATGGATCGATTGACCGAAATGGAAGCATTTGCGACCGTTGTGGACCAAGGGGGGTTCACGGACGCTGCGAAGAAGATGGGGATCTCGAAATCCGCGGTCTCGAAGCATGTTTCAAGCCTAGAAGCCCGTTTGGGCGCGCGTCTTCTAAACCGAACAACCCGTCGGGTCAGCCCGACCGAGATCGGCTTGGCCTATTACGACCGCGCGCGTCGCGTGTTGAACGATGCAGGCGAGGCTGATGCGCTGGTCACATCCATGCAGTCGGCCCCCGCAGGGATGCTGCGGATATCCGTTGCGACAGATTTCGGAGTTAACCACCTTAGCCCTGTTCTGGGTGAATTCCTGAAAGACTATCCCGAGGTCAACGTGACCATGGAGCTGGCAAACCGATATGTCGAACTGATTTCGGAAGGGTTTGATATGGCGATCCGCGTGGGCGAGCTGGAAGACAGCTCTCTTCGTGCGCGTAAGATCTCAGAAACCACGCGTCGGATGGTCGGAAGCCCTGCATATTTTGAACGCTATGGGCGCCCCAAACGGATCGACGATCTGAACGAACACAAGCTTCTGCATTACTCCAGCCAAAGCTCGGGCAATGTGTGGAAGATCCCAGCCCCTTCAGGAGAGCTTCGGCAGGTCCGTTCGGCTGGGTGGCTCAGCGTTAATGACGGTCAGTCGCTTTTGAACGCGGCAATTTCCGGCCTGGGCATCGCGTATCTGCCCAGTTTTCTTTACGCCGATGCGCTTGAACAAGGTCTGGTCGAGGATGCAATCCCCGATCTGCCCGCAGATTTGCAGGGGATTTATGCGGTCTATCCTCCCGGTCGCTTTACCCAGCCAAAAGTGCGGGCATTCATAGACTTCCTGGTGCAAGCCTTTGCAAACAAAGGGCCAGACGCCTGGTAGAGGAAGAGCAGTACGAAGAGAAGAGAACTTGCGGCGGGATCATCCCGCCGCCTTTTTTTGTGGGGCACTATTCAGTGTTCAGCAGCACCGCTTCCACGCGCCGGTTTAGATCCCGCCCTTCGGCGCTCGCGTTTCCGGCCAGCGGCGACAGATAGCCAACACCATCGGCAGATAGTTGTCCCGCATCCACACCATAGCTGTCAATCAGCCGTTTCATCACTGACGTTGCGCGTTTACGGGACAGGGCGACGTTGCCGTCCAGACTGCCCTCGGCGTCAGTATGGCCGACCAGTACGATCCGGCGGCTGGGGTCTGCGGTCAGAAAGCTGGCGAGCTCGGACAGCGCAGCAACGTCACCGTCGGCCAATTCGGACGATCCTGTGGCAAAGGTCAGGCCCGACAAAACGACATGCCCAACCGAGGTCAGCTGAACGTCCAACGGCCCTGACGATGTTGGCGCAGTGATGGGCAAGGCTTGGGTGGGTGTCAGCGTTGGCGTATCGTCCTTGGACGGCGCGACGAAGGTTAGCTCGAAAAAAGCATCCTGTGCGCTTTGACTGACCAGAACTTGTGCGAAGCTGTCCCCTTTGCGGGCGCTTAGAAAGTGGTAGTCCCCCAGGTCGACAAACATGTCAGGTGCCCGGAAATGTCCGATCTGAAAGCGGAAATCAAAGCCGCCGCAAGACACCGCCTGACACTGAAACAGGATTTCATAGCCATCTTGGGCCAACTGTTCACGCAGGGATGTCAGGATTTGATAGCTGCCCGTTGATTGCCCCGGCACGCGCCATGCCTGCCGGTCTACGTGACCCACGGCTGTGATCGCGGGGGCGACGCCACCGTCAAAACGGCTGGTGGCGATTTCAGCCTGCCCAGTGTCCGAGCTTTCCGCCTGAAGTTCGGCGCCTGCGGGAAGATCAAGCGCCTGCGCGCCGAGGGGCAGCATGGCGCTGAAACAGGCAATGGCAATCAGGCGGTGGGATAGGTTCATCGGCTTTGGGCGTGGTATTCGTCGTTCGGTTTCATCCCCACGGCCGAGGCCATGCGGTTGGACATGGAAAAGAAGCCGACGGTCGCGGCAATGTCCCAAATATCGTGATCCGAGAAGCCAACATCGCGCAATGCTTGGCGGTCGGCTTCGGATGTTTCGGAAGACGCTTTCGTGATCTTTTCCGAAAACGCCAGCATTGCGGTCTGGCGGGCATCCAAATCCGCTGCGCGCCAATTCATAACCATCGCTTCGCCCAGTTGGGGATCGCCGGACAACTGCCGCACCGCAGCGCCATGGGCAACCTGACAATACCAGCACCGATTGATCGAGCTAACGACCACCGCGATCATCTCGCGCTCTAGCTTGGACAATCCGCTGTCGCCAAGCATCAGGTCGTTATACATGTCCATAAACGGGCGCAGCTTGGCCATGTCGAACGCATAGGCTTTCAGCACATTCGGGACGAGCCCCAGCTTCTCATCGCAGATGTCGAAATACTTCTGAATGTCCTCGGGCAGAGGATCGACCATAGGCAGATTGAGCTTGGTCACTTTGTCCGTTTTGTGTGCCATGGTTCCTCCTTAACGCTTCACGCGATAATGGTAGTGGCCAACCAAATGCATGCCAAGATTTGCATATAGCGGATTGGCGGCATGGTTGCCTTGGGTGACGATCAGCGACAGGAACTCGGCGCCCTGTTCTTGCGCCCATTTGGCGGCCTGTTTGATCAGGTTCTGCCCAGCACCCATACGGCGCAGCTTGGGATCAACATGCAAGGCGTGGGCCATAGCAATACCGTTGTGAATGCCGACAAAGCCAACGCCTGCCGGCGTGTCATCGGTGCGTGCCAGAAGGGCGGTCTTGGGGCAGTCCGCACGATCCATCACGGCGCGGCGATGTTCGTGGATGCCGCCATTCTCCCACAATTCGGTCATGATGGACAGCGACGGCCAGATCGCGAAGGCTGATACCGGCGGCAGCGGTTCGTGGGTCAACTCGGTCACGGGAATGACCCAGATATTCACCGGGTCGATGATGTCATAGCCATGTTGCTCAAGCATCTCGTCTAGGTGTGCGTCGCCTGCGCGGATCTGGAACAGAGGGTCCATCCCCATGTCGCGCATGGCTTCTTCAGCAGCGGGCAGGTCGGCTTCTGTCGTCGGCCAGTTTTCAGTTGCGGCCGACACGCGCTTGCCGCCGCCCGCGCCATCGCGCAACAGCCAAGCACCAACGCGGTGCGTGGCGGCTGGGGGCCAAGTGGTTTCGCAGACCTCGATCAATTGTTCGGGGGTGGGAAGATGGGGCGTTGTCATGTTGCCTCCTTGAACAGGTCTTGAAGCGCGCTTGTGGCATCCTCCAACAGGGCGATATCCGTGCCGCGAATAACGATGTTGACGCCGAAAGCGCCGTTATCAATGAATGGGTAGGATCCGAAGCTGAGTGTAGCATAATTCTGCACAAGCTGTCCCAATGGCCCTGCTATGTCGCCTTCGCCCCGGTTGATCCGCACGGTGCGCGACATCAGTGGAGCACCGCCAGTCAGTCCGGGCAGAACGCTTTCGACCATGGCGGTGAAGACGGATGGGACTCCTGCCATCACATGCACGTTTTCCAGCGTGAAACCGGGGGCGACCGAAACCGGGTTGTCGATCAGCGTGGCCCGGTCAGGTATGCGCGCCATGCGTTGGCGAGCGGCGTTAAACTCGCGACCTGAGGCGGCATAATGTGCGGCCAACAGTTCGCGCGCGTCGTCGCGAATGTCGATGTGATCGTCAAAGGCACGGGCGATGCAATCGGCGGTGATGTCATCATGCGTTGGGCCGATCCCGCCCGAGGTAAAGACGTGGTCATATCCAGCAGAAAGCGCCTTCACGGCAGCCACGATGGCGTCGGCGTCATCCGACACGACGCGCACCTCTTTCAAATCAATACCTTGTTCGGTCAGGCGGCCTGCAAGGTGATGCATATTCGCATCCCGCGTCCGGCCCGATAGAATTTCGTCTCCGATCACCAGCATTGCGGCAGAGGGGTTGGGCATCGCTTGTTCCTTTCCTGTTTCCGGTATAGGCCCGAGATATGGAATTTCCCAGCCCTCTTGTACCCGCAACGCTTGTTCGTCGTTATAAACGTTTTCTTGCCGACTGCCTGCTGACAGATGGTCGCGAAGTCACGGCCCATTGCGCCAATCCCGGATCGATGATGGGATTGGCCGAGCCGGGATCAAAGATCTGGCTGGAGCCCAACGATGATCCCAAGAAAAAGCTGAAATTCGGCTGGCGTTTGGTCGAGCACACGAACGGGCATTTCACCGGGGTCGATACCTCAGTGCCGAACCGCGCGCTGAAGGCGGCGCTTGAGGCGGGGACCGTGTCGGGACTGGGCGACTATCACACCGTCAGGGCCGAGGTGAAATACGGCGAGAAAAGCCGCATTGATTTCCTGCTGGAAGGGGATGGCCTGACCTATGTCGAGGTGAAGTCCGTCACCTTGTCCCGCCAACCCGGTTTGGCCGAGTTTCCCGATAGCGTCACCGCGCGCGGCACCAAGCATTTGGGAGAGCTGGCAAAGATGATCGGTGAAGGGCATAGGGCCGTGATGCTTTATCTGGTGCAGCGCACGGATTGCGACCGGTTTGACTTGGCGCGCGATATTGATCCTGCCTATGGGCAGGCCTTCGACGTGGCCCGCGCAGCAGGGGTCGAGGTGATCGTGCTGGGCACCACGATCTCGCCGTCAGGTGTCGATGTTGCGGCCCCTCTGGCGTCTTTGGTCTGAACGCCCTATTTAGGGGGCAGAAGAAGGAAACCACCATGGACGACAAGATGCGTGTAACCAAAGAAGGCATTCGCCTTTATGACCCAGCAGATTTCGCAGGGATGCATGCGGCGGGCAAGCTGGCGGCCGAGATTTTGGACCGCGTGGCCCCGATGATTGCCCCAGGTGTGACCACCGCCGAGCTGGACGCCGCGATCGAAGCGATGGTGGACGAAGCGGGGGCTGTGTCGGCCACGATCGGCTATAAGGGCTATAAGCACGCGTCCTGTATCTCGCTGAACCACGTGGTGTGTCACGGCATTCCCGGCTCGAAGACGCCGAAGATGAAGAATGACAAAACCGGCCGCAAACATGACGAGCTGGTTGAAGGCGATATCCTGAACATCGACGTCACCGTGATCGTTGATGGTTGGTATGGCGACACCAGCCGCATGTATAAGGTCGGCAAGGTGAAGTCCTTCGCGGATCGCCTTATCCAAGTGACCCATGACGCGCTTATGGAGGGCATTGCCGCCGTCAAACCGGGCAACACCTTTGGCGACATCGGTCACGCCATCCAGAAATACGCCGAAGCACAGCGCATGTCGGTGGTGCGTGATTTCTGCGGCCACGGTCTGGGCCGCGTGTTCCACGCCCCGCCCAACGTGCTGCACTATGGCCGTCCCGGTACCGGTGCTGTGTTGGAAGAAGGCATGTTCTTTACCATCGAGCCCATGATCAATCTGGGCCGTCCAGAGACCAAGATCTTGCAAGATGACTGGACTGCGATCACCCGCGATAAATCGCTGTCAGCGCAGTTCGAACACTCGGTCGGTGTGACTGCGGATGGGTGCGAGATCTTCACGTTGTCGCCTGCTGGCAAGTTCCACCCGACCTGGGGTTGATTGCCAAGTTGACTTAGGGGAAACTTTTTTATGTTTCCCCCTAGTCACCAAAATTTCCTTTTTAATCCGAGGTGTTTTCGGCCTGATGTTCTTTAGGTCAGAAAACGTGCCATCTACCGTTTGCGCATGCAGCATTTCGTGCCTACGTTCTGTTTGCCTAGACGCAAAAGGTGCTTGGGCTTCCGCGACAAACTTGCGCGGCTGATGACAAGAAATACGGAGGGGCAAATGACCAGCTTCCGCACTTTCACCCCGAAATCCATCCTTACATCTATGACTGCTGCTGCTGCCCTTGCGATGGCTGCCAGCGCTGCTGCCGCGCAGGAAGTCACGCTGCGCTTTCAGCATTTCGTGTCGCCCTTGTCCGCGAACCCGACCTATTTCATGGCCCCGTGGGCCGAGAAGATCGAGAAGGATTCCGGTGGGCGCATCAAGGTCGAGCTTTATCCTGCGATGCAGCTGGGTGGCAAAGCGACCAGCCAATATGATCTGATCCGCGATGGCGCGATTGATGGTGGTTGGGTGATCCCCGGCTATCAGCCGGGTCGTTTCCCCGAAGCCGAAGCGATGGAGTTGCCTTTCATGGTGACAAAGTCGGCTGAAGAGGCATCCAAGGCTGCTTGGGTCTATACGCAGAAATACCTGATGGATGATTTTGCTGACGTTAAAGTCATTGCCGCCCACATGCATGGGCGCGGGATCGTGCACAAGAAAGGCGACCCGATTGCTACGGTTGCCGATCTCAAGGGGCTGAAATTGCGCGGCCCGTCGCGCACGGCGACCCGTCTTCTGGACAAGCTGGGCGCAACGCCCATCGGCATGCCCGTCCCTGCCTTCCCCGAAGCGCTGTCGAAAGGTGTCGTTGATGGCGGAGTCATCACGTGGGAAATGTCGCCCTCCCTGAAGCTGGACGAACTGACGGACAGCCACACTGACGTCGCGGGCGAGAAGTCGCTGTATAACCTCTATTTCATCTGGGCGATGAACAAGGACGTCTATGACGGTCTGCCCGATGATCTGAAGGCGGTGATCGACGCGAACTCAGGCTTCAATGCCTCGGGTTGGGCTGGTCACGCGCATGATACCGGTGACGTGGTCGGACGCGATAAGATGGCAGCAAGCGGCAACGCGCTGGCCGAGCTGTCGGAAGAGGAGACCGCCACCATCCGCGCGCTTGGCGACGAGGTGATTGCCGAGTGGATCGCCGATATGAACGCCAAGGGTCTGGACGGAGACGCCATGGTGCGGGACGCCCGCGCGGCCGTATCCGTGACACGCGCGCAGTAAATCAAACTGATAAGCAAACGAAGGCGCTGGACATCATGCCCGGCGCCTTCTACGTTTTTGAATACTCACAAATCGTGATGACTGTGTCGCCATATCGACGGCTGTCCAACTGCTCGACCCCGGCGGGGGGGATCACCGGCACGTTGTCCTCCCACACGATCAGCGCGCCGTCCGCGACCCAGCCGGATTTGAGCGCCGCCGCCAGCGCCTTTTCCCCCAGCCCCTTGCCGTAAGGTGGGTCTAGAAAGATCAGGTCGTGGGGTGTGCCTTCGGGCAGGCGAGTGGCGTCGCGTTTCAGCACCGTTACCTCGTCTGTGCAGCGACACTTCTGGATGTTCTCGCGGATCAGGGACAGGGCCTTGCGGCCATCATCGACCAAGGTGACATGGGATGCGCCGCGCGAAAGTGCTTCCAGTCCCAAAGCGCCGGTGCCTGCAAAGAGGTCCAATACGCGCGCGTCTTCAATCGGGTCGCCAAAGCGACCGCCCGTCAGCATGGAAAACAGGCTTTCGCGCACGCGGTCGGTGGTGGGGCGCAGATGAGCGCCCGCGTCCCCTTTGCCCACACTCGCCAAGGCCAGCCCGCGAAAACGGCCCGCGATAATCCTCATGCCAGAAGGGCTTTCAGTTCGGTTGCAGGATCCGCAACAGCAGCTTTGTCGGGCGATTTGTCACCTTCGACCAGCCGCTTGCCAACCATATAGGCGCGCGGGTCGTTCATTGCGTCCACGGCCAACAGCGTGTCGCCCTGATAGTACCAGAAGCTGACGCTGCCTTCCTTGTCACCGGGGCGGGTTACGATGTTGTCATAGCCTGTATTCAGCCCTGCGATTTGCAGCTTCACGTCATACTGATCCGACCAGAACCACGGTTTGGCAACGTATTCGACGCCTTCGCCCAGCATATTGCGGGCAACGATCTCGGCCTGATCAATGGCGTTGGGGACACTTTCCAGTCGGATGCGTTCGCTACGATAGGGGAAGGAGGCGCAATCCCCTGCGGCCCAGATCGACGGATCCGATGTGCGACCCTGCGCGTCGGTCTTGATGCCGTTGTCCAGCGCGAGGCCCGCGCTTTCGGCAAGCGCGCTGTCGGGGGCAATGCCCACGCCGACAATGGCGAAGTCGATAGCCAGCTCGGTTCCGTCCGACAGAACCGCGCCATTGACGCGACCTTCGCCAGTCAGGCGATCCAGTCCAACACCTTCGCGGATATCAACACCATGCGAGGTATGCAGCGCGCGGAAATAATCCGAAGTCTCGGGCGCTGCGACACGTTGTAGGATGCGGTCCGCCATTTCGACCAGCGTGACCTTCAAGCCCTTCTTGGAGGCAACGGCTGCTGCTTCCAGCCCGATATAGCCGCCGCCAATGATCAAGACACTGCGACCCTCGGCGAACTCGGGCGCCATGCCGTCCACATCGGCCAAAGTGCGCACCACATGCACACCGTCCAGCGCGCCACCGATCGCGGCGGGCAGGTAACGCGGCGTCGATCCGGTGGTGATGGCCAGCTGGTCATAGGCGATGCGTTCGTCGCCGATCACGACCTCTTTCGCCGCTGCATCAATTGCATTTACGCGGGTGTTCAGGCGCAGGGCGATGTTCTGGTCGGCATAGAAGTTTTCGGGCCGCAGATAGAGCCTTTCAAGCTCCATGTCCCCCAGAAGATAGGCTTTTGACAGCGGCGGACGCTGATAGGGCGGCGCATTTTCGGCCCCGATCAAAGTGACGTCACCGTCAAACCCTGAGTTGCGCAATTTGGCGACCAAAGACGCCCCGGCTTGGCCTGCCCCGATCACGACGATATGGCTCATTCTTGTCTCCGCGTTTCTATCCCGCGACGATATGCTGGATTTAGTTGTATTGGCAACGATTTGAATCCAGGCATTACACAAGAATTTGGGATGACATGGGCGCGCGGGCGGGCGACCTTGAAGATATCGAATCAATACAAGGAATGCGCGAATGACCCTGAAGGTTGGTGATAAACTTCCGAATGCGACCCTGCTGCGGCTGGGCGCGGATGGCCCAGAATCTGTTAGCCTGTCGTCCTTGCTAGACGGACGCAAAGTGGTGATCTTTGCCTTGCCCGGTGCCTATACTGGCACTTGCACCACCGCCCATGTACCCAGCTATATCCGCACGAAGCCCTCATTTGATGAGGCGGGCGTGGATGATGTGATCTGCATTTCGGTTAACGATGCGTTTGTTATGGACGCGTGGGCAGACAGCACTGGTGCGGCGAAAGCTGGGCTATTGTTCCTTGGCGACCCGCAGTCCGAGTTCACCAAAGCCGTTGGCATGGATTTCTCTGCGCCACCCGCCGGCCTGATCGACCGCTCGATACGCTATGGTGCCTATGTCGTAGATGGCGAGGTTAAGGTCCTGCATGTCGAGGAAAACCCGGGCGTGTGCGATGTCTCGGCGGGCGAGGCGATGCTCGAAGCCATTCAGAGCTGATGCCGTGTCAGTCGTGCTCGTCTACGTCCACGGATTTGAACGGGCCGTACGAGGTCAGGATGTCGATATCCTGCGCTACGGCCCGGCGCTCTGACTGAAGAAACTGGTCAACGGCCTCGCGGAAACCGGGGTCGTTGATCCAATGCAGCGAATGGGTGGTGACGGGCAGGTACCCACGCGCCAGCTTGTGTTCGCCCTGCGCGCCGGCCTCGACCCGGGTCAATCCGTGTTGGACCGCGAAGTCGATGGCCTGATAGTAGCACAGCTCGAAATGCAAATAGGGGTGATCTTCGACACAGCCCCAATAGCGCCCGAATAACGTATCCTGTCCAATGACGTTCATCGCCCCAGCGACCAGACGCCCGTCACGTTCGGCCAAGATCAGAAGCAGGTCGTCCGCCATGGTATCATGCAACAGATCAAAGAAGGCGCGCGTCAGATATGGGCGGCCCCATTTACGTGCGCCGGTGTCTTGATAGAACTGCCAGAAGGCGTCCCAATGCTGGGGTTGAATCTGGTCCCCTGTCAGGGTCAGGATCTCGCCCCCAAAAGCTTGGGCGATCCTGCGTTCCTTGCGGATCTGCTTGCGCTTGCGAGAACTCAGCGCGGCCAGAAACGCATCGAAATCCGCATAGCCATCATTCTGCCAGTGGTATTGAAGTCCCTCACGGGTCAAAAGCCCCATGGCCTTGCCCGCCGCAGCCTCGTCTTCGGTGCAAAAGGTCACATGGGCCGAGCTGATCTGGTTATCCGCCGCAATTTGCACCATGCCTTGCACCAGCGCTGCCTGTCCGACTTGGGTGTGATCGGGGTGGGTCAGGAACCGACGCCCGGTGACGGGCGAGAACGGAACTGCCGATTGCAGTTTTGGATAATAGCTTCCCCCAGCCCGCTCATACGCGTCTGCCCAGCCGTGATCGAAGACGTATTCACCCTGACTGTGAGTTTTCACATACAGAGGCATCACCGCGATGATCTGATCACCCGCGTGCACCGTTAAGTGCTGTGAATGCCATCCGGTGTTTTCGCCAACAGACCCCGAGCGCTCTAGTGCGGACAGAAACGCGTAAGTCGTGAACGGGTCCTGTGCCCGGCCCCCACCCGCGCGTTCGGGGCAGGCGCAGGCATCCCAATCCTCGGCGCAGATGGCGGCAAGGGACTGGTGGGTGCGGATGTCGACTTGGGTTTCGCTCACGGTCTTATTGAGGGGCAGAGGGGCAGGTTGGTCAAGCCAGATAGCCTTCGAATGTGACGTTGTCCGCGATCTTGCGGGCCTCGTCTTCGACCTCTTGCGATCGAACCGTCCAGCACAGAACCGGCACACCGCGATCCTTCAGGCGCGTGACCGCCGAGTTGTCCAGATCGCGCACGTCATGGCTGATGAAACTCGCGCCGACCCGGTCGAAATCCGGGATGTCGCGCAGGTGCGCGCGCGTGGCGGCTGGCAGAAGCGAGGTGCCTTCTTCCCTATAGGCCTCGGTCGTTAGGCCAAGCGGCAGGGTGGTGTTGTGCTTGCCAAATTCGGCAACCGAATGGGGGTTGAAGGACATGACGGCGACGTCGCCCGTATAGCCTTCCAGCGCTTTCGCCGTGGCTTTCTCCATCACCCCGTCATGCGGACCCATGGCGCCATGCTGGTCCTTCAGCTCGACCAACAGGGGCACGCGGCCCGCGACGATTTCCAACACTTCGGCAAAGCTGGGAATGCCTTCGTCCCCGCCGGTAAGGGCAATGCCGCCCAGCTCGACTGCGCTACGCTGACGCACGGGGCCTTTGTCGCCGGTCAGACGGGAAAGCTCGTAGTCATGAAAGACCATCGCCTGCCCGTCCTTCGACATTTGCAGATCGATCTCGATCCCATAGTCCGCATCCACTGCCGCTCGAATGGCCGCACGCGAGTTTTCGGGGCGGCCCGCCGACAGGTCGTGCAAAGCGCGATGCGCAATGGGGCGGTCAAGGAAACTTTGCGGAAGGGGGACAGGTTTACGGGTCATTTGATCTGGAAAATGCCTTCGATTTCCACGGCCACACCGAAGGGCAGGCTGGCAGCGGATACTGCGGAACGGGCGTGGCGACCGGCATCGCCCAAGGCTTCGACCATGAAGTCGGATGCGCCATTGATTACCTTGGGCTGGTCGCCAAAGTCTGCGGTCGAATTCACGAAGCCCACTAGTTTCACAACACGTTGAAGGCGATCCAGATTCCCCCCGCAGGCGGCTTTGACCTGCGCCAGAAGCGAGATGGCGCAGCTGCGCGCGGCCTTAGCCCCTTCTTCGGCTGTCATGTCGTCGCCCAGTTTGCCGGTCAGGAACGCGCCGTCCTTCATCGAGATCTGACCCGAGACATGGACGAGGTCACCGACCTGAACGTAAGGCACATAGTTCGCAGCCGGGGCGGGGGCGTCGGGCAGGGTGACGCCCAGTTCGGCAAGGCGGGTTTCAAAAGCGCTCATCTTGCGATCCTTTCATGTGATGGCCTGACGGGCAGGCTTTGCCCGGACGCTAGCCCGCGTCCGGCATTAGGGAAAGAGGGAAACCGACGCCTGCGCGTTTTTCCCCGCCGTGTCGGATTACGTTTCGCGGAAGGCTTTCTTGAAATAGTCCCAAAGCGGCTCGACCAAATACAGGATGGGACTGCGATCTGCTGTGCGGATAAAGGCTGAAACGGGCATGCCTGGAATCAGAACCGCGCCTTCGGGCAGACGTTCGATTTGCCCTTCATCCAGTTGTACTTCGGCCAGATAGAAGGATTGGCCTGTCACATCATCCATGAAGGAATCCGCCGACATACGGGTCACGCGGCCCAGGAGGTCTGGGGTTTCGCGACTGTTAAAAGCCGGAAACTGTAAATACACAGTCTGGCCGACGAAAATCTGGTCGATATGCAGCGGATCAACCCGCGACATGATCACCAGATCGCGGTCCTGTGGCACGACATATAACACCGGCTGGGCCGGCTGGATTACCGCGCGTTCTGCAAAGATTTGCAAGCCATGGATCACCCCTGACACAGGCGCACGAATTTCCAATCGTGAAAGCTGCTCCAGCGTGTTGCGCCGTTGTTCAGCCAAATCACGTGTGGTTGCGCGCGCGTCGCGCAGTTCAGTGATCGCGCGTTCACGAAGATCCGTTTGAAGGGCGATGCTTTGCAATTCGGTTTCTGTGATGCGCAGTTCGGCTTCGGCACTGGCGGCAGAAAGCTCGCCCAATCGGCCCAGAATGGCGGCCTCTTCCCGCTTCAAGGCCAACACACGTGATGCCTGTGACAAGCCTTTGTCCAAAAGCGATTGTTGGTTTGTAAGCTCTTCGCGGATCAACGAAAGCTGTTCGCGCAACGCGGTGACTTGCGCCGCCAGCCCGTCCAACTGGCGCGAGATCTGGGTCTTGCGTTTCTCGAGTTGTTCAAGCTGTGTCGACATCCCATCCATACGCGAGCTGAACAGGCGCAATTGACCCTTCATCAGGCTGTCGACTTCGGGGTTTTGGGCGGCGGCCTGAATTAACTCGTCATCAAAGGTGAGCGCCTCGGCACCATCGCGTTCGGCTTCGAAACGTGCCTGACGGGCAAGTAGTTCGAAATACTGGCCTTCAATGATAGTCAGTTGCGATGCCAACTGCCCGGCTTCCAAACGGATCAGAACATCGCCTGCTTTAACCGTGTCACCTTCATCAACCAGAATTTCGGTGACGATCCCACCATCCAGATGTTGCACGACTTTGCGGTTCTGTTCGATCTGCACCTGTCCTTCGGCAATTACGGCGCCGGCAAGTTTGCTGGTCACGGACCATGTGCCGAAGCCGCCGACAAGGATCAGCAAAGCGATGAAACCAAGAACAAGCGGCCGGTGGGCCGAGAAATTCGGTGTGTCCGGTGTCGGAGCATCTTGCATCACTGCGCCCCTCCGTTGGCTTGCGAGCTTTGGATCTGCTGCGCGTTCTGCACATGCGCTTTCAGCACCTCATCGCGCGGGCCGAAGCCGCGGGCAACGCCATCGTCGATGATCAATAGCGTCTCGCATTCTTTGATTGCGGCCGGGCGGTGCGCCATGATCATGACCGCCCCTCCGCGCGCTTTGACCGCACGGATCGCCGTATTCAGCGCCTGCGTGCCGTCGTTGTCGAGGTTCGAGTTCGGTTCGTCCAGCACCAGAATGACCGGATCGCCATAGATCGCGCGTGCCAATCCGACCCGCTGCATTTGTCCGCCAGACAAGGTGGCCCCGCCGGGGACAAGCCGCGTGTCATACCCTTCAGGAAGTGACAGGATCAACTCGTGTGCGCCCGCCATCTGGGCAGCCGCGACGACGGCGGCGGAATCGGGTTTCAGGTCAAGGCCTGCGATGTTCTCGGCAATCGTGCCTTCGAACATCTGCACGCGTTGGGGCAGATAGCCGATATAGCGGCCCAAAGCCTCGGGCGAGTAATTGTCCAGCGACGCGCCGCCCAGCCGGACGGTGCCGCCATCGGGGGACACCACACCGGTCAGAACACGGGCGAGGGTCGACTTGCCAGCACCCGATGGTCCGATCACGCCCAAAGCCTCGCCCGGTTTCATATCGAAACTCACCTGCCGAATGACTGCGCGGTTTGCTCCGCGTGGGATGACAGTCAGTTTTTCGACATGCAGTTTCGCCTCGGGGCGGGGCAGGGTGGTGCGCTCTTGTTCGGGCGGCGTTTGGGCCAAAAGCTCGGCCAGGGCCTGCCAGCCAGATCGCGCGCGCTGTACGGTTTGCCACTGGTTCACGGCGGCATCGACCGGCGCAAGTGCTCGGCCCAGCAGGATCGAGCCCGCAATCATTGCACCCGGTGAAATTTCGCCTTTCAGTGCCAAATAAGCGCCAAGGCCCAGCATCGCGGATTGCAGAAATTGGCGGAACGTCTTCGACATGGCCGAAAACTGCCCCAGCCGATCCGAGGCGCGCAGATTTTCAAACAGAGATTCCTCGCGCGATCGGTGCCAGCGCTTGTAAGCACCGCTGGACATGCCAAGGGCGCGCACCATCTCGGATTCGACACGCATTTGTTCGGCCATTTGGTCCGCGTGGTGGGTTGCGATGGTGGCTTTGGTCAGGGGTCCTTTGGTGAACACTTGGTTCAGTACGGTGATCCCGATCAACAAAGCCCCGCCCACGACGGCCAAGATCCCAAGCCAGGGGTGGAAAATGCTGATGGCAAACAGGAAGACCGGCGTCCAGGGGATGTCAAAGGCCGCAGTGATGACAGGGCTGGCCAGAAATTTCTGTACTGCTTCAAGGTCTTTCAGGCCAGCTGTCGTGCCTCCGTCCCCGCCTGCTTGACGCATGACAGCTGAAAACACCCGCTGATCAAGCGAGGCCTGAAATTGTGCCCCGGCTCGGGCCAGAATGCGCGCACGTGCATAGTCCAGAATACCCATCATCAAAAACAGGAATGCCATCAGCAGAGTCAGTGCGATCAGCGTCGCCTCGGACCGGCTTCCCAGCACACGATCATAAAGCTGCAACATATAGATTGGCGCGGTCAGCATCAGCAGGTTTACGAAGACCGAGAACAAGGCGACGCTCCACATCAGGCCGCGCAATTTGCGGCGCTGGGTGCGAAGCTCCTCTAACCCCTGTATCAATTGGTTCTGTCTCATATCTGCCGGCTCGTTTTCGATTGACGTTGGCCTGCAGTACCTGACGCATCAAATGTTCGGCAGGTTTCTGCTTGCAACTGTCGCTAAATAGTCACATTGAATAGCTGCGGAAGCCTTAACATCTGTGCAATGGGTCTGCATCTATTATGTGTGACCCGAATAAGCGAAAATACCAAATTTAGCGGTAGTTCACGTGAAGACAAGAAATTCGAAATTTATGGTCGCGCTGGCCGGTCTGGCACTGATGGGGCTAAGTGCCTGTGCAACGGCGCCCGCGCCGTCGGGTTATGACGACCCGCACGAGGTGCAGAACCGCCGAACCCACGGCGCCAACATCAAACTGGACCGCGCGTTGGTTTCGCCTGCGTCGAACGCCTATGGTACTGTTTTGCCTCAGCCGGTGCGCGATTCAGTCTCGTATTTCTCGGACAACGCGTCCTTGCCGGGCGTTGTGGTGAACAACCTGTTGCAAGGCAACATTGAGGACGCCGTTCACAATACGGTGCGCTTTGCGTTCAACACTACGTTGGGCCTGCTTGGCATCTTTGATGTTGCCACCGATATTGGTCTAGAAGAGCGTGGCAGCGATTTCGGTGAAACCCTGCATGTCTGGGGGGCGCCGGAAGGCGATTATGTGGTTCTGCCCATTTTCGGTCCGTCGACGGAACGTGATGGGGTCGGGATCTTGGTGGACTTTGTATTGAACCCGCTAAGCTTGGCTTTGCCGACAGAAGTTAAAGAACTTCCCAAAGCCGCTTGGGTGCTGTCTAAGTTCGGTGATCGCTATCAATTCAGCGACACGATTGACGAGTTCTATGCGAGCGAAGAGGGTTATGACCTGATGAAGCTCTATTATCTGGACTCGCGTCGCTACGAGCTGGGCGTTGAAGTAGAAGATGATGAGCTTGAGGATATTTATGATGCGTATGATGGGTAACGAGACCTCTTTGACACGCCGCGCCTTTGTGGGCGGGCTGGCTGGGCTTGGCGTTTTGGCTGCTGTGCCGGGACGTGCAATGGCCGCTGTTTCTGCGTCGCAGGCGGAAAGCCTGATTGGAAAAGTTGTCAACGACATCAATTCGATCATTAATTCGGGTGCGTCCGAGGCGTCGATGATCAAGAAATTTGAAGGCGTGTTTTCGAAATACGCAGACGTGAACTTTATCGCGTTGTCCGCGCTTGGCCCGGATGGCCGGTCGGCCAGTGCGTCGCAAAAAAGCGCGTTCGTCAAAGCCTTCCGCACCTATATCGCGCGCCGCTATGGCAGCCGTTTTCGTGAATTCGAGGGCGGTCGCATTGACGTCGTAGACACGAAGCAGGTTAAAAGCCGGTTCGAGGTTCTGACCAAGACCACGCTGAAAGGCCATTCGCCTTTTGACGTAGTGTTCATTGTGTCGTCCAAGAACGGCAAGTTCATCGACATGCAAGTCGAAGGCATCTCGATCGTGAAATCCGAGCGTAAGGAAATCGGCGCGATGCTGGATCGTCGCAAGGGCGATCTGAACCAATTGATTGCGGATCTGCAAAAGGGCTGATCACTGGCCTGACAGAGTAAAGAAAGCCCCGGTTGCCGTAGCGACCGGGGCTTTTTCTTTGCATGGATGGATCAGCAGGTCAGTTGCCTTGACCGAAGATCGACCGGAGCACACCGATAAACGCATCCTCGACCGCGTCCCCGACGGATTGACCGCCTCTGCGGTTGCTGCCCTGATTGTTCTGTGGGACGGCAACCGATTGGCTGTCGCCCGATGACATCGTGCGTCCATCAAACCTGGGAGTGGACCGCGGGCGGATCATCGGCAGGGGTGTCGGCACCAGTTGCGACTGAATGCTCACCATCGCCTCGCGCCACATCTCGGCGGGCAATCCACCGCCGGTCACGCCTTTCAGGGGCGTGTTGTCGTCATAGCCCATCCAGATTCCCATGACATAATCTGCGGTGAAGCCGACAAACCAAGCATCACGTGCCGAGCTGGTCGTTCCAGTCTTACCTGCGATTTCAAGCCCGTCGATGCGCGCGCGTGTGCCGGTACCTTCCTCGACCACACGGCTCATCATATAGGTCAGTTGTGCTGCTGCTTCGCGCGAGATTACGCGCTCGCCAATCCCGCCCGTCTGCGTCATCAAAGGATCGCGATCACCGACCAAGCTCAACTCGGTCAATCCAAAAGGTGTCACGGACGATCCGCCGTTCAGAATGCCGGCATAGGCCCCGGTGGTTTCCAACAGTGTGCCGTCGGATGCGCCAAGCGCCAAGGCAGGGCCTGCAGCCAGATCGCTTTCGATGCCGAACATCGACGCGACCGAGCGCACAGCCTCGCGCCCGACTTCTTCGGATACCTTAACAGCTGAGATGTTGAGTGACTTTGCCAATGCCTCGGTCAGGCTGACCGGGCCATAGAATCTCTTTGTATAGTTCTTGGGGCACCATTCACCTGATCCCGGGATGTTCAGGCAGTAAGGTTCGTCTACAACGAAATCGTCCCACTGATATCCCATGTCCAGCGCAGCGGCATAAACGAATGGTTTAAAGGCGGACCCAGTTTGACGCTTTGCCTGCGTGGCACGGTTAAACGCACCCGTTACGCGAGTTTCGCGCCCACCGACCATCCCGCGCACCGCGCCATCGGCGCTCATCACCACAATCGCGGCTTGTGCTTTCGACCCGGACGAGACCTTTTCTGCAAAGATCTTGGCCATCGCGTTTTCTGCGGCTTTCTGAATGCGCGGATCCAGTGTGGTCTTTATGATCACGTCTTCGGTGGTTTTGCGGGTCAGGAAGGCGGGCAGGTCGCCCATGATCCAATCTGCAAAATACCCACCCGCTTGCGCCTTGGCGGCTTTCGACAGGACGGCAGGGTTTTGTTGGTATTGGGCAGTTTCCGTGTCCGACAGATAGCCCTGTTCGTTCATCAGACGCAAAACGGTCGCCGCGCGATCCTGCGAACGCTTCAGGTTGTTGGTCGGCGCAAAGCGCGACGGAGCCGTCAGCATCCCTGACAGCATTGCGGCCTGTGCTGGGTTAAGTTCAGACGCCCCGATTGCGAAGTACCGCTGTGCGGCCGCATCGAAGCCAAATGATCCCGCACCCAGATAGGCGCGGTTCATATAGATCGTCAGGATCTCGTCTTTGGTGAACTTGGTTTCCAAAGCCATCGCATAGACGGCTTCTTTCATCTTCCGCCACAGAGAGCCTTGGCGGCAGTCCGCTTCATAAGCGGCCTCGGTTTTCCAAACATCGGGGTCATAGGGCACGCCTAGACACAGAAGTTTGGCCACCTGTTGCGTCAGGGTCGAACCGCCGTGACCGGACAAAGGCCCGCGCCCTTCGCTTAGGTTGATTTTAACTGCGCTGGCAATCCCGCGCGGGCTGAGGCCGAAATGGCCGTAGAACCGCTTGTCCTCGGTCGCGACAACGGCGTGTTTCAAATGCGGGCTGACAGTCTCGGTCGTGATGGTGCGCCCGCGCTGGTCGCCGCGCCAGGCGTAGACTTCGCCGTACCGGTCCAGAATGGTAACCGACCCCTTCGCGCGCCCGTCCAGCATCGCGTTCAGCTCGGGCATGGTGGAGGCAAAGTAAAAGACCGCTCCGCCGATGATCAGGGCGGTTACAACAGCCCCTTTCCACATCAAACGCCAGATCATCCGCAGCACCCAGCCAATGAAGACGAAAGGCCACATCAGGATCGAGCGTGGCTTTTTCGGCCCGCCACCGCCACCGCCCCCACCCGAGCGTCGCCGCTTGGGTGCTGCCTTGCGCTTGGTGGTCGTTGACTTGCGCGCAGGCTTTTTGGGCGCTGCTTTCTTCGCAGGGTAACGCTTGTCTGCCACCAGTGCGGGGCGTTTTTGGCCAGATTGGCTCATGATACTCGTCCGGGTTTGCTTAATGTCTGCTCTGGGCTTGTCTGTTTTGACTTAGCGATTCGTATGAAACAAGTGTAGCCCCAAGCCTTGCAGCGGGCGACTTTTTGCACTGCCGACTTTTTAATCACTACCCTAGGCAACAACGTCAATTTCTGAGCGCACGGGGTTTTCAGGTCAGCTTCCCTGCCCAATTCCTAGCCTTTTCTGCACTGCGGCGGCTTTTGTTTTTGCAAGTGCATGGCCAACAGGTCGTGACGAGGAAGGAAAGGAAAGAACGTGAAACTGATCATTGCAGCGATCAAACCGTTCAAGCTGGAAGATGTACGCGAGGCTCTGACCTCGGTGGGTGTTACCGGCATGATGGTTTCCGAGATCAAAGGCTTTGGGGCCCAGTCGGGGCACACCGAAATCTATCGTGGCGCGGAATACGCCGTGAACTTTTTGCCGAAAATCAAGCTTGAGATCGTCGTGAACGACGACCTTGCAGCGGATGTCGTCGAGACCATCTCGAAGGCCGCACACACCGGAAAAATCGGAGACGGCAAGATCTTCACCCTCGACGTGTCGGACGCAATGCGCGTGCGCACCGGCGAAACCGGCGCTGACGCCGTATAAGCGTGAAAGGACAGACAATGACACGCAAACTGTTGATTTCGACGGCCCTTCTGGCCGCAATGCCGGGGCTGGCTCTGGCGGAAGGCGAAGCCGCCGCACATACCGGCTTTATTCTGACCTCGGTCCTGTTCCTTGTGGGCGGTTTCCTGGTCTTCTGGATGGCCGCAGGCTTTGCCATGCTGGAAGCTGGTCTGGTGCGTTCCAAGAACGTGACCATGCAGTTGACCAAAAACATCGCGCTGTTTTCCATCGCCGCCATCATGTACTGGCTGGCTGGTTACGGCATCATGTATCCCGGCGACTGGCTGATCGAAGGCTGGCTGGGTCCGTTCTTCGCAGTGACCTCGCTGGATCCGGTTGGTGTTGCAGCTGAAGCCGTAGACGTAGGCTATGCCTCGGGCGCTTCGGACTTCTTCTTCCAGCTGATGTTCTGTGCCACCACGGCCTCGATCGTTTCGGGTACGCTGGCTGAGCGTATCAAACTGTGGCCCTTCCTGGCCTTCGTAGTCGTGCTGACTGGCTTCATCTATCCGATCGAAGCAAGCTGGCAGTGGGGCGGCGGCTGGTTGTCGGAAGCTGGCTTCTCGGACTTCGCTGGTTCGACACTGGTGCACGCTGCGGGTGGCTTCGCTGCTTTGGCTGGCGCTCTGATCCTGGGACCGCGTATCGGCAAGTATAAAGATGGCCGTACGATCCCGATGCCGGGTTCGAACCTGCCGCTGGCTACGCTGGGTACGTTCATCCTTTGGCTGGGTTGGTTCGGCTTCAATGGCGGCTCGCAGCTGGCCATGGGCACCATCTCGGACGTTTCGGATGTGGCACGTATCTTCGCCAACACCAACATGGCTGCTGCCTCGGGTGCTGTTGTCGCGATGATCATGACGCAGGTGATGTTCAAAAAGGTCGACCTTACGATGACCCTGAACGGTGCACTGGCTGGTCTGGTTTCGATCACTGCTGAACCGCTGGCACCCTCGCTTTTCCAAGCGCTGATCATCGGTGGCATCGGCGGCGCGATTGTAGTCTTCGTCGTGCCTCTGCTGGACAAGCTGAAGATCGACGACGTGGTTGGCGCCATCCCGGTTCACCTGGTAGCAGGCTTCTGGGGTACGTTCATCGTCGCATGGACCAACACTGACGCCAGCTTTGGCACCCAGATCATGGGCTTCCTGGCAATCGGCATCTTCGTCTTCGTCGTAAGCTATATCTTCTTTGCCCTGATCAAGGCCACCATGGGTCTGCGTGTCAGCGAAGAGGAAGAAGTGAACGGGTTGGACATGGCCGAGCTGGGCATGGAAGCCTACCCGGAATTCACCAACGGGTAATAAGAAACAACCGCGCCGAGGCAACCCGGCGCGGTTTTATAAGGCCGGCATTAGACCAAGGCCAACAGGGTGGAGAAGGGAGCCGAGGGGCTCCCTTCTCTTTTTCGAGACACTTCTTCATTTTAGGGCCCGCTTTGCGCTTTAAAACGCAGACTCGCCATTGCGGACGAATGCTGGCTTTCGATACTGTGTTCACCAACGCGAACAAAACCGAACATGTTGAAAGCTAGCAATGACACTGTTTTCCATTGACTGGATATCGCTGATGCGAGAGTTCATCACACTTTTAGTTGTGATTGATCCTGTCGGCACGATTCCTGTCTATCTCTTCGCAGTTGCCAACGTTCCGGTTCATTTGCATCGCCGTTTTGCGTTGCGCGCAGTTGCAATCGCAACCCTTGTACTGCTTGCTTTCCTTGTCGGTGGGCAAGTTGTCTTCGAGACACTGGGACTGCGCCTAGGCTCGTTCCAGATCGCCGGTGGCGTCATTCTGTTTCTTTTCGCGCTTTCGATGATCTTTGGTGATTCAAAACCTAGAACTGAAATAGCCGAGGCTGAACGTGATCACCTGTCAGGCGCCGTCTTTCCACTGGCAATGCCATCTATCGCGTCCCCCGGAGCGATGCTGGCAATCGTGATACTGACGGAAAACAATTCGAACACTTATTCCGAGCAAGCAACGACAGCAGCTCTTTTGGTTGTTGTTCTTGCGTTCACATTTGTTTTGTTGCTGATGGCTAAGTTTATATATCGCTTGATCGGCGAAACCGGCGTCTCAGTGATCTCTCGTGTGATGGGCATCATTCTGGCCACCATTGCCGTCGATGCCATCCTTGGCGGCTTCGACATGCTTAACATTATTGATGTCGCACCTGCTGAAAATCCAAGCCCGCTGAGCGAAGCGACTAAATAGCCTAGGGCGTTAGGCTGGAAGGGCTTTAATCGATCGGTGAGAACTGGTGTGTTCCGGTGGCTTTAGCCACGTCTTCGACGCATTGATGGGAAGAAAGCACTTAAGGGGCCAGAAGTAACGGTTTCCGGACGGGTCATAAAGAAAGCCCGAATTTCAAAAGAAACCGGACTTTCAGGTGTTTACGACGATTGGTCGGGGCTTACACCCCAACCTTCGCAATCGCTTCGGCCAGGATCGGCACGGTCTCTTCATTCAGGCCCGCGATGTTCATGCGGCTGTCACCGACCATGTAGATGCCGTGATCGACGCGCAGGGCCTCGACCTGTTCGGGTGTGGCACCAAGTCGCGAGAACATGCCGCGGTGGTCGGCGATGAAGCCGAAGCGGTCGGATCCCGTGCGGGTGCGCAGTTCGCCAGCCAGTTGCTCGCGCAGGGCCAACATGCCGGTGCGCACTTCTTCCAGCTCGGCCATCCAGTCCGCTTTAAGCCCTTCATCCTCAAGGATCATGGTCACCAGACGGGCGCCGTGATCGGGCGGGAAGCTAAAGTTCTGGCGGTTCAGATGGGTCAGGTTCTGCTGGGTGACCCCGGCCTGCTCGGCATTGTCCGAGATGCAGGTCAGAAGGCCGGTACGCTCGCGATAGATGCCGAAGTTTTTCGAGCAGCTGGCCGCGATCATCGCTTCCGGTACGGCTTGTGCGATCAGGCGCACACCGGCGGCGTCTTCTTCCAGACCGTCGCCAAAGCCTTGATAGGCGATGTCGATCAGCGGGGTTGCACCTTTTTCAACGATCAGGTCCGCGACCTCTTTCCACTGGGGCAAGGTCAGGTTCGCACCCGTCGGGTTGTGGCAGCAGCCGTGCAGCAGCACAGCGTCGCCCGCCTTGATGCCCTTCAGGTCTTCCATCATCCCGTCGAAATCAACCGCGCGGCTTTCATTGTCGAAATAGCGATACTCGGCCATGTTCATGCCAAGGTGCTTGATGATCGAGGGGTGGTTTGGCCACGTGGGTGCCGACAGCCAGATCGTGGCATCGGGCGAGGCCATCTTGATCAGCTCGACCGCTTGGTGTATCGCTCCGGTGCCGCCGGGCTGTGCAGCCATCGACAGACGATCAGACGGAACAACATCGCCCAGAACCAACTTGGTCAGCGCATTCCCGTAGGCCGGATCGCCGGCCAGACCGGTATAGGATTTGGTGCTTTCAACATCCCACAGAACTTTTTCGGCGGCCTTCACAGCGCGCATCACGGGGGTCACGCCGGTCGCGTTCTTGTACACGCCAACGCCAAGGTCAATTTTGCCGTCGCGTGGGTCTTCGCGATACTGCTGCATCAGCGCCATGATCTTGTCTTTGGGCTGGGCTTTGAGGTTGGTGAACATCGTCTACTCTCCGGTTTCGACTTTCAGGTCGGAATACATGCCCCATTCGGACCAGCTGCCATCATAGACCGCGTGGCGGTCATGGCCCATGCGCTCCAACGCAAGCGCAAGGATCGCGGCCGTCACGCCCGAGCCGCAGCTGAGGATGGCGGGTTTGTCCAGATTGACCTTCGCGGCTTTGAAAATGGCGCGCATGTCGTCGGGGGATTTCATCGTGCCGTCCGCGTTCAGAAGCGTGGCAAATGGCACGTTTTTCGAGTTCGGAATGTGGCCCGAGCGCAAACCTTCACGGGGCTCAGGAACCTCGCCACGGAAGCGTTCAGCGCCACGGGCGTCAATGATCTCGTAATCGCCAAGTTTCGAGGCGGCGGCCACCTGCGTCACGTCTTTGATCATATCCGCCTGACGGGTGACGGTCATGTGGCGGTCCCGGATGACGGGGGGCAAGTCTTCGGTCGGGTGGCCTTCGGCCTGCCATTTCGGCAGTCCGCCATCCAGAACGGCAATATCCTTTTGACCCATCAGGCGGAACATCCACCAAACACGGGCGGCAGAAAACAGACCCGCGCCGTCATAGACCACGATCTGGTGGCCGTCGCCCACACCCATCGCACGCACGCGAGACATGAATTTTTCCACCGGCGGCATCATATGCGGCAGATCCGAGCGCAGGTCGGCGATTTCATCAATGTCGAAGTAACGCGCGCCAGGTATATGCGCGGCGTCATATTCCGCCTTCGCGTCGCGATCCATATCCGGCATGTACCAGCTGGCATCCAAGATGCGCAGGTCAGGATCTTTCAGA
The DNA here is from genome assembly GCF_056161205.1 of Aliiroseovarius sp. ABM4_368. NCBI lineage: Bacteria > Pseudomonadati > Pseudomonadota > Alphaproteobacteria > Rhodobacterales > Paracoccaceae > Aliiroseovarius > Aliiroseovarius sp. ABM4_368. Next base: position 397,186 of record NZ_JBSWYR010000004.1, on the reverse strand, counting down.
TGTTTTGCCAGCCAGTCGGTCGAGACCAGCGTTTTCGGGTCGCTATGCGGCATGGCTTGCCCTCCGGTCAGTGTTATTTACTGCCTAGTCCCGGACGGTCCGATAGGCAAGCGATTGCGTTGTGCTGCCCAAGAAAAAAGGGGAAGGCTGATGCCCTCCCCATACTCATTAAAAATGTCTTTGGTGCTTATTTCGCCAGCATGTTGCGCACAACGCCTACCACAGCAAGCAACACACCGCCGCCAACACCACCCGAGGCCACTTGACCCAGAATGGATGCGATGTCCAAGCCACCGGCACCAGCAGCGTCAGCAACGCCACCAGCCCCCAGCATCGACAGGATCGAGCCGCCAAGCCCGCCGCCAACAATGCCCGCGATCGAGTTGATCAAAGTGCCTTGGTTTAGGTTCTTCAGAAGACCGCCAGCGACGTTGCCGCCAACTGCGCCTGAAATAAGGTTGATAAGAAGAGATTCCATGTCGCGCCCTTTTCCCTCTGCGGGGCAATGCCCCTGTCCTGTCTTGCGCAGACTGAACCATGCGGGTGCTCTGCACTTAAGGGGAAAGAACACGAAAAACAGACGCTTACGTCTAGGTCAATCAGTCGAGCCGCAGCGGCGTAGGGCTGCGTCCAGCGCTTGACGAAAGCGTGCGCGATCAGCTTTGGAAAATGCTTTTCCACCGCCTTGGCGAAAGGGGTCTGCCGCGCGAAGGTCTGTCATCAGATCCCGCATAGCCAATTGTTCGCGCACGTTTGCCTGCGTAAAACGCTCGCCATTGTGGCGGATCACCTCGGCGCCGGCTTCGACACATTTCGCCGCAAGCGGGATATCCCCTGTTACGACGACATCGTTGGGACCCGCACGGTCTGCGATCCACATATCGGCCACATCTGGGCCGTCGGGGACATAGATCATTTCGACAAGAGGGTTGGGTGACGGCCGCAGCCCGCCGTTTGACACCAGAAACATCTGCGTCTTGAAGCGGGTCGCGACGGCTTCGGCCTCGGCCTTTACCGGGCAGGCATCTGCGTCGATATAAAGCGCCACCGGGTTAGGCCCAAAGTGCCTCGGCATGGAAGGCCACATGGTCCTCCATGAAGGTCGAAACAAAGAAATAGCTGTGGTCATAACCAGGCTGCATGCGGAACACGGCCTCTTGCCGGTGGGTGGCGATGGCACTGGCCAGTGTTTCTGGCTTCAACAGGTCGATGAACTGGTCTTTGGTGCCGGTGTCGATCAGCATCGGGCCATCGAAACCCACATTCTTCATCAAAAGGCTGGCGTCATGCGCGGTCCACTTGGTCGTGTCGTCGCCCAGATAAGCGCCCAGTTGTTTCGCGCCCCAATCCGAAGCGGTAGGGTTGCAGATCGGCGAAAAGGCCGAGACCGAGCGGAAGCGTTCCGGCAAGGTCATCGCAATGGTCAGCGCACCGTGGCCGCCCATGGAATGGCCGGTGATACCCTGACGTTCTGCGTCCAGCGCGAAGTTGTTGAAGACCAGATCGGGCAGATCCTCGGTAATATAGTCCCACATTTGGAAATGCGGCGCCCATGGCTCTTGTGTTGCGTTCACATAGAACCCAGCCCCTTGCCCCAGATCATAGGCGTCATCATCTGCCACACCTTCCCCACGTGGGCTGGTGTCTGGGAAGATCAACGCGATGCCTTGCTCGGCGGCCCATGCCTGTGCGCCCGCTTTGGTCATGGCGTTTTCGTGGGTGCAGGTCAGGCCCGACAGAAACCACAGCACGGGAACAGGGCCGTCTTGCGCCTCGGCCGGTTGGAACAGGCCAAAGGTCATATCCGTGCCCGTTGCATCCGAGGCGTGTTTGTAGACACCTTGGGTGCCGCCGAAACAAGCGTTTTCCGAGATCATTTCCATGACGCGTTCCTTTTCAAAAGATGTTGTTCCGACCTAACTAGAGGCGTGGCGTAATGGCAATGGGGAATGCACGCAGCGCCAGCGCGGCGGGCAGGTACCCCCACAGCATTTCGTGTTGGTGCCAAAGATACGGGTCTGCGGTGGGTGTTGCGCCGCTGAGATGGGAAACAAGCCAGAGCGGGATCGCCAGCCCAGCGAACAAAGTTGCCGATGGGAAAAACAGCCGGTAAGCGCCTGTCAGAATTGTCATGAAGTGACCCAAGCAATGATGGCCGATACGGTCAGCACCGACACAAGTGTCGAAAACAAGATGGATGACGACACCCGCTGCGGGGCGACGCCATAGTGCTGCGCCAGAATATAGACGTTGCCTGCCACCGGCAGGCCCGCCGCAGCCACCATCACACCCGCCATGTACGGATCAACATCGAAGACCATGAAGGCCAACACGCCCACTGCCAGCGGATGCAAGACCAGTTTGGCGAAGCTCAGCCAGCCTGCGACGGACAGGCGCTCGGCTGACTTGGTTGCCAAAGATGCTCCGATCGCGAACAACGCGCCGGGGGTCGAGGCCCCGGCCAGCAGGTCCAGAAAGCGCTGCACCGGATCAGCTAAATCCCATCCGGTCGAGGACCATGCAAACCCAAGCGCCATCGACACGATCATCGGGTTCGATAACAACCCTTTGCCAACCGTCCCCAAAACCACGGGGCTGACCCTACCGTCGCGCGTGCCTGTGATGATGATGACGATCAAGCTGCCGAACAGGAACAGATCAACGGCCAGAACCAGCATGACGGCGGGGACCGCAGCTTCGCCCAACAAAAGCGCCAACATGGGGACGCCCAGAAAGCCTGTGTTGCCGATCACGGCGCATTGCGCCTCGACCGCAGCTACTTGTGCGCCGCGTTTGCGGGCGAGGGCCACGACGGTTGCAAGGATATAGACCGCCAGTCCGCCCAACGAATAGGCCCAGATGAAGGGCCAGTTGATCACCTCGGACAGTGACAGATTGGCTGAAAAACGAAACAGCATGGCCGACAGCGCGAAATAGAAGACGAAGCGGGTCAGATAGGCCGTTGCTTCGGGTGGAAAAAATCCCCGCGCGGCGGCGCCAAAGCCCAGCCCGATCAGGGCGAAAAACGGAAGAGTTTGCAATAGCACGTCAATCATGGTCAAGGCGTAGCATGCGTCTGTTGACCTCGCCAGCAACAATCTGACATGCACGAAACATGTTAGACGTTGTTTTCCAACACTTACGGGGTACGCCCAATGTCGGCGACCAATTCTGTTCGCCAGGCTGTTGGTTCGATTTCGGGGCGTGCACCTTCCAGAAATTTGGCGAGGATGCGCCACCCTGCGGCATCGCCATCTTTGGTGGTGGTCAGGTTGCACAGCAGTGTCTGGACGCAGGGTTGTATCACAGCCCAGATGCGAAGGCGCGTGTGATCTGGGGTGTAGGCATGTCGCGAAAGCTGGCGGGCTCGCTGCACTTCAAGGCGTTGCAGGGATTGTTTGACCTGATCTCGGTCCGCGACCCCGGGCTGGACGGGTTGGAATGTGTCCCTTGCCCAAGCGCGATGTCACCGGGGTTTGACAATCCTGCTCCCGCGACCCGGCCTGTGGTGCTGTTTGAACACGCCCTGAAATCCGCCGATATCGAGCGCCCCCCACATATCCCAGGCATGACCAATCACGATTGCACCATGGACGAGGCGCTGGCCTTCATTGCCTCGGGCGAAATTGTGGTGACGAACTCGTATCACGGCGCATATTGGGCGATGTGTTTGGGGCGGCGCGTGCTGTGTCTGCCGTTCTCGCAAAAATTCGAGGGCTTCGTTACCCCGCCCGTGATGGCTGACCCGCAGAACTGGATTGGCGCGCTGTCACGCGCCGAGAAACGGCCCGACATTCTGCCTCATGCGCGCGCCGCCAATCAGGCGTTTTACGAGAAGGTCATGAACCTGCTTTAACCGCCGCCGATGATCGCCCCTGCCGCGAAGACCAGCGCGCCGCCAACGACGACCTGCAGGGTTGCGCGCATGAACGGGGTTTGCATGAAGCGGTTTTGGATCCAGACAATCGCCCACAGCTCGACGAAGACAACAAGGACCGCGATGGTTGTGGCGGTCCAGAAATCGGTAATCAGATAAGGCAATGCGTGGCCCAAGCCGCCCAGCATCGTCATGATGCCCGAAGCAAAGCCGCGCTTCACAGGACTGCCGCGCCCCGATAGCTCGCCATCGTCCGACGCCGCTTCGGTGAAGCCCATCGAGATGCCCGCACCGACACTGGCGGCTAGACCTACAAGGAACGTTGTGTGCGTGTCTTGCGTGGCGAAGGCCGTGGCGAAGATCGGCGCAAGTGTGGACACTGATCCATCCATCAACCCCGCCAACCCCGGCTGTACCCAGGTCAGAATGAACTGACGGTGGGCCGCGTCGTCTTCGGTTTCGCGCGAGGAATCGTCCAGATGCTTTGCTTCAAGATCACCTGCCGTATGGCCGTGGTCCGCTTCTGCGGCGGCTAGATCGCCCAGAAGTTTGCGGGTGTTGGCGTCCGATGTGCGATCAGCTGCTTTGCGATAGAACTGCTCGGCCTGACGCTCCATTTCGCGGGCTTCGGCGCGGATGGATTCAAGGCCCAGATGTTCGACCAACCAGACAGGGCGGCGGGCATAGAATCCAGCCACGTGTTCGCGTCGGATCAGGGGGATGACGTCGCCAAACCGCGCCTGATGCGCTTCAATCAACAAGCGGCGATGCCCGTCCTCTTCCTCGGCCATGCCGTCGAACACCTTCGCGGATGATGGGAACTCTTCCCGCAGGTGCTCGGCATATTGCCGGTAAATCCGCGCGTCGTCTTCCTCGTTCGAGATGGCCAGCGCTAGAATTTCCTGTTCAGACAGGTCAGAAAAGCGACGGCGATGGAGGTTTGCGGACAGCATGGAAAGCTCCTGAATTAGAATGGTTCTAATTTATGGATCTGGGGCGGGAAGGCAAGGCTGCATTTTGTCGCGCCTGAAAAGAAAAGGGGGCCGAGGCCCCCTTGATTGGTTTGATTTTACGCGTGGATCAGAACTCCACCACCGCGCGGATGCTTTCGCCCTTGTGCATCAGGTCGAACCCTTCGTTGATTTGATCAAGGCTCAGCTTGTGCGTGATCATCGGGTCGATCTCGATCTTGCCGTCCATGTACCAATCGACGATCTTCGGCACGTCTGTACGGCCCGACGCGCCGCCGAAGGCGGTACCGCGCCAGACGCGGCCGGTGACAAGTTGGAACGGGCGGGTCGAGATCTCGGCACCTGCGGGGGCAACGCCGATGATGATCGATTCCCCCCAGCCTTTGTGGGCGCATTCCAGCGCCTGACGCATCACGTTCACATTGCCGGTGGCGTCGAACGAGTAATCCGCGCCGCCACCTGTCAGTTCGACCAAATGGGCCACGACATCGCCGTCGATTTTCGAGGGGTTCACGAAATCGGTCATGCCAAAGTGGCGGCCCATTTCTTCTTTGCTGTCGTTCAAGTCGACGCCAACGATCTGATCCGCACCGGCCATGCGCAGGCCTTGGATCACGTTTAGACCGATGCCGCCCAGACCGAACACGACACCGGTTGAACCGATCTCGACCTTGGCGGTGTTGATGACGGCGCCGATACCGGTGGTGACGCCGCAACCGATATAGCAGATCTTGTCAAACGGCGCGTCCTTACGAACTTTTGCTAGCGCAATCTCGGGCACAACCGTGTGGTTGGCGAAGGTCGAGCAGCCCATATAGTGGTGGATCGGCGTGCCATCCAGCATCGAAAAACGGGTCGAGCCATCCGGCAGAAGCCCTGCGCCCTGCGTTGATCGGATCGACTGGCAGAGATTGGTTTTCGGGTTCAAGCAGTAGTCACACTCGCGGCATTCGGGCGTATAAAGCGGGATCACGTGGTCGCCGACCTCAAGCGAAGTTACGCCTTCGCCTACTTCGATCACCACGCCTGCGCCTTCGTGGCCCAGAATGGCCGGGAAGATGCCTTCGGGGTCATCGCCAGACCGGGTGAATTCGTCGGTGTGGCACAGGCCGGTGGCCTTGATTTCGACCAGAACTTCACCGGCGCGTGGGCCTTCAAGGTTCACTTCCATAATCTCAAGTGGTTTACCGGCCTCAACGGCAACGGCGGCACGGGTGCGCATGGCGTTCCTCCTATTCGTGTGTTGCCCTAAGGGTGGGGGAAACCCGCCCGTTTTTCAACAACACAGCGACCTTGGCTTGTCTTAGGGCGACATTGGCGGGAAAATAATCTTATGAAACAGCTAATTACAATCGCGGCATCGGTTGTGCTAAGTGGCTGCGTTGTGGATGCGCCGGACTTGACTGACGATCTGTGCGGTGCAGGGCAGTTAAGCCATCTGATCGGGCAGAGCGCTGATGCCTTGAACGGTTTGGATCTGTCCGAGAACCGGCGCGTTTTGCGTCCGGGCATGGCCTATACCGAGGACTATCAGCCCGACCGGTTGAACATCAGTATTGATGAGAACGAAGTGATCGAGCGCATTTGGTGTAGCTGATCAAGGGCGCACCGAGACTGACGCGCCCTTACAATGCAGAAATTACTTTTTGCGATAATCGTCGTGGCAGGCTTTGCACGTGCCGCCAATCTGGCCCAAAGCCGCGCCGATCGCACCTTGGTCGCTGATCTCGGCCAAGCCTTTGGCGGCCATGACCATGTCGTCAGATTTCTTGGCGAAGTCGTCCCAGTTTTCCCAGATCGCGGGCAGGGCTTCGGTTTCGGGGTCGGTTTCGTTGGTTTCGAACAGGGCGGGCACCATCATCCCCTGTTCGGCGATGGTGGCGACAGCGGCATTGGCTTTGGCCGCGTCAAACGCCATCTCGCCCTTGGCCATACCTGACAATGTTTTCATCGAGCCGCCGATGGCCTTCATAGCTTCCATTCGTTTGATCACAGCGGGGTTGGTGGCGTCTGCATGTGCAGCAAGGCTACCTGCCATGGTGATGCTTACAAGGGAAGCAGTTGCGAGAATACGTGCTGATTTCATAATTAATCCTTTCAGGCGAAGATGAATCGTTCCTGCAATTCTATGCTCTTGCATCTATTTTCGAAATCACAGGAGCGTGATCAGCGAAAATCGGGGGAAATTGCTGGCGGTTTGGTCTTGCAGGTTCGTGCTTAAAGGGTGTGGATGCCGCCAACAACTAGATCGGTTACCAAATCGGCATAATCCTCGCGGCTCAGTCCTTTGCCGGGGCGGTTCCACATATAATACCAGTTCAGAATACCGAAGACAGACATGGTGACCGCGCGCAAATTCGCGCCGTTTTCGAACCGTTCAGGCGCTTCGGCTTTCAGGGCTGCGCCCATCATGTCGATGAGGCGCCGCTGAAGGTTCACCAGGGGCGCTTGCTGGTCAGGTTCCAGTACGGACAAGCTGTCCAGCTGCAATTTATGTTCGGCATCTGCGCCCTTATAGGCAATCAGGATCGCGCGCACCAAACCACGTAGGCCATCGGTTTCCGGGGCGGCTTCGACCTCGGCCACCAGCTTGGATAGATGGTGGTCCAAAATGTCGAAAAGCAGCGCCTCTTTGCTATCGTAATAGTGATAGATCAGCGCCTTCGAGACCCCGCAATGCTTGGCTGCCGCCGTCATCGAGGCCCGGTCAAACCCATGTTCCGCGAAATAGGCTGCTGCCCCCTTGCGGATGGCAGCGCGTTTTTCTTCATGATCTCGGGCGATCCCACGGGGCATGGATTACTCCTTCGGACGGTTATCGACGACCCTTACAGCCTTACCTTCGCTTCGTGCAACCGTGCCGCCGTCTTTGACATGCACTTTGGCGCTGACACCGACATTGGATTTGATTTTGCCAGACAGGGCGTAGGCGGCAGCTTCTGCGCCGTCTTGCGACTGACCTTCGACCATTTCCACATACACATGCATCTCGTCCATGCGGCCCGGGCGGATCAGTTCGATCTGGAAATGCGGCGACAGGGCGGGCACGTCCATTAGTTGTTCTTCGATCTGGGTCGGGAAAACGTTCACGCCGCGCAAGATGATCATGTCATCGGAGCGCCCCGTGATTTTCTCCATCCGCCGCATCGACCGCGCGGTGCCCGGAAGTAGCCGCGTCAGGTCGCGGGTGCGATAGCGGATGATCGGGAAACCTTCTTTGGTCAACGAGGTGAATACCAGCTCGCCCAGCTCACCATCCTCAACAACTTCGCCGGTCTCGGGGTTGATGATCTCGGGATAGAAGTGGTCTTCCCAGATATGCAGGCCATCCTTGGTCTCGACACATTCATTCGCAACGCCCGGTCCGATGACTTCTGACAGGCCGTAGATATCGACCGCATGCATGTCGAAAGCGTCTTCGATTTCGCGGCGCATGTTGTTGGTCCACGGCTCGGCCCCGAAGATCCCAACCTTCAACGGGCTTCTGCGCGGGTCCATACCTTGCTTGGCATATTCGTCCAGAATGGACAGCGCGTAAGAAGGCGTCACCGTAATGCCGTCCGCGCGGAAGTCTTCGATGAGGCGCACTTGTCGTTGGGTCATACCTCCAGACACTGGAACGACGGTCAGGCCAGCGGCCTCAGCCCCGCCATGCACACCCAAACCGCCAGTGAACAAGCCGTATCCGTAAGCGTTATGCAGCACGTCTCCGCGACGCAGGCCTGAGGCCCGCATGCAACGCGCCACAACGCCAGACCACATATCCAGATCGTTCTTGGTATAGCCGACAACCGTCGGCTGCCCCGTCGTACCCGAGCTTGAGTGGATGCGCGCAATGTTCTCGCGAGGAACGGCGAACAAGCCAAACGGATAATTGTCGCGCAGATCCTGTTTGACGGTGAACGGAAACTTGGCCAAATCCGCGAGCGTCTTCAGATCGTCGGGATGCACCCCGGCATAATCAAAGCTTTTGCGATAGAATGGCACGTTCTCATAGGCGTGTTTCAGTGACCATTTCATGCGTTCAAGCTGGGTGGCGGCAATTTCATCGCGCGACGCGATTTCAATTGGATCAAGGTCTTCCTTGCGAGGTGTCAGATCTTCCATGGTTCTCCTCCGGCGCGGGCAAATGCCTCGCGTTATTGTCCGTCTTGTTCGTCAAAATGCGTGCCGTTGATCTGTCGCGAATGGCCGCGGAACAGGGCTATTGTGCGTCCGTCTTCCCCGGTGATCGTCACGTCATAGATGCCAGAACGCCCTGCGCGGCTGACCTCGGTTGCGGTGGCAGTCAGCCGTTCGCCCAGTTTGCCCGGGCTAAGATAGGTGACCTGACAATGCTGCCCAACCACGCGGTTGTTGTAGCTGTTGCAGGCGAAAGCAAACGCGCTGTCGGCCAGCGTAAAGGAAAAGCCGCCGTGGCAGGTGCCGTGCCCGTTCACCATGTCGCGACGGACCTTCATCGACAGGGTGGCCTTGCCCGGCGCGATGCGTTCGATCGTCATGCCCAGCTCTTGGCTGGCTGGATCGTCGGCCCACATCACGTCGGCGCTTTTCTTGGCGATTTCCTGCGGCGTCATGTGGTCTCCCCCCAACATCACTTTCTGTCAGGATGCACAAAACCGACCGGGCGGTCAATAATGTGTTTGCGATTTTGCGAGTTGCAAACGCTCCTGGCGCCGTAATGCGGCAGGGTTGCGTTAAAACGTGGGGGGAAGGGGTCTCCGGCGCCGCATACTGGGTGGGGGCTGTTCATGCGACGCCGGAAGAGCTCTCGCTCGCTACTCGTTAACTATTTGGGCGGCAGGGGGCATCAAAACGGTCGCTGAAGGGTAACTTGCCGGTCATTTAGGGGCGAAATTTGGGCAGGTATTGATTTGTTTACCATGTCGGTCCACTCTGAATTTATGAACTGGCATACAACGACGCCCTTCCAAGGGGCAGGTAAACCGGCCGAGCAGGTCGCCTTCAATCGTCACGAACTCGGCGCCATCATGGGGCTTTACGGACAGATGGTCGCCGCGGGCGAATGGCGTGATTATGGGATGAGCTTTCTAAGCGACGTCGCCATCTTCTCGATCTTCCGACGCACTGCCGAGCACCCGATCTATCGAATCGAGAAAAGGCCCAAGCTGCGTGGCAAGCAAGGGCAGTATTCGGTCATTGGCATGGACGGGCGCATTCTGAAACGCGGCAGTGACTTGCGCACTGTGCTGAGGGTGCTGGAGCGCAAGCTGATCCGCGCGGTCGACTGAACCTTAGAGCCGCTTGCGCGATGTGACCGGGCCGTCGCCCTGCGCCTGAATACGCGCGATGGCGTCAACGGTGTTTTCATAGACCACCGACATATCATGCGCATTGGCATGGATGATCCGCGTTTCATCCACTACCAGCGCCACATGGCCCTTCCAAAACAACAGATCGCCGCGCTGAAGCGGCGCGTCATCGGGGATGTCTTCGCCCAAAGCGGCCTCTTGCAGATCGCTGTCAGCCGGGCAGTCGATCCCGCAGGCCAGAAGCGCGGCCTGAACAAGGCCCGAGCAGTCAATGCCAAAGCCCGAATTGCCCGCCCAGACATAAGGTGTGTCCAAAAACTGCTCGGCGATGGCGACCGGGTCGGTGGAAAATGTGTCGATTAGGCACAGATGGGACGCCGGGATATAGCCGTGCTTCGGGGCCGACATCGGGGTTTTGGGCAGATTCACTTCGGCCCATTTGCCTTCCATCCCGACAACCTGCACCCGGCTGTTCATGTGAAAGACACGACCGTGTGGAGTTTTAAAGTTCGGCTCTCGATACATATGCGTCGTGCGATGGGTCACGCGATGGGTTAGGGGCTGCGGATCGCCAAGGCTCCACGCCTCCAGATAACCGACATAGCCGTCTTTCAACGACTGGCCAAAGACCATGTGATCGTCGCCGTCAAGAATGTTGAACTGATCGCCAGACAGAACCTGCCGGTCTCGGTTTCCGCTGGGGGCGTCCAGCAGGAAACTGTCGCCTGCAACTTGCTTTAGCGTCCCTTCCGTGAAACGCGGTGCATCCACCTTCCCGCGCAGGCTTTCATGCGCGACGTGGTCATTGGCGGGGGTCAATCGGCGGTCCATTATAGCTCCAGCATATTAGGTAGCGCGTCCAGCAACGCCCGCGCGCCCATGCCGACGCCGCCTTTCGGACGGCCCGGCGCGGCGGTTGGGTTCCAGCCGTAAAGATCGAAGTGCATATAGCGCGGCGTGTCTGTGACGAAGCGTTTTAGAAACAGTGCGGCGGTGATGGATCCTGCAAACCCACCCTTCGGCGCGTTGTCCAGATCGGCTATGCCGGGTTCGATCATCGCCTCGTAGGGGTCCCAGAAGGGCAGTTCCCACACCGGATCAGCGCTGGAGGTCGCGCCCTTTCGCAACGCGTCCGCATCGCTGGCGTCCGTCGCATAGAAAGGCGACAGGTCCGGCCCGACGGCCACGCGCGCAGCCCCGGTCAACGTGGCCATCGACACGATCAGATCGGGTTTTTCCTCGTCCGCCAGCGCCAGAGCGTCGGCCAACACAAGACGGCCTTCTGCGTCGGTATTGTTGACCTCGACCGTCAATCCCTTGCGCGAGGTCAGGATGTCTCCGGGCCGGAACGCATTCCCTGCAACCGCGTTTTCAACCGCTGGGATCAGCACCCGCAGGCGCAGTTTCAGGCCGAGCGCCATGATCATTTGGGCCAGTCCCAGCACCGTGGCCGCACCGCCCATGTCCTTTTTCATCAAGCCCATTGAGGCGCCGGGTTTCAGGTTCAGCCCGCCCGTATCAAAGCAAACGCCTTTGCCGACTAGGGTCAGCGATGGACCTGCGTCGCCCCAACGAATGTCAATCAGTCGTGGCGCGCGCGGGGCGGCACGACCAACCGTATGAACCATCGGGAAGTTCTGATCGAGCAGCGCCTTGCCTAAGATGGTCGACACCTCGGCCCCATGCGCCTTGGCCAGTTTGCGAGCGGCCAGTTCCAGCTCGTCCGGTCCCATATCTTCGGCCGGGGTGTTGATAAGGTCGCGGGTCGTCAGCTCGCCCGCGGCGATTGCTTCCAGCCGGGCCGCCTCCACGCCATCCGGGGCCACAAGCTGCGCCTTCGGTGTGGATTGCTTGGCGTAACGGTCGAAGCGATACCCTTCCAGCAGCCAGCCAAGGGCAAATTCCTGAGTGATCGCGTCCGAATGCACGCTTGCCAGTCGGTACACGCCCTCGGGCAGTTTGCCCCGTGCAGCGACCGCTCCGAACCGCTTGCGTTTGCGCGCGGCCTCAGAGCCCAGCCCGACCAGTGCCATCTCGATTCCGCCCGAAGCGCTGGGAACCACAAGGCATTGGCCCAGCCCACCGGTGAATCCATTCACACCGGCCCAATCCTGCGCGGATTGGGGCAGCGCGGCCAGCGCCTTCTCATCCTTTTCGATCAGATAAAGCGGCGTGGCCGTATCGGTATTTGCTGCAAAAGTCAGAGTCATCTGGGCCTCGGTCCATGTCTATGCCGGTTTGACCTGTAGAGTAACGCCCCCAAGCGCAGGGGCAATCCCTGATCTGCGCCAGCCAATCGCATCCGACCTTTAACCCGAATTATCCTATGGTACGGATACCCCGAGAACGCTTCAAATCGACATGTCCTGAAGATCCCAAACGGCGATCAAACTGCGCTCGCCCACACGGGTCAGGCGCGCCAGAATTGCGCTGAGTGACACCGCATCTTGCGTGGTGCTTTGTTCCGCAACATCGCGTGCCACGCGTGCCAATGTTGTCATGCCAAGCCGCTGCGCAAGACGTTTTAAATCAATTGCCCCCTGCTGAATGTCCGCATATCGCCCAGATTTCTGTGCCTGTTGCAAACGTGCAAGCCAAAGCGCCAGATCTTCAAGTGACTGGTTCAGATTGCGATCCGCCTGCACCGGCCCGAACTGCACGTAAAGCGCATGAAGCTGGTCCCGATCCAGTTGTATGTCTTCGACATGGGTTAAATTTGCGATTTCGGCCATAGCAGCACCCCAGTTGTATCAATCCCTCGGGGGCAGGATGGCCCAAGGACCTCAAGATTTCGTATATGGATGCATTGAAATTGCCTATAATTTCTCGATAGTTCGACCTATTGTTTTCGCGAATTACAGGGACAAGCACATGACCATTTCAGGCCCGCTGCAACAGGCGCTGGCGCAAATGACCGGAGCAGCCATCGTGCTGTTTGCACGTCTGGTCACAGCGGTTCGTGGGATCTGGTCGGGGGCCGAGCCGGTGAGCCGCCAGCGGGTCTATTATGCCAATCACGGATCGAATGGGGATTTCGTTTTGATCTGGACGGTTTTGCCGCCCGTGTTGCGCGCAAAGACGCGCCCAGTCGCTGGATCGGATTATTGGCTGACGTCGAAACTGAAAACCTTCATCGGTCGCGACGTATTCAACGCGGTCCTGATTGACCGAAACCGTGATACACGGACCGAGGATCCCATCGCTCAGATGGTCGAGGCGTTGGACAGCGGTGCCAGCCTGATCTTGTTCCCCGAGGGTACACGCAACATGACCGACGACCTGCTGTTACCGTTCAAGCCGGGCCTGTTCCATCTTGCCGAAGCGCGGCCCGAGGTCGAGCTGGTCCCCACATGGATCGATAACCTGACATCGGTTATGCCAAAAGGCGAGGTGATCCCCGTGCCGCTTTTGTGCTCGGTCACGTTCGGAGCGCCTTTGACCATCAATGACGGTGAAGACAAAGCCGAGTTTCTGACCCGCGCGCAGGGCGCTTTGGCCGCGCTTGCAGAGGAGGCCGCAGCATGAGCACACCGACCGAGTTTTCGACCCTGATGCTGGGTGTTCTGGGCATCCTAATCGTCGCCACCGTCATTGCGCAGATGCTGAAGCGCAAGATGGGCGCGGATAATGACGTGATCGAGAACCTGATCGCGCGGATCAATGCGTGGTGGGGGATGGTCGCGCTGCTGGCGCTGGCGATGCTGGGCGGTAAAGCGGGCGTGGTGATCCTGTTTGCACTTCTCAGCTTCGCGGGGCTGCGTGAATTTCTGACCTTGACAGCGAAACGCCGCGCCGATCACTGGGCGCTGGTGATCAGCTTTTTCGTCATCCTGCCGGTGCAATACCTGCTGATCTGGGATGATTGGTACGGGATGTATTCGATCTTTATCCCAGTCTACGCCTTCCTGCTTTTGCCTATTGTGGCTGCTTTGCGCGGGGATACCGACGGCTATCTTTCCCGTGTTGCCGAAACCCAATGGGGGCTGATGATCTGCGTGTTTGCTGCCAGCCATGTGCCTGCTCTGCTTTCGCTGAACATCCCGGGATACGAGGGCAAGAACGTCCTTCTGGTCGCCTTCCTTGTCGTCGTAGTGCAGCTATCCGATGTGCTGCAATATGTTTGGGGCAAGCTGATAGGCAAGCACAAGATTGCCCCCAAACTGTCGCCGTCCAAAACGTGGGAGGGCTTTGTGGGTGGTGTCGCCTCGGCCTGTTTGGTTGGTGCAGGGCTGTGGTGGCTGACGCCGTTCACGCCGCTTGAAGCTGCGGGCATGGCGCTGGTTATCACGCTCATGGGCTTTTTCGGGGGCCTCGTCATGTCTGCCATCAAGCGCGACAAGGGCGTCAAGGATTGGGGGCATCTGATCGCGGGGCACGGTGGCTTCATCGACCGGCTGGACAGTGTCGTCTTCTCGGCCCCGATTTTCTTCCACCTGACCCGCTATTTTTGGTCCGTCGCCTAAGAGGTTCCCATGCAACGTCGCCCCATCGCCAGCCGAGACCGCAACTGGGCCAAACGCGCCGCAAGTTGGATGGTCACAAAGAATGTGACCCCGAACCAGATCAGCAAAGCCTCGGTGCTATTCGCTCTGATCGCGGGGGCGGCGTTTTGGCTGTCGGGCGGCAGTCAACCGGTCTGGCTGATCCTCGCCGCGCTGGGCGTTCAGGGGCGACTTTTGTGCAACCTCTTTGACGGGATGGTCGCCGTGGAAGGTGGCAAGGCCGAGGCCGACGGCCCCTTCTGGAACGAAGCGCCTGACCGTTACGCAGACATTCTGATCCTTGTAGGCATGGGGTTGGGCGCTGGACAACCAGCGCTGGGCTGGGCCGCGGCGACGATGGCCGTGCTGACGGCTTACACGCGCGAGGCTGGGGCCGCCCAAGGGCTGGAGCCGGACTTCGGAGGCCCGATGGCCAAGCAGCACCGGATGGCGTTGGCGACCGTGGCGGCTGTGCTAGCAATAGTCCTGCCGGTGATTGCGGGTGCTCCGACGCTGACACTGGCCCTGTGGGTTATCACACTTGGCACAGGCGGCACCGCCCTCCGCCGAGGGCGCGGCATGGTCGCGGCACTGAAAGCGCGTAGTGACAACTAAAGCTTATTGGTGCCTGTTCAGCTACTGTCCTGAGAGTTCGTGCAAGTTAGTTTCACCAGCTTTTCCCGCGTTGCAACGTGACAATGCTCAGATCGCGAATGGCCCCTCACTGCGAAACTTGCGGTGTTCGGACCTTCTTAGGGTTAAAGTCGGTTAAGCGGGACGAAGCTGCCATTCATAGTATAAAATCAATGTCTGCTTTCAACGTATTGCTAGTGGCTAATGCACCGACCGGTTTTCAGGCGCTGGTCAGCAAAAGCTTGCACTGCCCAATCTATGAATACACGCATGCGCGGCGACATATAACGGTCGCGTGGGTAAAAGATCGAAACTGACGACGCTGCCGGTGGTGTTTCGCTGAGGAGTTCGATCAATCGGCCCGATGTAAGGTCTTCGGCAGCAGAGTAGCGTGGCTTTTGGATAATGCCGAGGCCAAGGCGGGCGCAATGCGCCAAAGTATCGGCGCCATTGACTGTGATTGATGTCGGGAGTTGTACAGTGCGCGTACTCCCATTTTGCACAAATTCGAGCGGCATAACAGCCCCTGTCGCGGTTGAACGAAATCCAACCATCTGGTGACCTTCGAGCTCTTCAATGTTTTGTGGCGTGCCGAATTGGTCAAGGTAGGCCGGTGACGCGCATGTAACCTCTTCAAGGTCAGTCAATTTTCGCCCGATCATATCGCTGTCGACCGGATCACCCACCCGGATCGCACAGTCTACTCCCTCGCGGACCAGATCAACTAGCCTATCCCCTTCCCCGATATGAATTTCAATGTCCGGAAACCGCTTCATAAAACCCGGTAACGAAGGCAGCAGAAAATGCCGTGCCAGGATGCCATGGATTTCAATACGAAGCGGGCCCTTAGGAGTGGCGCCTGCAAATGCGCCCTCGGCATCTTCAATCTCTGACAGAATGGACAAGCAGCGCTTGTAGAAGGCTTCACCATCAAGCGTTGGCCGCACGACCCGTGTGGTGCGGTGGAGCAAGCTCGTGCCCAATCTGGCCTCAAGGGACTTTATCGCATCGCTGACCGTTGATCTTGGCAGCCCCAGATCATCTGCGACTTTGGTAAAGCTGCGCATTTCCACAATCCGCACGAAGAGATTCATGGCATCAAGACGGTCCATTTATTATCCGATCTAGAAGAATAGTGAGATCGAATTGTAGGTGATTGTCCGGCTTATGGGAACGCCTATTGTTCTTACGGGATCGGCATAGGGCCGATCAGCGAAAGGACAAAATATGGCTACTCACGAAAACAGAACAGCATTGGTGACCGGTGCTTCGCGCGGGATTGGCGCATCAATTGCCGAAAGACTTGCTGCTGACGGGTTCAATATCATCGTTAACTATGCGGGAAGCGAAGCCGCCGCGTATCAAGTGGTCGAGAATATAGAAGGCATTGGCGGCAAAGCCATCGCTGCGCGGGCTGACGTGGCGGATGCGATGGCTGTCAAACGCATGTTCAACTCCGCTGAAACAGCCTTCGGTGGCATCGATATCTTGGTCAATAATGCGGGCATTATGAAGCTGGCACCCATTGCGGAAAGCGATGACGGTCTCTTTGATAGCCACGTCGCAATCAATTTCAAAGGTACGTTTAACCTGTTGCGAGAGGCGGCAAATCGTCTGCGCGATGGCGGGGCAATCGTCAACCTGTCAACATCCGTCGTCGGATTAAAGCTTGAGACCTACGGCGTTTATGCTGCGACGAAAGCAGCCGTTGAAACGATGACAGGTATTCTGGCCAAGGAGCTTCGCGGGCGGTCGATTACCGTGAATGCAGTCGCCCCCGGCCCAACAGCAACGCAGCTCTTCCTTGATGGTAAACCGCAGGAGGTTGTTGATCGCATGTCAAAAATGGCACCTCTGGAGAGATTGGGAACGCCGCAAGATATAGCTAATGTCGTTGCGTTTCTTGCCAAATCAGATGCCGCTTGGGTTAATGGTCAAACTTTGCGCGCAAATGGCGGTATAGTTTGATCCGCGGCATTGGCGAAGCCGCACCGCTTCGCCAATGCCATGCAAACTGCCTTTTGCCTTGAATTTCATCCAGGGGGAAACGGAATTCGACTGGGCCGGCATAGAGTTTACCAGCCGCGAGATCGATCAAGGCGAGACTACATGTCGTCATGATAGTTGGCGAAAAACGTATCAAAAGAGACCTTAGCTGCGTCGTAAAAAAGCAGACACTTTGAGTTCAAAGCGAACATTGCCCCACAAAAAAAGCCCCACCAATTGGCAGGGCTTTTCCCGAAATCTTAGGCAGACAAATCAGCCCTTCTTCAGAACCTCACGCCCCAGAAGTTCGGCGATCTGGACGGCGTTCAGGGCAGCACCCTTACGCAGGTTGTCCGAGACGCACCACATGTTCAGGCCGTTCTCGATCGTCACGTCCTGGCGGATGCGGCTGATGAAGGTGGCGAAGTCACCGACGCATTCAACCGGGGTGACATAGCCGCCGTTCTCGCGCTTATCCACGACCAGAATGCCGGGGGCAGTGCGCAGGATGTCGCGGGCTTCGTCCTCGTCCAGGAACTCTTCGGTTTCGATGTTGATCGATTCCGAGTGGCCAACGAAGACCGGCACGCGCACGCAGGTTGCGGTGACTTTGATCGACGGGTCGACGATTTTCTTCGTCTCGGCGATCATCTTCCATTCTTCTTTCGTGTCGCCCGAGTCCATGAAGACGTCGATATGCGGGATCACGTTGAAGGCGATCTGCTTGGGGTAAACCTTCGGCTCAACTTCCTGACCCGGCACATACATGCCCTTGGTCTGGTTCCACAGCTCGTCAATCGCGTCTTTGCCCGAGCCCGATACCGACTGATAGGTCGACACAACAACGCGCTTGATCTTGGCGCGGTCATGCAGGGGCTTCAGCGCCACAACCATCTGCGCGGTCGAGCAGTTGGGGTTCGCGATGATGTTCTTGTTCTTATAGCCGTGGATGGCGTCCGGGTTTACCTCGGGCACAATCAGCGGGATGTCGGGGTCGTAACGGTAGAGCGACGAGTTATCGATCACCACACAACCAGCTGCAGCCGCCTTCGGCGCATATTCTTTGGTTGCTTCTGAACCAACAGCAAACAACGCCATGTCCCAGCCGGTGAAGTCGAAGGTGTCCAGATCCTGGGTGGTCAGGGTCTTGTCACCAAAGCTGACTTCAGTACCGAGCGAACGGCGCGATGCAAGCGCTGCAAGTTCATCAACGGGAAACTGGCGTTCAGCCAGGATGTTCAGCATTTCGCGGCCCACGTTGCCCGTGGCGCCTACGACGGCGACTTTATAGCCCATTACGGCCTCCTATTTTCAGTTCGTCTTTGAACCACCCAAAGACGGAGGCTCCTTAGATCAATTCCGCCTTGCAGGAAAGGCCTTTCCCTGCCGATGGCCCGCTTTTGTCGTTGACTTGTGTGCTTTTCGCTGTGATACGCGCCTTAACTGTCCGGTCGACGCGTGAGCGACCCGCCCCAGTTGTGAGGCAGACAGTCCTTCCTACAAGTTCCCAAATCACGCGGGGTTCTAGCGGTCAGATCGGCGCTTGGGCATTCGGCCTTCGTGCGAGCATCCACCGCAAACCTAAGCGATGGGCGATCATGCCCCACCCGCGTGACAGCGGTGCACCCTTGCGTGCGCCAGAAAGACGATGATGACAAAATTTGCAGAGCTGGGGTTGAACCCCAAGCTGGTATCCGCCGTGACTGAAGCTGGTTACGAAAATCCGACCCCTATTCAGGTTCAAGCCATCCCTCTGGTCTTGGAAGGCCGTGACGTGATGGGGCTGGCCCAGACCGGCACCGGTAAAACCGCCGCCTTTGGCCTTCCGCTAATTCACCAGCTTTTGAATAGCCACGAAAAGCGCCAGCCGAAGTCGGTGAAGGCGCTTGTGCTTGCCCCCACCCGCGAGCTGGTGAACCAGATCGCCGACAACCTGCGCCTATACGTGCAGGGCACCCACCTGAAAGTGCGCACCGTTGTGGGTGGCGTATCGATCAACAAACAGATCAGTATGTTGGCGAATGGTATCGACATTCTGGTCGCCACGCCGGGGCGTCTCATTGACCTGATGGATCGCGGTTCGATCCGTTTGGACACGGCGACGTTTCTTGTGTTGGACGAGGCCGACCAGATGCTAGACATGGGGTTCATTCATGCGCTGCGCAAAATCGCCCCTGAACTGGGTGAACCACGCCAGACGATGTTGTTCTCAGCCACCATGCCCAAGCTTATGGCAGAGCTGTCGAAGGCCTATCTGACGAACCCTGCCCGTGTGCAGGTGTCGCCTCCGGGTAAGGCAGCCGACAAGGTCACGCAGGGGCTGTATTACTGCCCTGACCGCAATGCGAAGATCAACAGGCTGATTGATCTTCTAGGCCATGATGAACAGGCGCTCTCGCTCGTCTTCTCGCGTACCAAACATGGGGCCGAGAAGCTTATGAAGCATCTGGTGCATGAGGGCTTCGCTGCGGTGTCTATTCACGGCAACAAAAGCCAAGGCCAACGTGACCGTGCTCTTGCTGCGTTCCGCGCGGGCGAGGCGCGTATTCTGGTCGCCACCGATGTGGCCGCCCGTGGGATCGACATTCCCGGCGTCAGCCATGTCTACAATTTCGACCTGCCCGAGGTCGCCGATAACTATGTTCACCGAATTGGCCGCACCGCGCGTGCAGGTGCCGACGGTGACGCGATTTCCTTCGTGTCGGGGGTTGAGTTGGGTCTGCTTCGTGACATCGAAAAAGTCATGAAGATCGAGATCCCTGTGTTGGGTGGTAAACGTCCGGCCGAGGAAAAACGCCCCCAACGTGGCCAAGGCGGCGGAGGTCGCCGTGGTGGAGGAGGCGGAGCTGGCGGAGGCCGCAAGCCGCGTGGTGCTTCAGGGCAGGGGCCGAAGCCTTCGGGCAATCCGGGCGCAGGAAAACGTCGTCGCCGTCGTCCTAAAAAATCGGCTTAATCTGTGCGGTCTTGACTGAACAGATACAGTAGGACGCCGATCAGACCCGGCACAGCAAAGAACAGGAACACGGCCTGATAAGGGGCCGTGACCGCCACGCCCGGGCCTTGTGCGGATTTGAAAACACTGGCCGAGGCATATTGGAATATGCCCACACCACCGATCCCGAACATGTTCATCAATGTCACGCCCCGCCCGACAAGGTGGGGCGGATAAAAACTGCGCCCATGCGCCATGATCAATGGGAAACTCGCGGCGAACAGGCCAATGGCGGCCATGGTCAAAGACACGCGCCACACGCCCGCGTCAGGTGCTGCCCAAAGTAAGAAGACCAGCCCAACAGCGATCAGGTTCCCAAAGAAGATCACCCATTTCCGTGTCCCAAAGACGCGATCCAATGGGCCATAGGCGAAGCTGCCAATCACCATCGCCAACGCGATTGCCATCGTGGCCCAGCCGATGCCGGTTGTGTCCAACCCATAGACGTCACGCAAATAGGGCCCCGCCCAGCTGCCCCGAAGGCCAGCGGCGGCGGTATAGTTCACGAACATGATCGGAAAGATCGCCCAAAGCGCTGGCATTTTCAGAAGATCCAGAACCGAGCCCTTCTGCGCCCCTTCCTCGGCAGTGATCTTGGGTGGGTTATCCACGACGATCATGATCAATGCGGCAACAATCAACGTTACCACGGCCAAGGCCCATAAACATGCGCGCCAGCCGAATTGCTCGACCGCCAGCGCCATCGGCAAAGCGCCCGCGATATTGCCCAGCGACCCAATGCCAATCACCATGCCAGCCAAAGTGCCAAACACCTTTGGTGAATACATGCGGGCGAAGATGAAATAGCTGGCCATCAAAACAGGGGAACAGCCAATCCCGATCAGGATCATCGCGTATAGGATATGGTCCGGGCTTGACGCCATAGCGAACACAGCAGCCCCGCCAGCGCCTCCGACCGCCAACAAGCCTGCTGCGACTTTACGAGGGCCGATGTTGTCCAAAGCCCAGCCGACCGGAATTTGCATCATAGCGAAGACCAGAAACCATGCACCGGAAGCGCGGGCCAGATCCTCGGGCGTTGCACCAAGGTCCAGCTTCAGCGCGGGTGTCATCACCGCCAGAAACGCACGGTAGAACTGGCTTAGAACATAAGCCGCAATCAGCGTGATAATGCCTGCCCGCATGTAGACCTCCCAATCTCAACCCGCGCAGAAGACACGGGCTGATGGGATTTGGCAAGCGGGGTCGTAGTTCTACGTGATCAGCCGCCGCGCACGGTGTCGATCATCAGCTGCACGTTCTCGGGATCTGCGTCTGGTGTGATGCCGTGGCCAAGGTTGAAAATATGCGGGCCGTTTTTGAACGCCTCTACGATTGAGCGGGCCTCATCGACCAAGGCTTGACCGCCGGTGACCATGTGGCTGGATTTAAGGTTGCCCTGAACGCAGCCATCGACCTGAACATTGGCCGCAGCCCATTCCGGGCTGACCGAGTTGTCCAGCGCGACGCAATCCACACCAGTTGCTTTGGCAAAGCCAACATAACCCTCACCTGCTTCGCGCGGGAAACCGATGACGGGTATGCCGGGGTGACGTTTCTTAAGTTCAGACGTGATTACTCGCGCAGGTTCGACTGCGTATTTCTGGAAATCTTCGCCCTTCAGCGATCCGGCCCAGCTGTCGAACAGCTTCACGACTTCGGCGCCCGCTTCGATCTGCTTAGAGAGATATTCAATGGTGCCTTCGGTTAGACGATCCATCACGGCTTCAAACAGCGGACGGTTTTCGGCCTTCAACGCGTGTGCCGGGCCCTGATCCTTGGTGCCTTGACCTGCTATCATATAAGTCGCCACCGTCCACGGCATGCCAGCGAAACCGATCAGAGTGGTCTCTTCCGGCAGTTCGCGACGTAGAATGCGGACGGTTTCGTAAATCGGATTTAGCGTCTCGTGAATGTCATCCTTACCAGACAGCTTGTCGAAGTCAGCCTGTTCGGTGATCGTCGACAGACGCGGACCTTCACCGGTCACGAACCACAGATCGGCCCCCAGCGCCTGCGGAAGCAGCAGGATGTCGGCAAACAGGATCGCCGCATCAAATCCATAGCGGCGGATGGGCTGCAACGTGACCTCTGCCGCAAGCTCGGGATTATAGCAAAGCTTCAGAAAGTCCCCGGCTTGGGCACGTGTGGCACGATACTCGGGCAGATAGCGCCCAGCCTGACGCATCATCCAGATTGGAGGGGTCGGAAGGGTCTCGCCCGCAAGCGCGCGCAGAATGGTCTTTTGCTGGGTCATTGGGTGGCCTTTCCTGTCTGGTCCCAAGCCTCGTCCCAAAGCAGCGGCAAGATGTCAAGCGCCGGGGGTGTCGCAGGCATGGACAGAGGGGGGCTTGGCGCGTAAACCAACCGCCATGACATACACGCTTCCGACCCCCGACGCCCCCTTGAATATTGGCACACGCGGCAGCCCCTTGGCGCTGGCACAGGCCTATGAAACGCGCCGCCGCTTGATGGCTGCGTTTGATTTGCCGGAAGTGGCGTTCGAAATTGTCGTGATCCATACCACCGGTGACAACCGCTCGATGATTGACGCGGACCGCCCGCTGAAAGAGATCGGCAACAAGGGTCTTTTTACCAAAGAAATCGAAGAAGCGATGCTGGACGGGCGGATCGACATTGCGGTGCATTCGATGAAGGATATGCCGGTTGAACAGCCCGAGGGGTTGGTGCTGGACTGCTATTTGCCGCGCGAAGACACGCGCGATGCGTTCGTATCGATCAAGTACAAGTCGATTGCGGAACTGCCGGAAGGCGCCGTCGTCGGCACCTCGTCCCTACGCCGCAAATCGCAGCTTCTGAACCGCCGCCCGGACCTGAATGTGGTCGAGTTCCGTGGTAACGTTCAGACTCGCCTGAAAAAACTGGGCGACAACGTGGCCGAGGCGACCTTCCTTGCGATGGCAGGCTTGAACCGTCTTGGCATGGACGACGTTCCCGCCACGGCGATCGAAACGGCAGATATGTTGAACGCCGTCGCCCAAGGGGCCATCGGGATCGAACGTCGCGCTGATGATGCGCGTGCCAAAGACATGCTGGATGCGATCCACGATCTGGAAACCGGACAGCGTCTGGCCGCCGAGCGTGCCTTCCTTGGCGCGCTGGACGGGTCGTGTGAGACTCCGATTGCCGGGCTTGCCACGCTGGAAGGCGACACTCTGACCCTGAAGGGCGAAATCCTGCGGACAGATGGATCGGAAAGCTTGGCCGATCAGATCTCGGGTCCGATTGCCGAAGGGGCAGTGTTGGGACGAAAGCTCGCCGCAGATCTTCTGTCCCGCGTTGGCGACGACTTCTTCGATTGGAAATAAGAAAAGGCCCGGCATCGCGACCGGGCCTTTCCATTTTCAGGGTGCTTACAGGCGCTCGATGGCCAGTGCGATGCCTTGCCCGCCGCCAATGCACATGGTGATTAGTGCTTTCGAACCGCCGATGCGTTCCAGCTCGTACAGCGCTTTCACGGTAATGATCGCGCCCGTCGCGCCGACCGGGTGGCCCAATGCAATCGCGCCGCCATTCGGGTTCACTTTGGCCGTATCCAGACCCAGCCCGTTGTTCACGGCGATGGCTTGGGACGCGAAGGCCTCGTTCGATTCGATCACGTCGAAATCACCAACAGACATGCCAGTTTTCGCCAGAAGATTTTCGACCGCAGGAACAGGTCCGATGCCCATGACCTCGGGGCGCACGCCTGCATGGCCATAGCCGATAATGCGTGCCTTGGGTTTCAGGCCTGCGGCGTGGGCTGCGTCCGCGCGGGCCAGAACCAGCGCCGCCGCACCGTCATTAATGCCGGATGCGTTGCCCGCCGTCACGCTGCCATCTTTTTGGAATGCGGGGCGCAACCCTGCCAGAGCTTCGGCAGTCGTCGGCTTGGGATGCTCATCGCGGGCGAAAGCTACCACCTCGCGGCGTTTCTTCACCTCAACGGGTACGATCTGGCTGTCGAAATGCCCGGCCTCGATCGCAGCAGCGGCGCGGCGTTGGCTTTCCAGAGCAAACGCATCCTGATCTTCGCGGGTCACGCCATGCTCGGACGCGACGTTTTCCGCCGTGATGCCCATGTGACCGGTGCCGAACGGGCAGTTCAGTGCCCCCAGCATCATATCCTGTGCGCCAGTATCGCCCATCTTTTGGCCCCAGCGGGCCTGCGGCAGGATATAGGGTGAACGGCTCATGTTCTCGGCCCCGCCTGCCACGGCGAAATCAGCGTCGCCCAGCATTAGGTTTTGGGTGGCGGACACAATGGCCTGAAGCCCGGACCCGCACAGGCGATTCACGTTCATGGCGGGGGTTGTGTCGGGGATGCCGGCCTCGATCATCGCGACGCGCGACAGGTACATGTCGCGCGGTTCGGTGTTGATTACGTGACCAAAGACCACATGCCCGATCTGTTCAGGCGAGACACCTGCGCGGGACATTGCTTCGCGGGTGACAGTTGCGCCAAGTGCGCTGGGCGGGGTCTGGGCAAGGCTGCCGGCAAAGCCACCAATGGCAGTGCGCACACCATCAAGAATAACGATATCAGACATGTTTAGGTCTCCCGTTTTGTGTTGGCGTCACAGTGCCGCAAAGCCGGGGGGCTGTCTGCAATAACGCTCCGTCAGACGTGGCGAAGATCAGCTTTCAGCTGAATTGCCCGGCTCGAGCCCGTTTAGCATCGTAAGCACAGCTTCGCGAAAACCAGCGTCTTGCGCGCCCAATAGCTGGGTCAACCGCGCTTCATAGCTATCAGCAATCGGCGCCAGCGCCTCGATCATCGCGCGTCCTTTGTCGGTCAGGCTCAGCTCGACCAAGCGCCGGTCGCTGGGGTTGACGGTCTTGGTGATATAGCCCGCCGCCTCAAGCCGCGTCGCAGCGCGGCTGACTTTGGGCTTGTCCATGTCCACACGCTTGTGGATCTCGCGCACGCTGACACTGTCGGCTTGGCTTAGATGCGCCACGACACGCCATTCGGAAACCGAGATTCCATATGCTTCGCGATAGTGTTTGGAAAATTCCGCGCTGACGCGGCTGGACAAAACAGCAAGCTGATACGGCAGGAAATCGTCAAGTTTGAAGGTCGTCACGCATAGGCCTTTCGTTTCTTTCCCAACAACTTGCCCTGAGTGCGCCCACATGGCAAGCGGATCAAATCAATGGATCATAGGCCCATTGCAAAAGCGCCTGGCGCTGGCGTGGGCGGCAAAAAATGTCACCGGGATAGCAATTTGCACGAATTTGCCCGGCGTGACGTGCGAAGGCGCGCCAGCGTTTGATCTGGGCCGCGTCAATCTCGGGCAGGCGACGGCCCATGTAATAGCGGCAGTACCATTGGAACCAACCGCGCGGGTCGGGGCCGATGATCCAGCCTTTTTCGCGCCAGACGGAAATTGGCTGACGGCTTTTCACACCGAAGTAATTGACCCCTGCATCGGGGTGCTTGGACAGCTTGGCACCTTCAAACCAACTGGCGGGAAACTCGTTCCGACAATCGTTCAGGTATTTGCCCTCGAAGACGCCCATGGATAGCATCTCGGCCGGGGAGTGGTGCGGGGTAAAGCCCGGGTCGAAATCCTCGCCCGTAGGTGCATCCAGCCGGTAGGTATAGCCCGATTGCATCCGGTCATTGACGTGGATTTCATCGCCAACTTGCAAGTCTTACACCCACTTTGCCATGGGCGGCAGGCTCATCAGGACAGCATTGGCGTCATGCCCTGTTGCCAAGCCAAATTTGGTGCCACGGTCATAGACAAGATTATATTCGGCATAGAGCCCGCGATGCACAAGCTGTGTGTCCTTGTCGGCTTCGTCCCACGGCGTATTGCGGCGCTTTTCGGTCACCGGAACGAAAGCAGGCAGGAAGGCGCGGCCAATGTCTTGGGTCAGGGCAAAATCCGTTTCCCAATCTCCGGTATTGCGGTCATCCATAAAAATCCCGCCAACCCCACGGGCACGGCCACGATGGGGGATATAGAAATACTCGTCGGCCCATTCCTTCAGCTTGCCATAAAGCGTGGGGTCATGGGGCTCCAGGTGATCTTTCTGCACATTGTGGAAATGCGCGGTGTCCTCGTCATATTCGATGCAAGGGTTCAGGTCCGAGCCGCCGCCAAACCACCACGCGCCGGGGGTCCAAAACATGCGGGTGTTCATGTGCACCGCTGGGCAATGCGGGTTTTGCATATGCGCGACAAGCGAAATTCCCGAGGCCCAGAAGCGCGGATCATCCTCGATCCCCGGAACGCCACGTGCGGCCATCGCTTGCTGCGCGGGCTTTCCAAGCGTGCCGTACACGGTCGAGATGTTGACGCCTACCTTTTCGAACACGCGGCCACCGCGCATGACGCTCATCATTCCGCCGCCTGCGTCCGAGCCATCATCCGACTGACGGGTTGTTTTGGTGACCTCGAAGCGGCCGGCAGGTTGGTCCGCCATTGGACCTTCTGTCTGGCTTTCTTCCAGCGCCTCAAACGCGGCCACGATCTGGTCGCGAAGCTCGTGGAACCATTGGCTGGCGCGGGCTTTTTGATCGGTCATCTGGTTGGTCATCGGGGCTCCGGGGTCTATTCGAACAGCTGTCCTGACCAGCTACCAAAGCTGGGCGGGTTTGGCAAAAGGCAGGATGTCGCGCAGGTGCTTGCTGTCAGTGTGCAGGGTTGCCCACCGCGTCCAACAGGCTTCGTCCGCCGTCCACCTGCAAAATATGGCCTGTCATAAAGCTGGATCCTTCCGATGCCAGGAACTGCACCGCATCCACAATTTCCGAGGCCGAAGCGATTCTTCCCAACGGTGTGCCCTCGATGATGTCATCGCGTGTTTCGGGTGCTTCACGGATCGTGTTGCGCAAGCTGGCGCTCATCAGCGACGCGAAGGATACTGCGTTTACGCGAATTCGGTTCGGGGCCAGTGCCACGGCCAGCGATCGGGTCATCTGATCCACTGCTGCCGAGGCAATGGAGTACCCCATCAGACCCGGCTGAGTGCGGGTTGCGGCGAGCGAAGACAGATTGACGATCGCGCCCAATGGCGTTTCGGTATCGTCTTCGTTCAAATCATTGCCCTGCAGGATCATGCGTTTGGCCACCAATTGGCTTAGCCGTAGGCCGGTCATCAGGTTCTGATCCAGAAGGGTCGCCACCGATTGGTCATCCGTGTCCAATGGATCGGCCAGTGCCACCTGACGCGACGCATTTACCAAGATGTCGACGCGTTCAAACGCATCAATCGTGGCTGATAGCAGGTTCGCAATGGTCAGCTTTTCCCGCAGATCACCTGCGAAAATGCGTGTGTTTCCGGCGTCTTCGCTGTCTTCGTCGGGGTTTGGCCCCCATTCGTCCAAAAGTCCGGCCTCGTCCATGTCCGCGCAGACCACATTGGCCCCGTGATCGGCGAAATGCCGAGCGATGGACAGGCCAATGCCGTTGGCGGCGCCGGTGATGATGGCGGTTTTGCCTGCGATGTTGAAAGACATGAGCTCTCCTGTCTCTGGGCGATTCCCCGCGCCAGACTAGCGGATGTTATTGCGCCGCGCGATGAGGTTTCAGACCCGCCAAAAGCTTGAAGCCTGGCGTGCCACCCAAATCCTCGACCACGCGGAAATATTTAGCCAGCGTGTCTTCGTAGGGCAGGTGGCGATTGGCGACCATGACGAAGCGTCCTGAGGGTTTCAGGATGCGCGCCGCCGACTGGATGAAGGCTTGCCCCAGCTCGGGTCGGCCGGCGCGGCTGGTGTGAAAGGGCGGGTTCGAGATCACCACGTCATAGGGTTGATCCGGGGTAAAGGAGGTCGCGTCGTCCCATAGGAACCGCGCGCGGGGGTCTTCGATTTTGCGACGGGCGCAATCCAGTGCGACCTTGTCAGCCTCGATCAGGTCTAATGCCTCGACACCTTCACGCGATAGGATGTGGCGCGACAAGAATCCCCAGCCCGCGCCCAGATCGGCCACGCGGCCGTTGATTGCGTCGGGCATGACAGCGGCCAAAACCTCGGATCCCTTGTCGATCTTCTCGGCCGAGAAAACGCCCGGGCGGGTGATGAATCCGTATTCTAGGGTGATGTCTTGGGCTTCCCACTCGGGCGCGTCGAGCCCTTGGAACCAAACGATCTTACCATGCGCCTTCGACAGGTTGCCCAGCAAGTTCGCACACTTCTTAAGTGCCTTCAGATGGCTGTCCATCCCGTCGGTCTTTTGTCCATCCAAAATGACCAACCCGCCACCCGTCGCGCGATCCGCAGCATGAAGCCATGCCTGCGCCAGCGCCTTTGACCGAGGCGCACAGATCAGCGCAGCGGTGAAACCTGCGTTGGGCAGGTCGCTGACAACCTCGTATCCGCGGGCAGTCCAAAACTGCACATCGGGATAGAAGTGGCTGTAGATCGTCACGCGATCCTTCGGCAGCGCAAAGATATCGTGATCTGGCGTTGGGCCGATCACCAGAATGCTGCCATCATCGGGCAGTGCAATAAGCCCTTCATCAAGGGCAATGGTCAAACGAGTTTGCAGCATCTCAGGCCCCGCGCGCGGCTGTCATTCCTTTTCCATGGTGCATTGCAGCGGGTGCTGGTGTTCACGTGCCAGCTGCATCACCTGAGTGACCTTGGTTTCGGCGATCTCGTACGAGAACACGCCCGCCACGGCCAGACCTTTCTTATGTACGGTCAGCATCAGCTCGAACGCTTGCGAGTGATTCAGGCCAAAGAAGCGTTCCAGCACCATGACAACGAATTCCATCGGCGTGAAATCGTCGTTCAGCAGCAACACCTTATACATCGGCGGGCGCTTGGTTTTGGGTTTGGTTGCTACCGCAAGACCAGCGTCACCGTCATCATCGGGACCGCCCGAGGACAGAAGGGGGGATGTTGTCATGTCGACATCGCTCCGTGGGTTGCAATCAAAGGCATCCGGAACACACAATATAGGGCTTGTCCGTGCCGTGAAAAGGGGCAGGGCGCTGTGCATCCGGGACCGCTCATACAAAATGAGGGCGAAGTTCTCAACATTTGGTTTTTGCTGTTAGTGAACAGGCAAAAAAACCGCCGGCCATGCGACGGTCTTAGCCCCCCGCCTGATGCGCAGATCTAGTAATTCAGCGTCCACGAAGATCTATATATTGGGGGTGGGCGCTCTGCGTGACCCACAAGACACGCCTCAAGTCTTTGAAAATAAGGTGTTTCCGAAACCCATCCCGCGTGCTAGCGTGAAAAAAACAAATCAGCTGGGCGAAAAAAGATCCGGCGATTGAGGCAGAAAAGGTAACCGTCGTGATGACGCGTTTGAAGCAGTTAGCCCAGCTTGGGCTATTTCTCGCAGTTATTGGCTGTTTGACAGTGATTGTGCCCGCGCGCGCAAATGCCGCGCCCTATGCGGCAATGGTGATTGACGCACGAACGGGCAAAGTTTTGCATTCCCGAAACGCGGACACCCGCCTGCACCCGGCATCCTTGACCAAAATGATGACGCTCTACGTCGCGTTTGAGGCCATCAAGCATGGTGAGATTTCGGCGGACACTGTCGTGACCATCACCAGCAAAGCCTCGGCCGAGCCGCCGTCGAAGCTGGGGCTGCGCACGGGTCAGAAGATCAAGCTGCGTTACCTGATACGCGCTGCTGCGGTGAAGTCTGCGAACGATGCAGCGACTGCGATTGGCATTGCCATTTCGGGGTCCGAGGCTGCGTTTGCGCGCCGCATGAACCGCACCGCCAAGGCGCTGGGCATGACGCGGACGCATTTCAAGAACGCGCATGGTTTGACCGAAAGTGGTCATTTGTCCACGGCACGAGATATGACGACACTCGGCCGTCACCTGTTCTATGATCACCCGGAATACTATAACCTGTTCTCGCGTCGCTCGACCCATGCGGGCATGAAGTCTGTCAACAACACCAACCGCCGTTTTCTGAATAGCTATAAAGGTGCTGATGGTATCAAAACCGGGTTTACGAACGCTGCCGGGTTCAACCTTGTGGCCTCGGCCGAGCGTGGACAGGAACGGATTATCACCACAGTATTCGGTGGTCGCTCGACCGCCTCGCGCAACGCCAAAGTGGCCGAGCTGATGGATCTTGGTTTCCGTCGCGCGCCAAGTCGGGCCACCGTGCGCAAGCCTGCTTTGCCTGCCTATGCTGGGAATGTGGGCGGCTCTGGCACGATGGAGATTGACGAACCCGGAGGGGCTGGCAAGACCATTCGTCTTGTCACCGCCGTCAAACGCAGCCCGCGACCTGCGCCTCGTCCCGTTGCGGCGCAAGAACCTATCGCCGACACGCAATTGGCCAGCCTGACAGACAGCATCAAAGATGCCGTTGCAGCGGTCGTTACCGAAGAGGCACCCAAGGTGCCCGAAGCTGAAGCCGTTGCTTTGGTGCCGGCGATCGAAACCACACCAGTGCCCGAGGCCGTGCAGCCCTTTGGCGGAGAGACCACCGTGAAAACGGCTGCCATGGCCTCGCCCCCGCCACGCCCGGCGACGATCATACTGACCTCGCTTGAACCTGCACCGAAACCCGCCGAGGTCGCGCCTGAAATCGTGACCCGCATGTCCACTTCGGGCGGGCGCCATTATGCAATTAACGTTGGGGTTCTGGGCACACGCTATCATGCGGAACGCCGCCTACTGAAAACCGCCCTGCGCGAGATTGATACGCTGGACGAAGCCCTGCGCAAGGTCGTCAAACGCTCGGACGGCTGGCACGCTAACTTTGTCAGCCTGACCGAAGATCAAGCTGATCTGGCCTGCCGTCGCCTGAACGCGCGCAACACGAGCTGTAAGGTGCTTGGACCTTCCTAATAGGTGGCCTGACCTGATTTACTGAGACACCGCGTCGCTGGCCTTCATATCGAAGGCCGCGGCCATCAGCGCGCGGGTATAGTCCGTCGCGGGCGCGTCAAAGATCTGGTCCGCGTCGCCGCTTTCGACAACATCGCCTGCCCGCATCACCAGCACCTTGTGGCTGAGCGCGCGGACCACGCGCAAGTCGTGCGAGATGAACAGATAAGCCAGCCCGTGCTTCCGTTGCAGGTTGCGCAGAAGTTCGACGATCTGCACTTGCACGGTCATATCCAGCGCCGAGGTCGGTTCGTCCAAAACCACTAGCTTCGGGCGCAGGATCATGGCGCGGGCAATCGCGATCCGTTGACGTTGCCCGCCTGAGAACTCGTGCGGATAGCGGTGCATGGTTTTGGGGTCTAGCCCGACCTCTTCCATGATTTCCGCCACCATTTCACGCCGGTTTCGGCCGGGCTCTAGCCCGTGGACGGACAGACCTTCGGCGATGATTTCCTCGGCGGTCATGCGCGGGGACAGCGAGCCATAAGGGTCTTGGAACACGATTTGCATGTCGCGGCGTAGCGGTTGCAGTTGGCGTGACTTCAGCCCCTGAATGCCGTCGCCCATGAAGACAATCGGCCCGTCCGAGCTGATCAACCGCATCACGGCCAGCGCCAGCGTAGTCTTGCCGGATCCGCTTTCGCCCACGATGCCAATGGTCTCGCCCGCGCGGACGTTGAAGGTCGCGGCGTTCACCGCCTTGATGTGTCCGACGGTGCGGCGCATTAATCCGCGCTGAATGGGGAACCAGATGCGCAGGTTTTCAGCGCTCGCGATTTCAGGGGCGTCAGCGGGGACAGGATCTGGACGGCCATGTGCCTCGGCCCCTAGAAGCATTTTCGTATAGTCATGCTGCGGGTTCTCGAACACCTCGGCTGTTGGGCCGGTCTCGACAATCTCGCCGTCTTTCATGACGCAGACGCGATCTGCGATCTTGCGCACGATGCCAAGGTCGTGGGTGATGAACAGAAGGCTCATCCCCTCGCTTTCCTTGAGGTCCGCCAGCAGGTCGAGGATCTGCGCCTGAATGGTCACATCCAGCGCCGTGGTGGGTTCGTCTGCGATCAAAAGCTCGGGCCCATTGGCCAGCGCCATGGCGATCATCACACGCTGACGTTGCCCACCGGAAAGCTGGTGCGGATAGTTCTGCAGGCGTGTCTCGGCGTCGCGAATACCGACTTTGTCGAGCAGCTCCAGAATGCGGGCGCGCACGGCGTCGCCGGTCAGGCCCTGATGGAGCTGGATAGATTCCGCCATCTGCTTTTCGATCGTGTGGAGCGGGTTCAGGGATGTCATCGGCTCTTGGAAAATGAAGCTGATGTCGTTGCCGCGCACATCGCGCAGATCGGACTTGGACGCGCCGATCATTTCGCGCCCTTCATAGGTGATCGACCCTGTAACCTCGGCGCTGTCCGGCAGAAGTGACACGGTGGACAGGGCGGACACGGATTTCCCCGACCCGCTTTCGCCGACCAAGGCTACGGTTTCACCTTTCTCGACGTTGAAGCTGATCCCGCGCACAGCGGGGTGGCTTTGTCCGTCCTGTCGGAAGCTGACGCTCAGGTTGTTGACGGTCAGAAGGCTCATTGGAAGGTCTTTCTTGGGTCAAACGCGTCCCGCACGCCTTCGAAGATGAAGACGAGCAGCGACAGAAGGATCGAGAAGGTCATGAATGCGGTAAAAGCCAGCCACGGGGCTTGCAGGTTCTGTTTCGCCTGCCGTGTGAGTTCGCCGAGCGATGGGGCAGAGGACGGAAGGCCAAAGCCAAGAAAGTCCAGCGTTGCCAGTGTCGAGATCGTGCCGGTGATGATGAAAGGCAGCATGGTCAGCGTGGCGACCATCGCGTTGGGCAGCACGTGGCGGAACATGATCACGCGGTTTGACACGCCAAGCGCACGGGCGGCGCGGACGTATTCGAAATTGCGGGCGCGCAGGAACTCGGCCCGGACCACGCCGACCAGTGCGGGCCAGCCGAACAGGACGGTTACGAAGACCAACAGCCAGAAACTTCGCCCTAGGATCGCGAAGAGGATGATGATCACGTAGAGCGATGGTGTCGAAGCCCAGATCTCGAGGATCCTTTGGAAGATCAGGTCGATCCAGCCGCCGAAATAGCCCTGAATGGCCCCCGCCGTAATCCCGATGATCGAGGTCAGAACCGTCACAACAATCGTAAAGAAGACCGATAGACGGAAGCCATAGATCACCCGGGCCAATACGTCGCGTGCCGTGTCATCCGTTCCCAGGACGTGTTTTGCATCCGGGGCGCTTGGGGCGGCGCCGTCAACGTCATTGATCGTCGTATAGCTGTATGGAATCGGCGGCCATAGAAGCCAACCTGTGTTGATCGGTTCACCCTCGACCGTACCTGTCTCGGCCTCGGTGATCACGCCTTCTGGGTCGTCCCAGCAGGCCTCGGAGCCTTGGGCGATGATCAGGCACTGCACTTCGATATCGCCATAGACTGCTTCGGTCTTGAAATCGCCTCCGAACGCGGTTTCCGGATAAAATTTGAAGACGGGAGTATAGAAGCCACCGTCATATTTCACCAAGATGGGTTTGTCGTTGGCCAAAAGCTCGGCGCAGAGGGACAGGCCAAACAGGATCGCAAACAGGATCAGCGACCAAAAGGCGCGGCCATTGCGGCGGAAATTGCGCCAGCGGCGTTGGTTGAGGGGGGAAAGCGCCATGATCAGACCTCGCGCCCTTCAAAGTCGATGCGGGGATCGACGAAGACATACATGAGGTCCGACAGGATGCCGACCAGAAGGCCCAAAAGACCAAAGACGAAGAGCGTGCCAAAGATCACCGGATAGTCGCGGGCCAAAGCAGCCTCGTATCCCAGACGTCCCAATCCATCGAGCGAGAAGAGCGTTTCGATAATCACCGAGCCGCCGAAAAAGACACCCAGAAAGACCGATGGGAAGCCTGCAATCACGATGAGCATCGCGTTACGAAAAACATGGCCGTAAAGCACGCGGTTCTCGGCCAGACCTTTGGCGCGGGCGGTCACGACATACTGTTTCTTGATCTCATCCAGAAAGCTGTTCTTGGTCAGCAGGGTCAGGGTTGCGAAGCTGGCAATCGTGGAGGCCAGAACCGGCAGAGTGATGTGCCAGAAGTAATCCACGACCTTGCCCCACAGCGACAGATCCTCCCAATTGTCGGATGTCAGGCCGCGCAAAGGGAACCATTGCAGATATGATCCGCCCGCAAACAAGACCAGCAGGAGGATTGCGAACAGGAAGCCCGGAATGGCATAGGCCACGATGATCATGCCTGAGGTCCAAGTGTCAAACTTCGAGCCGTCCCGCACGGCTTTCTGAATGCCCAGCGGGATCGAGATCACATAGGCGATGACCGTTGACCATAGCCCCAGCGTGATCGACACGGGCATCTTTTCGGCCACCAGTTCGAAAACTCCAATCGACCGGAAGTAACTTTCGCCGAAATCCAGTCGCATATAGTTCCAAATCATCGTGAAGAAGCGCTCAAGCGGAGGCTTGTCGAAGCCGAATTCTTTCTCAAGCTCGGCAATGAATTCCTCGGGCAGGCCACGTGCGCCAAGATAGCTTTCGTCGCCACCACCGGCAGCCTCGATCCCAGCATCGCCCCCGCCCGAGATCGTTTCGAACACATCCCCGCCGCCTTCCATCTGGGCGATGATCTGCTCGATTGGGCCTCCGGGTACGAATTGCGTCAGCGTGAAATTGATCACCATGATCCCGAACAGGGTCGGGATGATCAAAAGCAGTCTTCGCAGAATATAGGCGCCCATATGCGGTCCTTGGATTTGTGCTCGTTTTTGCCGGGGTTGCCTACTTCAACACGCCCGCCGATTTAAGTGCCTCGGCCTTTTCTGCGTTTTGCCACCAGAAACTTAGCGTGCCAAGGGCCAAGGGCGGAATTGGGTCGGGGTGTTCGTACATATCGTAGTAAGCGACTGTGTGCGCGTCTTTGTACCATTGCGGAATGGTCAGGCGCTTGGACAGCAAGACACGGTCTATCACCCGCGCGGCAAGCTTCAGTTCATCCAGCGTTGTTGCCTGCGTCACCAGCGGCAGTATTGCGTCGATGGCAGGATCCGCCAGACGCATAACATTGCGCGAGCTGTCGTCTGCGGTGCGTGAATGGAACCATTGTTCAAGATCCGCGCCCGGTTCAAACGACATCTGAATCGTGTCCGTCGTCATGTCAAAATCGCCCGCCCGCAGACGCTCGACATATTGTGGAATGTCGACCCGTTCGAGCTTGGCATCCACACCAAGACGTTTCATGTTTTCGACAACAGGATTGATAATCCGATCGAAGAGCGGGCTGTAGGTCAGAAATGTCACGCTTAGCACTTCGCCATTGCGCCGGCGTAGCCCATCATCACCACTTTCCCAACCAGCATCATCCAGCAAGGCGCTTGCTGCACGGTATTGGCGACGCGACGGTTGATTGCTAGCCGCATCATGGACCGGAGGTGCGACGACCTCGTCCGTCAGGATGCTGGCGTCCAGAAGACCTTGGTCAACGAAGGGCTGAAGCAGGGCGACCTCTTCGGGGCTGGGCGCACCGGTAGCCGCCATATCTGTTCCGGGCCAGAAGCTGTTTACCCGCGTATAGAGCCCGTAAAACAGTGCTTCGTTGGACCATTCGAAGTTGAACATATACCCAAAGGCTTCGCGAACGCGTGGGTCTTGCCAGTTCTCGCGAGACAGGTTGAACACAAAGTTTTGCGACGACCCCACGGTTCCATCTGGAAGTTCGGCTTTAACGACATGGCCGTCTTTCAGATTTGGAAAGTCATAGGCAGTCGCCCAAAGGTTCGACGAATTCTCGGTTCGGAAGGTATAGGCCCCGGCTGTGAAACCTTCCATCGCGGCAGTGGCATCTGCGAAATAGACGGTTTTGACCGTGTCGAAATTGTTCTGCCCGATCTGAAGCGGATGATCTGCGCCCCAATAGTTATCAGAGCGGACATAATTCACTTCGCGACCATAGTCGAAGTCACCCAATACATATGGGCCGGTCGACATGAACGGGGCGTCTGAACGATCGTCAAGCTGCGCACCGGTTTCCTCGAACCATTTTTTCGAGAACGCGGGAGTTCCGCCTGCAAAGCTGACACGCTCGGCGCGTGGCGCGGCGTCGGCGAACACAAACTTGATTTTGCTGGGCGACAGAACCTCGACGTGGTCAATATAGACCTTCACACGCTCGCGGTACTCTGCGATTCCCTTTTCCAAAAATAGGTTGAAGGTAAACTCGATGTCTTCGGCCGTCAGCGGTGTTCCATCCTGAAATCGAACATCGTCGCGCAAGTTGAATATCACCCAAGCCAAGTCGTCCGGGTATTCAAGCGTCTCACAAAGAAGGCAGTACATCCCATAGGGGTCGTCGGCGGTGGCGACCAGAACACTTTCGTGACCCAACGTGGTGTTGGCTGCGGGCCGTCCTTTGCGGGCGTACAGATTGAAGCTGTCAAAGCTGCCTTGTGACCACAACGAGATCTCGCCCCCCTTCGGCGCGTCCGGGTTCACATAGTCCAGATGTTTGAAGTCTGGCCCGTATTTCAGCTCGCCAAAGTTAGAGTAGCCATGACTGACGGTTGTTTCTGCTTTCGCCGCGAATGGTGCCAGCGCCAGCACAAGCCCGGTAGCCATACCAAGCCCCAGCGTCAGGGCGCGATTGTCAGGTCGGGCAAGGGTCTTTGTTTGTGCGTCGCGCATGGCGTCACCTCCGATGATCAGCGGATTTCATTGATGCGAGTAAAAAGGGCTGCCCGGTAACATTCAAGGCGCGAATTGGTGAACTGGGCGTTAATCGGCCGTGCGCCGCCTGAAAACGCGCAACGAAAAAGGCCGCCCGGAACCGGACGGCCTTGGAATGTTTCACCGAAGGGACGCTTAGCCGCCGATGGTGGCCAGATACGCAACCAGATTGGCGCGATCATTGTCTTTCTTCAGGCCCGAGAACGTCATCTTGTTGCCCGGCGCGAAGGCTTTCGGGCTGGCCAGCCATTCGTTCAAGGCGTCGATGGTCCAAGCATCGGCGCTCATGCCGGCCAGAACATCCGAGTAGCCGAAGCCGCTGACGCTGGCGATCGGGCGGTCGATCAAGCCATAAAGGTGCGGGCCGGTGCCGTTCGCGCCGTCTTCCAGCTTGTGGCAGGCTTTGCACTTGCCCCAGACTTTCTCGCCTTTGGCGACGTCGGCTGCTGCTACCAGATCCGCGAAAGGAACGGCTTCTTCGGCTTCTTCTTCTGCGTGGCCTTCATCTGCTGTTGCGATGACATAGCCAGTGGCGGCTGCGTGTGCCTCGTCGCCATGGTCAGCGCCATGTGCGCCGCCGCTGGTGTTGTACAGGGCGCTTCCCGCCCAGTTGCCCAGCAGGAATACCAAGAGCGTGCCAATAACCGCACCGCTCGCTTTTGTAAGTGTCATTGTGTCGAACATGTCGCGTTCCGTCTCATCCAAAGTCAGAAGCCTTCTAGCCGCTTCCCATGTATGTTTTCAAGCGATATGACGCGCGACTAATCGTCCTTTAACGCTAACCCGCAGGGAGGGTCCTCAAAATGACCAGCCGAATCGCCTTTCAAGGAGAGCCAGGCGCCTATTCCCACGAGGCATGTCAGGCCGCCAGACCGTATATGGAAGCCATGCCCTGCGAATCTTTTGATGATGTCATCGCCGCAGTGCGTTCGGGTAAGGCAGATCAGGCCATGTTGCCGATCGAAAACACAACCTATGGCCGGGTTGCGGATATTCACCGGCTGCTGCCGGAAAGCGGGCTGCACATTCTGGACGAGGCTTTCGTGCGTGTCCGGATCAGTCTGATGGGACTTCCGGGGGCAAAGATTGACGACATCAAACTGGTGCGCGCCCATCCGGTTCTGCTGCCGCAATCGTCGAACTTTCTGAAGCTGCATGGAATGCGCGGTGTTGGGGCTGCCGACAGCGCGGGCGCTGCAGCGCATTTGGCCAAGACAAAAACGCCGGGTGAAGGCATTTTGGCATCTGCCCTGGCAGCTGAGATCTATGGCTTGGATCTGCTTGCCGAAGATGTCGAGGATCACGGCCACAATACGACCCGCTTTGTCATCATGGGGCGTGAGCCCAATCTGGAGCGGCGTGGCGAACACGGTATGATCACCACGTTCGTTTTTGAAGTCCGCAACATCCCAGCCGCGCTTTACAAGGCGATGGGCGGGTTTGCGACCAATGGTGTGAACATGACCAAGCTGGAAAGCTATATGGTCGATGGATCGTTCACTGCAACACGGTTTTACGCAGATATTGACGGCCATCCAGAAGATCGGGGCGTTCAGCTTGCGCTGGAAGAACTGGCCTATTTCACCTCAACGCTGGATATTCTTGGGGTCTATCCCCGCGATCCGGCCCGCGACTAACGGGAACTATCGGGTCTGATCAAGCCCGATAGCGTGCCTCGATCGAGGCGGCATATTCCGAAACGCGTTTGCGGAAACGGCGCAGCATCGTGGTGCGTGCCAGTTTCAGGGATTGGATCAACAGCCGTGCCGGGATGGTCTTGGGGCGCATGTCTACGCTCAGCGACATGCGGGTTCGGGTACGGGACAGGGCCATCAGCTCGATGTCCACATCCGCATTCAGGCCCGCGATCTTCGACCAGATGCGCAAGTGGTTGGGGCGATCAAACTGCTCGACCTTGATGTCTGCAACCCGCTGGCGACCACGATACGAGAACTTAGCTTCCCAGCTCATCCCTTGACCGGGGTGGGGCATCGTGTCGGTGCGACGCACTTCGGCACCGCGACGCAGAGCGGCCAGCTCGAAACCTTCGAAATCGGTGACGGCATCGAACACTTGTTCGATTGTCGCTTCGATGTCTTCGTGGGTCTTGATTTTCATCAACCGCTCCTACCGCTTACATTGCAGCAAAATGGGGCTAGTCCAGCCGATCCGCAAGCCAGTTCTGCATTAAAAAATGTGCTATTGCACCCTTTCTGGCGGGTTTGACCGCGGGATTGCGCCCAGCGAAAATGTCCAACATATCCTCGCGCGTGACCCAGATTGCGTCGGCCAGCTCGGCGGGGTCCAGCTTGATCTCGGTCGTGGAGGCGTGCCCCCACGTGCCGACCATCAGGGAAGAGGGATAGGGCCAAGGCTGCGAGGCCAGATAGCCAACCGGCCCGACCTTTACACCAGCTTCTTCGAACACCTCGCGTCGCGTCGCGGCCTCGATCGTTTCGCCGGGTTCCACGAATCCCGCCAGAAGGGAATACATGTCTTCGGGCCAACCCACACCGCGCCCCACCAAAACCGAATTTCCATGAGTGATCAGCATGATCACCACTGGATCCGTGCGCGGGAAATGCGAGCGACCACAGGCATCACAATTGCGTTGCCAGCCAGCCATGGTGACATGGGTTTTCGCGCCGCAATTGGCGCAGAACCCGTGAATGCGGTGCCATTCCAGAATGGACCGCGCAGTGGCAGCGACTTCGGCCTCGTCGGGGGTCAGACCCGCCATAGTGGCACGCAGCTCGGCAAATCCAAAATCCTCGGGCAGGTCGGGATGGCGTTGAATGCTTTGATCTACGAACATTGTCGGGTCTGGTAAATCGCCCTGTGGTTCCCATCGCGAAACATCCAGTGCAAACAAGGGTGTTTCGTTCTGTAAACCCAAATAAACACGCGGCGCGTCAGCGAAATCCGCCGGCAGGGCGTCTTGGGGCAGATATACCAGATCCCAGCCCTCGGCCTCGGGGCGCAACAGGATCTTCCCGCGCCACAAAGGCAACAGCTTGGCCCGCTGGGCGAGCACCTTCAGCCTTTCCGGATCTGCGCGGGCCTCGGCATCCCTGTTCAAATTGCCAGCGGCAAAGGTGACCTGTTCGGCGATTTTCATGCGGGTGCTGTCCTGTGTTTATGCGTTGCGCCGCACGCTAGCAGAGCAGTCCTCACTGTCCAGATTGGAATCTTGCCGCGATCGGGCCATTAAATTGACATCATACAACGCGAGATTGAGTTAAAGCGCAAACACACGCCCTAAAGGCGGTGGGTGTTTTGGATGGGTTCGAGAGGCGATAAAAAGAAAGTGACAAGGGGATGAGGCATTTCGTTCAAGATCCAATTACGGATCAGGGCGTTCGAGTGAATCTGCGCATTTTAGCAACCACAGATTTGCACATGAACATCCTACCCTATGATTACCATGCTGACAGAACGGTCGGGGGATGGGGGATGTCACACACCGCCAAGCTGATCGACGCCGCGCGAGGCGAGGTGGCGAACTCGATCCTGTTGGACAATGGCGACTGCCTGTTTGGCTCGGCGCTGGGCGAAGGGCAATCTTTGGAAACGCGCGACGAATTGCATCCGATGATCCGGGCGATGAATCACCTGAACTATGATGCGATGAACCTTGGCAATCACGATTTCGACCAAGGGCATGAGGCGATGTTTCGCTCGATTCGAGGGGCCGGGTTTCCGGTGCTGACTGCGAATGCAGATTTGCCGGAAGAAACGGACCAGTCGCACATCCAGCCCTATGTTCTTTTGCGCAGGACGGTCGAAGACAGTCTTGGTGGACTGCATGATATTACCATTGGTGTGATTGGCTTTCTGCCTCCGAAGTCTCTTAACCAAGCCAAGATCAAGACCACGGATATTCTCGCTACAGCGTGCCACTATGTTCCGCAAATGAAGGCGTTGGGTGCGGATGTGATCGTGGCTTTGGCGCACAGCGGAATGGGCGCGGAAAGCCACAGCCCGGATATGGAGAACGTGCTGCATCCCCTGTCCCTTGTGCCCGGCATTGATGCTTTGATCGGGGGGCACACCCACCAGGTCTTTCCCGCCATCGGCGCCGAGGTGGACGGCTTTCTAAACGGGGTGCCGACCGTGATGCCGGGCTTCTGGGGGTCGCATCTGGGGGTGATCGACCTTGCCATCGACCGGCGGGATGGGAACTGGACGGTTTGCCATGGTTCGGCGCGCCTGAAGGCGGTCCCGGACGAGGTCACGGGCAATGGCCTTGCAAATGGCGCGTTCGAAGCCTTGTTTACGGACCTTCACAACAACACCTGCTCGGCGATGCGTGCGCGGGTTGGGGAAACGATTTCCCCCCTGAACAACTATCTGACGCTTGTCGGGGCAGACAGCGCGACGCGGCTTGTTCAGGAGGCGATGTTGGACCACTCGCATTTGTGCAAAGACGCGTTGGACTTGCCCGACCTTCCGGTTCTTGCAGCCAGTGCAGCCTTCAAGTCGGGTGGATTTGGGGGGCCGGATTATTACACGGCGCTTCCTTCTGGGCCGCTGACACAGAGATCCTTGGCGGATCTTTACATGTTTCCCAACAGCTTTGCCTTGGTGAAGGTGACCGGGGCGTTTTTGCGCAACTGGCTTGAGCGGTCTTGCAGCATCTTCAATCAGGTTTTGCCGGGGCAGAAGGCCGTCCAGCTGAAGGATGACGGGGTGCCGGGCTATATCCATGAAAGCGTGTTGGGGCTGACCTATCAGGTCGATCTTGCGCAACCGGCGCGGTTCACACCTGCCGGAGAACTGGCCGATCCCGATGCGCGTCGCGTTCGGGCGCTGCGCCATGATGGACGCCCTGTGCGGGATGATGATGAATTCCTTCTGGCCACCACCGACTACCGCGTGTTGGGCGGGGGAAATTACCCTCTGCCAGATTCTGCGGACGTGCTGCCGGTTGCTCCGATTGAGATTCGCCACCTGCTTGCGGACTATGTGGCCAATCGTGGACGGATAGACATCGATGCGGCCCCGATCTGGCAGTTCCATCCAGTGCGGGATGCGTCGGTCTGGTTTCGGTCCTCGTCCGAAGGGCTGACGTCGGTGCGGGATTACCCATGGCTTCGGTTCGACGTTCTAGAGCCGTGTGACGAACGTGGATTTACCTGTTACGAGCTTGCGCTCTGAGGCTTGCATCCCTTAGCGCAGCCTCATATATGAAGGGCGAGAGGTTGGCGCGGGTAGGCGCCTCGCCAATCTGGTCAGGTCCGGAAGGAAGCAGCCACAACGAGCCCCGTCTGGGTCGTGTTCAGCCTCTCACCAAGCATCAAATCCGCAGGATTTGATGCCCCGACAGGCGAAACTTGTTTCGCCGAGAGGGACAATTACCCGACCCACGAAACTCAGTTTCTAGCAGTCGGACCCAAGCCCGCGCGGCCTTCCAACAATCGGCCACGCATACGAACGGAGGGATTTTATGAGTGTCGTCACCGCCTTTCAGGCAGGTTGTCGCCCGTCGGAGTGATCCGGCCCTGCCTGAACCCATGCACCCAACGCCGCGCCTGCGCGACGGGTGATCCTTTGTGCTAAATCAGGCAGACCAATGACATTGACACTTATGGACCTTGGATGGTCCACATCCTTCGAACAGGCGCGTGCCGAACATACAGACGCGCTGACCCCTTACCGACTGACCGAAATCCACCGTGCGCAAATGGCTGCGCTGGGTGAAGGCGGTTCTGCAACTTTAACCACGCCGAAGTTTTCGGCAGGAGAGCTTGCTGTGGGCGATTGGGTTCTGGCGGACCCGGAAATGCGAATTCAGCATATTCTTGATCGACGTTCGCTGCTTCAACGGCGTGGCGCAGGCACTGATGCGCATGTGCAACTGATCGCAGCTAACGTGGATACGCTGTTCATCGTCACCTCGTGCAACGACGACTTTAACATCGCGCGGCTGGAGCGCTTTCTGGCGCTTGCGCACGAGGCCGGGTGCTATCCGGTTCTGGTGCTGACCAAGGCGGACCTGTGCGATGATCCGCGCGAGTACGAACGTGAAGCGCAAGTCTTGGACCCAATGCTAACCATTCTGACCGTTAACGCGCGCGATCCTGAAGGTGCGGCTGCAGTCGCTGCTTGGTGCAAAGCACCGCAGACCGCCGCCTTTATTGGTTCATCCGGCGTAGGGAAGACCACGCTGACCAACGCGCTGACGGGCGGCGACGCTGCCACCGGCGGGATTCGCGAGGATGATGCGAAGGGTCGGCACGTGACGACGGCGCGGTCAATGCGGCCGATGTTGCAGGGTGGATGGATCATCGACATGCCGGGCATGCGCGCGCTGCGTCTGATCGACACGCGCGATGGTATCGATAATGTGTTCGACGATCTCGCCGAGCTGGAAGCGCAATGTCGCTTTTCAGATTGCGCCCACGAGACCGAACCGGGGTGTGCCGTGCAGGCAGCCATCGCGGCGGGGGAGCTAGATCTGGAGCGTCTGGATCGTTGGCTGAAACTGCGCAAGGGTGAGAAGAAGAACTCGGAAACTGTGGCGCAATCGCGGTCGCGGGAAAAGAAGTTCTCGAAGATGGTGAAAGGTGTCGTGAAGGGCGCGAAGCACCGCAAAGGGCGGTAGAGCGCTTCGCGCGCAATTGAGGCGTTGCCCCCTGTGAAATCCCCGCGGGATTTCACATTCCCCCAGGATATTTTGAACAAGGAAATGCGGATTAGCGGCTGCTGGCCCAGTCTTTCTGCGCGTCGGTTTCGACGGCACAGGGTCGGGCGGCGCGTAGGCGGGTAAGGGCTGTGGAGGGTTCTTCCCCGGTTTCGCACAGGATGCGCAGAAGCATCATGCCGGACCGCCCGCAGCCGCCTTTGCAGTGGGCCAGTACTTTGCCGCCTTGAGCAAGGATCTGGTGGGCGTGGGGTGAGACCCTGTCCCAGCTTGCGATGATCTTATCCGAAGGCGCG
Source organism: Aliiroseovarius sp. ABM4_368 (assembly GCF_056161205.1). Classification (NCBI taxonomy): domain Bacteria; kingdom Pseudomonadati; phylum Pseudomonadota; class Alphaproteobacteria; order Rhodobacterales; family Paracoccaceae; genus Aliiroseovarius; species Aliiroseovarius sp. ABM4_368. The sequence goes on along the minus strand of NZ_JBSWYR010000004.1, from coordinate 353,447 downwards.
CCAAAATCGTTGATCGGCAGATGATGCCAGATGATGCCTGCTTGCGTCAGGTTCTGACCCAGGTCTGTGGCGCCAAAGCTGTCCATCTCGCGCTCGGTGGTCATGGTAAGGACCATGTCGGGCGACCATTTGAGCAAGGTCTCTAGATCCTCGCGGTAATCTCCGCTTCGGCCGGGTAGGGGGCAGATGCCTAGGGTGCCGTTTCCGGCGGGAAGGTTGGTGATGGGAAAAAGTGGCTCCATGGGATTGGCGTAGCATGGCGCATTCTTTGAACCAATGACCATTCGAACCGGAAACAACGTCACGGCTTGTTAAAAGGTCGCGCGGTCTGAACGAACGATGTAGGATCAGACTATGGCTGATCACAAAGACAAAAACGCTGAAGAAAATGCTGAAACGCGCACGCGCTGGGCTGAGGATCGTACAATAATGGCCAATGAGCGTACGTTTTCGGCTTGGATGGGAACGGGTCTTGGCGCGGTTGGTGTTGCGATTGGTCTAAAGGCTGTGTTCGGATCATTCGATCCGACATGGGCGGCAAAACTGGTTGCTACACTTTTCTTGGCAGCGGCGATTGTGATCTATTGGGCTGCACAGCGACAGGCTTGCGCAACACTAACGCGGCTTTCTGACAATGACGCAGAAGCCATGCCGACAAAATCGTTTACACGCCTTGCAACATTAATGACTGTCGCCACCATCGCGGTCGGGGGTATTTTGTGGGCGCTGTGATCTTCTGCGCTTCTTTAGTGGACCCCCGCCCATCCTCGCTTTAGGCTTTGCTGACACTACGAATCCCAACAAAGGCCGATGATGAGCGATATCACTCCTGAACCTTCGCAAGCCTCTCAACCCTATCAGGTTCTGGCGCGTAAATACCGCCCTGAAACCTTTGCCGATCTGGTCGGGCAAGAGGCAATGGTCCGCACGCTGAAAAACGCGTTCGAGGCGGACCGGATTGCGCAAGCGTTCGTGATGACGGGCATTCGCGGAGTTGGAAAAACCACTACGGCGCGGATCATCGCCAAGGGCATGAACTGCATTGGCCCGGACGGGCAGGGTGGCCCGACGGTCGAACCGTGTGGCGAATGTGAGCACTGCGTTGCCATCGCCGAGGGGCGGCATGTGGATGTGATGGAAATGGACGCTGCATCCCGCACCGGGGTTGGCGATATTCGCGAGATCATTGAAAGCGTGCATTACCGGGCAGCCTCGGCCCGCTATAAGATCTACATCATCGATGAGGTTCACATGCTGTCGACCAGTGCGTTCAACGCACTGCTGAAAACGCTGGAAGAACCCCCAGCGCATGTCAAATTCATCTTTGCGACGACTGAGATTCGCAAGGTTCCGGTGACGGTCCTTTCGCGCTGTCAGCGTTTTGACCTGCGCCGGATTGAACCCGAAGATATGCTGTCGATGTTGCGCCGGATTGCCGATGCGGAAAAGGCCGAGATTGCGGATGATGCATTGGCGTTGATCACGCGGGCCGCCGAAGGGTCTGCTCGTGATGCGCAGTCGCTTTTGGATCAGGCTATTTCGCACGGAGCTGGTGAAACTACTGCAGACCAGGTGCGCGCCATGCTGGGGCTTGCTGACCGTGGCCGGGTGCTCGATCTGTTCGATATGATTCTGAAGGGCGACGCAGCGGGTGCGTTGACCGAGCTGGGTGCGCAATATGCCGACGGGGCCGACCCGATGGCGGTGCTGCGCGATCTGGCCGAGGTCTCGCACTGGGTGAGCGTCATCAAGATCACACCGGAAGCGGTCGAGGATCCAACTGTATCGCCCGACGAACGAAGCCGTGGGCAACAGATGGCACAGGCTTTGCCGATGCGCGTTCTTGCCCGTATGTGGCAAATGCTTCTGACTTCGATCGAAGAAGTAGGCCGCGCGCCCAACGCGATGATGGCGGCGGAAATGGCGGTCATTCGACTGACACATGTGGCTGATCTGCCATCTCCGGAAGAACTGGTGCGCAAGTTGAAAGATACGCCCACGCCGCCCGCAGGGCCGGGGGGCGGTGGCGGAATGCCCGCTGGTGGTGGCGCGCCGATTGGCGCGCCAGCCATGTCTACGCAATCTATGCCCTCGGGGTCAGGGGGTGGGGCGACCGCATTGGCTGTGGCGGCGGATGCCGAAACCTCGCTTGCGCGCTATGCGCGGTTCGAAGATGTGGTCGAGTTGATCCGAACCAACCGCGATGTAAAGCTGCTGGTCGAAGTCGAGGGTGGGGTGCGGCTGGCCTCGTACCAGCCGGGACGGATCGAGTTCACACCATCTGCCGACGCCCCGCAAGATTTGGCCGCGCGATTGGCGCAGCGTTTGCATGGTTGGACTGGGGTGCGCTGGGGCGTCACGCTTGTGAACGGGTGCGAAGCGCCGACGATCACCGAAACGCGCGATGGCGAAAAACTGGCACTGGAGGAAGAGGCAAGCGCACATCCCTTGGTGCAAGCCGTGATCGCATCGTTCCCCAAGGCGCGCATCACCGAAATCCGTTCCGCCGAGGACATGGTGCAGGAAGCCGCCGAAGAAGGTCTGGCCGAGGTCGAAGACGAATGGGATCCATTCGAGGAAGACTGACCGCCGCCTTGTAACCGGCGCGTGCCGCCCGTATCTAATTTCTAAGTGGAAACAGTAGGAGCATCAGATGTTCAAGGGTTTGGGTGGTCTCGGCGATATGGCCGGGATGATGAAAAAAGCGCAGGAAATGCAGACCAAGATGGCCGAGATGCAAGAAAGCCTCGAGACCATGACCGTGGTTGGCGAAAGCGGCGCTGGGCTGGTAAAGGCAACTGCAACGGCCAAGGGTGTGCTGACGAGCCTTGATATCGATCCGACTATTTTCAATCCGGATGAAAAGGAAGTGGTCGAGGATCTGATCCTTGCCGCGATCAAGGATGCGCAATCCAAAGCACAGGCCCGCTCGGAAAGCGAAATGTCGCGTCTGACCGAAGAATTGGGACTGCCCAAAGACATGAACCTGCCGTTCTAAATGTCCGAAGCACCGCGCGATATCGAAAACCTGATCGAGTTGATGGCGAAGTTGCCGGGGCTGGGTCCGCGTTCGGCTCGTCGGGCGGTGCTGTATCTGATCCGCAAACGTGCGTTGGTGTTGACGCCTTTGGCGGATGCGATGCAGGAGGTAGCCGAGACTGCGCGGGAATGCGTGACCTGCGGTAATGTCTCGACCTCGGATCGCTGTGACATCTGCTTGTCGGAAAAACGTGCCACAGGCGAGATCTGCGTGGTCGAAGACGTGGCCGACCTGTGGGCGATGGAGCGCGCGGGTCTGTTCAAGGGACGTTATCACGTGTTGGGCGGAACGCTGTCTGCATTGGATGCGGTCGGGCCCGAAGATCTGGGCATCCCGCGTTTGGTTCAGCGAGTCGTGGATGACAATATCAGCGAGGTTATCCTCGCCCTGAATGCCACGGTCGATGGACAGACCACCGCGCATTACATTGCTGATGAATTGGAAGGCCGCTGTCTGGTGTCATCCCTTGCTCAAGGCGTCCCCATCGGGGGTGAGCTGGACTATCTGGACGAGGGCACAATCTCGGCTGCGTTGTCCGCGCGCAAACGGATGTAAGGCATGGATCAGAACTGATCTAACAGCCGTTCAAGATAGTCGCGCTCCAGCTCGGGACGGTCCGGTTCGCCTGATCGCTTGCGCAATTCCTGCATCAACTCTTCTGCACGGCGATATGTCTCGTCCGTTTCGCCCAACGGGTTATCGGTCTGATTGGCCCCACCCCGCCCGTTTTGGCTACGGCCCAAAGGATCTTGGGTCGAGGCACTGTCGGTATCGCCTGGATTTCCACCCTGCTGACCTTCCTGCTGCTGCTGGTTTGCCATTGCTTCGTCGAACTGCCGCAACCCCTCGCGCATGGCTTCCATCGCGTCGGCCTGTTGGTTCAGCGCTTCGGGAATGTCGCCCTGTTCGAGCGCATCAGCGGCCTGCCCCATAGCGCGCCCGGCCTCGTCCAGCGCGTCGCGGGCGGCTTGGCCTGCGGGATCACCTGCCCCCGGCAGGTCGCGACGTTGGGCGTCCAGCTGATCTTGCAAGGCGCGCTGTCGGTCGGCAAGGTTGGTGCCGGGGTCGTCGCTCCCGCCGCCTTGGCTTTCGGGGCCTTCCTGCCCCCCGCCTTCGCCGTTCTGACCCTGTTCGCCGCCAGATCCATCATGGCTTTGCCCGCGTCCCTGACCACCGTCGCGCCCTTCGTTGTCTTCGCTTTCCCCGGCTTGCGATCCCTGTCCCTGACCCTGTTCCTGAAGATCACGGAATGCGCGGTCTGACAGACCCTGTTGCTGGCGCATGGTTTCGCGCAGGCCTTCACGGGCGTTTTCGCCGGGGCGCTGGCCTTCGCCACCACGCTGGGCCTGCATGTTTTCCATCATCCGACGCATCTGGTCGAGCATCTCCATCGCCTCTGCCGTCTTGCCTTCGCGCATCAGCTCTTCGATCCGGTCCATCATCGCGTCCATGTCTTCCTGCGTGAGTTCGATCGCGTCGCCAGATTGCGGCGCGTTCGGGTCGGCCTCGGGCGCCTGCTGTGCCAACTGGTTCAGATAGTCTCGCATCGCATCCCGAAACTCGTCGAGCAGTTCTGCCAGTTCTTCGGGCGTCGCCCCGTCGCGCATGGCTTGTTCCAAACGGCGTTGGGCCTCTTCCATGCGGGCGCGAGCATCGTCCAGCTGTCCGTCTTCCAGTTCGACCGCGATGTCCCACAGGACCTGCGCAATCTCGTCGCGCAGTTCAGTTGGCAGGCCGTCTGCGACATTGGCAAAGGCCAACCCGGCCTCGAGCCGCCTTATTGCGCCGCGCAGTTGCAGATAGATGCCTTCGGGCAGATGCAGATCCTCGGGATAGACCAGCGTGGCGCGCAGCACTTGAGACACTCGGCGGGCATTCGCGCGGTTCCACAACAGATCGCGGCGCTGTTCGACCAAGGCCTTGGCGAAGGGGTTCAGAAAGCGGCGTGCAGGCAGGATCATCGGATAGGGCTCGCTTTCGCCGATCTGTCCTGCGCCGTCACGGGCGATGAAGGTCAGCGTCACCGGAAGGCCCGCGAAGGGATGCTCGATCAGGCTTTCTTGCAAGGCAGCTTCGATCAGGGTCCGTGCGCCGCGATAGGGCAGGGGCAGGTCCACCGTGACCTCGGGCCGGGGCTCTGGATCTGTGGCCAGACCGTACAGGCGCGTCACATGATCAAGGGCCAAGTTCAGGATGACTTCACCGCCTGTTACGCCGTAGTCATCCGTGGCGACGAAGCCCAAGGTGAACTCTCCGTTTAACTGCCGCGTCAGGGGGCCATTGGGTCGAATGGTGGGTGGTGCATCCTCAAGCGCGGTCAGAGTCCAGGCGCGTGTGTTCGGGCCGTCGATGGTCAGGGTGCCGCTGCGGGTGATCCGCTGAGTTATGCTGGGGCTTGGTCCAGCATCGGTATCCAGAACCGTGCCCGCGATGGTCAGCGCCGCTGGGTCTCCGTATCGGCGCAGGGTCAGACGGCTGTCCTTGGGGATGGTCAGGGCACCGTCGGGTTGGTCATCAAGGTAGAGGCTGGGCTGCCCGGTATGGGATGGCGGCTCAATCCAACCTTCCCAACTGGCGGCAACTTGCGCTGCAGCACCGTCTCTACCAGTAAGCGGAGCCGTATTCCACGGGCCAAACCCGATGGCCAGCGCCGCGCCGGTCGCTGCAATCAGGCGCAAAGCATAGGGATCTTTTCGCGCCACCCGCAGGTCAGGTGCAACGGCCTGCACATCGTCCAGACGCGTAAGCATCCGGTCCTGATGGGCCTGCCACAGCTGGGCCGAGGCCGCATCATCCGCGCCCGTCGCCTGATCATCTTGAAGCGTTGCAATCGGGTGGCCGGTCAGGCTGCCATCCAACCGCCTTAGGGCATTCCCGGATGTTGGCCAGACAAAGCGGCGCGCGGCCAGAGCAAGGCAGGCCAGCGCAGAAAGTCCCAGTAGTGTGGGCATCACCCAACCCTGCAATCCACCGAATCCCGCCAAAGCAATCGCGGCCAGAACCGCTGTCGCCAGCGGCCAGCCAACCTGCCAAAGCCTTTCCAAAACCATCCCGCCCCTTGTCAAAGCCAAGGGCCAACGAAGGCGCTTTTGCACCTTTTGGGATAGGTCGGGCCGGGTCACCGGACCTGTGGGAGTATCACAGCCATTCTGGAATGGTATCGCGTCCCAGCATTTCTTCATAGGTAGGACGTGCGCGGATGACGGCATATTGATCGCCCATCACCAGCACTTCCGGGATCAGGGGGCGCGAGTTGTACTCGGACGCCATCACCGCGCCATAGGCGCCTGCCGAGCGGAAGGCGATCAGGTCTTCCGGCTTCAGGTTGTCCAGATCGCGGCCTTTGGCGAAAGTGTCGCCGGTTTCGCAAATCGGTCCAACGATGTCATAGCGCGCCTTTTCCTCGCCCGGGGTGGCTTCGATCACGGGGATGATGTCGTGATGCGCCTCGTACATGGCGGGGCGCACAAGGTCGTTCATCGCAGCGTCTACGATCAGGAAATCCTGACCTTCGCCCTCTTTCACATAGATCACGGACGTCACCATGATCCCGGCATTGCCCGAGACCAAACGACCCGGCTCGATCTCGATCTCGCAACCCAGATGCCCGACGGTTTCCTTCACCATCTGCCCGTATTCGATCGGCAATGGTGGCGCGTCGTTCGAGCGTTCGTAAGGAATGCCCAGACCGCCGCCGAGATCCAGTCGCGTGATGTCGTGCCCATCTGCGCGCAAGTCTTCGGTCAGCTCGGCCACCTTCTCATAGGCTTCGCGGAAGGGCTGTAACTCGGTCAGCTGCGAGCCAATATGAACGTCGATTCCCACGGCCTTTAGACCGGGCAGAGACGCGATTTCGGCATAGACCTCGCGTGCACGCGCAATCGGAATGCCGAACTTGTTCTCAGATTTTCCGGTCGAGATTTTGGCGTGGGTTTTCGCATCGACATCCGGGTTCACGCGCACGGTGACGGGGGCGATGACACCCAGTTCCGATGCGACATCGGACAGGACACGCATCTCGGGTTCGCTTTCCAGGTTGAACTGGCGGATGCCATTGGTCAGCGCCAGACGCATTTCGTCACGGGTTTTACCAACGCCGGAAAAGACGATCCGCTCGCCCGGTACGCCAGCCGCAATCGCACGGCGATATTCGCCGCCGGACACCACATCCATTCCCGCGCCCATTTCACCCAGCAGCTTCAAAACGGCGAGGTTCGAGTTTGATTTCACCGCGAAACAGACCAGATGATCGGCCCATTCCAGCGCCTCGTTGAACAGTCCAATGTGACGTTTCAGCGTGGCCGCGGAATAGACATAGAAGGGCGTGCCAACTTCAGCAGCGATTTCTGCAATCGGCACGTCTTCGGCGTGCAATACGCCATCGCTGTAAAGAAAATGGTCCATCTTGGCCCTCGTCTGTCTGCGCTTCATGACTGCCCTAGCGGAACAGCGCCGCGCGCTCAACCCTCGGCCTTGATGACAATGTAAAAACGCCGGCTATCGGGCCGGCGTTTGATGTTACTTTGCTTGTGTGTCCTCGGGTGATCCCGGGCGAATGGGTTCGCCATCTGCACCACAGGCCGCCAGCCCCAAAAGAGCGGTGATCAGAAGTGCGCGGATCATGCCAAAAGCTCTTTCCAACGGGCAATCTGCTTACGCACTTCGCTGGGGGCAGTGCCGCCATAGCTGGTGCGCGACGCGACCGAGTTGTGGACGCCCAACACGCCGAACACTTCGTCGTTGATTTCCGCGTGGACCGATTGCATGTCTTCCAGCGACAGGTCGGGCAGGTCGCAGCCGCGATCCTCGGCCATTGCGACCAGCGATCCGGTCACGTGGTGGGCGTCGCGGAACGGCATATTCAGAGCGCGCACGCACCAGTCGGCCAGATCGGTCGCAGTCGAGAAACCCGAGGACGCCGCGGCTTCGAGGCTTTCGGTGTTCGCGGTCATGTCCGACACCATCCCGGTCATCGCCGCCAACGCCAGCATCAAGTTGTCAGCGGCGTCAAACACCTGCTCTTTGTCTTCCTGCATGTCCTTGGAATAGGTCAGCGGCAGTCCCTTCATCACGGTCATCAGCCCGATATTGGCGCCCATGATGCGACCAATTTTGGCGCGGATCAGCTCGGCCGCATCCGGGTTGCGTTTTTGCGGCATGATTGACGAGCCCGTCGACCATTTGTCCGACATGCGCACAAAGCGGAATTGGGCCGAGGACCAAATCACCAGCTCTTCGGCAAAGCGCGACAGGTGCATGGCGCAGATGGTTGCAGATGACAGGAATTCCAGCGCGAAATCACGATCCGCCACAGCGTCCAATGAGTTTGCGGCTGGGCGGTCAAAACCCAGTGCCTCGGCGGTCATGTGCCGGTCGATGGGGAACGAGGTGCCGGCAAGCGCGGCCGAACCAAGTGGGCTTTCGTTCATCCGGGCGCGGGCGTCGCGGAAGCGGGACATATCGCGGCCAAACATCTCGACATAGGCCATCATGTGGTGGCCCCACGTTACGGGCTGTGCGGTTTGCAGGTGGGTGAAGCCGGGCATGACCCAATCGGCGCCCGCGTCGGCCTGACCCAGCAGCGCGCGGATCAAGGCTTCTAGCCCATTAATAGCGGCGTCCATTTGGTCGCGAACCCAGAGCTTGAAATCGGTGGCAACTTGGTCGTTGCGCGAACGCGCCGTGTGTAAACGGCCAGCAGGTTCGCCGACGATTTCTTTCAGTCGCGCTTCCACATTCATGTGGATGTCTTCCAGCGCGGTCGAGAAGGCGAAGTTGCCTGCTTCGATCTCGGCCAACACGGTCAACAGACCCTCGCGGATGACTTTCGCGTCGTCGTCGGTGATCACACCGGTTGCGGCCAACATAGCGGCATGCGCGCGCGAGCCTTCGATGTCCTGTCGTGCCATACGCTGGTCATAGCCGATCGAGGCGTTGATCGCCTCCATGATCGCGTCGGGCCCCGCCGAGAACCGGCCGCCCCACATTTCATTCGCGGATTTCGTGTCGTCGCTCATGATCTGCCTTTCAGGACATATTTCTGCTGGCCACTGCTATACGCGGCAAGGCGGGCGTGTGCAATTGCTGTGACCTCCATTGATCACGGCACGGTTTTGCCGATCCGCCCGGATTGACTTTGAGCCACAAGGCACTGCGCTTAAGGTGGTTGGACAACTGCTGCCAACAGGATCTTCAATGCCCCCATCCACCCCGCTGATGAACCGCCGTTTGGCGATAGCGACCCTGACCGCTGCGACCATTATGCCGGGGCGCGTTCTGGCAGATAGCGGATTTGCTGGCTGGCTGTCCGGGTTTTCGTCGAAAGCCCGGTCCGCAGGTGTCGGGAATACGGCGCTGTCGGCCCTGAAACGCGCTGAGTACCTGCCATCGGTCATCAAATCCGACCGCCGCCCGGCCGAGACCGCGCGCAGCCTGCAGGATTATATCGCGTCAGCCGTGTCAGCTCAGCGGATCAAAGGCGGGCAGCGGGCGCTGGCCAAATACCCAACTCTTCTGAAAAAGATCGAGAAGAAGTATGGCGTCCCGAAAGAGGTTATCGTCGCGATCTGGGGCATGGAAAGCAGCTTTGGCGCTGTGCGTGGATCAGCCTCGGTCCTGTCGACGCTTGCCACCCTGGCTTATGAGGGCCGTCGCCGTGATTTGTTCGAGGCCGAATTGCTGGCAGCCTTGCAAATCCTGTCTTCGGGCGACGTATCGCCATCCCGCATGAAGGGATCGTATGCTGGGGCGATGGGGCATACGCAGTTCATGCCCAGCTCGTATCTGGCCCATGCCGAGGACTTCAACCGTGACGGCGTGCGTGACATTTGGTCAGACGATCCGACGGATGCTTTGGCGTCCACCGCGGCCTATCTGCGTGCCAAGGGTTGGACGAAAGGCCAGCCTTGGGCGATCGAGGTCCGCCTGCCCAAAGGTTTCGATCTGGGCCTAACCGGTCGTATCTATCCGCATCGTTTGCGTGACTGGGGCAAAATGGGGGTCACTGATGTCAACGGGCGCGCCTTGTCCGGAAACGACAGCGGCGCCCTGATTTTGCCTGCCGGTCCCACGGGCCCGATCTTCATGATCTTCCAGAATTTCCACGTGCTTAAGACCTATAACTATGCCGACAGTTATGTGATCGGTGTGGGCCACCTGTCTGACCGCCTTGCCGGAGGTCGGGCGATCCAAGCCAGCTATCCCAAGAAACCTTGGGGCATGACCACCAATGAACGCCAAGCACTTCAAGAAGGTCTGAACAGGTTGGGTTTCAATGCAGGCCGCCCCGATGGCGTGATCGGCGAGAAAGGCCGCGCCGCCATTCGCGCCTACCAGAAATCTCGTGGGATGCCTGTTACAGGTGTCCCTAGTGCCAAGCTTTTGGCCAGCCTGGGCTAGACCTGATCGTGGCGGTGGCAGCTGACCAAATGGTTGTTGAAAAGCCCGCAGGCCTCCATCCACGCATAGACAATCGTCGGGCCGCAAAACTTGAACCCGGCTTTCTTCAGGTCTTTCGAGATCTGTGTGGATAGCGGTGACGAGGTCGGCACATCGCCGAGTGTTTCATATCGCCCGTTCAAAGGCGCGCCGTCCACATAGCCCCACATCATATCGCGAAACGCATCCGCCCCGCCCAAGTCCAAATAGGCCTGAGCATTGGTGATCGTTGCTTCGATTTTACCCCGGTGGCGGATGATGCCTTTGTCTTGCAGTAGGCGGTCAACCTCGGCCTCTCCCCAAGTTGCGATGTGTTCGGGATCGAATCCCCGAAACGCAGCACGAAAATTATCTCGCTTTTTAAGGATCGTGATCCAGCTGAGACCGGCTTGGAAACCGTCAAGGATCAGCTTTTCCCAAAGCGCGCGGCCATCCCATTCCGGCACACCCCACTCAAGATCATGATATTCTTGATAAATGGGCTCGGATCCGCACCAAGAACAGCGGATAAGTTCAGAGGTTGGAGATAGAAGATCGGTCATGACGGCAGTTCCGCTAAAATTTTAGACAACTTGTCTGGTTTACCTCTCATTAGCATAGAATTGCCACTCATGGTGGTAAGGCAGCAGAGGCGACACTATGTTCAACTTCCGAAACAAGACATCCCCATACACTCAGATGCAAGACCCAATGGATGAACCAGTTGGGGATCCTCTTAGCACAGCGATCGAGATGCGGGACAAAGACGCCATCAGTTTGGTGCGCGAGGCACTGCGCAAAAAACGGGTCAGTTTGGCCTTCCAGCCCGTCGTGCAAACCAGCAAGCCGGACCGTCGTGCGTTCTTCGAGGGATTGATCCGCGTGTTGGATCGCAATGGACGGGTGATTCCCGCAAAGGATTTCATCGACTCGGTCGAGGATCAGGAAATGGGACGCAAGCTGGATGCGCTGGCCTTGGAAAAGGGGTTAGAGGCGTTGCAGGCTGAACCCAACCTGCGGTTGTCCATTAATATGTCTGCCCGCTCGATCGGGTATCCGGGATGGAAGAAGGTGTTGAAGCGCGGGTTGGAAGATGATCCGCATTTGGGTGAACGCCTTATCCTCGAGATTACGGAACGCACCGCAATCACCATGCCAGAACTGGTGCAGGTCTTTATGGCCGAGATGCAGGATCACGGCATCAGCTTCGCATTGGATGATTTTGGAGCGGGCTATACCTCGTTCAAATACCTTAAGGATTTCTTTTTCGACATCATCAAGATTGATGGCGAATACATTCGTGGGATCCACAGCGACCCCGACAATCAGATCCTTACGCAGGCGTTGATTTCGGTCGCGCGGCATTTCGATATGTTCACCGTCGCCGAAAGCGTCGAAACGGCCGAAGACGCGGCCTTTCTGACCCAGATTGGAGTCGACTGTATGCAGGGCTATTACTTCGGGGTGCCAACCTTGGATCCTTACTGGCGTAAAGCGGCCTAGATACGCGAGTTGGAAATGCTAGCGCTCTCGCCGCTTGATTTTCTCTGCAATGCAGCACAGGATGCGACCAGCAATGATCGTGCGGAATGGCGTGTGTTTTGGAAATTTCTGAAACACGCGGCGGGTCGCCGATCGTAAGTTTGGAGGAAAAGGAAGCATCATGACCAATGTCGTAATCGTATCGGCCGCGCGTACCGCCGTCGGCAGTTTCTCGGGTTCGTTTGCAAATACCCCTGCCCATGATTTGGGCGCCGCAGTTCTGGCCGAGATCGTCAGCCGTGCCGGTATCGATCCGTCCGAGGTGAGCGAGACCATTTTGGGTCAAGTGCTTCAGGCCGGTCAGGGTCAGAACCCTGCGCGTCAGGCGCACATCAACGCGGGCTTTGCGAAAGAGGCTTCCGCTTGGGGCATCAACCAGGTTTGTGGCTCGGGTCTGCGCACAGTTGCGCTGGGCGCACAGCACGTGCAACTGGGTGACGCTGCCATCGTGGCTGCAGGCGGGCAAGAGAACATGACCCTCAGCCCCCATGTCGCACACCTGCGTGCCGGGCACAAAATGGGTGATATGAAATTCATCGACTGCATGATCAAAGATGGTCTGTGGGATGCGTTCAATGGCTATCACATGGGCCAGACCGCCGAAAATGTGGCCGAGCAGTGGCAGATCACCCGCGACATGCAGGACGAATTCGCCGTTGCCTCGCAAAACAAAGCGGAAGCAGCCCAAAAGGCTGGCAAGTTCGCGGACGAGATCGTGCCCTTCACCGTGAAGACCCGCAAAGGCGACATCGTGGTAGATCAGGATGAATACATCCGTCACGGCGCAACCATGGAAGCCATGCAGAAACTGCGCCCGGCCTTCACTAAAGACGGCTCGGTCACCGCGGCCAATGCTTCGGGCATCAATGACGGCGCGGCCGCTGTGCTGTTGATGTCGGCTGATGAAGCCGAGAAGCGTGGGTTGGAGCCTTTGGCGCGCATTGCCTCTTACGCGACCGCCGGTCTGGACCCATCGATCATGGGCGTTGGCCCGATCTATGCGTCGGGTAAAGCGCTGGATAAAGCTGGCTGGAAAGCTCAGGATCTGGATCTGGTCGAAGCCAACGAAGCTTTCGCCGCACAGGCTTGTGCCGTGAACAAGGACATGGATTGGAACCCGGACGTGGTGAACGTGAACGGAGGCGCCATCGCCATTGGTCACCCGATTGGCGCCTCGGGCTGCCGTATCCTGAACACGCTTCTGTTCGAAATGAAGCGCCGCGACGCCAAGAAGGGTCTGGCGACGCTCTGCATCGGCGGCGGCATGGGCGTTGCCATGTGCCTTGAGCGTCCGTAAGGTCAATTAAGACGATGGAAAAGGCGCCTTCGGGCGCCTTTTTTGTTAGGTGTTTTGTTGTGCTCTTGTCGCAAATGCAAAATAAACTCTGCATTGCGGCAAAATGTTTGCGCAATAATATTGCGCAAGTTAAATTGAAAATGTAACAGAGTTTCAGACCCAAGATTCGAGATGGAGGAATACATGGCCCGAGTTGCACTTGTCACCGGAGGTTCGCGCGGGATTGGCGCATCAATTTCAAAAGCGTTGAAGGCAGAAGGTTATGAGGTCGCAGCGACCTTCGCCGGCAACGAAGAAAAAGCCGCAGCCTTCACCGCAGAAACTGGCATCAAGACCTACAAGTGGAATGTCGGCAGCTATGAGGAAAGCCAAGCCGGTATCGCTCAGGTCGAAGCTGACCTTGGCCCGATCGACGTGGTTGTTGCCAACGCAGGCATCACCCGCGACGCGCCGTTCCACAAGATGACCCCGGAACAGTGGCAGGAAGTCATCGACACCAACCTGACCGGTGTGTTCAACACTGTCCATCCGGTATGGCCCGGCATGCGCGAACGTAAATTCGGCCGTATCATCGTAATCAGCTCGATCAACGGTCAGAAGGGTCAGTTTGCTCAGGTGAACTATGCAGCTACCAAAGCAGGTGATCTGGGCATCGTGAAGTCTCTGGCACAAGAGGGCGCACGTGCGGGCATCACTGCAAACGCCATCTGCCCCGGCTATATCGCAACCGAAATGGTTATGGCGATCCCGGAAAAAGTGCGCGACTCGATTGTTGCGGGAATCCCGGCAGGCCGTCTGGGTGAACCGGAAGAGATTGCACGCTGCGTGGCCTTCTTGGCCTCTGACGATGCGGGCTTCATCAACGGCTCGACCATCTCGGCCAATGGTGCGCAGTTCTTCGTCTAAAACGTTTTTGCATTATGCTGAAAAGCATGATGCGGGAACGTAAGTCCAGTTTTGTGGCTCGCGGGTGTTTCCGGTTTTTGTTGTGAGCCAACAATAAATGGAAACACTTTAATCACGCAGGACAATCACAATTCAGGGGCTGGCCGCTTTGGCCGGCCCTTTTTGATTTAAGGGCGGGCGTCACGGCAAAGGCTGCACGGATCAGACGGCCAGCGGCATGAAAGGCCTGCACACGTTCTTCATGCGCGCGCTGATAGGCGGCTTGAAACTCGGTCTGGGGTGTCGCAGTTTCCAACATGGTATTAATCCTCTTAACTCGTCTTCGCTTGAAATCAATATGGGGCTTTGAATTTCTGTCGACAAACGAGACTTTCCAAGCTTTCGGATAAGTGATACTTAACTGAAATGAGTGATCGCCTGCCCCCCCTAACCGCCCTGCGCGCTTTTGATGCTGCCGCCCGTCACATGTCATTTCAGAAAGCTGCGGCTGAACTGAACGTGACCCCCGCGGCCTTGTCCTTTCAGATCAAATCGCTTGAAGAGCATTTCGGCGCCCCCCTGTTTCACCGCCTGAATCGCGCCGTCGAACTGACCGAAGCAGGCCGTCTTTTGGCCCCCGGTGCTGCGGATGGGTTCGAGATGTTGACCGCCGCTTGGCGCAATGCACGACGCAGTTTGGACAGCAACACTTTGACCGTTACAGCAGGTCCGGCCTTTACATCGAAATGGCTTGCTCCCCGGCTTTACGCCTTCGCCCATGACCACCCCGAGATTGAGCTGCGCTTTGCGGCGGGTCTGAAATTTGTGGATCTAAACCGGGACGAGGTCGATGTCGCGATCCGATTTGGTTATGGCCCGGATGATGGTCTTTATTCTTATCCGCTTGCAAGTGAGTGGCTGACCCCGGTGATGTTGCCCTCGCTGGCCGAGAAGTATCCCGAGCCAAAAGACCTTCTGGATGCTCCGTTGATCCACAACACAGCCGATGATTTTCTGAACCCGCCATGTGATTGGCCTGCGTGGCTGCGCGCAGCTGGGGTTGAAGGCACGCCTCGTATCGCATCGGTCTTCTCGCAGCCTGATCACGCGTTGGATGCGGCAATGGCGGGCGTGGGTGTGGTTCTGGGGCGACGCGCCTTTGTGGTGAAATATCTGGCCGAAGGGCGTCTGGTTGCACCCTATGGCTTGGCATTGTCTACCAAAGCGCGGTTTCGCTTTTTATGCCGCCAAGGGCAAGAGAACCGTCCAGCGATTGTGGCCTTCCGCGATTGGGTGATTGCAGAGATCGCAAAAAACACGCATGTGACAGAAGGTTTGAAGATCGTAGCGGTCGAGGATTAATCGTGACACGAAAAACTGCCACTTTCATTGGGTTCATCGCTGTTTTGCTCTGGTCACTTCTGGCGCTTTTCACCGTGGGCACCGCCCCAGTGCCGCCCTTCCAATTGGCCGCGATGACCTTTTTGGTCGGCGGAACGCTGGGCGTGATCTGGATTGGTGTGACCGAAGGTCTGGGAATTCTGCGCACCATCAGTTGGCGCGTCTACGTCTTCGGCACGTTGGGCCTGTTCGGATATCACGCGCTGTATTTCTCGGCCCTGCGCATGGCCCCCGCGGCCGAGGCCGGGCTGATCGCCTATCTCTGGCCTCTGTTCATCGTGCTGTTCTCGGGCCTGCTGCCGGGTGAAAGCCTGCGCCCCATGCACGTGATCGGGGCATTGGTGTCCTTTGCTGGCGCGGCGCTGATCGTGCTGGGTGGTGCCACCGGGTTCGACACCACTGCGCTTCCGGGCTTTGTACTGGCTTTCCTGTGCGCGCTGACGTGGTCGGGATACTCGGTCCTATCGCGACGTCTTGGAAACACGCCCACCGCGTCTGTCGTTGTGTTCTGCCTTGCCACCGCAGTCTTGTCCACCACTGCAC
The DNA here is from genome assembly GCF_056161205.1 of Aliiroseovarius sp. ABM4_368. Lineage (NCBI taxonomy): Bacteria > Pseudomonadati > Pseudomonadota > Alphaproteobacteria > Rhodobacterales > Paracoccaceae > Aliiroseovarius > Aliiroseovarius sp. ABM4_368. Next base: position 337,323 of record NZ_JBSWYR010000004.1, on the reverse strand, counting down.
ATTTGCTGTTTGAAGACACGATTTGGCCCAACGGCGCGCTTGGCTGGGCCTCGGTCGCGGGACTTGGTCTTGGGCCGGTTGGGCTGGCTTTCTATGTGTGGGATGTGGGGGTCAAACGCGGCGACATTCAGCTTCTGGGCGTCGCAAGCTATGGCGCGCCTTTGCTGTCTACGCTGGTCTTGATTTTGGCAGGGGTTGCCCAGCCACACCCATCTTTGCTGATCGCGGGGGTGTTGATCACTGTGGGTGCCTTGATGGCGGCACGGGCCAGTGCCAGTTCGACAAAACAGACCTGACCCGAGCCAAAAGTCGTCAGGCCGTAGCCGTCGTCAGTCGTTCAATTTCTTCCTTGAGCTGGAGCTTTTGCTTTTTCAGTTCGGATATCTCGGCATCTGTACTGCCGGGCGCGCGCTGGAGATCTTCGACTTTTTCCGAGAGGACCTCGTGTTTCCTGCGCAGCTCTTCAAGATGCGAACTCATGCTCATGGCGATCCTCCTGTTGGTTTATGAACGGACCGAGTGCAGCACAAAATGTCCAGCTTGTCACGGAATCGTTGCAAATCTTTCGCTGATAATTGTCGCAGTGGCCACGCATCTGCGCCGAAAGTAGCTTAGCCCCAGCTTAGTGCGGCCCCATCGCGCAGGATGGCCTGAATGGTGGGGGTATAGTGTTCGCGGTCCGTGGTGTGCGCGTCGCCCTCGTGCAGCACAATCGGAGCCGCCAGCCGGAACGCGGCGCGTCCGCCCTTGCGCGCTTGCAACAACAGCAGTTTTGCGGCGCGCCCTGTTCGGGGGGATAGGGGTTGTACGACAACCGAGCCCAACCGATCATCTAGCGCTGACAGGATGTCCGGCAACCGCTCGGCCGCGTTGATCATCGTCAGCAGCCCCTTAGGCTTCAGCCGCCGCGTGGCTTGATCCATCCAGACGCCCAATGGGGTCTCTTCCCCCATCGCCTGTTCGCGCGCCGCATCTGGTGACATGCTGCCCCGTGCCCGGTCGAAATAGGGTGGGTTCATAATCACGTGATCGAAGTTTTGAGCGCGCAACACTTCTGGCATCCGCGCCAGATCGCCTTGATGCACCGTCAGGGAAATTCCGTTACCTTTCGCATTCTTGCGCGCCAAATCCGCGTGATCTGTTTGCCGCTCGATACCGTGCAACTCCAGACCAGATACCCGCCGTCCCAGGCACAACGACGCGGCCCCAACACCACAGCCCAGTTCAAGCACCGACTGACCCGCCGTTGCGGGTACAGCGCTTGCCAGAAACACCGGATCGACCCCAGCGCGATAGCCCGACTTGGGTTGGGTCAGCACCAACTGCCCCCCAAGAAAATCATCGCGTGTCAGGTCGTCATGGGTCATCGCGCGCCGTCAGCTTTCAAAGGCGATGTCGTGATCGCGCAAAATCGCCTGCGCCATGAATAAATCTTCGTCGCGCACCATCAACCGGCGCGGCAAAATGCCAATGCTTCCTTCAAGTGCGCTCATATGGACGTCCATGGGAAAGCAGGCTATATCCTCGCCTGTAAGAAGGGCGGTGACGAAGGGGATCATAGTTGGATCCGTGGTTCTGAGAAGCTCTTTCATGCTTTTGGACATAAGGGCATCCCCGCCCAATTGTCGAGCCGGTTGACGGGAAGGTGAAGATGCTGATCGAAGCTGCACATAAACCGCATGAGCGTCTGGGCCAGCATTTGGCCGCCGATATGGACGCCGTGAATACGCTGATTCGCGAGCGGATGGCATCGAAGCACGCGCCGCGTATCCCCGAAGTGACCGCGCATTTGGTGGATGCGGGTGGTAAGCGCCTGCGCCCGATGCTGACTTTGGCCGCCGCGCGTCTGTGTGGTTATGACGGCCCCTATCACATCCATCTGGCCGCCACGGTCGAGTTCATTCACACTGCGACCCTTCTGCATGATGATGTGGTGGATGAAAGCGCCCAACGCCGTGGCCGTCCAACGGCGAATTTGCTGTGGGACAACAAATCCAGCGTGTTGGTGGGCGACTATCTGTTCTCGCGCTCGTTCCAACTGATGACCGATACCGGGTCGATTGACGTCTTGCGCATTTTGTCCAACGCCTCGGCTACGATTGCCGAAGGCGAGGTGCTGCAATTGACCGCCGCCCAAGATCTGTCGACTGATGAAGATATCTATCTTCAGGTTGTCCGAGGCAAAACCGCCGCGCTTTTCGCGGCCGCGACCGAGGTTGGTGGCGTAATTGCTGACGCGCCAGCGGATCAGGTTAAGGCGCTCTTCGACTATGGCGACGCGCTGGGGGTTTCCTTTCAGATCGTCGACGACCTGCTGGATTACTGGGGTGGCGATGCGACGGGCAAAAACATCGGTGACGATTTCCGTGAACGCAAATTGACCCTGCCGCTGATCAAGTCTGTCGCCAAGTCGAATGACGAGGAACGCGCCTTCTGGACCCGTACAATCGAAAAAGGCCGTCAGGAAGAGGGCGATCTTGAGCATGCCCTCGAGCTTTTGAATAAACACGGCGCATTGGAAGATACACGGGCCGAGGCCATCGCTTGGGCCGATAAAGCCAAAGCTGCCCTGACCGCGCTGCCCGACGCCCCGATCCGCCACATGTTGCACGACATCGCGGACTATGTGGTTGCGCGCCTAAACTAAACTCTTCCGCTTGCTTTAAATACCTTGGGGGAGCGCGCAGCGCGGGGGCAAAGCCCCCAAGGCTCACGAAGTGAGCCACCGAAAGCCCTAGGACAGTTTCGCCGCTTCCACCCACCAGTCAGACTGCGCCTTTGCCAGCGCCGCAGCACCCGCTTGCGCGGCGTCCTCTGTTTCAAACAACGCAAAACATGTTGCCCCAGAACCAGACATCCTCGACAGCCGTGCGCCGGGCAGATCCCTCAGCGCGTCCAACACGTCCTGAATGACCCCAGACCGTGCAATCGCCGGGGCCTCCAGATCATTGCGCTGCGTGGCCAACCAGTCGATGAATGCCCCTGTGTTCAGACCCTGCGGGATCCGTTTGGGCATCGGCGGGTTTTGTTTGTTTTCCAAAGCTTTGAAGACTTCTGGGGTCGGCACATCCACATCGGGATTCGCCAAGACTGCAAACAAAGGCGGCAGGCCGGGGCAGGGGGCGACGTCATCGCCAATTCCACTCATCCGGGCTGCCTGCCGCATCAGGCAGACACGCACATCCGCGCCCAGCTCGGCCACGCCTTCCGGCAGGCGGGTGTCGCCCAACAGGTCCGACAGCGCCAGAATGGTCGCCGCTGCATCCGCGCTTCCGCCGCCAATTCCAGCGGCGACTGGCAAATGTTTCGACAAGACGATGTGGACAGGCACGCCAAACAAATCTGCCGCGCGGGCGACAAGGTTTGTGCCATCCGTTGGGACGCCAGTCGCTTTCGGGCCGATCACTTCAAGGCGGTTCGCTTCGGCAGGCATCACGGTGATCCGGTCTCCCACATCGGCAAAGACCACAAGGCTATCCAGCAGGTGATAACCGTCACGCCTTTGCCCTGTGACATGCAGGGTCAGGTTCACCTTGGCAGGTGCAAAAACCTTGGTGATGGTCATTCGGAAGTGTGCAGGGGATCAGCCCCTTCTTCTTCCAGCACCACATCCAGCCCGACCTCGAGCTTTCGGCGAATGCGGTCGGGGTCCAACTCGGTCAAGTCGGTGTCATCGGTGATGAAGCTCAGGGCGCGGCTCCATTGGAACTCGGCCTCACGCTTGCGGCCCACGGCCCAATAGGTGTCACCCAGATGGTCGTTCAAGATGGGTTCTACCGGCTCCAGTTCGACCGCGCGTTCCATCTGTTCGACGGCCTCGTCATAGCGGCCCAAGCGATAGAATACCCAGCCCAGACTGTCGACGATATAGCCGCGATCCGGTCGGGCAGCGACCGCGCGTTCGATCATGCCCAAGGCTTCGTCCAGCTTTTCGCGTCGTTCGACCAGAGAATAGCCCAGATAGTTCAAGACAGTGGGTTGCTCAGGGCTGAGCTCCAGCGCCTTGCGGAAATCGGCCTCGGCGGCGGTCCAGTCGTCCAGCTTGTGGGCGGAAATGGCGCGCTGGAAATAGGTAGGCCATTGGGCGGGCAGGTCGACCTCGAACCGCTCGATGGCCAGATCATAGGCCTCTCGGGCCTCGGCAAAGCGGTCTTGCTGCATCAGCGTGTCCCCAAGCGCCACGCGGAAACGGACTGTGCCGGGGAAAGCGTCGGCCAATGTGCGCAGCTCTCCTGTCGCTTCGTCCAGCCGATCCGCGCGGCGCAGCACATCCGTGCGGCCAAGGGCGGCGTGCTGATAGGCGAAACTGTCTTGCGGAACGCGGCCATATGTTTCAATCGCCAAATCGTGGTGACCCATTTCTTCAAGCAACTGAGCCGACAGCACCAGAACGCCTGCATGGGTCGGGGCCAGATGCTCGGCCAGTCGATTGTAAAGCAGAATGCCGGTCTGATCACCTTCGGGACCTACGGTTTCGGCGACGGCAAACAGAAGCTCGGCAATGCCATCCTGCGGGGACTGGATGACGTCGAACTCCAACGTTTTACCGGCCTCAAGGTCTGCGATGATCTGATCGACCTCGGGATCGGTCAGGCCCGATTGGGCCGCTTTCAGCAGCTCAAGCGCATCTTCCTGACGGTCGCTTTGGCTAAGTGTCTGCACATGGGCAAACAGGCCCGAGCGGTTAAGTTGCAGCGCGCCGTTTTCGCCGCCCAGAATGCTGGCCGCGCCTTCGAAATCGCCGACATAGGCCAATGCCAGGGCCTTATGGTACAGCGTAAAACCAAGACTGGCGGCGTCTTTGCTTAGCGTGTCAAAGATGGTCAGCGCGTCCGACATCTTCCCTTGCCCGATGCGGATCCACGCTTGAATCATTTGATCGACCACAGGAGCAATGGAAACCTTAGCCCCCACCAGCCCGGTTGCGGAGTCCCAATCGTTATTTTTCAGCGCTTCACCTAACAGAACCAGTGCCGCGATTTGGTTATCTTCGGTGACCGAGGCCAACCGGCGCGCATAGGGCAGCGCATCGTCCAGTTTCCCCAGTGCGATCTGGGCGACGACCAGGCCTTCCAGCACGTCCAGATTGTCTGGATCCTGGGCAACGGCACGGGTGCCGTATTCGACCATTTCCGGGAAGCTGCGCGTCAGATCGGCGTGGCGCGCGGCAAGGTAAGCACCCGACGCGTTGTCGGCCAATGTGGGTGTTCCCACGGCGCAATGCGCGGCCAGAAGGGCAGGGAAAGCAAGACGGCGCAGAGCCGAAGATGTCAGGCGGAACAAAGGCATATTCCTTAAGTCGCAGCAGATTCAGTTGCAGTGAAACCTAATGTGCCTGCAAGTTGAAAACAATGAGGGGCAGCACATGGCCGCCCCTCTTTATCGCTTTTTTGATCACCTGCGATCACATGTTGGGATAGTTCGGTCCGTCGCCGCCCTGTGGAACCGTCCAGGTGATGTTCTGGCTTGGATCCTTGATGTCGCAGGTTTTGCAGTGCACGCAGTTTTGGAAGTTCACCACAAAGCGCGGGTCTTTTCCGTCTTCCTCGACCACTTCATAGACGCCTGCCGGGCAATATCGCTGCGCAGGCTCTGCAAACTCGGGCAGGTTGACCGAGATCGGCAGATCCGGGTTGGCCAGTTTCAGGTGGCAGGGCTGGCTTTCTTCGTGGTTTGTTGCCGCGAAGGACACGTTGGTCAGGCGATCAAAGCTGATCTTGCCATCGGGCTTCGGATATTCGATTTCCGGGTAATCCTTAGCCTTTCCGGTGGCTTCCGCATCCGATTTGCCGTGCTTGACCGTGCCGAAGGGCGAGAATTTGGAGATTGACTGAACCCACATGTCCAGACCGCCCAGCATCAAGGATGCGGTCAGGCCGTATTTCGACCACAGTGGCTTGACGTTGCGGACCTTCTTCAGGTCTTTCGCGACCTCGCCGGTGCGCAGTTCTTCTTCGTAATCGTTCAACTCGTCGCTGGAGCGGCCTTCTTTCAGGGCCTTCACAGCTGCATCAGCCGCTGCGATGCCTGACAACATGGCGTTGTGGTTGCCCTTGATGCGCGGCACGTTCACCAAACCAACCGAGCAGCCCAGTAGTGCGCCACCGGGGAACGAGGCCTTCGGCATTGACTGATAGCCACCTTCCGAAATCGCACGCGCGCCGTAAGCCACGCGTTTGCCGCCTTCCAAGAGCTTGGCAATCTCGGGATGATGCTTGAAGCGCTGGAATTCCATGTAAGGATACAGATGCGGGTTTTTATAGTTCAGGTGAACCACGAAGCCGACAAACACCTGATTGTTTTCAAGGTGATAGATGAACGAGCCACCACCCGCGTTCTTGCCCAGCGGCCAGCCCATCGTGTGGGTGACGGTGCCTTCGCGGTGCTTGGCGGGGTCGATCTCCCAGATCTCTTTCATGCCGACGCCGAATTTCTGCACGTCACGGCCTGCTTGCAGGTCGTATTTCGCGATGATTTCTTTCGCCAGCGATCCACGAACGCCTTCCGAGATGAAGACGTATTTGCCGTGCAGCTCCATTCCCGGCTCGGTGTTTGGGCCATAGGAACCGTCGGCTTCCAGACCAAAGACGCCTGCAACGACGCCCTTTACTTCGCCATTGTCGCCATAGACCAGTTCTGATGCGGCCATGCCGGGGAAGATTTCTACGCCCAGCTCTTCAGCCTGCTCGGCCATCCATCGGCAAACATTCGCCATCGACACGATATACTTGCCGTGGTTGTTCATCAGGGGCGGCATCGGCCAGTTCGGAACGCGAATGTGCCCTGCCGGTCCAAGCACTAGGAAGTTGTCTTTCTTCACTTCCGTCTTGATCGGTGCGCCTTTTTCCTTCCAGTCCGGGATCAGCTTGTCCAAGCCGCAAGTGTCCAGCACCGCACCCGACAGGATGTGCGCGCCCACTTCCGAGCCCTTCTCAAGCACCACGACCTCAAGGTCTGGGTCTTGCTGTTTCAGACGAATGGCGGCGGACAGGCCAGCGGGGCCTGCGCCCACGATAACCACGTCGTATTCCATGCTTTCGCGTTCGATGTCGCTCATAATCTTTTCCCCGGTCGATCCGTTTCGCAAGATCGTTAGCTTGACGCACAAGGCGGGTCAATCAGGACACGACGTTACAAGGGTGAGTTTCCGACAAAATTGCCTAACCACGGCTTTGTTTGCGCTGACTCTGGCAGCTTCGGTTTGGAATCATCCATTCCGGATCCAAACATGCAGGCAAACAAGGGCGTTGCAAATCGCGTCGGATTGCTAGATTTTCGTCCCGACCGAGCCGTAACGAGAACACGCTGTCAGGCATCCCTGCCGGGCGACCAGAAATGAACAGGTTTGATGGAAAAGATACCTTTGACCCGCGCGGGTCACACCGCGCTGAATGACGAGTTGAAACAGCTGAAGACTGTGGAACGCCCCGCGATCATCGAGGCGATTGCCACCGCACGCGAGCTTGGCGACCTGAAAGAAAACGCCGAATACCACTCGGCCCGCGAAAAACAGGGCTTTATCGAGGGCCGCATCAAGGAACTAGAAGGTATCCTGTCGCTGGCCGAGGTGATCGACCCAGCCAATATGTCGGGGACGGTCAAGTTCTCGGCCACCGTCACAATCGTTGACGAAGATACGGATGAAGAGAAAACCTATCAGATCGTCGGCGAACCCGAGGCGGATATCGAAAGCGGCAAGCTGAATATCAAGTCACCGCTCGCCCGTGCCCTGATCGGCAAGGAAGAAGGCGACAGCGTCGAGGTCCGCACACCAGGTGGCGAAAAGGCCTATGAAATTCTGAGTATCGACTGGATCTGATCGTGGCAGACAAGCCTCAGAAGACTGACACACCAAAACCGATCCCCAGAGGGACCGCGCCACTTGGCCTGTTGTCTGAAGTGCCATCGCTTAGCGCGGCCGAAATGATTGGCCTTGTGCTGTCTTTCGTGTGGTTGGCGGCCTGCGCGATGTTTTTCATCGTGATGGGGACGGGATCATCCGACAGTGGCTTTGACCCCTTGCGGTTCATCATGGTCGTTGTGGCGATTTCCATGCCTGTTGCAATGATCTGGGTGGCCGTGGCGGCAATGCGCTCGGCCCGGATCATGCGTGAAGAAAGCACACGCTTGAAAGCTGCGATTGACGGAATGCGCACGGCGTATTTGCAACAGCAGCAAGGCGTGGGCGGCAACAGTGCGCAAGCGTCCAAAGTTGAACAGAAACTGGAAGAAATCGCCAAGGTCTCGCGCCGTACGGAAACGGCACTGGCGACCTTCGTGTCGATCCGCCCCGGCATGCCCAGCCTGACCAATCCGCACCCGGCACCGATTGCCCCTGCGATGGGAGCCGAGGATGCGCCGAAGGAACCGGAAGATCAAACGAAGCTGGAACTTGGCACGCCCGCCGAGGATATGATCCCACCCCTGTCGATCGAGGATTTCATCCGCGCGATGCACTTCCCCGAGCACGCCGAAGACGCCGAGGGTTTCCGCGCCCTTCGTCGCGCGCTGGAAGACCGTCAAGTTGCCGGGCTGATTCAAGCCGCTCAGGACATCCTGACGCTGATGTCGCAGGACGGTATCTACATGGATGACCTGCGCCCCGACCGCGCCCGCCCCGAGGTATGGCGCAAATTTGCTGCCGGTGAGCGTGGCAAAGGAATCGCCGCATTGGGTGGTGTACGGGATCGCTCGTCGTTGGCGTTGACCGCTGGACGGATGCGTAAGGATCCGATCTTCCGCGACACCGTGCACCACTTCTTGCGCCGTTTCGACCAGACTTTCGCACAGTTCGAAAAGAATGCCTCGGATGCGGATCTGGCGGCGTTGGCTGACACCCGTTCTGCGCGCGCGTTCATGCTGTTGGGCCGAGTGACGGGGACATTCGACTAGCCCTCCCACCTTTGGAGGTAGCCTCGCTGCGCTCGGCAGGATTTGTGCCTCCGGCGGGGATATTTTTGACAAGAAAAAGTGCGAAACGCTTCCCTAACTAAATCGTGCGATTCTAAGGATGCGGTACAGGTGGGGCCGCCGATGGTCGTACAAGGAAAAGCGTATGCTTGAGAGAGGCTAGCCCCCTCTCTTTTTCTTGTCTCAAGTATCCTGGGGTGAATGCGCGCAGCGCAGAGGGGCAAAGCCCCTACCCAGAAAAATCACCCAGCGCGCCTCTGCCCGGCATAGGCCACAGCCATGCTGATCACCGCAATCACACCACAAAGCAACACTGCCCGCAGGATCGCCCCGTTTGTGGCGCCCCACAGGGCCACCGATCCAAAGAATGCCAACAGCATCGCGCCCGCAGCCAGTCCGGTTACGCGGACCGCAGGTTTGGCAGCAGAACGCCCGCGTCCTTTCCAAAGGCGTCGCAGCGTTGCCAGCATCTTCCCGATATCCGTCTGAATGGCGATCAACGACGGCACGATCAGCAGCACCAGAAACATCCCGAACCCAAGCCCATAGACCAGCGTGATCACCGTGGGCTTCAGGAACTGCGCCTGACGGGATTGCTCATACAACAGCGGCATCAGCCCCAGTACGGTGGTCATCGTTGTCAGCATAACTGCGCGCAAGCGATCAGCGGCACCTTCGATAATGGCCGGTATGATACCACGTTCCTTTGCGTATTCGTCGATGGTCGTCACCAACACAATGGAATCGTTGATGATAATCCCCGTCATCCCGATCAGCCCCACGACCGAGAACATGGATAGGGGCACATCCCATTGAACATGCCCATAGATCGCACCCACCAGTCCGAAAGGAATGATCGACATCACCACCAAGGGCCGCGTCCAGCTTGAGAAAATCCACGCCAGTGTCAGGAAAATCCCCAAAAGCACCAGAACCAGACCCGTGCGGGCATCCGACAGGAAGTCCTTTTGCTGTTCGGCCAAGCCGCCAATCCGGTATTCGATCGAGTGGGTCTCGGCCAGCGCGGGCAAGATCTCGGTTTCGATGGTGCGCTGGATTTCTTCGGCGCGGGCCGGGTTGTCTTCGGCCACCTCGCCCGAGACATTGACCATCCGAATGCCATTTTCACGCTGGACCGTGGCAAAGCCGGTGCGCGTTTGCACAGACACCAGATCCGCCAAGCTGACATAGGCGCCGGCGGGCGTGCGCATTTGTAACCGTTCAAGGAAATCTGCAGAGCGTTCTCTGTCTGGCAGCTCCACCCTTATTTCAGCGGACCGCGTACCTTCGGGATAGGTCGCGGCCTCGATCCCGTTCAGTCGGTTGCGCAAAACGCGGCTGAGGCCGTCAATGGTAAATCCCAGAGCCTTGCCCTGTGCGGTCAGGTCCAGAACCAGTTCTTCTTTGTCATAGCTCAGGCTGTCTTCCAGCGCCGAAACCTCGGGATACTGGATCAGCTGCGTTTTGAAGTCCTCGGCGGCGGCCTTCAGGGTTTCAGACGTGGCGCCGAACAGATCCACGTCCAAGCTGTCTCCGCCGGGTCCGAACCGGCCTCCGCGGAAGGACAGGACTTCCAGCAGAGGGTGGTTCACGATCTCGTCTTGCAGTGCGGACACGACCTCGAAGGTGGTATAGGGGCGCAGGTCGGCGTCGATCATCTCGACCACGATTGAGCCAAGCAAATCGCCATCCTTATTGTCCACGCCAGACAATCCACGCCCAGCATTGCCGCCAATTTGCGCCAGTGCATGCGCCACGGGGTTTGTGCCATGTTCATCTTCAAACTGTGCTGCAGTCTTTTCCACCGCGCGCTGTACGTTGCCCAACATGGCGCGTGTGTCTGCGCGGGTTGCGCCTTCGGCCATGGCAAAATTCGCGGTGATCGTGGACCGCTCGGGTGCGTTAAAAAAGCGGAAGGTCAGGTCGCCGCGAATAAAGATCGATGCTTGGCTGGCCAAGATCAGGATGGTTGCTGCAATCACTGGATAGCGGGCCTTGATCACCAAGACCATGAAGGGACGGAACCCTTTGTCGCGGACCCAGCGAAAGCCCTTGTTTACCTGCCGCGAGGGCCAGTCATACCAGTGCTCTTTCGCTGTGTGTGTCAGCGCGTGCGCCATGTGGTGTGGCAATATAAGGAAACACTCGATCAGCGATGCTGCCAAAACAACGATCACGGTGAAGGGAATGTCAGTGATCAGGTCTCCGAACCGTCCGCCGATCGAGGTCAGTCCGAAGAACGCGATGATCGTGGTTAAGGTGGCAGAAAAGACTGGTGGGAACATCCGCCGCGCTGCGTTTTCTGAGGCGGTAAAGGGTCCTTCCCCCAACCGCCGCGCCCGGAAATCCGCGTGCTCGCCCACCACGATGGCGTCGTCCACGACAATCCCTAGGGTGATGATCAGTGCAAAAAGCGAGATCATGTTGATCGTGATCCCGGACATATACATTAGGAAGATAGCGGTGGTCATGGCCACGGGGATCCCTGCCGCCACCCAGAACGCTGTCCGAGCGTTCAGGAACAAAAACAAGAGCAGCAGCACTAGCCCAAGACCCTGTAACCCGTTTTCCATTAGGATTTTCAAGCGTGCCGAGATCGCGGCAGATCGGGTGCGCATCAGCTCGATCTCGACCCCTTCAGGCAGGGTTTTCAGCATCTCGTCGCGGATCTCTTCCACGATTTCTTGCAGCTCAATCGCGTCCCCTTGGGCTGATCGCGAGACGTTCAGCGCCATCGCTGGATCGTCACCCACGAAATAAGATCTGTTGCGGTCCACCCCTTCGACGCGGACCAACGCGACATCCCCGATGGTCAGGTTCGACCCGTCCGGATTGGCGCGCAGGACCAGTGCGGCGATGTCATCAGGCGTTCGCTTGGGGTCACCGGTGCGCACTCGCGCAGCGCCCGAGGATACATTGCCCGCCGGGTTCGTGCTGACGGCACCTGCGATGACCTCGGATATCTGGGCCATGGTTACGTCGTTTTCGATCAACGAAAGGGATGTCACTTCGACCACGGTTTGCGGGGCTGCAAAACCGCGGATCGTGGTGCGTGTCACGCCGCGTTCAAACAGGCGGATCACCATTTCATCAGCGAAACGGCCCAGCTGTTCGATGGCGACAGGTCCCGAGATCACGACATCCGTCACGCTGTCACGCCACGCGCCGCGCCGAACGGTCGGGGTGTCGGCGTCCTCGGGCAGGTCCGTAACTTCATCTACTGCGACCTGAATGTCATCGGCGGCTTGGTTTACATCCCAACCGGGTTCAAACTCCATCGTGATTCTGGCGCGCCCCTCGAAGGCACGCGAACTGACGCTGGACACTCCATCCACTGCCAGAAGCGAAGGCTCCAACACCTGCACGATGGCTGTGTCCACGTCCTCGGCACCTGCGCCCTGCCATGTGGTGTTTACGGATACGGTCTCGACCACCACATCCGGAAAAAACTGAGCCCGCATCTGCGGATAGCTGGCGATGCCAAGCGCCATCAAGATCACCAACAGCAGGTTGGCGACTGTCGCGTGGCGGGTGAAATAGGACAGGATACCGTTGGCAGGGGTCATGGATCAGTTCCCCATCCGTTGTTCAAGCCGCGACAGCGTGTCAGCGGGCAGTTGGCCTTCTTCCAACTGGCGCAGAATGCGGTCGCGGGCGGATTCTGGCATCCGATTGTTGCTTTCCACGAAGTTCTTCAAAAGGGCGATGCGGTCGGGGTCCAACGCAACCATTTCAGGTTTTGCCTCTGGGGCCAGCTTGCCGTCACGCACTGGGCGCACGCGAATGCCTTCGCCCAGAACCGGGCTGCGTTTGGTTATTGCCTCGCGCCCGTTAAGCCCTGAAGCGCGGACCAGCACGTCGTCCCCTTGCCGGCGCAAAAGTGTCACCTGCGCACTTTCCAACCGGTCCTCATCGTTCAAAAGCAGGATGTTGCCACTGGCATCCAATGCGGTTGCAGGCAGTCGCACCACCTGCTCAAGCGGAGGCTCGGACAATTCGACGGTTACGAAATCCCCCGGACGCAGGCCCGGCGTCGCGTCCAGATTGGCAAACAGCATCCGGCCTGTTTGACCTTCACCCACATCCGCGCTTTCGCGGGCCACCCGACCCGTTGCCGTTAGATCGACACCTGTAGCTTCCAGCCGAATATTGACCGGCAAGTCCGCCAGCGCACCGTTATCTGCCAGTAGTCGGGCATATTGCGCGGTCGAAACACGAAACCCGACTTCGAGCTTGTTTGGGTCGACGAGCCGCCCCAGTTTCTCGTTCGCGGTAACAAGGCCCCCACGCAGGATGGTCACATCGGTCAAAGTTCCTGAAAACTCGGCGCGAATCTCGGTCTCGTTCAAGCGGCGTTGGGCTTCGTCGCGGGCGATGCGGCTGCGTGACAGGCTGGCCTCGGCGGTGGCGACACGGGCTTCGGCGGTGATGACGGATTGCCGTTTACCCAGCACTGCTTGTGCGGCTGTGGATGCGGCCAGCGCGGCGTTCTCGACTGCGGCTTCGGTGCCGACACCACGGGCAACAAGGTCGTTTTGTCGGGCTAGAGCCGCGTCACGCAAGGTCGCCTGCCGGCGAGCGTTCTCTAGATCGTCACGCGCCAAATCCAGTGCAGCTTTGGCGTCGCGCAACTCGGCTTCAGATTGGGTCAAATCGGTATCCGCTAAATCCAGCGTGGCTTTGTAATCGGTCGGGTCGATCCGCAACAAAAGCGCACCTTCCGTGACCTGTCCGCCGTTTACGAAGGCGTCTGACATTTCGACCACTGTGCCTGAAGCGCGGGCGCGGATGTCCAAGCCACGACGCGTGGCGAGTTCCCCGAAGGATGACAGGACAGGGGTGATCGTCGCGGGCTTTAGCGTGACCACATTGGCGGAAAACACCCGCTCGCGCCCGGATGGGGCGGCGTTGTCACGTTCCGCACGCGCCTTAAAGGCCGATTGCACCATCAATCCAGCCATCGCCAACAGGCCGATTGTGGCGGCCAGAAGGAAAAGCCCGATCAGGCTGCGTCCCAGAAATCGCATAAAACTCTCCGTGTCATCCGCTACCATCCTGACGCGCGTCACAAGCCGGGGCAAGCGGCGTGTGGTCACAGTTTCGAAGGGTGCGGCCCAAGTGATCCTTACGGATCAAAACTGTTAGTCGGTTACTTCCGTCGCTTATGTTCGTCCAAGCGCGGGAAAATTTCGACAAAGTTGCAAGGATGGTGGCGATAATCCAGTTGATGCACCAGAATTTCATCCCACGCGTCCTTGCACGCGCCGGGGCTGCCGGGCAGGGCAAAGAAATAGGTGCCGTTGGCGACACCGCCCGTGGCGCGGCTTTGCACCGCCGAGGTGCCGATCTTCTTCATCGAGACGATGGTGAAGACCGTCGCAAAGGCCTCGATTTCCTTTTCATAGACATCACGATGCGCCTCAACCGTAACATCGCGACCTGTCAGGCCCGTGCCGCCCGTCGAGATGACGACGTCGATTTCGGGATCCAAGGACCACGCCCGCAGTTGATCCGCAATCTCGCCGCGTTCGTCGCGGATGATCTTGCGGTCAGCCAGCAGATGCCCTGTCGCTTCCAGTCGTTTCACCAGTGTATCGCCCGAGCGGTCCTGATCCATTGATCGGCTGTCTGACACGGTCAGAACCGCGATGCGGACGGGGATAAATTCGCGTTGGTTGTCTGCGGGGACTTTGGACATGGTGGGGCCTGTTTTAATGGGCTATGCGCCCTCGTTCAGTTTCGCTTGGATTTCCAGAAGGTCCGCCCATGCCTCGCGTTTTGCAGCGGGGTTGCGCAGCAAATATTCGGGGTGGAACATGGGCATGATCGGCTTACCCCACTGACTGCCCCATGTGCCTCGCATCCGGGCGATGCCGCGCTTTCCAAGGACGGCCTGACACGGTGTGTTGCCCATCAAGACGATCAGCTCGGGCGCGACAAGTTGCACGTGACGCTCAAGGAAGGGGACCATCATGGCCATTTCCTCGGGGCTTGGGTCGCGGTTTTGCGGCGGTCGCCACGGCATGACGTTGGTGATGTAAACGGCGTCTTTCGACAGGGGCACGTCGCGTCCCATGCCGATGGCTGCAAACATTTTGTCCAGAAGCTGCCCGGCGCGGCCTACGAAGGGGCGCCCCTCGATATCCTCGTCCCGGCCCGGCGCTTCGCCGATGATCATCACACGCGCGGCGGGGTTCCCGTCAGAGATCACGGTATTGCGCGCGCCTTTCTTCAGCTCGCAACCATCAAAGGCTTTCATCGCGGCCTTTAGCCCGTCCAGATCCTGCGCCCCTGCGGCGGCTTGTTTGGCCAGCGCGACATAGTCGATCTTGGGTTCAGCAGGCGGCGGTGTTGGAGCGGTCCGTTTCGGCAGTTCGACTGGCGTGGATTTTCGGGCTTCGGGCGCGGGTTTCGGTTCGGACGGTGCCAAGGCATAGCGATCCACCGGGGCGTCGGAAATTGCATCCACCGCGCCCAGCTCGATCTGCCATTCCAAAAGCGCCTTTGCGCTGTGCCAGTCTTGTGCCGATTCCATGTGCGCAGCCTAAGTGCAGCCGAGGGGAAGGTAAACGCCTCACGATTGGACCTTGTCCGAACACAAGGGATAGACGAAACCGCGCCTCAACCCTATAAGCGCGTGGAACACAGGACGGAGGCCCGCATGACATTCCGCCAACGACATCTTCTTGGGATCGAACAGCTTCACCCGGAAGAGATCAAAATCGTTCTCGATCTTGCCGACAGCTATGCCGAGATGAACCGCTCGTCTGTTAAGCATTCCGACGCTTTGTCGGGGCTGACCCAGATCAACATGTTCTTCGAGAACTCCACCCGCACGCAGGCGTCTTTCGAGATCGCCGGCAAGCGTTTGGGTGCGGATGTGATGAACATGGCGATGCAGGCGTCGTCGATCAAAAAAGGCGAAACGCTGATTGATACGGCGCTGACGCTAAATGCGATGCACCCGGATCTTCTGGTCGTGCGTCACCCGCATTCCGGCGCGGTGAACCTGCTGGCCGAAAAGGTGAATTGCGCTGTTTTGAACGCGGGCGATGGCAAGCACGAACACCCCACGCAAGCGCTTTTGGACGCGCTGACCATCCGGCGTGAAAAGGGTCGCCTGCACCGGCTGACCATCGCGATCTGCGGCGACATCGCGCATAGTCGTGTGGCTCGCTCGAACTTGATCCTTCTGGGCAAGATGGAGAACCGTGTGCGCTTGGTTGGACCGCCGACCCTGATGCCCAGCCAGATCGACCAGTTCGGGGTCGAGGTCTTTGACGACATGGAAGAAGGGCTGAAAGACGCCGATGTTGTCATGATGCTGCGCCTTCAGCGTGAACGTATGGATGGCGGCTTCATCCCGTCCGAACGCGAGTATTACCACCGATATGGCTTGGACGCTGAAAAACTGGCCCATGCCAAAGACGACGCCATCGTCATGCACCCCGGCCCGATGAACCGCGGGGTCGAGATCGACGGAACCATTGCCGACGACATCAACCGATCCGTCATTCAGGAACAGGTCGAAATGGGCGTTGCCGTGCGCATGGCCGCAATGCACCTTCTGGCCCGCAATCTGAAAGCGGAGCGCGAGAACCGAACCGAGGGCGTGTATGTCTGAACAAGCGCTTGATCTAGAGCCGAATGAGGTGCTGATCGAGAGCTTCTCGGGCAACTCTTCGACTTATGTGAAAGAGCATCTGATGTTGGCCGCGCTGGGCGCGGTCGTGATCTCGGGCGCACTGATTGCGATGGGCAACCCGCATGCATGGACTGGCGTGGTCGGATCGGTCGCCGCCATCGGGGTGCGCGGGCTTTATGTCGCTAAGGAACAGCTGGGCTTCACATGGCACCTGACCAATCGCCGCTTGATTGGGCCAGATGGGCGCACGATTCTGTTGACCTCGATCGACAAGGTAAACGTGATCTTCACGGCTGCTCAGTTGGTCACATTGTCTGGCGATAAGTACATGTTGAAATATCAGGCCGACGCCAAAGCCACGCAGGCCTCGATAAATCAGGCGCGGGGTGGAGCATGACAGTGCATGGCGGCCCCTCGGCATGGGATGACATCCTGATCGAAGGTGAGCGTATAATTTGGCAGGGTCATCCTCGGCGCGAGTTTGTTTTGGCCGATGTTAAGCTTTCTGCCGTTCTTTTCGGATTTGCGTTTGTCGCTTTTTCGGTGGGTTGGATGAGTGTGGCAGCGAGATCTGGTGGTTTGATTTGGATGTTTGGTTTGATTTTCACGGGGCTTGGTTTGAAGCTGATCTATCAAAACCTTTTGGGGCCAACCCTCCGCAGATACAGAACGCACTATACGTTGACCAATCAGCGCGCTTTCGTCGCGACCAATATGCCGTTTGAACGGCGAAAGCTTGCAAGCTATCCGATTGACAACACAACGGCGTTTACACTTGGACTTGAAGCCGCACCTTCGGTCTATTTTGATACGGATCGGCGGCGGCAATCTGCGACGGATGTAAGAATGCAGAACCAAGATGGCTTTCTGTTTATCGAAGACGGCGCGCGCGTGTACGGAATGATCCGCGATATCCAGACCAGCAATCAGGTAGGAGAGAACCCATGACAACCTTCACCAATGCCCGCCTGATCGACCCGGAAAGCAAGACGGATACGCTTGGAAGTCTGACCATCGAGGGTGGGTTGATCACTGGCGTGAATGCTGGCGAGGTTGGCGAGATCGTCGATTGCGGCGGAAAATGTCTTGCCCCCGGTATCGTCGATATCGGCGTAAAGATTGGTGAACCGGGCGAGCGTCACAAGGAAAGTTTCAAGACTGCTGGGCGTGCAGCGGCGGCAGGAGGGGTCACCACCATGGTCATCCGCCCCGACACAACCCCTGCCGTGGACACGCCCGAAACTCTGGCTTTCGTCACCCGCCGCGCGGGGCAGGTGGCTCCGGTGAACATTCACTCGATGGGGGCTTTGACCAAAGGTCGCGAAGGCCGCGAGATGGTCGAGATGGGCTTTATGCTGGACGCGGGCGCCGTGGCCTTCACCGATTGCGACCATGTGGTGACCGACAACAAGGTTTATTCCCGGGCCATGACCTATGCTCGCTCGCTGCGTGCGCTGATCATCGGCCACCCGCAAGATCCGCAGCTGTCGAAAGGCGCGGCTGTGACCTCGGGCAAGTTTGCGTCCTTGCGTGGCTTGCCCGCCGTCAGCCCACAGGCCGAGCGGATGGGGCTGGAACGCGATCTGGCATTGGCCGAGATGACGGGTGTGGCCTATCACGCCGACAGCCTGTCGACCGCGAAATCTCTGCCGGTCTTGGAACGCGCCAAAGCCGCGGGCGTAGACGTTAGCGCGGGGGTGAACATTCACCACCTGACCCTGAACGAACTGGACGTTGGAGATTATCGCACCTTCTTCAAGGTGAAGCCGCCATTGCGCAGTGAAGACGATCGGCTGGCGATGGTGGATGCGGTGGCCCGTGGCGTGATCGACATCATATCCTCGATGCACACGCCGCAGGACGAGGAAAGCAAACGCTTGCCATTTGAAGAGGCAGCCTCGGGCGCTGTGGCTCTGGAAACTCTGCTGCCCGCGGCCATGCGCTTGGTTCATGCGGATCTAATCGACCTGCCGACGCTCTGGCGCGCTTTGTCGCTAAACCCCGCCCGCCGGTTTAATCTGCCGGGCGGAGAGCTGTCGGTCGGGGCCCCTGCAGATCTGGTCCTGTTCGATCCGGACGCACCCTTCGTGTTGGACCGTTTCAAGCTGAACTCGAAATCCAAAAACACGCCGTTTGATGGCGCACGGATGGAGGGCAAAGTGCTGGGAACATGGGTTGCAGGCGAGCGCGTGTATGGAGGCGATGATGCCTGATTTGGTGACCTCATTCCCGCTTTTGATCCTTGTAGCTGTTGCAGGCTATTTGCTGGGTTCGATCCCCTTTGGCATCGTGATGGCGCGGCTGTTTGGGCTGGGCGATTTGCGCCAGATCGGCTCGGGCAATATCGGGGCGACCAACGTTTTGAGGACCGGCAACAAAGTCGCCGCGTTCCTGACCTTGATCGGAGACGCTGGCAAAGGCGGGGCCGCCGTTTTACTGGCCCGTGCATTGTTCGCTGAAGACGCCGCACAACTGGCGGGCTTCATGGCATTCCTTGGCCATTGCTTCCCGGTGTTTCTGGGCTTCAAGGGTGGTAAAGGTGTTGCCACTTGGTTGGGGACTATGCTGGCGCTGGCCTTCCCGCTGGGGCTGGCCGCTTGCGCGACATGGCTGGTTACCGCGCTGGTCTTCCGTATGTCCTCGCTTGCTGCTCTGGTTGCGGCCGCACTGTCGCCGTTTGTTGCGCTTGCCTTCGGATGGAACAGCCTTGTTCTTATCTCGGTTGCATTAGGAGCCTTGATTTTCCACCGTCACCGCGCAAACATCGCGCGTATCAAAGCGGGCGAAGAGCCGCGAATTGGGCGCAAGTAACCCGAACGTAACAAGGAATAGTCCAGATGGATTTTCAAACATCAGTTAGAACCTGCTTTCAGAAATACGTAACCTTTTCTGGCCGCGCTTCGCGGTCTGAGTTTTGGTGGTTTTCCCTCTTTTTACTCATCGCCTCGATTGGGTTAACGATCGTTGACGTCATGTTGTTTGGGTCTCAAACCTTGTCCCCTCTCAGCAGCTTGTTCTCACTGGCGACACTTTTGCCGGCCTTGGCTGTGGCAGTGCGTCGTCTGCATGACTGTGATCGCAGTGGCTGGTGGTATCTGCTGATATTGGTCCCGCTGATCGGTATCATTGTGCTGATCGTTTGGTGGGCATCGAAAGGAACAGACGGTTCTAACCGTTTTGGGCACGACCCGTTGGGCAATACACCCTATGACGGCGATGATGGCGATTATGCCACCTCGTCGATCCCGCGCGCGGGCAACTGATCACTCGTTGATCTGAAACACCTTATTTTTTTGATGTCGCGCCTTGGACTAGTTCAAGGTGCGATTTCTTTTGGTGGTTCCAACGGTTCAACCCAGCGCAGGGCTGGACGACGCAAGGGCTCTGGGTCACTGTGCTGGCAAATAAGGAGAGCGGCATGCGCAAGACAGGGTTTTTCTGGGACGAGAAGTGCTTTTGGCATTCGGGTGGCAACTATGCGGGCACCTTGCCCGTGGGCGGGCTGGTACAGCCCTTGGCCGCGGGTGGCCTGCCGGAAAGCCCCGAGACGAAACGGCGGCTGAAGAACCTGATGGATGTGACCGGCCTGTCTGGCGCGCTTGATCTGCGCACGGCACCTGCAGCCGATGTCGAAACCCTTGCCCGTGTTCACCCTGCATCCTTCTTATCCGAGTTCAAGCAAGCTTCGGACGCAGGCGGAGGAGAGCTGGGCCTGCGCACCCCCTTCGGTCAAGGCGGGTACGAGATTGCGGCCCTGTCGACGGGCCTGTCCGTTGCCGCGTTGGAGGCGGTCCTGCGCGGAGAGCTCGATAACGCATATGCCCTGTCCCGTCCGCCTGGCCATCACTGCCTGCCGGACTTTCCGAACGGGTTCTGCTTGTTGGCAAACCTTGCCATCGCGATCAGGAACGCGCAGGCCAAGGGCTTGGCCAAGCGCTTTGTAGTGCTGGATTGGGACGTGCATCACGGCAACGGGACCGAGGCCGTGTTCATCGAGGATCCTGATGTTCTGACTATCTCGATCCATCAGGAACGCAATTATCCGCTGGATACGGGCGACGCTGATGTATGCGGGGAAGGCAAAGGGGTTGGGGCCAATATGAACCTGCCTCTGCCACCCGGTGCGGGGCACGCGACCTATATTGAAGCGATGGAACGTATCATCCTGCCCGCCATCCGCGCCCATGAACCTGAGGTGATCGTGGTGGCCAATGGCTATGATGCCGCTGTGATCGACCCGCTGTCCTGTATGCTCGCCACTGCCGACACGTTCCGCCAGATGACCCGCATGGTTATGGAGCTGGCCGACGATATCTGCGACGGGCGCGTGATGATGGCGCATGAAGGCGGATATTCCGAGGTCTACGTTCCCTTTTGCGGCCACGCCGTGCTGGAAGAGATGTCGGGAACCGACATTCACGCGCCCGATCCGTTGGCCGAGGCGTTTGCGATCCGTCAGCCTAACACCCGAGCGCAGGCGTTCTTTTCGGATCAACTGTCCGATCTGGCAGCTTTCTTTGATGTAAAGTAGCTTAACATCTTGACCTTCGGGCAATCAGCCCCGACATACCCTTCAAGCCAGCCGCGGTTTGCGGCCAAGCAAGACATTGCTTCTACCAAGGACAACACATGCCTGAACGTAACCAAGCGGCCCTTGATTTCCTTTTGACGCGCCGATCTCGTCCGGCGAAAACCCTGACCAGCCCCGGACCGGATCGCGACACACTGAGCACCATTCTGACCGCTGCTGCCCGCACGCCAGATCACGGCAAGCTAGAGCCTTGGCGCTTTGTCGTGCTGGAAAAACCTGCCCTGACGCGCGCCCATGCGCTGGTTGCGGAACGTGGTTTGGCACTGGGTCTTGATCCCACGAAGATCGAGAAAGAGCAGCTGGCCTATGGCCGCAGCCCCTTGGCCGTTGTCGTCTTGGAAAGCCCTGTTGACAGCGAAAAGGTACCTGCGATCGAGCAAACTTACTCTGCCGGGGCGGCATGTCTGGCGCTGCTGAATGCCGCCTTAGCCTCGGGCTGGGGAGCGAACTGGTTGTCGGGTTGGGCCAGCTTTGACGCGGACTTCACCCGCGAAGCCTTCGGCGTGGACAGTCACGAAAGCGTTGCGGGCATCATCCATATCGGAACCGAAACCACTGCCCCGCCCGAACGCCCGCGTCCGGATCTGGACGCCATCACAACTTGGATTTCCGAATGATCTTTGACGACTTCTTCCGCGCGCTTTCGCAACTTAGCGACCCGCGCTTTCGCAACGTCCTTTTGAAGGGCTTGGGCCTGACCGTCGGCCTTCTGGCAGCGATCACCATCGCGATGACGTGGCTGGTGGGCTTTCTGGTCCCCGACACCCTGTCGCTGCCATTCGTGGGCGAGATCTCGTGGGTCAACGGGTTGGCGCTTTGGGCGTCGGTTCTGTTGATGCTGGTGCTGTCGGTCATCCTGATGGTGCCCGTCGCGGGCGCGTTTACCGGCCTGTTTCTGGACGAGGTCGCCGACGCGGTCGAGGCAAAGCACTATCCCCACCTGCCGCCCAACGCTGAAACCTCGATTCTGACGGACATCCGTGAAAGCCTTGGCTTTTTTGGTGTGATTGTCGGCGTGAACCTAATCGCCCTGATCCTGTTTTTCTTCGTCGGCCCGTTGGCCCCAATCCTGTTCTATGCGGTGAACGGATATCTTCTGGGGCGCGAATACTTCACATTGGCCGCCATGCGTCGATTGCCGCGCGCCGATGCCCACGCACTGCGTCGTCGGCATAACGCACAGATCTGGTTTGCTGGATGCTTGATGGCGGTGCCGCTTTCGATCCCGCTGGTGAACCTTTTGATCCCGATTTTGGGCGCTGCGAGCTTTACGCACATGTTCCATAGGCTGGCGGGGCGGTAGTGGGAGGTCACTGTACTGCTAAGTGTTCTATGGTAATGCTGATCGTCAAGAGGCACTGAAAGGAAAGTCGATGCTCTATCCTGCTGATGTGATCATCTCCGATGAGGATTTGCTTGCCGAGGGAAGGTCTCGTCTTGTCTATGCGCATCCAGATTTTGACAACCTTCTGGTGAAGATCGTCAAGCCCTCGCCTGAAAGGTCGTCAATCAAAGAAGCCTTGGCCTGGTTACGTCCAAATAAACGCCGTTATGGGCCCATGTACGAGACGTTCTTGGAATACGAGGCCGCCTTTATTGCGCTGAGCCGCGATCAGGGGCATCCGGGATTTCTTCCCATGTTTTATGGCTGGGTGCGTAGCAACAAAGGGCTTGGTTTTGTGGCCGAAAAGATCCGCACTGATACGGAAGATCTTGCCCCCACATTACGAACTTATGCGTTGGAAAATGGCCTGAACGACGCACTTAAGCGGATGATCCACGTGTTCTTTGACGAAGTCGAGGCCTTCCACTTTGTGGTCAATGATTTGCATCTTGATAATCTAGTGGTTGGCAATGACGCATCCGGGCAAAAGCGTCTTTACTTGGTCGACGGGGCTTGGGATCGACTGTTTGTCAACAGTCGGCGAAAGTCGTTTGGCTTATTCCGCTGGTCGATCCAAAGCGAGCGGCGCAAAATGCTGCAACGCGTTGCGAACCCACACCGCGCGCGTTGACCATAAGACGATCTTGTCCGATCACGGTTATGGGATAGGCGGTTATGGCCTATCCACTTACATCGTCATACCTGTTGAACCAGTCGATATCCTCGATTCCAATCCAGCCCGAGATGATGATCCCTGCGATGATCGCCCAGACGACCGTGCCCGCGATGGTCACAATCAACAGCGTGCGTCCCAGTTTGAAGTTAGCGGGCGCGCCCGCATGGGTGCCGGGCACGATCTCGCCCTCGTCGCCTTGGGTACGCAAACGGATTGGCAGGACCACGAACATGGTCAAGAACCAGATCACCACATAAAGAACGATTGCCGCTGTGATGGACATCAGACTTGTTCCAGCTCGACCAGAGTGCCGGTGAAGTCTTTCGGGTGCAGAAACAGAACCGGCTTGCCGTGCGCGCCGATCTTCGGTTCGCCCGTGCCCAGAACGCGTGCACCTGAGGCCTGCAACTGGTCACGCGCGGCAAGGATGTCGTCGACTTCATAGCAAATGTGGTGAATGCCGCCCGACGGGTTCTTTTCCAGAAACCCAGCAATGGGCGAGTTATCACCCAGTGGGTAAAGCAGCTCGATCTTGGTGTTGGGAAGTTCGATGAACACGACAGTTACACCGTGTTCGGGCTCGTCCTGCGGCGCGTTAACCTTTGCGCCCAGCGTGTCACGGTACTGCGCGGCAGCGGCTTCCAGGTCTGGTACGGCGATGGCTACGTGGTTCAGGCGTCCAATCATCTTGTCTCTCCCAATTCAAATGCTGTGCTGCTTATGCATAAGCGCTCCCTTCAGGGCAAGCGGCACTGTGCCACAGGCCGGGACTGCCGCTGCGTTTCATCGCTTAACCAGTTGTTAGTCAGATTTGCGCAAAGGTGGGAGGCGAAAGGAGCATGAAGATGAGCGATGATCTGGAAAACTTCATGATAGCCCAGCCCCCAACCCCCGATCGCCCCTTGAACGGGATGACCGTTTTGGTGGTAGAAGACAGCCGCTTCGCGTCCGAGGCGATCCGCCTTTTGTGCCTACGCTCGGGCGCGCGGATACGGCGGGCGGATAATCTTGCCGCGGCGCATCGGCATTTGCGGGTGTGTCGGCCAACGGTTTTGATCATTGACATGGGACTGCCTGATGGATCTGGGGCAGAGCTGATTAAAGAGGTGTCGGGCGATGCCATCCGTGTGCCTGTCATTCTGGGGATGAGTGGCGATTCCGGAACGCGTGATGCCGCGCTGGAAGCCGGGGCAGACGGATTCCTTGCAAAGCCCGTCGAAAGCCTTGCCGAATTTCAGCAGACCATTCTGACGATCCTGCCACCACAAGAGGGGCCGGTCAGCCCGCGTCCTTTCCCGAATGAGATGGTCGCACCTGATGCATTGGCGTTGCAGGATGACCTGTCCCATCTGGCGCAGATCATGCGCGATGGCGATGATGGGGCAACGCAGGATTATGTGGCTCAGTTTCTTGGCGGGCTTGCGATGGCCGCGCATGACGGTCCCCTTGCAGCTGCCGCCAAACGCCTTGCCGCATCGCGGGATGCAGGCCGCGCGACGGGGACCGAAATGGCCCATGTCACCCATTTGGTTGAAGACCGGTTGAGGGAACGCCGCCCCCTTTAGCGCCTTATTCTAAAAGCACACGGCACGAAATGGACTTTGGCGTTCCTCATTTCCGCCTTCTTTCGGGTGCAGATTGGAAACTGAGGAAGGGTAGAACAATCAATTTGCGAGGTTGATATCGTGAAAGATCTGATCAAGAAGTTTGCAGATGAAGAACTGGGAAATGCCGTGATTGACTGGACCGTACTAATTTCGGGCGCAGTTATGATGGTAACAGCAGTTGTTCTTGCGGTGGTCGAACCCAATGCACCGGTGAGCGATGCAGCGGGTGCAGTCATCGAAATGCAGCCCTTGGCAGGTTAACCCTAACTCTATTGTATCGTTCTGTTGTTATGAGTATCGGGCGCGCTTTTCAAAGCGCGCCCTATTCCTTTGTCAGGCGATGATGCCCGGCATCCCCGGTGACAGGTCCAACCCTGGGAAGATAGTACTTTCAATATCGGTCGGGGCAGCGCTGAACAGGCCCTGCATTGCCGCAGCTGCATAAAGGCGGATGTCGGCCGTGGGCATCAGGTCGCGGCGTTTGTACAAATTCTCTTCCGCCAGACCCGGCCAGTCGCCATAGATCGCACCGCCGCGCACTGCGCCACCGGCCATCACGACCGTGCCGCCGGTGCCGTGATCGGTGCCTTTGCTGCCGTTCTGACGCACGGTACGCCCGAATTCGGTCATGGCCAGCACAGTGGTTTTGCCCCAGACTGGCCCCAGCTCGGTCTTCAAGGTCATGATCGCGTCTTGCAGCTTCATGAGCGCCTGTTTGAAGTTCCGCGCTTGCCCCACATGCGTATCCCAACCGCCGATTGAAAACGACGCGATTCGCGTGTCCTGTTTCAGCATATCGGCGGTGAAGGATGCGATACCGGTCGTGCTGCCGTGTTCTTTCGCCATTTCCATCGCCTCGGACATCATCTTGGCGGGATCGCCTGCGGTGTCATCCGCCTCTAACAGAAGGTCCGGACGCAGCACATCAGCCAGATCAATCGCCTCGTCCAACGCGGACGAGAACAACGGATCGCCCTCATGCACCTTTGACATCAGAACGCGCGTAGCCTCGGACAAGGATAGTGTCACATCTGGCGACCAGCCCGACGTTTCTGCGCGCCCGCTGAGAATCAGAAGATCTTCGCGTCCCACCGCAAAGGCGGTTCGCAACTGTGCATCAGGCATGGTATGCACCAAGCGGTTCAGCCAGCCATCGCGGATGGCCCCGCCCATATCAACGCCCGCTTCCAGGATATCCTGCCCGTCAAAATGGCTGCGCTTGTCGCGATAGGGGGTGGAAACGGCCTGCCCAAAGGCCAGCTCTCCGGCGCGCCACAAACCATGCAGCTTGTCTGCCGCCGGGTGCAGCGCGTAAAAATCGTTCAGCGGAAGCTTTGGTTCGGCTGTGGACAGGTCCGGTCGAAGGCTTGCGAACAGCGGATCACCCACCGGGCGCACAAGGTCCAGCCCGTCCATGCCGCCGCGCAACACGATCACCACCAGCCGGTGATCGCCAGGAGTGGCGGCCAAGCTGACCGGTGTAACCAATGGGCTTGCAGCCAGCGAACAGCCCAGAATGCCTGCGTTCTTCAGAAAACCGCGCCGGGAAAGGGATGTGTGTTTTGTCATGGTGTCTCTCCTTCTCAGCGACGTTGAAACTCGGGCGAGGACAGGATGATTCCGACCCCTTCCCATCGCGTTTCAGCCGCGCGGGCGGCAAACTGGGTTGTCTCGGTAGCGCGACCGTCCAAGGCCGTTTGCACCAGATCGCGAGGATCGGGCAGCGGGGCATCAAGGGATGACGGGGCCGAGACCGCCCACTGAATGCGCGCCGCCAAGCCCTGCGGCGTGATCCAATGCGCGGCGTCTTCCGGCCAGCCATCTGGCCCGCCCGGGCTTTCCCAAGGTTGGCCCATCAGTTTCAGGGGCGCGTAGAACAGCAGATTACGCTCTTTCCGTTTCATGGCGCTTAGCGTGTCCGCTGGAATGCCCATCGCGCGTACCGCAGAGACCACGAAGTCAAACGGTTGCTTCACCTTCATCTGTGCGGATACCCAAGCGGCGGGATGGTTCAGCAAGGTCTCGTACAAGGCCATCAGATCGCCATCGCTTTCCGTAAAGCTAACCGCCAGCGCGTCGACCAAGTCCGGGTCAGGCGCGTCCGACACAAAATGCGAGGCCAATTTCGTTGCGATATAGCGCGCTGTGTCCGGGTGGCGCGCGATGTCGTCCAGCGCTTCAAATATATCTTCGACGCGTGGTTTTTGTCGGCCATAGGGTTTGCCCAAAACCGTTTCGGGCCCGGGATTGCCTTTCCCAGGGCGGAAATTATATCGACCATCTTTCCCAAGCGAGAAACCTGCCAAAAGGTTTGCAAAGGCGCGCACATCGTCCTGAGTGTAAGCGCCGTCTACACCTAATGTGTGCAGTTCAAGGATCTCGCGTGCGAGGTTTTCGTTCAGGCTGCGTTTGCCCTGCATCGCTTGCTTGCTGCCTTCCCCGGCCGAGGCAAACTGATCCAAATAGTGCAGCATCACCGGATGGGTGCTGCTGGCGCGCAGCATATCGGCAAAGCGACCGTTTACATGCGGGCGCACGACATCCTCGGGGAAGGTCGAGGCGAGGCTTTTGAAGCTGGGTCCTTTGCCGACAACGGTGAAATGGTCGGTCCAGAACCGCACTAGCCGTTCACGAAACGCGTCTTCAGCAGTGGCACAGCGGTTCACTGCGGCCAGAAACCACCGATCGCGTTGCCGGTTCATATACTGGTATTTATCCTTGCGGGCGGCTTTCGCAACGTCGAACTCTGGCCCACCCTTTCGACGCGTTCTAACCACGTCCTTGGTCATCTGTTGGATTTCTTGCACGTCGCCATAGACGTCCAGAAAGCTTGCTATGGGGAAGCGATCCGCTTGCACATCCGGGCCGCGCAGCTTGCCCAGCATTTCCGCGACGGATGTCGGCGCAGGCAGACCTGGCCGCGGCCCGAAGCCAAATCGGTTTTGTGCAACGATTGAGTCAAATGACATAAATTTCTCCTGGCACCAGACTTGCCCGTCAAAGATGTGCGGGCAAGTCAGTTTATGCCAGGGGAATTATTGTTATGCGATGACAGTGGTCAAATCACTCTTGCGGAATGACCCGCAGGTGCAGTTCGCGCAGCTGTTCGTTCATTGGCTCGCTTGGCGCGTTCATCATCAGGTCTTCGGCGCGCTGGTTCATCGGGAACATCATCACTTCGCGGATGTTTTCCTGATCGGCCAGCAGCATCACGATGCGGTCGACACCAGCGGCACAACCACCGTGGGGCGGTGCGCCATATTGGAAAGCGTTGACCAAGGCACCGAAACGTTTCTCGACCTCATCCTTGCCGTAACCCGCCAGTTCAAACGCCTTGAACATGATTTCCGGCTTGTGGTTCCGGATCGCACCCGACACCAGTTCATAGCCGTTACAGGCCAAGTCGTACTGATAGCCCAGAACGTCCAAAGGATCGCCCGACAGCGCCTCCATCCCGCCTTGCGGCATCGAGAACGGGTTGTGTTCAAAGTCGATCTTGCCGGTTTCTTCGTCGGCTTCATAGATCGGGAAATCCACGATCCAAGCGAACGCAAAGCGGTCTTTGTCGGTCAGGCCTAGTTCGTCACCGATGACGGCGCGGGCACGGCCTGCGACGGCCTCGAACGCTTTCGGTTTGCCGCCTAGGAAGAAGGCGGCGTCACCCACGCCCAGACCCAGTTGCTGGCGGATGGCTTCGGTGCGTTCGGGACCAATGTTCTTGGCTAGCGGACCGGCGGCTTCCATACCGCCTTCGACCTCGCCGGATTTCAGTTTGGCTTGGGCTTCTTTGACGGTGATGCCCAACTCTTGCGCCACACCATCGGCGGTCTTTTCGCGCCAGAAGATGTAACCCATGCCGGGCAGCCCTTCTTGCTGGGCGAATTTGTTCATCCGGTCACAGAACTTGCGCGAGCCGCCTTTCGGGGCCGGGATCGCACGGATCTCGGTGCCTTCGTTTTCCAGCAGTTTCGCAAAGATTGCAAAGCCCGAGCCGCGGAAGTGATCCGAAACGATCTGCATTTTGATCGGGTTGCGCAGGTCCGGCTTGTCGGTGCCGTACCACAGCGCTGCGTCTTTATAGGAAATCTGCGGCCAGTCCTGATCAACTTTGCGGCCACCGCCAAATTCTTCGAACACACCTTTCAAAACCGGCTCGATCGTGTCGAACACGTCTTGCTGCTCGACAAAGGACATCTCCATGTCCAGCTGATAGAAATCAGTGGGCGAGCGGTCAGCGCGCGGATCTTCGTCGCGGAAGCACGGTGCGATCTGGAAGTACTTGTCGAAGCCAGCAACCATCATCAGCTGTTTGAACTGCTGAGGGGCTTGAGGCAGAGCATAAAACTTGCCCGGATGCAGACGCGACGGCACCAGGAAGTCACGGGCACCTTCAGGCGACGAGGCTGTGATGATCGGTGTTTGGTATTCGCGGAAATCCGCGTCCCACATCCGCTTGCGCATCGACGCCACAACGTCCGAGCGCAGCTTCATGTTTTCCTGCATCACCTCACGGCGCAGATCCAAGAAGCGGTACTTCAGGCGGGTCTCTTCTGGGTATTCCTGATCGCCGAAAACGATCAGCGGCAGCTCGCCGGCGTCGCCCAGAATTTCCAGATCGCGGACGAAAACCTCGACCTCGCCGGTCGGGATCTTGTCGTTCACCAGTTCGGCATCACGCGCTTTGACGTTGCCGTCGATGCGGATACACCATTCCGAGCGGACCTTCTCCATCTCGGCAAAGACCGGGCTGTCGGGATCACACAGAACCTGCGTCACGCCATAATGGTCGCGCAGGTCGATGAACAGGATGCCGCCATGATCGCGGACCCGATGGACCCAGCCCGAAAGGCGGACGGTCTCACCGACATTGGATTTGTTCAGTTCAGCACAAGTGTGGCTGCGATAGGCGTGCATGTCAGGCTCCCACGAGCGGTTCTATAATCTCGGGCCGATACACCTGCCTTGGCGGACAAAGTCAAGGCGCAGCAACACCAATGGCGCAAAAGAGCCCCTACAACGTGCAGTTTTCTCGGCCATCGACGCGTGATACAAGAGAATCCAGCCTGAACCCGCGACAAAGTCAGGTTCCGCGCAATGAGGGCTTGCAGAAACCCCTCTGGTGTCTATAACCCACGACAATTTGCGTGCGGTTGGGATTCTCGCGCGTGTCCAGTCTGCCGATGGGGGTTACCATGCCGAAAAGAACCGATATCAACTCGATCATGATCATCGGCGCGGGGCCCATTATCATTGGGCAGGCCTGTGAATTTGACTATTCCGGTGCACAAGCTTGTAAGGCGCTGCGCGAAGAAGGTTACCGCGTTATTCTGGTGAACTCGAACCCGGCGACGATCATGACCGATCCGGGTCTGGCCGATGCGACCTATATCGAACCGATCACTGCCGACGTTGTTGCCAAGATCATCGAAAAAGAGCGCCCCGATGCGCTTCTGCCCACCATGGGCGGTCAGACCGGTCTGAACACAGCACTGGAACTGGATGATCTGGGGGTTCTGGATAAGTTCAACGTCGAGCTGATCGGCGCCAAGCGCGACGCCATTGAAATGGCTGAAGACCGCAAACTGTTCCGCGAAGCGATGGACCGTCTGGGCATCGAAAACCCCCGCGCGACCATCGTGACAGCCCCGACCAACGAAAAGGGTCACGCTGATCTGGATGCTGGTGTAAAGATGGCGCTGGAAACACTGGATGAAATCGGTTTGCCCGCGATTATCCGCCCTGCCTTTACCTTGGGCGGCACCGGTGGTGGTGTGGCGTATAACCGCGAGGAATACGAACACTACTGCCGCACCGGTATGGATGCCTCGCCGGTGAACCAGATCCTTGTGGATGAAAGCCTGCTTGGCTGGAAGGAATACGAGATGGAGGTGGTGCGCGACACTGCCGACAATGCCATCATCGTTTGCTCCATCGAAAACGTGGACCCGATGGGCGTGCACACGGGCGACTCGATCACCGTCGCACCCGCGCTGACGCTGACCGACAAAGAATACCAGCTGATGCGCACGCACTCGATCAACGTCCTGCGTGAGATCGGTGTGGAAACTGGTGGCTCGAACGTACAGTGGGCCGTGAATCCGGAAGATGGCCGGATGGTGGTCATCGAAATGAACCCGCGCGTGTCGCGCTCGTCCGCGCTGGCGTCGAAAGCCACCGGTTTCCCGATCGCCAAGATCGCCGCGAAACTGGCCGTTGGTTATACGCTGGACGAATTGGATAACGACATCACCAAGGTCACGCCCGCCAGCTTCGAGCCGACCATCGACTATGTCGTCACTAAGATCCCACGCTTTGCCTTCGAAAAGTTCCCCGGCGCCAAGCCCGAGCTGACCACCGCGATGAAATCGGTGGGCGAGGTCATGTCGATCGGCCGCACCATCCATGAAAGCCTGCAAAAGGCCTTGGCGTCGATGGAAACTGGCCTGACCGGTTTTGACGAGATCGAGATCGAAGGCGCCCCGGAAGAGGCCGCCATCGTCAAAGCCATCTCGGAACAGCGCCCCGACCGCATCCTGAAAATCGCGCAAGCCATGCGCTTTGGCATGTCGAATGCGGACATCCAGCGCGTGACCTCGTTTGATCCGTGGTTCCTTGATCGCATCCGCGAGATCGTGGACGCCGAAGCCGTGGTTCGTGAAAACGGTCTGCCGCAAGACGAAGCCGGTTTGCGCAAGCTGAAGATGCTGGGCTTTACCGATGCCCGTCTGGCGACTCTGTCGGGCCGCACCGAAAAAGACGTGCGCGCCGTGCGCCGGAATGCAGGCGTGAACGCCGTGTTCAAACGGATCGACACCTGCGCCGCCGAGTTCGAGGCGCAAACGCCTTATATGTATTCGACCTATGAAGCCCCGATGATGGGCGAGGTTGAATGCGAAGCGCGTCCTTCGGATCGCAAAAAGGTCGTCATTCTGGGCGGTGGTCCGAACCGGATCGGGCAGGGGATCGAGTTTGATTACTGCTGCTGCCACGCCTGTTTCGCGCTGACGGACGCGGGTTACGAGACCATCATGGTCAACTGTAACCCCGAAACTGTGTCGACTGACTATGACACCTCGGACCGTCTGTATTTCGAGCCGCTGACCTTCGAGCACGTGATGGAAATCCTGTCGAAAGAGCTGGAAAACGGCACGCTGCACGGCGTTATCGTTCAGTTCGGTGGGCAGACGCCTCTGAAGCTGGCCAATGCGCTGGAGGCCGAGGGCATTCCGATCCTGGGCACCACGCCCGACGCCATCGACCTTGCCGAAGACCGCGAGCGGTTCCAGGATCTGGTCAACAAGCTGGGCCTGAAACAGCCGAAAAACGGCATCGCCTCGACCGACGAACAAGCGCTTGAAATTGCAGAAGAGATCGGTTTCCCGCTGGTGATCCGCCCGTCTTACGTTCTGGGTGGCCGCGCGATGGAGATCGTACGCGATATGGGCCAGTTGAAGCGCTATATCGCTGAAGCTGTTGTCGTTTCGGGCGATAGCCCGGTTCTGCTGGACAGCTATCTGGCGGGCGCGATCGAGGTTGACGTGGACGCGCTGTGTGACGGCGAAACCGTCCACGTTGCAGGCATCATGCAGCACATTGAGGAAGCTGGCGTTCACTCGGGCGATTCGGGCTGTTCCTTGCCGCCTTACAGCCTGTCGGACGAGATCATCGCCGAGCTGCGCCGCCAATCGCACGCGTTGGCATTGGCCCTGAACGTGGTCGGGTTGATGAACGTCCAGTTCGCCGTAAAAGACGGTGAGATCTATCTGATCGAAGTGAACCCCCGCGCCTCGCGCACGGTACCTTTCGTGGCCAAGGCCGTTCTATCACCCATCGCATCCATTGCGGCGCGCGTCATGGCGGGCGAGAAGCTGGACGCCTTCGATCTGGTCAACCCGGAAATCGACACCTACGCGGTGAAAGAGGCTGTTCTGCCCTTCGCCCGTTTCCCGGGTGTGGACACAATCCTTGGCCCGGAAATGCGTTCGACCGGCGAGGTTATGGGCGCTGACAAGGACTTTGCCATGGCCTTCCTGAAGGCACAGCTGGGCGCTGGCACTATGCTGCCCACCGAAGGCACCGTGTTCCTGTCGATCAAGGATGGCGACAAGACCAACCAGTTGATCGAAACTGCACAGCTTCTGGCTGAACAAGGTTTCCGTATCATCGCCACCTCGGGCACCGCCAAGTTCTTGGCTGAAAACGGGGTCGAGGCTGATGTGGTTGCCAAGGCCTATGAACCGGGCCGTATGATCATCGACATCATGAAAGACGGCGAGGTGCATCTGGTCATGAACACGACCGAGGGCACGCAGTCCGTCAATGACAGCCGCGAAATGCGAAATGTCGCCCTGATGGACAAGATCCCATATTTCACCACGCTGGCAGGCAGCCACGCTGCTGCCCGCGCAATGAAAATCCGCGGCGAACGCGAGATCACGGTGAAGCCACTGCAAGACGCCTAAACGCTGGCAAACAAATCGATAAGGGCGCGGCATTTCCGCGCCCTTTTTTCGTGTTCTGGTGAAAACCTCACCCGATCCATGCCACTTGTGCTATAATTCCCAAAAATAGGAGGAGAGCAGTGATGAAACCCTTTGCCCCCATGATCGTACCTGTCGCTTTGGTTGGCCTTCTGGCTGGGTGCGAGGTGACGAACCCGACCACCACACCCACGACCAATGTCACCGACCTGCCGCTGATGGGTGGCTATCGCAATCCCGCGGATGAATGCGAGAAGCTGGGCGAGAACGAGCTGACAGTGAATTATCTGGATCACACCGCTGATCTTGTCGGCTGCCCGGAAGACTATGAAGGTCTGGGTGTGTTCCAAGCCGACACCGGCGGCGTCGAGGTCGCGCGCATCGACGGATGGGTTCTGTTCAGCGTCCCAAGCGGGATTTAAGCGCTTTATCCGTAAAGCCGCTGCGCTTGCGCGAAGGACAGCAGCTTCCTGCTTTCCTCGTCCCACAGGTGCAGCCGCACGCTGGCTAGACTTTCACGGATCGTCATCCGGTTGACGGTCGACAGATACTCGTGATCTTTCAGCACTTCGGTCAGGCGATAGAACGGGATCCGGCTGTGCAGGTGATGTACGTGGTGGATCCCGATATTGGCACTGAACCATTGCAGGATGGCAGGCATCACATAATGCGAGCTGCCATGCAGTGCTGAATCATGCAGCTGCCAGTCTTCCTCGACATTCCAGTGTGTCTCTTCGAACTGGTGCTGGATATAGAACAACCACATACCAGCCGTGGCCGCCAGCAAGGTGGTCGGTAGGAAGATCAGCAATACGGGCATCAGCCCTCCAAAATACCAGATCAACACAAGCGCGGCGATGATGACCACGTTTGTTCCCATGGCGCTGACCCAGTACTTTGCAGCGTTCATCAACCCGAAGGGCAGGCGGTTTTGCAGCAGGAACAGATATCCGGGGGCAAAGCCAAATAACGTGATCGGGTTGCGATAGATCCGGTACTGGAATTTTCGCAGCGGTGACAGCGCGTTGTATTCCGTCACAGTCAGGGTCATGATGTCCCCGATCCCACGCTTGCCCAGATTGCCGGCCGAGTTATGGTGGATCGAATGGGTGCGTTTCCAAACGTCATATGGCGTCAGCGTGACAACCCCGATAACCCGGCCCACCCAGTCGCTGACAGTCCGGCTTTTAAAAACCGAGCCATGGCCGCAATCATGCTGGATCGCGAACAAGCGCAACAGGAAGGCCGCGTTGAACAGCGCAATGGCAAGGCTAATCCACGGGTTGATCGACAGACAATACCACGCAAGCGCCCAAAGAAGCAGGAACGGCACCGCGCTGACGACCAGTTCGAACGTGCTGCGTCCAGTGCTGGGTTCGCGATACTTGGCCAGTGTTCTGACCCAATTGCGGGCTGTAAGGTCTTGATCGTTCGGAAGTGGAATACTTGAATGCTCTGTCATGGGCCTGCTTACGTGGTGTCAGGCAACTCGGATAGACCATTGGGGCAGCATAGCAAGAGAATTCTGGAGAATGTTGTGAACTCTCGTTTGGCGAGTGTGCACCAAAGCTCAGGCGCTCAGCCCGATTGGTTCGATCCGATACACGCCGTTTATCCGCCAATCTCCATCAATCGCGATCATTTCGTATGCGAACCAATGATCTTGTCCGGACTGATCCTGTATGCGCAGACGCTGAAGCGTGTAGCCGTCATTCATGATCTGATCGACATATTCGACCTCGGCCGGGTTTTGCACCATGGGATAGCCGTTCTGCACCATGGCGCCGAACGCCTCGGGCGAGCCAAAAAGCTGTTGAATGTTGGGCGAAGCATAAGAGAACGCGCGACTTGTATCTTGCGCCTCGAACGCGTCGATCTGGGACGCGATCACATCCTCGATGCTTTGATCCTGCGCGCCGGCAGGGGTTAGCATCAGCGCCAAGCCCAGCAGAAAAGATGCGGGAAACCTCATAGAACCACCTCCTTTATGAAGATGATTACGGAATGGGATGCGTTTCGGATCAGTTTACGAACCAGCCGTCACCGCCAGAGGCGTCAGTTGCAGGACCGGATACCCGTCCGGGTAATCTCTTCCCAGTTTTCGCCCAGCACTTCTTTGGCACGGATTGCGGTGTCGTATCCGGGGTCGCGCGGCGTCAGCATATGGACATACATATGCGACTCGTGTGCGCCTGACAGAAGCACCCTTTGATTTCCGAAATAGGCAAGGGTGCTGCCGTTGACCGAGTTGCCATAGACGTCGGCAGCCTCATAGGCGTCCGCGTCCGCGCGGTTCAAAACCGTCGCCTTGGTGCTATTGGCCTTCGACGCACCACGAATGACAAACCGCTCATGGCCGCGGCGCAGTGTTTCCACGGCTGCCAGCTCGACCTCGACCCGCGCCGCTGCTGCGGGACCACATCCTGCCGCCGAGGATGTGCGCAAAACAAACTGCTTTTGTAGGTCGTTGTTCGATTTGCATCCAGCGACCGTCGCCACGGTCAGGGCAAGTGCCAGTCCGGTAAGTAACTTCATTAGGGAACTGCTCCGAGTTTGTCCGGCTCCAATTTAGCCAAGCGTCTTAGTATCTCAAGTCCTAGGATCACGGCTTGAGCTGCCCCCACAGGTCATATTCACCCGCCTCGTCCACTTCGACCGATACGATATCCCCGACCGAAAGCCCGTCAGTGCCTTCGTCGATGAATAGGTTGCCGTCGATTTCGGGCGCGTCGGCCTTCGTGCGGCAGGTGGCGATGCCGTCTTCGTCGATATCGTCGACGATAACGTCCATCACTTGTCCGACTTTCGCGGCCAGTTTGGCTTCGGAAATTGCCTGCGCCTTTTCCATGAAGCGATCCCAACGGTCCTGTTTGATCTCGGCGGGAACGTGGTCGGGCAGATCGTTGGACCGTGCGCCATCGACGTTTTCGTATTGGAAGCAGCCGACGCGATCCAGTTGTGCCTCGTCCATCCAGTCCAGAAGGGTCTGGAATTCTGCCTCGGTCTCGCCGGGATAGCCAACGATGAAGGTCGAGCGCAGGGTGATGTCGGGGCAGGTCGCGCGCCATGCGGCGATTTCGTCCAGCGTCTTGGATGCGGCTGCCGGACGGGCCATGCGCTTCAGAACATCGGGGTGGGCATGCTGGAACGGAATGTCCAGATAGGGCAGGATCAGCCCTTCGGCCATCAGAGGGATCAGATTGCGCACATGCGGATAGGGATAGACATAGTGCAAACGGACCCACAGGTCTTTGCCTGCACCCAGCGCGCCAAGATCGCGCGCCAGATCGGTGATATGGGCACGATGCCCGCGCTCTTCCGCGTGTTTGATGTCGATGCCATAGGCCGAGGTGTCCTGTGAAATCACCAACAGTTCTTTCACGCCCGCGTCCACCAGCTTTCCAGCCTCGCGGATGACCGCATGGGCTGGGCGGCTGGCCAGTTTCCCGCGCATGTCTGGGATGATGCAGAATTTGCATTTGTGGTTACAGCCTTCCGAAATTTTCAGATAGCTGTAATGGCGCGGGGTCAAGCTGACGCCGGTGGCGGGTAGCAGGTCTACAAAGGGATCGGGGCTGGGCGGCACAGCACCGTGAACGGCGTCCAGAACCTGTTCGTATTGATGCGGGCCGGTCACGGCCAGGACGCTGGGATGAGTGCCACGGATATAGTCCTCTTCCGCGCCCAGACAGCCGGTGACGATCACTTTGCCGTTTTCGTTCAGAGCCTCTCCGATGGCTTCAAGGCTTTCGGCCTTGGCGCTGTCCAGAAACCCGCAGGTGTTCACGATCACCGCATCTGCGCCGGAGTAGTCGGGGCTGATCGCATAGCCTTCGGCCCGTAGGCGCGTCAAAATGCGCTCGCTGTCGACCAGCGCCTTGGGGCAGCCAAGGCTGACCATGCCCACAGTGGGCTGACCGTCGCGGACGGGGTCTTGAAAGCGGGCCTTTGGGGCAAGGTCGGGACGCAGATCTGGCGGATTGGCTGAATTGGTCATGGCGGGCCGTATAGCTAAAGCTGTGGGCTATGGAAAGAGCAGGGGGCAGGAATGCAAAAAGCGCGCCCGGTGGGACGCGCTTTCGACAAACTATGTAATGCGGGTTTACCGCTTGCGGTCGCGACGCGAGGACATAGGCTGGAACGCCACGCCGACATGGGCCTCGCAATAGGGTTTGCCTTGCTGCACGGGCAGACCGCAGAACCAGAAATCGTCGGTGGCCGGGTCGCCCACGGGCCATTTGCAGGTCTTTTCGGTCAGTTCCATCAGGTTCAGACGCTTGGCGCCTTTTTCCACTTCGCTGACCTTGGCCAAAGCCTCGGGGCTGATTTCATTTGCCGAAGGCTGCGGGGGCAGGGGTTGGCCTGCCGGAATGATCGCCTTGCGCGCAGGCGTCGCAGGCTTGGCTTCGGCCGCGGGAGCTGCAGCGGGTTTGGTAGCAGGCTCTGCCGCTTTCTTCGGGGCTGCCTTCGGTTTGGCCGCTGCCTTCGGTTTGGCGGCTGCCTTGGCTTTTTCAGCTGCAGGGGCTTTGCTGCCACCAGCCGAGCGGTTGGAAAGGCCTAGACGATGCACCTTGCCGATGACCGCATTGCGGGTCACACCACCCAGTTCCTTCGCGATGACCGAGGCCGATTGACCCTCGCCCCACATCTTTTTCAGGATTTCTACGCGCTCGTCGGTCCAGGACATGCTTTTTTCCCGTCTGCTGGGGGGTGACCGGTTCCGGTCAAGCCCCCTTTGAATTCACAAGCCCCTATACTAATCACCCGCGCGGCGGATACAAGCCAAGAAGCCGCTTTACTTGGCTTGTCGTCCTTCGCGCCAAGCCAGAATGGCGCCTCCTGCCACGATGACGCTTGCTCCAACCGCGCTAATCCAGCCCGGAACCACGCCGAACAGGCTGAAATCGTAAAGTGCTGCGAAGATCAGCGTGGCATAGGAAAATGGAACAATAAAGCTTGCATCCGCGCGCCGAAGGGCCTGGATGTAACATGCCTGCGCCGACGCCATCATAAAGCCAAGCGCCGCCAGGACCGCCCATTGCGCCGGCGTGGGGGCTTGCCACACGAACAGCACCGCGCAAGAGGCGATAGTCAAGCCGATGCCGTTGTTAATGACAAGGATCTGTAACGGAGCCTCGCGCCCCGTTAGGCGTTTGATGAAAATCGTCTCAAGACCCAAAAGAGCCGCAGCGCCGAGCGCCAGCAGGGCGGCGGGATCAAAGCTTGAAGCCCCGGGGCGGATCAATATCAATGCACCCGTCAATGCCATCGCGACTGAAAGCCAGCGCCATGGGCCAACACGTTCGCCCAGCAGCGGGATCGCCAGCAGCATCGCGAACACTGGATTCAGGAACGAGATCGCAGTGGCATCCGCCAGAGGTATCAGCGTGGCGGCGGCAAACATTAAGGTGACGCCGACAAAACCGGCTGCTGAACGGGCGACGTGCAGCTTCAGATTGGGGCGCTTAATACGCAGCTGTTGGATTAGGGCAAAGCTTCCGATGGCTAGGAACGCAAAGGTGAATCGCCCGTGGGTGATCTGAAAAGGATGCAATGGGTCGCCCAGCAGATCCTTCCCTGCCAGCTTCGCCATCAAGGTTGTGCCTGCGATGAACACAGTGGCCAGCAGCATAAAACCGACAGCAGATAAGGGAGAGTTGCGCGTTTCCATCCCTTCCCTCTACGCGTGCCGCCCCCAATTTAAAAGGCTGGACAGCACGGGCGCGATCCCCTATCCCGCCCTCATGATCAAACGCCTGCATATCGCTGAAACCCGACGCCGACGCACTCGCGCCTGACGTCCCGTTCGTTTGATCCTGCGCTATCGGCGCAACACCCCTTCAAAAACACCTGAAATTGTTGACTTGGCGTCGCCCATACGGCACCCAAAGGCTTCTTTTACAAAGGATACCGACATGATCCCGTCGCTTCTTCCCACCTATAACCGTGTAGACCTTGCTTTCGAGCGCGGCCAGGGCAGCTGGCTCGTCACGGATGGGGGCGAGCGATATTTGGATCTGGGCGCAGGCATCGCGGTGAACGCGTTGGGCCACGCCCATCCTGCGCTGGTCGAGGTGTTGGCAGAACAAGGTGCCAAGCTGTGGCATGTGTCGAACCTCTATACGATCCCCGAGCAGCAGACACTGGCCGACCAACTGGTCGATCTGACCTTCGCCGACACTGTGTTTTTCACGAACTCGGGCACCGAGGCGTGCGAGCTTGCGGTGAAAATGGCGCGGAAATACTGGTCGGACAAAGGCGAGGACCGCGCGCAGATCATTGGCTTTGACGGCTCGTTCCACGGGCGCTCGTCCGCAGGCATCGCCGCCGCAGGGGGCGAGAAACTGACCGCAGGTTTCGGCCCGCTTCTGCCCGGCTTCACCCATCTGCCATTTGGCGACCTTGACGGTCTAACCAGCGAGCTTGCCGAAGGTGACGTCGCCGCCGTGATCATCGAACCCGTACAAGGCGAGGGCGGTATTCGCCCCGTCCCGGATGACGAGTTGAAAGCCATCCGCGCCGCTTGTGATGACGCCGGTGCGCTTCTGATCTTCGACGAGGTGCAATGCGGCATGGGTCGGACTGGGAAACTGTTCGCGCACGAGTTCTCGGGCGTCACGCCTGACATTATGATGGTTGCCAAAGGCATCGGTGGGGGCTTCCCGCTGGGCGCTGTGCTGGCAACTGAAACGGCGGCAAGCGGTATGGTCGCAGGCACCCACGGGTCCACCTATGGCGGCAACCCGCTGGCCTGTGCCGTTGGCTCGAAAGTGACCGAGATTGTTGCAGATCCCGAGTTTCTGGCCGAGGTCAGCCGCAAGGCGGGCCTGTTCCGTCAGAAGCTGGAAGGCCTTGTTGCCGAACATCCCGATGTTTTTGAAAGCGTGCGCGGATCCGGCCTGATGCTGGGTCTGAAGTGTAAAGCAACCAACATGGACGTATTGGCGAAATGCTATGACGCGGGCGTTCTTTGCGTTCCCGCTGGCGACAACGTGCTGCGCATCCTGCCCGCACTAACCATCGAAGACGAAGATATTACCGAGGCGATCACTCGCCTTGAAACCGCCGCCAAAGCTGTAGAGGGCCAAAGCGCATGACACATTTTCTTGACATCAACGCCACTGAAACCGGCGATCTAAAATCCATCATCTCGGAAGCACACCGGATCAAGACCGCGCGTGCCGGGAAGACCAAGGGCGCGCTGGACGTCGAACGTCCCTTGGACGGCCATATGGTCGCGCTGATCTTTGAAAAGCCCTCGACCCGGACGCGCGTCAGCTTCGACGTGGGTGTGCGCCAAATGGGTGGGCAAACGATGGTTCTGTCAGGCTCCGAAATGCAGCTTGGGCATGGTGAAACTGTTGCGGATACCGCCAAAGTTCTGTCGCGCTATGTCGACATGATCATGATCCGGACATTCGAAGAGGCGACGCTTATGGAGATGGCAGAATACGCGGACGTGCCGGTGATCAACGGGCTGACCAATCGTTCGCACCCTTGCCAAATCATGGCCGACATCCTGACCTACGAGGAACATCGCGGATCCATCGAAGGCAAGAAAGTGGTTTGGGCTGGCGACGGCAACAATGTCTGCGCGTCGTTCCTGCATGCCGCTGGCCAGTTCGGCTTTGACCTGACGTTTACCGGTCCCGAGCCGCTGGACCCGGAAATGGGATTCGTTGAAGAGGCCCGCGCCAAGGGCTCGAAGGTCGAGATCGTGCGCGATCCGGTGAAAGCCGTCGAAGGCGCAGATCTTCTGGTGGCCGACACTTGGGTTTCAATGCATGATGCGCCGTCTGCCCGCGAACGTCGCCACAACCTGCTGCGCCCCTATCAGATCAATGATGAACTGATGGCGCACGCCAAGCCCGACGCGTTGTTCATGCATTGCCTGCCTGCCCACCGGGAAGAGGAAGTCACGAACTCGGTTATGGATGGTCCGCAATCAGTGATCTTTGACGAGGCCGAGAACCGCCTTCATGCACAGAAAGCCGTGATGCGCTGGTGCTTGGGGAAATAAGCAGCAATCCTACGCAATAGAAAAGGGCGCCTCAACGGGCGCCCTTTTTCGTTTCTATGTGCGCCTGACTACGCCACAATCGCGTTTAGCAGATAGAAGATCACAGCCGACATAATTGCGGCGGCGGGCACGGTGATTACCCATGCGGCCACGATGGTCATGAAATGCGAGCGGCGTACCAGTTTGCGGCGGCGGCGTTCCTCGGGCGCGATGCGCTTGGCCTCGGGGCGGGCAGCGCGCGATTTGCGCAGGCGGCGTTCCATGTGGAACTCGCGATAAAAGCCCACGCCGAAGACGCCACCGACGGCGATGTGGGTCGAGCTGACGGGCAGGCCCAGCCAGCTGGCGACGATCACGGTGATGGCTGCCGACAGCGCCACACAATAGGCGCGCATCGGGTTCAGTTTGGTGATCTGGCTGCCCACCATACGGATCAGTTTTGGGCCGAACAGCATCAGGCCAAAGCTGATGCCGAACGCACCGATCACCATGACCCATGTGGGAATAGTTACTTTGGCCGCGAAGTCTCCGACGCTTTCCACA
This sequence comes from Aliiroseovarius sp. ABM4_368, assembly GCF_056161205.1. NCBI lineage: Bacteria > Pseudomonadati > Pseudomonadota > Alphaproteobacteria > Rhodobacterales > Paracoccaceae > Aliiroseovarius > Aliiroseovarius sp. ABM4_368. The sequence goes on along the minus strand of NZ_JBSWYR010000004.1, from coordinate 295,467 downwards.
TGCACGATGGCGGCCAGCGGACCGACAGCGTTGGCTACGTCGTTGGCTCCGTGTGCGAAAGACAGTAAAGCGGCTGAAAAGATCAGCGGCAAAGCAAAAAGCGTTTTCAAAGATTTGGTGCGATTCTCAAGCCCTTCTGCCTGACGCGCAATCAGCGGTGCCGTAACCACATAGGCCACAGCACCTACGCCAGCGCCGATCAACAGCGCGGTGCCCAGATCAATCTTCACAATCCGCTTCAGGCCCTTGATCGAAAGGTAGGCGCCGAACGCGGCGGCCATGATCCCGATCAGGATCGGCACCCAGCGTTTGGCGGCAGCGATCTTATCTTCCTGATAGATGATTTTGTATTTGATCAGGGCAAGGAAGCAGGCCGCAATCACACCGCCCAGAACCGGCGAAATGACCCAGCTGGCCGCGATTTTTCCCATTGTGGGCCAGCTGACAGCCGCGAAACCAGCTGCCGCAATCCCCGCGCCCATGACGCCCCCCACGACCGAGTGCGTGGTCGAGACCGGAGCGCCGACCCATGTCGCAAGGTTCACCCACAAAGCGGATGAGATAAGCGCCGCCATCATTGCCCAGACAAACGTGCGCGAGTGTTCAAAACCCGATGGGTCAATAATGCCCTTAGAGATGGTCGACACCACGTCGCCCCCCGCCAGCAAAGCGCCCGCGCTTTCAAACAAGGCGGCAATCACGATGGCACCCCCCATGGTCAGTGCGTTCGCACCCACCGCAGGCCCCATGTTGTTGGCCACGTCATTTGCGCCGATGTTCAGCGCCATATACGCGCCAAACGCAGCCGCAATCACAACAACCAAAGACGTAGAAGTTTGGCCGAAGAACACCGCCGCACCTAAGGCTGCTATGACGATGAAGGCCAATGCCACACCCAGCCCTACCAGAGGACGAGCCACCAGTTGCGTGGCGTATTCCACTTGGGTGATCTTGTTCAGGTCTTTATCCAGCGTCTTCCACTGGTTGCCGCTGTTCTCGCCGCTCATGTCCTATCCTCGCAGGCTGCATTTTACACGGCTTTTACCGAACCGTTACAAATCAGCGCTCGCGCTATCGCGTCTAAGCCTTGATTGCAACAGATTCGAGCACACTGACAGCGTGTTTCGGATGGGTGTTTCAGATGAACAGGTTGAGAACGGGTTTAGAAATCCCGCAAGAGTTTACGCAGGCCCTTTTCGTCGACCATCCCGGCAGCTTCCTCGGGCGAGACCCATTTGCGGGTGCGTTGATCGGCTTCGGGGAAGTCGCTTTTCAGCGTTTCGACCTTCAATGGAAAAACCGAGGCAGAACAGAGGGCCAACCCACCGCCGTCTAACTCTTTCGGATAGCTGTATTCACCAATCGGCGCGCGATCCAGCTGGCCCTTCTTGACGCCGGCTTCTTCCCACGCTTCCTGTGCGGCGGCTTCGGCGTCATTTTTGCCTTCCATTGGCCATCCCTTGGGCAGGATCCAACGGCCCGTCCCACGCGATGTCACAAGCAGAACTTCCTTGTCTTCACCCTGACCACGATAACACAGCGCCGCAACCTGCGGACGGCTGGGGCGTTTCAGCATAGGGGATAGGACTTCGTTCCAAGCCTGTTTCAAAAGCGATGACATAATGTGCCTGTGCGGTTTTGCTCAACTCATTTTTATTACAGTGTTAAATAATTAAATTTTCCTGGAATGCAAGTAAACGGGTCGTGAAACGTCGATTTCGCGCCTTTTTGGCTACTATTTACCACGTGGTTTTGCGCGAAGTGTCGGGTCCGCGACGGTCGGATCTTCGGGCCACGGATGCTTGGGATAGCGCCCGCGCATATCCTTGCGCACATCGGAGTAGCTGGTGGCCCAGAAGTTCGGAATGTCCGTTGTGGTCTGCACAGGACGGCGGGCAGGCGAAAGAAGCGTCACGCGCAAGGGCGTCTTTCCCACCATCGGATGGCGGGTGACGCCGAACATCTCTTGCAGGCGCAAGCTGATTTCGGGCGTGTCGCCGGAATAGTCGATGGGGGTCTTGTGACCAAGTGGCGTGATGAAATGTGCAGGTGCTTCGGTATCCAGACGCGAAATCTGGTTCCAGTTCAGCATGGCGAGCAAGGCTTCGAGGATATCAAACTTTTTCCAGTCTGCGGTGGTTTTGATGCCTGTTAGATGCGGCAACAGCCAGTCGTCTAGCGTGTCAATCAAGGAGGGCTCGGTCATATCGGGCAAGCTGTCCCCTCCCGCCCGCACCAGCTCGACCCGCGCGATGAACCGCTTGGCCGCGTCTGAGGGTCGCAGCCCCAAGTCGCGCACCCCGTCCAGCATGGCTGCTGCCACCGCATCGGCAGGCGCATCTTTCCAGATCCGGTCATCCAGTACCACTGCGCCCAGACATTCCTGCCGCCTCGCCACCACGCGCCCGTCGCGTTTGGACCACGCACAACTGTCAACCCAGCGGATCTGATCTTCAAACAGTTCGCGCAACTCGCCTTCGCTGATTTGGATTGCCTGCCGCACACGCGCCTCGCGCGGGTTCCCATCTGTGTCGGTGATCACCAGCAAACGCGATCCGGCCAACACATCGCCCTCGTCCATGACTGCCCCTTTGCCGCCGGACATCACGAAGCGAGGGATGTCACCGGGACGCCGAAGCGCCACCCGGTCGGGATAGGCCAAAGCCGCCATCTGCGCGGGGCTGAGATCCGGGCGCGCATTCCCCGCCATCCGGCGCAGACGTTTGGCCTCGGTACGGATACGTTCAACGCCACCTCGGTTCGCCTGAATGCGCCGTTTGGCGACAAAGCCCTTTGGGTCGCGGATTGCCTCAAGCCGCAAGGTCAGATCCATCGCAGTGCCACGGGGCAGGGGATCCCGATCGCTCCACAGCGCCGCCAGATCGGCAGCGTCAGGTCCCGAGGCCAGCAGCATGTGACCCAGACGGGGATGCAACGGCAGGCGTGCTAGTTTCGCCCCGTGCTCTGTGATCCGCCCGGCATCATCCAACGCCCCAAGCCCACGCAGCAGAGCCTGCGCTTCGGCCAGCACACCCGCATTAGGCGGCGTTAGAAAAGCCAGCCCATCCCCATCCGGACTGCCCCATCCGGCCAACTCCAACGCCAAGGGGGCAAGGTCTGCGGTTTCAATTTCGGCGGGCGCGAAGGGCGGCATTCCACCGTCTTCGCCTTTGGTCCACAGCCGGTAACAAGTGCCGGGGGCGACGCGCCCTGCACGACCCCGCCGCTGCTCGGCTTCGGCCTTAGACACGCGTTCGGTCACCAATCGGGACATGCCTGACCCCGGATCGAACCGAGCGCGCCGCGCCTGTCCCGCATCCACCACCACGCGGATGTCCTGAATGGTCAGCGAGGTCTCGGCAATCGCGGTCGCCAGCACGATCTTGCGGCCAACCTTCGCGGGCTGAATCGCCGCGCGCTGGGCGGCGAAATCCATCGCGCCGAAAAGCGTGTGCAGGTGGCAGCCGCTGGGCAGTCGACCCTTCAGTGCGCCCTCGCAACGCCGGATTTCGCCCTCGCCGGGCAGGAAGACCAGCACGCCGCCCTCGGTTTCACCCAGCGCGGTTAGCACCAGATCGGCAGTCGCTTCTGGCAGCCGCGTGCCTTTCGCCAAGGGGCGGTCAAGATGCCGTGTTTCAACCGGAAAGGCCCGCCCCTCGGACCGCACAATAGGCGCATTGTCCAACAGACGCGCGACTGGATCCGCGTCCAACGTCGCCGACATGACGACCAACTTCAAGTCATCGCGCAGCGCGCCCATCGCTTCCCATGTCAGGGCCAACCCAAGGTCCGCGTTCAAAGATCGCTCGTGAAATTCGTCAAAAATCACCGCGCCTACACCCTCAAGCGAGGGGTCCGATTGCAGCATCCGCGTCAGGATGCCCTCGGTCACGACCTCGATCCGGGTGGATTTCGACACTTTCGCCTCGCCGCGAATGCGATAGCCCACTGTTTCGCCCGCTCGTTCGCCCAAAGTCTGCGCCATGCGTTCGGCGGCTCCGCGTGCGGCCAGCCTGCGCGGCTCTAACATGATCAGCCGCCCGTCAAACGCGCTGGCCTTGAGCATTTCCAGAGGCACCACCGTGGTCTTACCTGCACCCGGAGGCGCCATCAGCACCGCGCGACCCGCTTCGCGCAAAGCGGCCAGCAGATCGGGGATCGCGTCATGGATGGGCAGCAGGTCCGTCATCCCGCCCTTATCCGACGCCCCGCGCGCCGGGTCCAGCCCGGATCACCGCATGCGCGGGCGCTAACATGCGGCTGACCTCTGGACAGGGGCGCAGCGGCGCGGCATGAACTAACCCGAATAACGGAGGCACCATGGACATTCAGAACCTGGCTAAACGAGTGATTGCCGGCGAACGCCGTGCCTTGGCGCGCGCCATTACGCTGGTCGAAAGCGGCCGCGCCGATCATCGCGCGCAGGCGCTTGAGCTTCTGGAAGCGACCGCGCCTGAAAAACGCCAAGCCCTGCGCATCGGGCTGTCTGGCACTCCCGGCGTGGGCAAGTCGACCTTTATCGAAGCTTTCGGCATGTTCCTGATCGAAAAGGGGCTGAAAGTGGCGGTACTGGCCGTCGACCCCAGCTCGGCCCGTTCCGGCGGGTCCATCCTTGGCGACAAGACCCGCATGGAAAGCCTAAGCCGTCAGAAAAATGCGTTTATCCGCCCCTCGCCCTCGCAGGCACAAATGGGCGGCGTGGCCCGCCGTACCCGCGAGGCTGTGGCGCTGTGCGAAGCGGCTGGATTTGACATCGTACTGATCGAAACCGTAGGCGTCGGCCAGTCCGAAACCATGGTCGCCGAAATGTCCGACCTGTTCCTTCTGCTGTTGGCCCCTGCCGGTGGCGATGAGTTGCAGGGCGTGAAGCGCGGCATCATGGAGATCGCCGACCTGATCCTTGTGAACAAAGCAGACGGCCCGCTGAAAGAGACCGCCATGCGCACCTGTGCGGATTATGCGGGTGCGCTGCGGCTGTTGCGCAAGCGTGTCTATGATCCCAAAGGGTTCCCCAAGGCGCTAATGGTGTCCGCCGTCACTCAAGACGGTTTGCCCGAGGCGTGGGAGACGATGGAGGAGCTGGTCGCATGGCGGCGCGAGCATGGGCACTGGGAAAAGCGCCGTGCCGCGCAGGCCCGTCACTGGTTCGAAGAAGACCTGCGTATCGGTCTTTTGTCAGCACTGGAAACGGGCAACGCGCGCGCGCGGATTGACACGCTGGGCGGGCAGGTGGCGGCAGGTGAACTGTCAGCCTCGCGTGCTGCAGACGAGATGCTGGCCTTTCTAAAACTGGCATCTGACAGCTGAATTCTACTGCTCTGCCATCGGGGGTTGATTGGCGCTAACGGCTGGGTTAGCGTAACCTCGAAACATGCAGGAGAATGCAGGATGAAGCAGTTCAGGACCCCACCGCGACTCTAGACGCTGGTCCTGTTGGGCTGTCGTCAGCCCCGACTATCCTTTGTATTTCCCTTTGGCGCATGGAGCGCATCATGTTTCGGTTGTTCGAAAATCTTATCGACCCTTTCCGTCCCTCGCCGGATGAAACGCCGCCTGCTACGCTGTGGGCCTATCTGAAAACGCAGTATGACGGTTTCGGAAAGCTTATGTCGTTTATGGCCGTGTCGGGCGTAATCGTCGCTTTGATCGAAACCAGTCTGATCTTCTATTCCGGCCGGGTGATCGACCTGATGGATGGCAGCGACACTGGAAGCTTTTTCGCCTCCCACGGGATAGAGCTGCTGCTCGCCGCCCTTTTCATCTTGTTCCTGCGCCCTGCGGCCATCGGCCTGAACCACCTGCTGCTGGAACAAACCCTCGTCGGCAACCTGCATGATCAGGTCCGCTGGCGTGCCCACAAACACCTGCTGGGACAAAGCATGGGCTTTTTCCAGAACGACTTTGCCGGGCGGTTGTCCAATCGCGTTATGCAGCTGGGCGGCGCGGTCGAGGATGGTACGTATATGGCCTTTGAAGGCATCTGGTACGCGCTGACCTATGTGATCGCAGCGGCCCTAATCCTCAGCCAAATTGATCCGCGACTGGCGGCACCGCTGCTGATTTGGCTGGTGCTTTACGTGATTTACACCCGCTGGGTCGCGCTGCGAGTGGCGTCCGCATCGGAAAAATGGTCCGATGCGCGGTCGCTTCTATCGGGGCGGATCGTGGATGCCTATGCCAATATCGAAAGCGTTAAACTGTTCAGTCAGGGCGAAAGCGAGGAACGCTATGTGCTGTCGGCCCTCAAACGCCACCGCCTGCGCTTCCAGCGTTTCCTGCGCCTGATGACGGAACTCAGCTTCGGCCTGAATGTGCTGAACGGGTTGCTGATCACCGGGGTTCTCGGCACCTCGATCTGGTTCTGGACCCGTGGAGTCGTAACGGTGGGCGAGGTTGCTGCGGCCTCGGCCCTGACCATCCGCCTCAACGGCATGTCCGGCTGGATCATGTGGGTCACAGTGCGCCTGTTTGAACATGCGGGCGTGATCCGTGAAGGGCTGCGCTCGATTTCGGTCGAGCACGAGGTGACGGATGCCCCGAACGCGCCCGCACTGTCCCTGACCAAGGGCGAGATCCTGTTTGACGGGCTAACCCATCACTATGGCAAAGGCTCGGGCGGGTTGGACAATGTTACCCTGTCGGTGCATCCGGGCGAAAAGGTCGGGCTGGTTGGGCGTTCCGGCGCTGGAAAGTCGAGCCTTGTGAACCTGCTGCTGCGTTTCCGCGATCCCGAGGGCGGGCGCATCCTGATTGACGGTCAGGACGTGGCAGGGGTCACCCAAGACAGCCTGCGCGCTCAGATCGGTATGGTGACGCAAGACAGTTCTCTGCTGCATCGATCCGTACGGGCCAACCTTCTTTATGGCCGTCCCTCGGCCACTGAAGCCGAGATGATCGCCGCCGCCGAACGCGCCGAGGCGCACGCCTTCATCCAGTCGCTGGAAGACCCAAAAGGGCGCACCGGCTATGATGCCCATGTGGGCGAGCGCGGCGTGAAACTGTCTGGGGGTCAGCGCCAACGTATCGCCATCGCTCGTGTGATGCTGAAGAATGCGCCCATTCTGGTGCTGGACGAGGCGACATCGGCGCTCGACAGTGAAGTCGAGGCCGCGATCCAGAAAACACTCTATGGTATGATGGAAGGTAAAACCGTCATCGCCATCGCGCACCGCCTGTCGACCATCGCCCAGATGGACCGCATTGTCGTGCTGGATCAGGGCCGGGTGATCGAAGACGGCAGCCATGACGAACTTCTGGCCGCCAAGGGCACCTATGCCGGGCTTTGGGATCGCCAATCCGGCGGTTTTCTGGCCGACGAGTAAACAATTGCAGCGGGGCGGAAAATTCCTGCCCCGCTGCGCCGCGACTCACTTGACGTCCCCCGATTAGGCGTCTATTGACCGCGGACGGAATTCGGGGCGCTGCTGTGGCAGTGCCCGTTTGTATTGACCGGCTGGACGTGAGCGGCGCGAGGGCGCGCTGAACTTCTCACCAATCTGGCCCGAGAGAGCAAGGATAAGAGCCATGTCGCGTGTTTGCGAACTGACCGGAAAAGGCCCGATGACTGGCAACAATGTCAGCCACGCCAAAAACAGAACCCGCCGCCGGTTTCTGCCGAACCTGAACGACGTGACGCTTCAGTCGGAAGCACTGGGTCGCGCGTTCAAACTGCGCATCTCGGCTGCTGCCCTGCGTTCGGTTGACCACCGTGGTGGTCTGGACGCGTTCCTGGCAAAAGCCAAGAACGACGAGCTGTCGGCCAACGCCCTGAAGATCAAGAAAGAAATCGCGAAAGCTCTGGCAGCCGCCTAAGCCCTGCGTCTTTCTGGATCGACCAGATTATGAACCGCCCCGGCCCTTGGCTGCGGGCGGTTTTCGCGTGTGTTTTTCCCGTTACATTTTGTCACTTGCCGCCTCTGAAAAAGAGGCATAGCTAGGTGGCATGATCCGAGTGGTATTTGCATATGTTCTGGCCTTTGCGCTGACCATCACCAGCTTTGCGCTGGCGGATGCCCGTGGTGAAAGCCCTGATTTGAACGGTGCGTTTGATATGGTGCTGTGTACCGGCACCGGTATGACGACCATTACACTCGGCCCGGATGGAGAGCCCATCGAATCGGTGCACCTTTGCCCCGATGGCACATCAATCTTTGCGGCCTCGTTCTTGCTTCCTTCGATGGATACGCCAGTTTCACGGCTTGTGGCCCATATTGTCCCTTCGCAGGTCAGCCCGCCAAACGGGCGCGATGAACTGTCCCCGTCTGCCCGTGGTCCCCCGGCGCTGGTCTGATCCTTTCTTTCACGACCAATCCAAAGACCAAAGGAAAAGACTATGTTCCGTATGAAAACTGTTCTGGCTGCCGGTGCAGCCGCCCTTATCGCCATGCCCGCGTTCGCCGGTGATATCATGATCAAAGACGCCTATGCGCGTGCCTCGGGCATGAACGCCAAGGCCGGCGCTGCTTTCTTCCAGATCATGAACCACGGTGCCGAAGATGACCGCCTGATCGCTGCAACCTCTGATGCGTCTAAGCGGGTCGAGCTGCACACCCACAAGGAAATGGGCGATGGCGTTATGAAGATGATGGAAGTCGAAGAAGGCTTCCCGATCGCTGCAGGCGGCACCCATGACCTGAAACGCGGCGGAGACCACGTGATGTTCATGGGCCTGAACGCCCCCTTTGTTGATGGTGAAACCGTGACCGTCACGCTGGTCTTTGAAAAAGCTGGCGAAATGACCGTCGAGATCCCCGTCGATCTGAAGCGCAAGCCCGCGATGGCTGGCATGAGCCACGACCACGATCACAGTCATGACCACAGTCATGACCATGACGATCACTAAGCGAACTAAGATCTGTCCTTTAGATCTGGGCGCGCGGGGCGATTATGCGTCCCCAGCCCCGTGCCCCACAAAGGGGTCTCGTCAACCCCAGAGGGCCGTAGCGTATCGCTGCGGCCTTTATTGTTTCCTCTTGCCATAAACACCTTGGGGTGAGCCCCCCTAAAGGGGGCGAGGGGCAAAGCCCCTTCAAGCTTGTGTGAATTGATGCATTGCACAGCATTCGCGGCCTCTCTCTTATGTTCGAACGCGAATGCAGCACCTGTATGATATTCAGGCATCAAATCACACCAAGCGAGCCACCGAAGTCAGTTAGCTCAAGACTTCATCGACCCAAACAGGTACGATTTCACTCGCCGGACCAAAACGCGCATCATCGAAAATGCCCGCGGTTTCGGACGGCTCTAAGTTCAACTCTAACGTCGGGATGCCCATCGCCCGTGCCTCGCCCACGAACCCGGCGGCAGGATAAACAGTGCCCGAGGTGCCGATGGCGACGAACAGATCTGCCTCTCCCAAGGCCGCATAAATCGCGTCCATCTGATAAGGCATTTCACCGAACCAAACGATATCCGGTCGGGTGCGAGGTGCGCCGCAACTGGGGCAGGGTAGGGACGGTGACATTTCGCGCGGGGCTGGCCAGCGATGATTGCACTGGGCACAAAGCGCGCCTGCCAGTTCTCCATGCATGTGGATCACGTTCGTCGCGCCACCGCGTTCATGCAGATCATCGACATTCTGCGTCACCAGCGTTACTCCGCCCGCGTGTTCCAACTGCAAACGGCCCAAGGCGTGATGTGCGGCATTGGGTGCCGCGTCCAGACAGTTGGCGCGCCGCGCGTTGTAAAACGCATGCACCAACGCTGGATCGCGCGCAAAACCCTCGGGTGTAGCCACGTCCTCAAGATCGTATTTCGTCCACAGCCCGTCCACGTCGCGAAACGTTCCCAACCCGCTTTCAGCCGAAATGCCTGCGCCGGTCAGGATCAGGATATGTGTCATTTGAAGCCGCCATAGATGTCCATTGCCTTTTGCAACAGATCAAGCAGCGCGGCCACTTGCAAGGGGTCTTGTGCGGCGATCTCGCCTTGGGCGGCGAAGTTTGCGACACGCTGATCGCCCGCAGCCACGGCCTCGAGGTCTTGCCACGCAAACCCCAATCGTACTGGTGCCAAGGGCATCGCACCCGCAACCATCGCGGCGCGCCCTTGCGAGACGGTCAGCGAAAACGGTGCCTCGTCCAGCCAGATCTCGGCACGTAATTCATCCAGAGGCCCCGCGGCGCGCTCGATCGCGCCAGCCAGAACCGCGACCCGCGACGACGGCGCCTCGGTCGGCGCAGCGTCTTCGCCAGCCGGAATGTAGCGGCCAAATCGGGCCAGCTCGAATAGGATCCCGCGCGTTGCCTGCCCGCGTTCGGTCAGCGCATAGACGCGCCCGGTTTTCGACACCAGACCTTCCTCGACCAACTCGGCCAGACGCGATGACAGCATGTTGGTTGCGATCCCCGGTAATCCGTCGCGCAGTTTGCCAAAACCGGATGGGCCCGCATGTAGTTCGCGCAGAACATGCAGCGCCCAGCGGTTGCCCAGAAGGTCAAGAGAAAGGGATATCGGACAGTTCAGGGAATATGGCTTAGCACGCGACATGCGCGCCTTTTGGCGCAGCGTCGTAAGGGCTGCAAGGGCAGAATGTTGGTGTAAGCAAAACAGCGCCCGCGCGCCCGTGTTGTCCCGGCATGACAATACCAAGTAGCATGGACGCATGACCCTGAAACGCCGCCCCCAACCGATGCCCGTAGACATCGCATCCCGTCTAGATGCGGAGGGTCTGCGCCCAGCCTATGACAGCCGCCCGCCCTATCAACGCAACGATTATCTTGGCTGGATTGCCCGGGCCAAACGGCCTGCGACACGACAGAAACGTATCGACCAGATGTGCGAGGAGCTTAAGGGCGGACGGCTTTACATGAAAATGCTCTGGCGCAAGGGCGAGTAGGTGACAGCCCATCCCCGCACCGCTACAACCACTTCATGACCACACGCGTACTTTTCGTCTGTCTTGGCAATATCTGCCGCTCCCCTAGCGCCGAAGGCGTGTTTCGCGACCTTGCAGCCCAAGCCGGGTTGGACGTCCAGACCGACAGTGCAGGCACCTCGGATTGGCACGTGGGCGGCCCTCCCTATGCGCCCATGCAGACCGCAGCCAAAGCGCGCGGGTTTGACCTGTCCGATCTACGCGCGCGTCAGTTCGCCGTCCGGGATTTCGCGGATTTCGACCTGATCATAGGTATGGATGACAGCAATCTGGACAATATCGAACGACTGCGCCCCAAGGGCTCACAAACACGGGTCCAGATTTTTACGGATTTCGCGCCGGAAACCGGAATGGATCACGTGCCCGACCCTTATTACACGCGCGATTTCGACCAGACGCTTGATCTGGTCCAAGCGGCCTCACTGGGGCTGATCAAGCACCTGTCTTAACGGCAGTGCTTTGTCACCAGTGTGCCGAACTTCTTGTATTTCTGCCAAAACGCCTCGTCCGATCTGCGGTCGGACTGGCGGGTCGACTGGCTTTGGTGGGGGTCTTTAAAGAACTTGGCCACCTTCGTGCGCTCGCCACCGGACAACGTTGCATTGGCCACTTTTTGAATGCACCCACACAGGCTGCGCGTCGCATTCGGTCGATCCGCTTTCAGGCATGCACGCTCGATCGTGCCGCCCGCCAATGCCGACTGCCCTGGCAACATCGCTGCCGTTAGGGTCGCCGCAAGAACCACTCGTTTCATTCCATCACCTTAGATCCGCCTGTTCGGGTCTGATGCCCGATTGTGAGTGAAGCATATCGTGCTTAACAAAGGGTTTCAATTTCCTTGGCTTCACAATGGCGGCATTTAGATCTTGGCGACTACGAGCTCGGGGCGCAGATGCTGAATATCGGCCAATTGGCACTGTCCGAGACCGCGAAAGCCATCCATTGCGACGGGCGCTACGGCCCGAACCTCATCGAGGCTGGCCGACATGCCCAGTGCGGTGCCCAGCGTAATGGTCAGTATGTCAGACTGTTGGGGTGTCATGTGTCTCGGGCCGTTTCAGCCCGAGACCGGGTTGAGTGCCGGAGCGCCTCAACGCCCCTGTCGCGTCACGCCGCGCGTGATGTCATTGAACGGCGGACCACATCCTGTGCAACTATCGCAGGGCTAACCCCAGCCGCCTTCGCACTGTTCAGAATGTCCCCCATGGTTTCGTCCAGCGCGCGCAGTTTTTCATCCACCCAATCGATTTGATTTTCGATCGCAAGGATCTCGGTCGCGGCGTTGATGATGCCACCTCCGTTGGCGACATAATCCGGTGCATACAGAATGCCTCGTCCGTGCAGTAACTCGGCATCTTGAGGCGTGGCCAATTGGTTGTTGGCCCCGCCCGCCACGGCCTTCACCTTTAGCATCGGAATAGTGTCTGCATTCAAAATGCCGCCGATGGCACAAGGGGCGAATATGTCGGCCTCTACCCCATATATCTCGTCCAGCGACACTGGCTTTGCCCCCAAGGTGGTAACCGCTGTTTTCACACGGGTCGGGTCAATATCGGTGACGATCAACTCGGCCCCAGCCGCCTTCAAGCGATGGCACAGATGCCACCCCACATGCCCCAAACCTTGAACCGAAACGACACGACCCTTCAGTGAGGCATCTCCAAGCGCGTGCTCTGACACCTGACGGATCGCATTGAAAATCCCGCGCGCGGTGATCGGCGACGGATCGCCCGAGGCAAACTTCCCATCCGCCAGTCCTGCCACGAACCGCGTTTCCTTCGCGACTTCAGCCATGTCCGCCGGGGTCATTCCCATGTCTTCAGCCGTCCAATACCGCCCCTCGCAGGCCTCGACAGCTTTACCGAATGCTTGCAGCAGTTCGGGTGTTTTCAGCACTTTCGGGTCACCCATGATGACCGATTTTCCGCCGCCTAACGGCAGCCCCGCCGCTGCGTTTTTATACGTCATCCCCTCGGATAACCGCAGCGCGTCTGTCAGAGCCTCATCTTCCGAGCCATAGGGCTTCATGCGCAAACCGCCCGCCGCCGGACCAAGCGTGGTCGAGTGGATGGCGATGAAAGCAACCAGCCCAAACTCGGATGCCTCAACGCGGTAAACGCCTTCATGCGTGTGTGATGCAACTTCGGTGATGTTCATGATGTCCTCCCTGTTGCGAACAGGTTAACGACGTGACCCAGAGGAAACTCACCAAATTCAGGCGTCGACTCAGGTAATGTTAGAGATTATCTTATGTGAAAGACACCGAGACGAGAGAAATCTAATGGATGCCATCGACCGCCGCATCATCGCCGCTCTGCAGGAAAACGGCCGCCAGAAGCTCGGTGACCTTGCCAGCGCTGTCGGTCTGTCCCCCACCCCTTGCGCCCGCCGCATCACCGCTCTGGAAGAGGCTGGCGTCATCACAGGCTACGGCGCCCGTGTTGATCAAGCCAAGCTTGGCCTGCCCGTGACGGTCTTCATCTCGGTCGAACTGGAAAGCCAAATGGGCGAGGCCGTCACCAAATTCGAACGCGCCGTTTCGCGTATGGACGAAGTGATGGAGTGCCACTTGATGAGCGGTAACCGAGACATCCTTCTGCGCGTCGTCGTCGCCGACCTGACCGCTTTCGACCGCTTCATGGAAGATAAACTGATGCGCGTCGACGGCATCGCGCGGATGCGGTCAAGCTTCACCTTGCGGACGATGGTGACGCGGAATGTGCTGCCCGTAGAGTAGGGGATGTATCGAAGTCCTTGACGGCCCTTTAAAACCACATCATATCCGGCCCATGACCGACCTGAAACACATCCGCAATTTCTCGATCGTGGCGCATATTGACCACGGCAAATCCACGTTGGCTGATCGTCTTATTCAAGAGACGAACACCGTTGCCGACCGGGACATGAAAGAGCAGATGCTCGACAGTATGGATATCGAGCGCGAGCGCGGGATTACCATTAAGGCCAACACTGTGCGGATCGAGTATTCCGCCGATGACGGGCAGGACTATGTCCTGAACCTGATCGACACCCCCGGCCACGTAGACTTCGCGTATGAGGTCAGCCGGTCGATGAAAGCCGTCGAAGGCTCGCTCTTGGTTGTGGACTCGACCCAAGGTGTGGAAGCGCAGACGCTGGCCAATGTCTATCAGGCCATCGATGCGGACCACGAGATTGTGCCGGTTCTGAACAAGATCGACTTGCCCGCCAGCGATTGTGACCGCGTGGCCGAGCAGATCGAGGATGTGATCGGTATTGATGCCTCGGGCGCCATCCAGGTGTCTGCGAAAACCGGGCAGGGCATCCGCGAGACGCTGGAAGCCATCGTCAACGAATTGCCCGCCCCGACCGGCGACCCTGATGCGCCGCTGAAGGCCATGCTGGTGGACAGCTGGTACGACGCTTATCTGGGCGTGATCGTTCTGATCCGCGTGATCGACGGCAAGCTGAAAAAGGGCGAGCGGATCCGCATGCTCTCGACCGATGCTGTTTACCCGGTGGACCGCGTGGGCGTGTTCACGCCGGAAATGCAGCCCATCGACGTGCTTGGCCCCGGCGAAATCGGCTTCCTGACGGCCTCGATCAAGCAGGTGCGGGACACGCGTGTGGGCGACACGATCACGCATGAGAAGAAAGGCACGGAAGACGCGCTGCCGGGCTTTAAGCCTGCACAGCCCGTTGTGTTCTGTGGCCTGTTCCCCGTTGATTCAGCCGAGTTCGAAGACCTGCGCGATTCCATCGAAAAGCTGGCCCTGAACGACGCGTCGTTTAGTTACGAAATGGAGACCTCGGCCGCGCTGGGCTTTGGCTTCCGCTGTGGCTTCCTGGGCCTTCTGCACCTCGAAGTCATCCGCGACCGGATCGAGCGTGAATATAACATCGAGCTGATTACCACCGCCCCCTCGGTCATCTATCACGTCTATCTGAAAGACGGCTCGATGATCGAGCTGCACAACCCCGCCGACATGCCCGACCTGTCCGTCGTCGACCACTTGGAAGAGCCGCGCATCAAGGCGACGATCCTTGTGCCTGACGAGTATCTGGGCGACGTGCTGAAACTGTGTCAGGACCGTCGCGGTATCCAGATGGACCTGACCTATGCGGGTTCACGTGCGATGGTCGTTTATGACCTGCCGCTGAATGAAGTAGTGTTCGACTTCTATGATCGCCTGAAATCGGTAACAAAAGGTTACGCGAGCTTCGATTACCAGATGATCGGCTATCGCGAGGACTTCCTTGTGAAAATGTCCGTCCTTGTGAATGACGAGCCGGTGGACGCCCTGTCAACCATGGTGCACCGCGACCGCGCGCAACAACGTGGTCGCGCCATGTGCGAGAAGCTGAAAGACCTGATCCCGCGCCACATGTTCAAGATCCCGATCCAAGCGGCCATCGGCGGCAAAGTCATCGCCCGCGAGACGCTGTCGGCCATGCGTAAGGACGTGACCGCCAAGTGTTACGGCGGCGACGCGACCCGGAAGAAGAAACTGCTGGAGAAGCAGAAGGCGGGTAAGAAGAAGATGCGCCAGTTCGGCAAGGTGGATATCCCGCAAGAAGCTTTCATTAATGCGTTGAAAATGGACGACTAAACAGTCGTCCATTTAGCATTAATGAAAGACAGTGGGCGAAAGCGAATTGCGCAGCAAATCGCGTGCGCACCCCCTCGCAACTCCGTCGAATCCGTTTCCAGACTCCCCTTAGCGCTCCAAGAGGGAACGCTAACCCGTCGCCTCATCCCAACACCTTCCCGTCCGGTCGACAGACCGGACAACGCCCGACCCTCCCCACGGGAGGGCGTTCCGCCCACCCAGGGTCAGGCGATGTCCTACTTCGAAGAATCAATCAGCATCCTAAATGTTATTGCTTAGAGTGCTGTTGCACTTACATATCCAGACCTTTTCGCAACAAAACTTTTCCGTTCTGAATTGCGGTATCTAAGCCTACAACCGATCTTAGTATTCGGTCCGCGTCCTCAATTAGTTGAAGAGCCAAATCTCGATCAACAACCGTTTTCTCGGATTCGTATATGATCTTGCCATGCGACTTTTTCTTATGAGAGTAGATTACTCTAAGAATGTTACTGCCTTGTTCAACGAAGAATGCACCGTGAGCCGCGATGTGTCGATTCGTCTGATAAGTCCCCAACCAGTTTGCCAAGGTGAAAAGCAGTTCACTGTTTTCTGGGTCCAGCGTTCTACTGCTTTTCCTAAGTTGTTTAATTAGGTCGTTAACGCCCATTTTTCGCAATTGGTGAAACCGAAGGCTATGCTCTTCATCGCCATCCACAAGACCTTCAATAGTGCAAATTAGCGAACAAACGCTTGTTTCGATGTGCGCGCAAGTCTGGAGATACAGTCCCAAATCGTAGATAAATTGGCTCGGCAGTTCGTCTTCAACGATTGGTCTAGTTTTTTCGTCCATACCCAGCCGAACCCGATTTAACGCTCAATCAATTAACCAAACGCAAGTGCACAAGCAGAATTACGGCGTATTGGCTTGCTAACCATATCGGTTATTAGCAGTCGTAACCATAGTATCGCAACTTAGGAACTTGCCCCATGCCTTGCCCCCTCTGCGCCGCAGACGCGCCTCTTTCCTCTTTCCCCGTTCCCGGCGGACCCGCTGACGCCTCGGCGGTGATTTGCGCCACCTGTGCCGCTCAGATCGACGGCACGCCGGATGAAAGCCATTGGCGCGGGCTGGCGTCCTCGATGTGGTCCGAGGATGCGGCGGTTCAGGTGTTGTCGGTGCGTATGTTGAAGCGGTTGGATGCCGCGTGGGCGCGGGACTTGCTGGATCAGGTCTATCTGTACGAGGATACGCAGGCGTGGGTTGATAATGTGGCCGCGGCCTCGAACCACAAGGACAGCAACGGGGTCACCTTGAATGCCGGGGATAACGTGGTGTTGATCAAAGATCTGCCGGTGAAGGGTGCTGGCTTCACGGCGAAGCGCGGAACGGCGGTTCGGGGGATCAGCCTTGTCGCCGACAATCCCGAGCATATCGAGGGCCGCGTGGAAGGGCAGCGCATTGTCATTCTGACGCAGTTCGTGAAGAAGAAATAGCCAGCGCGGGTCCCGTGGGCTATGCCGCCCGGAAAGGAGACCCGTCATGCGCGCCCCACTTTGGAAAATCGTCGCCACGTTTTACGGCATTATCGGTTCGACCATCGCGTCGATGCTGGTGGTGATTGCGTTGGTGAACGGCGTGTCGGGTCTGTGGCCGCTTCTGGGCGCGGCAGCGGTGGGTTTCGTGATTGCCCTGCCGGTGAGCTACTATGTCGCGCGTGCGATGTCGGGCGATTGATCCGGATCAATGCGGCCATTCTTGTTAAGTGCGTAAGGCTAAACGGTACATCGCATCTTATATGGGGAATTCACGATGCTCCGCTTAGCTTTGATCCTATATGCCATCATCGGCACATCCCTTGCAGGTATCTTCATGGTCGCCGCTTTGACGATGGGAATGGACACCGCACAGCCGATTATCTGGGCCGCAGCCGCCGGATTTGCCGTCGGTCTTCCGGTCTCGTGGTTTATTGCAAAGCAGATCGACGCCTGAGCCTGAGTTTTCAGGTTGAAACTGCACCGCGCGCGGGGGTAATGCTCTTGCGTGCGGTCCCTTAGCTCAACTGGATAGAGCAGCTGACTTCTAATCAGCAGGTTGAGGGTTCGAGTCCTTCAGGGATCGCCAGTTTACTTGTCCGTTTTGTTGCCGTGGATTGCGCGGAATTGGCACCGCAGTCGCCATGCATGCTTGGTTGCATACAAGCAGGTTGGCCACGCCTAGCATCCTATCCAAAAGGTTTGGTTTTCCTGACTTGACGCAACGTCGGGTCTGCGGTTCCATCGCGGGAATTTGTTGTAACTCTTTCAGATACTTGGAGCCGAAATGCCTCAGAATGGAACGACTGGAAATGACACCCTGACCGCAACGGGTTCAGACTATATCGTTAACGGGCTGGGCGGGGATGACACGCTGATCGGAGGGAGCAGCTACAGCTTCTATGGGCCGTACACCTTTGATTACAGCGCTTTCCTTGGCTATCACGCGGTTGAACGGACGTATTTCCCCGTCGGCGGGTTGATCCAAACGCCCGACCAGTTGAACGGCGGGGCGGGCCATGACACGCTTTTGGGCGGGGCAGGGTCTGATGTTTTGGCTGGTGGCAACGGGATGGATGACGTGCGCGGACAGGGCGGTCACGACATTCTGGTGAATGGTGGTGGGCAGGACATCTATCGCGGCGGCAATGGCCAAGACACGTTTGTGGTCGAGGCGAACACAGGGTCGCAGAAATTCATTATTAATCTATCGCAGAACAAGATTTGGAACGACAGCTTTGGCAAGACCGAAACCGTTACCAGTGTCGAGCATGTGACCGGAGCCACGAACCGCGCGAATGATCTGATCGGCAAGGCTGGTACCAATGTGTTGATCGGCGGCAACAAGAAGGATTTGCTGAACGGCAAGAGCGGCGATGATGTGCTGGAAGGCGGGCGCGGGAAAGACACCTATATTGGGGGCAGCGGCAATGATTGGGCGACGGTCGCAGCCAATCAGAACTCCGGTATCAAGGTCAATCTTATCCAGGAAAAGGTTATCGACGACGGGGCTGGCAACACCGAGGTTATTCGCGGGGTCGAGAACCTGAACGGGACTGCGAATGCGGACCGCTTGTTCGGCGACAACGGTGCCAACATCTTTTCACCCAACGGCGGTGCGGATGTCATCAACGGAAAGGGTGGCAATGACACTTTGATCTTCGGCGTGAACTTCGTTCTCAATGGAACCGGAGCACTGGTCGCGGATTTGGCTGCTGGCACGTTTACCTTTGGCAATGGCCCGCAAGGGACGGTGACGAATGTCGAGAACTTGATCGGATCATATTACGGAGCAGACACGCTGAAAGGGGATGGCGGCGACAACATCCTTGTGGCGGGCGGATCGCTGTTGATTACCGATTTTCTGATCGGGATTCAGTCCGGTGATGTCCTGCGCGGGCGCGGCGGCGACGATAAGCTGATGGGTAATGGTATAGACGTTCAAATGTTCGGCGGCGCGGGGGATGATAATCTGATCTCGGCCTTTGGTTATACGGACGAACTGAGCGGCGGGGCGGGTGCAGACCTGTTCATTTTCAAGGGCAACGCCGGTGCCAGTGCGACCCGGACCGTGAAGGATTTCGAGGATGACGTGGACACTGTTCGCATCAAGGCCAGCGAATTTGGCCTGAACCCCAGCCTATCTGCCACGGATGTGATCAACACCTATGGGACTACGGTGAACGGCCATGCGGCGCTGGATATCGCAGGCGAACGGATCGTGTTCGAGGGGGTGACCAACATCAACGATCTGGCTGATGATCTAGTGTTGTTCTAAAGCGCGGGATGGCGCTGGGCCTCAGTTGGCTTCGGCTTCGCGCAGTTCGGCAATCATCTGAACCAGTTCGTCCTTGGTGTTGCTGATGTGGTGGGTCAGCAGCGCTGCAGCGGCGTCAACGTCACGGGCCTTGGCGAAGTTTAGAAGACTGCGATGCTCGCCCTTGGCGGCCTCGCGTTGTCCGGCGACGCTGAGATGCAGGCGCACATAACGGTCGGATTGCAAGTCTACACGGTGCAGCAGTTCGTTGGTCAAACCCCGCCCAGCAGCGGCATATAGCGCCGAGTGATAGTCAAAGTTCAGCGCGCCCCAATGGGCTACGTCATCTGCATCATACGAGGTCTCCATTGCCTCAAGGACCGCCTCGCATCGATCGAAATCAGCCTGCGTCATCAAGGGGATGGCACGCTTGAACAGATCGACTTCGATCAGGATGCGCAGATCAAACATCTCGGCAATTTCGGCGATCGAGTGTTTAACCACCGACGCGCCGCGATTGTTTGTCAGATGTACTAGGCCCTCGGAATCCAACCGCTTCAGCGCTTCGCGGATCGGCATCCGTGATACGTCATATTCATCGGCCAAAGCTTCCTGCCGGATCACCGTGCCTTCGGGCAATTCTCCGTTGAGTATCCGCTCGCGCAGGTCATTTGCGATGACATCCGGCAGGCTTTGTCGAGCGATCTTGCGTTTGGCAGTCATAGGGCGTCCCGGTTCGTGTTTAGCGGGCATTTTGGAATGCAAGAACGGGATGCGCAAGGGGGCGGGGCGGCGATGGCGTCTCCGATTTCGCCCCCTGCATTGGCAGAGACCACATGGATGATTTTGCTGCTGCGCATCTGGTCCCTTCGTCCCTCGCCAACTTACATGCACTCGGTGATGACACTACCTTGTTTCGACCAATCGGCAAACCATGTCTGGAACAGCTTATATTGCTGTTCGCAATAGTTGCGCTGCGCGTCCGACAGCGCGTCGGTTTCGTTGAAATGCAGGCGGTATTCATCCTCGCCGTTCAACACCAGAAGATGCTTGTAATACAGCACCAGATCCGTGCCTTCATCAAAGCTGGCCAGTACGCCAAAGGCGTCTTCTAGTTCCTGCGCGCGCTTGCGGGCTTCGGCATGGCCTTCGGCGGCTTTCTGGGACAGAGCGGCCAGCAGCAGGGCTTCTTTCGGAAGGGCGGTGCCGATCCCGGTGATGGATCCGGTTGCGCCGCAATTGACGAAACCATGATAAACCTCGGTATCGACGCCGACCATCAGTGTCACGCTGTCGTCTTGGCTGGTGATATGTTCCGCAGCATAGCGCAGATCATCTTTTCCGCCGAATTCCTTGAACCCGATCAAGTTGGGGTGTTCGGCGCGCAGGGCAAAGAACAGATCCGCTTTGGTGGCGAAACCATAAACTGGACTGTTATAGATGATGGCAGGCACGTCCGGGGCGGCTGACAGAATGGCTTTGAAGTGGTTTTTCTGCGCTGCCATCGATGACCCGCGCGACAATACGCGCGGGATCACCATCAGACCAACGGCGCCAACCTTTTGCGCGTGGGCGGCATGGGCCACTGCCGATTTCGAATTAATCGCACCGGTACCCACCACGACTGGAATGCCAGCCTGAACCAGACGCTCAACTCCGGTCATTCGCTCTTCATCCGTCAGAAGCGGCCAATCGCCCATGGATCCGCAATAGACGACAGCAGACATGCCAGCTGCGATCATTTCCTGACCTTTGCGTACCAGCGCATCGTAATCCGGAGTGCGGTCATCTTTGCAAGGAGTCATCAGGGCGGGCATCGTGCCAGAGAATACGGTCTTGGGCATAAGGTTTCCTTTGCAGTCTGGTTGCTTGGATGGCGTTTCCATCATCTATGCGCAAAATGTATCCAAAATCCAGAAATTTGTCCGACGCCGAGAATCTGGGCGCTGAAGTAAGGGATATTGCCCCACTGTCGGAGCAATACATCTTAAGGTGAGTGCTGTAGTAAATTTCCCTCTTTGAGGGAGTGGCGTGTTTGCTTTACCATATCCAACATCACCGCCCGAAATGGGGTGATGCCAAGATGGAGAGAGCTACGACCAAGACTTACGACCCATATGACTTTAGATGGAAATTGGCGACATTTTGGTCGGCATGCCCATTGTATTGTGCGGCGCTTTATTGTCCGCTCATTAGGAGGGAGTTGAGCTATTCCCACCTATAACGTCCAAGGCTGGATTTGGTCCGGTACGGGAACTCCCATCACGCTGCTACCGGTGGTCATCGAAGACGATGATCCCAACATGTCACCCTATTTCACCAGTGATCCCTCTGAGGAAATCACAATTGGTGGGACGACATACACCAACCCACAAGGTGGGACATATGAGCTGACATTCACAGATTCTGGCGGCACAACTCACACCGAAGACTTCTATCTTTGGAGCACGGGTAGCAACTATATCTTTGTGCCTGCCCCCGGATCGGCATTCGACAACGGTTCGACTGTCACGTCATTGGGAGGTTGGCAGGAATACACGACGGGGTTTGCGTGGGCGGATGTGACCTGTTTTACGTCAGGCGCTTTGATTGAAACCGAGCTTGGACCCGTTCCAATTGAGAACGTTCAAGTAGGCGACAGAGTTCTTACAGCAGAGGGTCTGAAAGCGGTTCGATGGATCGGCAAAAGCCCTGTCGAACTGGATAAGTTGCTGCACAATCCCAAGCTGTTCCCAATCCGTATTGTCGCCGGCGCGCTGGGCGATGGATTGCCCAAGCGTGATCTGCTGGTGTCGCGTCAGCATCGGATGCTGGTCCGCTCTCCGATTGCACAGCGGATGTTCGGGACCACGGACGTGTTGGTCCATGCGATCAAGCTGACGCAGCTTCCGGGGATCTTTGTTGACCAGTCAATGACGGACGTAACGTATTACCACATGCTGTTTGACGACCATCAGATCGTGTTCGCAGAAGGCGCCCCAAGCGAAAGCCTTTATACCGGTCCTGAGGCGTTGAAGGCCATCAGTGATGAGGCACGGGACGAGGTTTTGACGCTGTTCCCGGAACTGGCGGAAAGGGACTATTCGCCGCGTTCTCACCACTGGTAAACGCCAGAAACAGCTGGTGGCGCGGCATCTGAAGAACCAAAAGCCGCTTTTGTCGAGTGACTGATCAGCCGTTGTCGACGGGGGCGGGCGCACCGCCTTCAAAGCAGTTTTCCTCGGTATAGCTGCACGGGGCTTCCTGCATTTCCAGATGCAATCCGTCGCCCGTATAGGGATGCGAACGCATCAGGGCTTCATCGGGTTCGATACCCAACCCCGGCGCGTCGGGCGGGATCACAAAGCCATCTTCCCAACGGATCGTGTGACCGATTAAGGCAAGGTGAAAGTCGCCACCCTGTTCAATAGTCTCGACCATCAAAAGGTTCGGGATCGAAGCGCCCAGATGCAGGTTCGCGGCCCATTCAATCGGACCTGCGTAAAGATGCGGGGCGATCAGTGCATTGTGGACCTCAGCGATGGCGGCGATCTTCTTGGCCTCCCAAATGCCGCCTGCGCGGCCAAGCGCGGGTTGCAGGATTGATGCTGCCCCTTGGCGCAGCACTTCCGCAAACTCGGCCTTGGTGGACAGGCGTTCTCCAGTCGCAACGGGGACAGAGCTGGCGCGGGCGACCTTAGCCATTTCTGTGATGTTGTCTGGCGGGATGGGTTCTTCGAACCAAAGCGGTTGATAGGGGGCGATAGCTTCTGCCATGCGGATCGCGCCGCTGGTGGTGAACTGACCGTGGGTGCCGAACAGTAGGTCGGCACGGTCGCCTACTGCCTCGCGGATGGCTTTGCAGAAGGCCTCGGACCGGGAAATGTCCTTCATCGAGGGCATATGCCCGGACCGGATCGTGTATGGCCCAGCGGGGTCAAATTTAAGCGCGGTAAAACCCTGTTCGACGCGGGTAAGAGCAGCCTCGGCGGCCATCTCGGGTGAAGTCCAGAAGGCGGGTAGGGGGTGGTCTGGGTTTGGGTAAAGGTAAGTGTAGGAGCGCAAGCGTTCATTCACCTTGCCGCCTAATAACGCCCACACCGGACGACCCCGCGCTTTTCCAAGGATGTCCCAGCAGGCAATTTCCAGCCCCGAAAACGCACCCATCACCGTGGGATCAGGGCGTTGTGTGAACCCAGCCGAATAGGCGCGGCGTAACATCAATTCGATGTTTTCGGGATTTTCACCCTGCATGTGGCGGGCGAATACGTCCTCGATCACAGCACGCATGGCGTCGGGGCCAACGGCGCTGGCATAAACCTCGCCCCAGCCAGTGATCCCGTCATCGGTCGTCACCTTCACGAAGATCCAATAGCGACCACCCCAGCCGGGGGCAGGTGGTGCGGTAACGATGATGTCGAGATCTTTAAGCTTCATGCACTCAGGCCTTATCAAACAAGATGACGTTGCGCCGCGCCGCGCCTGTTTTGGTGTCGGCAATCGCCTCGTTTATCTGATCCAGCGACCAGCGGCCCGAAATCAATTCGTCCAGTTTCAACCGCCCCTGCTGGTAGAGGTCGATCATCCATGGAATGTCGCGCTGGATCACCACGTCGCCCATCTTGGACCCGACCATGCCCTGCCCAAGAGCCGCTAGTATCACAGGTTCATAGCTGGACATGTCGCCGGAATGGGGCATTCCGACCATCACCACCTTGCCACCTGGCGCAAGGTATCGCGGGGCGGTGTCATAGGCGGGGATTGCGCCGACTGTGACCAGCACCGCATCCGCCCCGCGCCCAGCGGCCTGAATGGTGGCTTTCCACGGCTTGGGGTCGGAGGCGAGGACACCGTCGGTCGCCCCGAACTCCATCGCTGCTGCCAGTTTTTCCTCGGTCATGTCTACCGCGATGATGCGCGAGGCCCCGGCGATGCGCGCGCCTTGGATGGCGTTCAGGCCGACGCCGCCCGCACCGATCACAACCACTACGTCCCCCGCGCGCACTTTGCCCGCATTGACCGCTGCGCCGACCCCGGTGATTACGCCACAGGCCAACAGGGATGCGACGTCCATCGCCATATCTTCGGGCAGTTTCACAACTTGGCTTTGTTCAACGACAACGCGTTCGGCGAACCCTCCGGTTGCCATCGCCTGATGCAGCTTACCACCATCCGAGGTCTTGATCGGCCCGTGATCACCGTCATACGAGGTTTCACAAGTGACAGGAGACCCCGACGCGCAGCTTGGACAGGTTTGACACGCGCGGATCAATGTCACCACAACAGGGTCACCCACCGACAGCCCCTTTACATGATCGCCCATTTTGGTAATGCGACCGGCAGCTTCGTGCCCGTAAACGGCGGGCAACGATCCACCCCAAGCGCCGTCCAGATAGGATATGTCGCTGTGGCAAATGGCGACGGCATCCAGTGTAACCTCGACCTCGCTGCCTTCTGGCGGGCGGATGGCGATGTCTTCGATAACCAGAGGTTTCCCAAACTCGTGGCAAACGGCGGCTTTGATCCGGTCCATGGCGGCTCCTGTCGGTATCTGTTTTCCAGAAAGCTTGCGCGGAAAACCAGGGATTGCCAACAAGTCTGCGACAGGAAGAGCGGAAAGCGACGTGGCGTTTCTTAATAATGCCCGATTGAGCGCAGAAAGTCCGTCAGAAGCGCGGCATATTCATCAGGCCTTTCGATCGGGGGCATATGGCCGGTGCCGCGGATCAGCTCGAACCGCGATCCGGGGATCAGCCCGGCGGTTTCGCGCACCATGTCAGCGGGGGTCGAGCCGTCTTCGCTGCCCGCAATCGCCAGCGTAGGCAGACGCAAAGCCGCCGTGCTTTCGTAAAGGTCGGTGTCGGCGATGGCCTCCATACAGCCCAGATAGCCCTGAAGCGGCGTGGCGCGCATTCGTGCACGGGCTTGATCGCAAAGCTCTGGATGATCCCGGCGGGTCGCGCGGGAAAACCAGCGCTCTATGTTGGCTTCCGTAACGGCGTCGATGCCGCCTTCGCGCACCGCTTTGATGCGGTCGGCCCATTGCCAAGGTGTGCCGATCTTCGCCGCGCTGTTCGAGATCACCAGCCCACGCACCAGATCCAACCGCTCGGCCGCCAACCCCTGCGCGATGATGCCGCCGATAGACAACCCGACAAAGACGCAGGCTTTCACGCGCAGACTGTCCAAGGTCGCGCCCGCATCGCCGACCAGATCGCCCATCGGATAGGGGCCATCTGGGCAGGGGCTTTGACCATGGCCGCGCATATCCATTCGGATCAGGCGCAAGTGATTGGGCAGGGCGTCGATCACCGCGTCCCACATGGTCAGGTCGGACCCAAGCGCATGGGCAAAGACCACGGGCGGGCCATCTTTGGGGCCGGTTTCAACGGAGTGAAGTGTGATGCCATTCGCATCGGGGATTATGAACATTTAGTCATCCAGCAAGGTCAAATGCGCCATGATTTGCCCGTGATCCGAGGCGAGCTTGTTATAAGGCGCTTCTGGGTGCGAACCATCGGTGATGTGGTCGTTCAAGACGCTGAAATAGGTCATGTCGGCGATCCGATCCGCATTGTCCGGGTGGAAATGGCGGCTGAGGAAAATCTGGTCGATGCTCTCAAATACGCCCCCGAACGCCGAGGTATAGACCATGTCGCGCAGGGATTTCCGTACGAACAGCTTTTCAGCGGAATGCAGGCGCACAGCTTCGATGTCGCGGGTGATCTGTGCACTTTCTTCGCGTGAATACCGGTCACGGTCGGTCTTTGCGTCATGGCGCAGCATCCAAGCGTAATTCTTGAACGGCACTTCGCCCGCGATGATCTCGGAACTGACGGCGTGTTCGCCGTCGTTGAAATCGCCCATGACGGCGACGGGGTGGCCAGCGTTCAGTTCTTTGACGACAAGCGTCCGCAGCACCCAGGCTTCGGCCATCCGGCGCATGGCGGAACGGGCAGAGCCGAGGGCGCGACCCACAGGATCATAGGCGGTTAGATCCACCTCGGGGGCGAAGGCGGCGCCCTCGGGACGGATGAACTCGCCCAGTTTGGATTTCAGGTGGCAGTTGAAGATGGTTATCACCTGATCGCCGACCGGAACACGAACCTTCAGGATCGGGCGGGACAGGCGGGTTAGGGTATAGTGCCCGGCATCCCCGTCATCGCCCCGCAGAGCCGGGAAGGGGATGGTCAGTGGTTCAGGCAGATCCTGAATAACCTCGGGGTCGCCCACAAAGCCAAACCGAGACAGCACAGCTACGCCCGGACGCCGGTGGCCGGGATCTCCGTCGGCCGAGTTCGGCGCGAAGGCTAAACCGTCTTTGGGCCACGGTTTGACCGCAAGCTTGCGAAAAATCGCCTTGCGGTGATAGCGTTTGGTTTCGTCTGGAATTGTCGCCGCGTTCAGATCGTGGGCACGGGTGTTCGCTTCGCCGATCACATCCAGAAGGGCGTCTTCTTCAAAGATCTCTTGAAAGCCGATGATATCGGCATCCAGCGACATCATTTGATCCGCCATCCAATCACGCTTCCACGCGTATTCTTCGGGCGTATAGCGTTGAAACTGGTAATATTCCTGGTCCGCGCCAATCAGGTTTTTGACGTTGAACGAGGCCATCGTGAAATCGGTCATTTGGGTCTCCGGTCAGGTGGCGGGGTCAGGCGAAGCGGTTTAGAGCGTCGGCGAAAAGGGGCGCGTCCACATTGCCCCCCGACGCCACCACAATAACTGCGTCGCCTTTGATTTCCAGCGGTTGAAACAAGGCTGCGGCCAGTGCAATCGCGCCGCCCGGTTCGATCACCAGCTTCAGGCGGGTGAAGGCCAGCGCCATCGCGCGCAGGCAGTCTTCGTCGTTGACGGTCAGTCCAGCACCGCACAGGCGGTTCAGAATCGGGAAAGTCAGATTGCCCGGCGCAGGGGTGAGGATTGCGTCGCAGATTGACCCGGAAAGCTGCGCGTTGCGGCGGATCGCTCCTATTTCCAGTGATCGCGCGACGTCGTCAAACCCCTTGGGTTCAACGGGGCGGACTGTCATATCTGGTGCCTCGTGTTCTAGCGCCAAGGCGACACCAGCCGTCAAGCCGCCGCCGCCACAAGGAACAAGAACTTGCGCATTGCGAATGCCCTCTTCACGAGCTTGGTTGGCGATCTCAAGCCCGACGGTGCCTTGGCCCGCAATCACTGCTTCGTTGTCAAATGGTTTGATCAGGGTCAGGTCGTTTTCCTGTGCCAAACGCGCGCCGATCTCGTCGCGGTTTTCGGTCGCGCGATCATACAAAACCACCTTCGCCCCCAGCGCACGGGTGTTGTCGATCTTCAGCTGAGGCGCGTCCGAGGGCATCACAATCGTAGACGGCGTTTGGTTCTGGCGCGCGGCCAGCGCAATGCCCTGCGCATGGTTGCCGGATGAAAAGGCGATCACGCCCAACTCGCGCTGGTCGGCGGACAGCTGGGCAATCGCATTATGCGCCCCACGATATTTGAAGCTGCCCGTATGTTGCAGGCATTCCGGTTTCACAAAGACCTGCCGCCCCGCGATCTCGTCCAGAAAGGGCGAACTCAGCAGGGGAGTGCGCCGTACGTGGCCGGCGTTGCGGCGGGCGGCGTTGCGAATCTCGTTGATGTTCAACGCATTTTCTCCAACCAAGCATTGATGGTGGTCAGTGCCTCGGGTTCATCAAGAAACGGCACGTGACCGCGTCCGGGCACTTTTGCATAGCCCATATCTGGGCGGCGTTTTTGCATCTCGGCCACCGTATCGCCGGACAGAAGGTCCGAGTTTTCCCCGTGGATCAGCGCCAATGGCAGCCCCTCCATCGCATCAAAGAAAGGCCAAAGATCCGGGGCAGGTTGCGCGCCCGCAGCCTCGACCGCCTCGCGCAGGGCAGGATCATAGCGGTTGGTCAGCCCTTTGTTGTCTTGTTCAAACAGGTGATGGCATTCTTCAACCCAGCGTTCCATTGGGACGCCCTCAAAGCCGACCTGTGCCATCGCTTTCGCGCGGGCTTCGGCGGCTTGCTCGATGGTTTTGGCGGCGGGTTTACGCCCCAGATAGCCCATGATGTAGCCCAATCCGTCGGACGCCAGCACCGGGCCGATATCGTTCATGCAAACGCCCAGAAGCTTGTCCTTCACCGTGGCGGCCAAGCCCATCGCGATCAATCCCCCGCGCGATGTGCCAAGGATGGCGGCTTTGTCGATCCCCAGATGGTTCATCAGAAACAGCGCATCCAGCCCTTCTTGGGGCACGGTATAGGTTTTGTGATCGCCCCAATCCGATTGCCCGCGTCCGCGATAATCCATGCGGATCAGTCGGATGCCCTTTAGGTGAGGAGCGACGAAATTGAAGTCGTCGGAGTTGCGGGTCAGGCCAGACAGGGCCAGAACTGGCAGGCCTTCGCCTTCTTCCCGATAAGCAATTTCCAACCCGTCATTGGCGGTGAATGTCTGCATGGTCGTGTCCCCTAGGCGATGTTGGATGCAGTAAGCACCAGATCGTCACGAGGGTCCAGAGGAAGGGGCGCTGCCCCTCGCGGCGTTGCCACTCACCCCGAGGTATTTTTGACAAGAAAAAGAAGGGAGCGCGCGCAGAAAAAAAGGCCCCCGTTTTGGGAGCCTTTCAGGAATTAGGTGTCTGCCAGATCACAGATTATCCGGTTGGGGCATTCCCAAAACATGGAAACCGCTGTCCACGGTGATGATCTCGCCCGTGGTGCAGTTGCCATAGTCCGAGGCCAGATAGACGGCGGTGCCGCCCACGGCCTCTAGCGTGGCGTTCTGGCGAAGCGGTGCATTTTGTTCCGTGTGGCGGAAGGTTTTGCGCGCGCCGCCGATGGCTGCGCCGGCCAGCGTTTTCATTGGGCCGGGCGAGATTGCGTTCACGCGGATGCCGTCGGGGCCGAGGTCGTTGGCAAGATAGCGAACGGATGCCTCGAGCGCCGCCTTGGCAACGCCCATCACGTTATAAAACGGCGTCACACGGTTCGAGCCGCCATAAGTCAGCGTCAGAATCGTGCCGCCATCGGTCATTTTCGGGGCGACACGGCGGGCAACCTCGATCAGGGAATAGCAGCTGATATCCATCGAGTGTTTGAAGTTCGCGCGCGAGGTCTCGACGAAACGGCCGGTCAGCTCGTTCTTGTCGGAATAGGCAATCGCGTGGACAAGAAAGTCGATCGAATCCCACTTGGACCAAAGGTCATCAAACCCTTTATCCAGAGCTGCATCGTCCGTCACGTCCATGTCGACCAGAATGTCGGAACCAACCGATTCTGCCAGCGGGGCCACACGCCCACCGAAGGCCTCGCCCTGATAGGAAAACGCCAGTTCTGCGCCCTCATTCGCCATCGCCTGCGCGATGCCCCATGCGATAGATCGTTGGTTTGCAACCCCCATGATGAGGCCGCGTTTGCCTTGCATAAGCCCTGCCATGTCAGTTCCTCACTCTTGGTATTTGCTCAGGATCATCGAGCCATTGGTGCCGCCAAAGCCGAAGCTATTGGTCATCACGCTGTCCAGTCCGGCGTTTTCGACCAAGGTGGTTGCGATCTCGCCTTCGTTGATGCCCGGGTCCAGGTTCTCGACGTTGATCGACGGGGCGATGAAATCGTTTTCCAGCATGAGCAAGCAATAGATCGCTTCCTGCGCGCCAGTTGCACCTTGGCTATGGCCGGTCATCGACTTGGTCGAGCTGATCAGGGGTGTCGAGCCTTCGCCGAATACGCGGCGCACGGCTTCCACTTCGCCTACATCGCCAACCGGGGTCGACGTGCCGTGGGCGTTAATATAGCCAACTTTGCGATCTTCAGCCAAGGTCGAAAGGGCCAAACGCATCGCACGCTCACCGCCTTCGCCAGACGGCGCCACCATGTCTGCGCCATCCGATGTGGCACCGTATCCGGTGACCTCGGCGTAAATTTTGGCACCGCGTGCTTTCGCGTGTTCAAGGTCTTCGAGCACCACCATGCCGCCACCGCCGCCGATCACGAACCCATCGCGGTCCGCGTCAAACGCGCGCGAGGCTTTCTCGGGTGTGTCGTTATATTTGGACGACATGGCCCCCATCGCGTCAAAGAGGCAGGACAGCGTCCAATCAAGTTCCTCGCCGCCACCGGCGAACATCACATCCTGCTTGCCCATCATAATCTGCTCGGCCGCGTTGCCGATACAGTGCAGCGACGTCGAGCAAGCTGAGGTGATGGAATAGTTGATGCCCTTGATCTTGAAGGCGGTCGACAGGTTGGCGGACACGGTCGAGCACATGGTCTTCGGTACCGCAAACGGTCCGATGCGCTTGGTTGCGCCGGTCTTCAGAACTGTCTGATGTGCCGCCAGCATTGCGCTGGTCGACGGACCACCCGATCCGGCAACAAGGCCGGTGCGCGGGTTCACCACGTCGTCTTCGGTCAGGCCGGCGTCTTCGATCGCCTGCTGCATGGCGATATGCGCATAGGCCGCACCCGGTCCCATGAAGCGGAGCGTGCGTTTGTCCACGTGGGCCGCAATGTCGATATCCGGTTTTCCGGCAATCTGGCTGCGGAAGCCGTGTTCGGCCATATCTTCATTGGCGGTGATGCCGGACTTGCCAGCCTTGAGCGAGGCCAGAACCTCGTCCTTGTTGTTCCCGATGGCCGAGACAATCCCCAGACCGGTAACGACGACACGACGCATGCGTGGCCTCCCCTTGAAAACGTTCAATTCTTACTAGGGCATTGGGCAGGTAAAACGCAAGGTGGCAGGGACTTGAAAGCTTGGCCGTCGAGGGCTTATCCGGTTTCGTTCCGCATTCGCGTCATCTCGGCGACCATTTCA
Organism: Aliiroseovarius sp. ABM4_368; assembly: GCF_056161205.1. Classification (NCBI taxonomy): domain Bacteria; kingdom Pseudomonadati; phylum Pseudomonadota; class Alphaproteobacteria; order Rhodobacterales; family Paracoccaceae; genus Aliiroseovarius; species Aliiroseovarius sp. ABM4_368. The sequence continues at coordinate 264,440 of NZ_JBSWYR010000004.1, read as the reverse complement.
GACAGGCGCGCAAGGTCGACACTTTTGAAGCAGGGCAGGGTGTTGTTGGTCATCAGCGCTTCGACAGCCCGAAAGCATACCAGCCGGAGCGGCCCATAGTTTGGATTTCCGTCAAACCGTTCCATATTGAGAATGTCAACTAGAGCATCCACTCCATCTTCGAGGCCAAACCCATTGTCCTTGAAAGACTTCAGGAAACGCGCTGCTTCTTCCGGGTTGTGAGCAAGGTACCCCATGATGAGCCTGCCTGCCTGATGCATATCAGCGTCGGAGCGTTCAGCGCCCGAGATGATGTCATCTTCAGAGGTATTCTTATGATGGGGCAGTTGAAGTGCATGCGCGAAGTCAGCGAAGCAGCCTTTGAACACGCCTTCAAGCAGCGCGGTCGTCACATTGGCCTGCCGTATGACGTTCCGCTTGGTGCGAAACCAGACCAGCAGCCCAAAGCCAAGGGCTGCCAGTATCAGAAGGGCGGTCAACAAAGACATGGAGAGAGCTTAACTCTCGCTCAGCGCGACCTTCATGTCTTTCACCTGATAGATCACCTCGCCGTCCGCCTCGACGATCCCGTCAGCCACACCCATGGTCAGGCGGCGGGTTTGGATCGCTTTGGTGAAGTCGATCTTATAGGTCAGCATCTTGCGATCCGGGCGGACCATGCCGGTCAGCTTTACTTCGCCCACGCCCAGCGCATAGCCACGCCCCAACCAGCCGCGCCAGCCAAGGTTAAAGCCAGTCAATTGCCACAGACCATCAAGGCCGAGACAGCCGGGCATGATCGGGTTGCCAGGGAAGTGGCAGTCGAAGAACCACAGGTCGGGGGTGATGTCGAACTCGGCCAGCACGTGGCCTTTTCCGTGGGCACCACCATCGCCCGAGATTTCTGTGATACGGTCCATCATCAGCATCGGCGGGGCCGGAAGTTGCGCATTGCCGGGGCCAAAAAGCTCGCCCGCTGCGCATTTCAAAAGGTCTTCCTTGCCAAAGCTCGTCGGATAGTCCGCCATCTTCGCCCCATATCTTGTGTCTTTCAGTCCATCACCCTCTAGCACCCGGGGAAAGCCCGACGCAAGGGCGGGTGACGGGCTGCAAGGTAATCTGCGGCGCAAAGGCTAGTTTTTATTGGTACTTGCGGCCCAGAACCTCTATATTCATCTAGAAACGCCCATAGGACTTCAGAAGAGCCGGATCATCATGCAGGAAACTCGACAGATCGAAGCCGATTGGTTGTCCAGTGCTGGACTGCGCCCGACGCGGCAACGTCTGGCGTTGGCGCATCTTCTGATCGGCGACGGGCAACACCGCCATGTCACTGCCGAAAGTCTTTACGAGGCGACCCGCGATGGCGCGGATAAAGTGTCGCTTGCGACGGTCTATAACACGCTGCGTGTGTTTTCGGAGGCGGGCCTTCTGCGCGAGATCACTGTGAACGGCGCGCGCAGCTATTTTGACACCAACGTCAGCAATCACCCGCATTTCTTCTGGGAAGACACCGAAGAACTGATGGACGCGCCGGACAAAGATCTGAAGATCGCGCAGCTGCCGGAAGCGCCCGCAGGGGCCGAAATTTCCAAAGTCGATGTGGTGATCCGTTTGCGCCGCAGTTGATCCGAGCGAAGAAAACACGCTCATATTTTCTAACTGAGAATGTCCTAGGGTGAGCGCCTTTGGCGCGAGGGGTAAAGCCCCTAAAAAGGCCGCGCATCAAAGCGCGGCCCTTTTGTTTTGCGACAGTTTTAGCCGATGCTGACAACTTCGAAATCAAAGATCAGGGTCTTGCCAGCCAGCGCGTGGTTGGCGTCCAGCGTGACGGTGTCGTCGGTCAGGTTGGTGACGGTGACCGGGACAGGCTGCCCCTGAGGGCCGCTCATCTGCAGCTGAATGCCAACTTCCAGCGGAATCTCGGCGGGAATGTCGCCGCGCGGGACTTCCAGAATGGCTTCATCATGGCTGGGGCCATAGGCCTCTTCCGGGGCAATGCTGACCTTTTTCTTGTCGCCAACCTTCATGCCGGGCAGTGCTTTATCAAGGCCGGGAATGATCATGCCCGATCCCACTTCGAACTCTAGCGGATCGCGGCCTTCCGAGCTGTCAAAAACGCTGCCGTCTTCCAGAGTGCCGGTATAGTGAATGCGCACCTTCGCGCCTTGGGTGACTTCGGTCATGAGAGCCTCGCTATGTCAGGAAATGAATGGACGAGGCCGAAGCGACAACGCGGCGGGTGCTCGTTTGCGTGACAGGTGTTTACAGGACGCAGGGCGCGAATGGAACGGGTGTTAGAACCACTGCCCCGGCTCCATCAGTCCCAGATCCAGCAATTGTTGGGAGTTCCACTGAAATTTCGTTGTGTTGTGCCAATTCAGGCTGTGAATGTCATGTCGCGATCCCGCGTTTGTTTTCAGCGCCTTGGCGGTGCGGAAGCTGGCGATGGCGACGGTGATATTGTGGTGCCATGGACAGGAATAGGTATTGTATTCCTCGTCGTTGAAGGTGTGGTTCTCACGCAGTTTCAGACCTGGCTTGGCTTTGAACAACGACACACGGTCGATCTTGTGGCGATTCGCGGGAACATGTTCTTCGAATCGCCAGCGTAGCCCGCCAAAGAAGTCCAGTTGCCGATCCAGAGGATCTCCGTCCGGGCCTTTGCGGCCGTGCGCGTAGTACCCCGACTTGTCCAGACAGGCGTGATCCAGCGACACTGCATTCGGAAACTGGCCCAGATCGTCGGCGTACAGATCCACCACATAGCTCAGCACCGCGTCGCGGCGCTCCTCGGTCTGGAAAGTCAACAGTTCGCCCACGGTGCGAGATTCGCAAAACGGGTGGAACAGGTATTCGGCGTTGAAACAGTAATAGAGCCACGTACCAGGGGCGGCTTCGATCACCTGATTGACCGCGTCCACGACCGCATTAGGGGCCAAGCTGTTGAACGTAATACGATGCAGCGAGCCTTCCAACTCGTCCGGCAGGGTCAATGCGTCCGGGGCAAAGACCAAAAGCGCTCGAAATCCGGCGTTCTGATGATGGCGGATGGTGCTTTCGACTTCGACCAGATCTTCAACGAAGATCATCGCGACGGGGCCCTTTGCCAACAGTTTGGCCGAAGAGTTAAGGAACTGGGACAGGCTGTCGTGGCGCATGGTGGGGTCCGATGTTTGGTGGCGAGCAGCCGATTGCTCACAGAAATTTCATGAAACCAACCCGATTTGCAAGCGTTGCGGGCCTGATCCCTTTGCTGTAACAGGCGGGAACTTGAGCTTGTGCTGCAAAAACCTTGGGAAACGCGCCATGTCCGACAAGAAAAAACTCTTCATCCGCACCTACGGTTGTCAGATGAATGTCTATGACAGTGAACGCATGGCCGAAGCGCTTGGCGCGGATGGGTATGTGCAGACCGAGACGCCCGATGATGCGGACATGATCCTGCTGAACACCTGTCACATCCGTGAAAAGGCGGCTGAAAAGGTCTATTCCGAGCTGGGGCGTTTCAAAGGCCTGAAAGCCGAGAAGCCTGATCTGAAGATCGGCGTGGCTGGCTGTGTCGCGCAGGCCGAAGGCGAAGAGATTATGCGCCGCCAGCCGCTGGTGGACCTTGTAGTCGGGCCGCAAACCTATCACCGCCTGCCCGCGATGATGGAGCAGGTCGCCAAGGGCGAAAAGGCGCTGGACACTGATTTCCCCGAAGAAGACAAGTTCGAACACCTGCCCAAGCTGCGCGGCACTAAGGCCAAGCGCGCTCCGGCGGCATTTCTGACGGTTCAAGAAGGCTGCGACAAGTTCTGTGCCTTCTGTGTCGTGCCTTATACCCGCGGCGCTGAAGTTAGCCGCCCGGTCGAGCGCATCCTGCGCGAAGCACGCGAGCTGGTGGAACGTGGCGTGCGCGAGATCACTCTGCTGGGTCAGAACGTCAACGCCTATCACGGCGCTGGGCCGAATGGCGACTGGTCGCTGGCCAAGCTGATTTGGGCGCTCGATGAAATTGATGGGTTGGAGCGTATCCGATTCACCACCTCGCACCCCAATGACATGAGCGATGATCTGATCGAGGCACATGGCACCTGCGCTAAGCTTATGCCCTATCTGCACTTGCCGGTTCAGTCTGGCTCGGACAAGATCCTGAAGCGGATGAACCGTAGCCACACGGCAGAAAGCTATCTGCGCCTGATCGAACGGATTCGCGAAGCGCGTCCTGACATTCTGATCTCGGGTGACTTCATCGTGGGCTTCCCCGAGGAAGACGATCAGGATTTCGAAGACACGATGAGCTTGATCCGCGAAGTGAACTATGGGCAAGCCTTCAGCTTCAAATACTCGACCCGTCCCGGCACCCCAGCTGCTGAACGTGCTTTGGTGGATGATGCGGTTGCCACTGACCGTCTTCATCGCCTGCAAGCGCTGATCACCGAACAGCAACGCGCCATTCAGAACAGCATGGTCGGCAAGGAAGTTGGTGTTCTGTTTGAAAAGAAAGGCCGTCTTAAGGGGCAGATGGTGGGCAAATCAGATCACCTGCATGCGGTGCATGTGGAATGTGACGCAGCCGTCGGCGATCTGCGCCGCGTACGTATCACAGACAGCGGTCCGAACTCGCTTGCCGGGACGCTTGTGGATTAAGCAGAGTGCCGCATGCGCAAGCGCTCACATGACAATCGCATGACAATTTGCGGATGGGGCTTGCGCGCGCCGTCCGCTCTTGGCACCATCAGGGTATAGACCTGACAGGAGACCCCATTTGGGAATAGCAGACCTGACCGCAGCGCCCGAGACCCCAGTGAACCCCGAAGTGCTGCTGGAATTTCCAGACAACCGCCTGCTTATTGATCTGTGCGGCGAGTTTGATCGCAACCTGACTCACATCGAAAGCCATCTGGGCGTGCAGATCATCCGGCGCGGCAATCAGCTTGTCGTGATGGGCGAAAGCTCGGCACGCGAAAAAGCCGGCGAGGTGCTGCAAGCGCTTTACGAGCGGCTTGAAACAGGCAAAGCGGTCGAACCCGGTGACATTGATGCCGAGATTCGCATGGGCGGAACGCAGGAAGGCACCGGCACCCGCGACGGCGATCAGATGGAGATGTTCAAGGGCAGCGATGTCGAGATCAAGACCCGCAAAAAGACCATTGAACCGCGCACGGAAGCCCAGAAAGCCTATGTTCAGAGCTTGTTCAATAACGAACTGGCCTTCGGGATTGGCCCTGCGGGCACCGGCAAGACCTATTTGGCGGTTGCTGTCGGAGTGAACATGTTCCTTGGCGGTCATGTGGACCGCATGATCCTGTCGCGTCCTGCTGTCGAGGCAGGGGAAAAGCTGGGTTATTTGCCCGGTGACATGAAGGACAAGGTCGATCCGTATATGCAGCCGCTTTACGACGCACTGAATGATTTCCTGCCCTCGAAGCAGGTCACCAAGCTGATCGAAGAGAAAAAGATCGAGATTGCGCCGCTGGCCTTTATGCGTGGACGGACGTTGGCGAATGCGTTTGTCGTGCTGGATGAAGCGCAGAACGCCACCACGATGCAGATGAAGATGTTCCTGACCCGTCTGGGCGAAGGCTCGCGGATGGTGATCACGGGTGACCGGTCTCAGGTCGACTTGCCGCGTGGTGTGGACAGCGGTCTGCGCGATGCCGAAGGTCTGCTCAAGGGAATTGACCAGATCAGCTTTAACTATTTCACCTCGAAAGACGTGGTGCGTCACCCGCTGGTCGCGAAGATCATCGAAGCGTATGACGAGGCCTCGCAAAAGGCGATGGCGCGCGCAGTGAAGCAGGCGCGCGACAAATAAATGCTGGTAGATGTTGTTTACGAGGATCCTCGGTGGGAAACCGCGGGTCTGTCGGGTTTGGCGGATGCTGCGGCGAAGGCGGTCATCAACCACCTTGAGCTAGAGCCCCCGCTGGGCGACGGGTTCGAAATCAGTGTGCTGGCGTGCGATGATGCCCGTATTGCTGACTTGAACCGCGACTTCCGCGACAAGCCCACGCCGACCAACGTGTTGTCCTGGCCCTCGGAAGAAAGGGCGGGCGACATTGCGGGTGGCGATCCTGTGCCGCCAGAAGATCCCGAATTGGGCGACATTGCCATTGCCTTTGAAACCTGCGCCCGCGAAGCGGATGAACAGGCTAAGGAATTTTCCACCCATGTTAGCCATCTTTTGGTGCATGGCGTGCTGCATCTGTTGGGTTATGATCACATTGACGACAAAGATGCAGCACTTATGGAAGGGTTAGAGGTTGAAATCCTTGGCAAGATGAACATTTCCAACCCATATGAAGAGTAAGGCGCATTTCGCGCGAATTTGGAAAAGGACCAATGGGCGACACCGCAGACGGATCTTCTAAGGCGGCGCAAAGCGCGCTGCAGGATGAAACACAACATCACAGGCCGGGGTTTTTCAGCCGCATTTTTGGTGCGCGCAGTGCCAGCGTACGGGATAAGGTCGCGCCAAATGGCGAAGTGCTCGTTGGTACCGGGACCGCACCTGTCGCCACCCCGGGCATGGTCAACCTGCGCCGGATGCGTGTCGAAGACGTGATGATCCCGAAATCCGAGATCGTATCCGCGCCAGTCGATATCCTGAAAGACGAGTTGGTTGATCAGTTCCGTGAAAGCGGTTTGTCTCGACTGCCAGTGTTTGACGGCACGTTGGACAGCCCGATCGGCATGGTTCACCTGAAAGACTTGGCTTTGAACCATGGGTTCAATGGGAAATCCGGCACTAAATCCGCCCGCTTTGTGTTGCGCAAGCTGATCCGACCACTGCTGTTTGTGCCGCCCTCGATGCCGATTGGGGTGCTATTGCAAAAGATGCAGACCGAACGGATTCACATGGCGTTGGTCATTGATGAATATGGCGGCGTGGATGGGCTTGTGACCATCGAAGACCTGATCGAGCAAGTTATTGGCGAGATCGAGGATGAACACGACCTTGAAGAAGGTGCGCTGTGGGTCGAGGAAAAACCCGGCTGCTATCTGGTCGAGGCCAAGACCCCCTTGGACGAGTTTGAGGCCGCAACCGGCGTGCGTCTTCAGCACGAAGAGGCCGATGATGACGAGATCGAAACCCTCGGCGGGTTGGTTTTCGTCCTGTGTGGCCAAGTACCCGCGCGCGGCGAAGTGATTGCCCATCCCGGTGGGGTCGAGATCGAGGTCGTTGACGCTGATCCCCGCCGCATCAAGCGCCTGCGCCTGCGTGTACCGGGCCCGATGCCTGCCGCCCACACAGTTGCCGAAGCCAGCGCGGATGGTGCGGCTGCGAAGAATGCCTGACATAGACGCCTATGTGGCACGGTTGGCTTGGCGCTCTCGGGCGCGGAGCATTCTTCTGCTTGTGGCGGGTGCTATTGCCGCACTTGGGCAGGCACCGTTTCTAATTTGGCTGGCGACGCTTGCAGGGCTGCTGGCTGCATTTCTGCTTTGGCGGCACAGCCCAACCCCACGCGCTGCCGCGCTTCAGGGCTGGTTGTTTGGTCTAGGCTATTTCACCGTCACCATGAGCTGGCTGGTCAACCCGTTCCTTGTCGAACCTGAACGTCACGCATGGATGGCCCCTTTTGCGCTTCTGGGCATGGCCGGGGGACTGGCGCTTCTCTGGGCGCTGGGCTGGGGACTGGCACGCTGGGCCTCGGGGGCAGATGCTCGGCTGGGTTGGATCGCTTGGCCCTCTGGCATCAGCGCTGCGGAACTGCTGCGTGGGTCGCTCTTCACGGGCTTTCCATGGGGCGGGCCGGGATTGGCTTGGATAGACACGCCATTGGCGCAGTTGGCAAGTTTGGTTGGCGTGACGGGCCTGACGTTCCTGTCTGCGCTTTGGGTCGCCGTGATAGCAGGCGCTTTTATTGGCCGCACCGGCAAAGGCTTTCCCGCGGTTGCAGCTCTGTCGCTGGCAGTTGGTTTGGTGGCTTTTCTGGCGCGCGCGCCCCAGCTCGAGGACACTCCCCACACACTCCGCCTGATCCAACCCAATGCGCCGCAGCACCAGAAATGGGATCCCGATTATGCCGAGGGCTTCGTCCGTCGTCAGTTAGAACTGACCGAAACTCCGTCCGAAGGCGCGCGTCCGAACCTGATCATCTGGCCCGAAACCTCGGTGCCCTATCTGCTCGACCACGCCCAACTTCTGTTCCCGCTGGTGGCCGAAGCCGCTAACGGCCCGCCCGTGCTTCTGGGCATTCAACGTGGCGAGGGGCCGCGATATTTCAACAGTCTGGTGCAGGTGAATGCAGATGGCGTCGCACAGCCGGTCTATGACAAGCACCACCTTGTGCCCTTTGGCGAATACGTGCCGCTTGGCAATGCCATGGCCCGCATCGGCATCCGTGCCTTTGCCTCGCAATACGGGCAGGGTTATTCGGCGGGGGCGGGGCCGCAAGTGTTGGATATGGGCGCGCTGGGCAAGGTGCTGCCCCTGATCTGCTACGAGGCCGTGTTCCCGCGTGACATTCGCAACGCGCCCACGCGCCCCGACTGGATTTTGCAAGTGACGAATGACGCTTGGTTCGGTGACTTTTCCGGACCGCAACAACACTTGGTGCAAGCCCGCTTTCGCGCAATTGAATTCGGTCTGCCTGTGATCCGCGTCGCCAATACCGGAATCAGTGCAGAGATTGATGCGCATGGACGTGTGGTCAGGTCTCTTCCACTTGGGCAGGCGGGGTATCTGGATGTACGCCTTCCCGAGGCTAGATCCGCGACGGTTTACGCCCGTTTGGGGGACTGGCCGCTTGGATTTTTGTTGATCTGTGTCGCTCTCGTGACCATTTTGCGGCGCAGACGCTTTTAACGTTGACCTTTGCGCAATTAGTCCAGATACCAATCAAGTCCACCGTCACAACGGCTTCCTGGCGTGGCGGGCAGATTTAAATGGAGCATGTTTCATGTCACGACAGAATTATACCTTCACTTCGGAAAGTGTATCCGAAGGCCACCCCGATAAAGTTTGCGACCGGATTTCAGATGCGGTGCTAGATGCCTTCCTTGCCGAAGAGCCCCAAGCCCGCGTCGCGTGCGAGACCTTTGCCACCAGCGGCATGGTCGTTATCGGAGGCGAGGTCGGCCTGTCCGATTCCGAGCGCTTGAAAGTAATGATGGGCTCGATCAGTCAGATCGCCCGCGATTGTATCCGCGACATCGGGTACGAGCAGGAACAGTTCCATTGGAACACCTGCCGTGTCATGAACTTCTTGCATGAGCAATCCGCTCATATCGCCCAAGGCGTAGACCGCGATGGCGCGGGTGACCAAGGGATTATGTTCGGTTATGCGGTGAACGAAACGCCCGAGCTAATGCCCGCCCCGATCCAGTATTCACAAGCGATCCTGAAACGACTGGCCGAAGTGCGCAAAAACGGAACCGAGCCGACGCTGGGCCCGGACGCGAAGTCGCAGCTGTCGCTGCGCTATGAAGATGGCAAACCGGTCGAGGTCACCTCGATCGTGCTGTCGACCCAGCACCTTGACGAAACCATGACCAGCGACGATGTGCGTGCCGTGGTCGAGCCTTACATCCGCGAGGTCGTTCCGACCGACTGGATCAACGGCGGCACCGAATGGCACGTGAACCCAACCGGCAAGTTCGTCATTGGCGGACCGGATGGTGACGCGGGCCTGACCGGCCGCAAGATCATCGTGGACACCTATGGCGGCGCTGCCCCGCATGGCGGCGGTGCGTTCTCGGGTAAGGATCCAACGAAAGTGGACCGCTCGGCTGCCTATGCTGCGCGTTATCTGGCGAAGAACATCGTAGCGGCCGGTATGGCCGAACGCTGCACCTTGCAGCTGTCCTATGCCATTGGCGTAGCCAAACCTCTGTCGATCTATGTCGACACCCACGGCACGGGCGAAGTGGACGAGGCCGGCATCGAACGCGCCGTTGCTCAGGTCATGGACCTGACCCCACGCGGCATCCGCGATCATCTGGGCCTGAACAAACCGATCTTCCAGCGCACTGCCGCTTACGGTCACTTTGGCCGCGCCCCGGAAGCGGATGGCGGCTTTAGCTGGGAAAAAACCGATCTGGTCGACGCGCTGAAGAAGGCTGTCTGATCCTGATCGCTTTGACACAAAAGGGCGGGCCGTCACTTGACGCGCCCGCCCTTTGCATTGCATAGGCCCGGCCATGACCCAAGATGATGCATCGCAAAACAAACACCGCTCGGGCGCGCCGTGGCGCAATTTCTATGGCCGTCTGAAAGGCAAAGGGCTGCGCGACAGCCAACAGACCTATCTGGACGAGGACTTGGCCGCGCTCAGCCCCGGCGCTGTCGGCTGGGAAGAAAATCCCGACCGCACACCGCTGGATCTGAAGGCGCTCTTTGGCGATAAACCCGTCTGGCTGGAAACCGGCTTTGGCGGTGGCGAGCATATGGTTCATCAGGCAGCGACCTATCCCGAGATCGGCATAATCGGCTGTGAGCCTTACATCAACGGCGTCGCCATGCTTTTGGGAAAGATCCGCGATGCGGGATGCGAGAACGTCGCGGTGCATCCGGGCGATGTGCGCGACCTGTTTGACGTACTGCCGCCGGAAAGTATCGACAAGGCCTTCCTGCTCTATCCTGATCCGTGGCCTAAGAAACGACATCACCGTCGCCGCTTTGTGACCCCCGAGTATCTCGAGCCCTTCTACAAGGTTCTGAAACCCGGCGCTGAGTTCCGCGTCGCCACCGACATCCCGGATTATGTCCGCCAAACGCTGGAAGAAGTCCCGCGTGCGGGCTTTGAATGGCTGGGCGAGCGCGCCGACGATTGGCGCACGCCGTGGGATGACTGGATCTCGACGCGCTATGAGCAAAAAGCGCTGCGCGAAGGCCGAACTCCGCACTATCTGACTTTCCGCCGGATCTGATCTTGCTAGGTTGATCGCCTTGCCCATTCGCTCTGGCTTCGTTGGAATGTCTGCGCTATCAGCGTTTTAAGATTACAGGAGAACGCCCATGTCCGGCCACGGCCCCGCCATCCCCATGACCGCCCGCAAATCTGGCCCGTTGAAGGGCGAGGCCAATGTGCCCGGCGATAAATCGATCAGTCACCGCTCGCTGATCTTGGGCGCGATGGCGGTCGGCGAGACCCACATCACCGGCCTTCTGGAAGGCGAAGACGTGCTGGGTACGGCCGACGCCATGCGCGCTTTTGGGGCAGATGTTGAACGTCTCGGCGACGGCGAATGGCGCGTGAATGGCGTTGGCGTCGGTGGCTTTGCTGAACCCGAGGACGTGATCGACTGTGGCAACGCGGGTACCGGAGTGCGGCTGATCATGGGGGCGATGGCGACCTCTCCGATCACCGCAACGTTTACCGGCGACGCCTCGCTGCGCTCGCGTCCGATGGGCCGCGTAACGGATCCCATCGCGCTTTTTGGCGCACAAAGCTATGGCCGTGACGGTGGCCGCATCCCGATGACCATCGTCGGCGCGCGTGAACCGGTTGCGGTGACCTACACCACGCCAATGGCCTCGGCGCAGGTGAAATCTGCGGTACTTCTGGCTGGCCTGAACGTCCCCGGCACAACCGTGGTGATCGAGAAAGAAGCCACCCGCGACCATACCGAACGGATGCTGGCAGGGTTCGGGGCCGAAATCACCGTCGAGGACACCGACGAGGGCCACAAGATCACCCTGACCGGCCAGCCCGAGTTGAAACCGCAAACCATCGTTGTCCCGCGTGACCCCAGCTCGGCGGCCTTCCCAGTTTGTGCGGCGCTGATCGTCCCGGGGTCTGACGTGCTGGTGCCAAATATCGGCCTGAACCCGACCCGCGCAGGGCTGTTCTACACCCTGCAAGACATGGGCGCGGATCTAACTTTTGAAAACGAGCGCACAGAAGGCGGCGAGCCAGTTGCCGATCTGCGTGCGAAGTATTCGCCTAACATGAAGGGCATTGTGGTGCCGCCCGAGCGTGCCGCCAGCATGATTGACGAATACCCCATTTTGTCCGTCGTGGCATCCTTCGCCACCGGCAAGACCGAGATGCCCGGCGTGCACGAACTGCGCGTGAAGGAAAGCGACCGGATCGATGCGATGGCCAAAGGTCTGCGTGCCGCGGGTGTCACCGTGGACGAAGGCGAGGATTGGTGGAGCGTCGAGGGCCTTGGCCCCGATGGAGTGCCCGGCGGTTGCACCGTCGCCACGGTTCTGGACCACCGTATCGCGATGAGTTTTGCCTGCCTCGGCTTCGCCGCTCAAAAGCCGGTTAACTTGGACGACGGCGGCCCCATAGCCACCAGCTTCCCAGTGTTCGAGCCGCTGATGTCAGGACTTGGCGCGCAAATCGTACGCAGCAATTCATGAGCAGCTTTACCGTTGCCATCGATGGCCCGGCCGCGGCTGGAAAAGGCACGATCTCGAAGGCCGTGGCCGCGCATTTCGGCTTTGCGCATCTGGATACGGGGCTGTTGTATCGTGCCGTTGGCGCGAAGACGCTGACAGGGGCCGACCCGATTCTGGCCGCACAATCTTTGACATCTTCCGACATGCAAGGTGACCTGCGCACGCCCGAAGTGGCGCAGGCAGCGTCAAAGGTTGCTGTGATCGCCGAAGTCCGCGCAGCCCTGATCGACTTCCAGCGCAACTTCGCCGCCCGTGACGGTGGCGCGGTGCTGGACGGGCGCGATATTGGCACGGTGATTTGCCCTGACGCGGATGTGAAGCTGTTCGTCACCGCCAGCGCAGAAGTACGTGCCGAACGCCGCTTCTTGGAGCTTTCCGCCAAAGACCACGACGTGACCCGCGCGCAAGTGCTGGCCGACGTGATCGTCCGCGACAAACGCGACAGCGAACGGGAAGAGGCGCCCTTGAAACCCGCCACAGATGCAGTGATCATCGACACGTCAGAATTATCGATTGAAGCTGCAGTCACAAATGCCGTGATCGCAATCGAGGCATGCCGATAATTCATAGCTGTCATGCGCCCGATCAGGTTGCCGCGCGCGTCAAGCATTCATATCTGATCTGTTCACCGGGATGGTTCCGGCTAACGACTTAAAGGTAAGATATGCTTGATAAACTGAACTGGCGCTATGCCACCAAGAAGATGGACCCCTCGAAAAAGGTTCCGGAAGAAAAGCTGAACCAAATTCTGGATGCCATCCGCCTTGCGCCAACATCATCGGGCACCCAGCCTTTCGAGGTTCTGGTTATTACAAACGACGAAATCCGTCAGAAAATTCGCCCTGTTGCATGGGACCAAGCGCAAATCACCGAAGGGTCACACCTGTTGGTGTTTGCTGCGTGGGATAACTATACCGCCGATCGCATTGACGCCGTGACAACCCAAATGGCCGAAGAACGTGGCGGTGAGAACCCGATGCTCACCCAGTATTATGACAATCTGAAAGCCACTTATCTGCCGCGCGACGCGCAGGTGAATTTTGAACATGCGGCGCGTCAGGCTTACATCGCTCTAGGTTTTGCCCTTGCAGCGGCCGCTGAAGTAGAAGTGGACAGCACACCGATGGAAGGATTTGATCCAGCGAAAGTGGACGAAATCCTTGGGTTGCGTGAGCAAGGTTTGCGCTCGGTTGTTTTACTGCCGCTGGGATACCGCGACGAAAGCGGAGATTGGCTGCTTCCGATGAAGAAGGTTCGCAAGCCTGACGAAAAATTACTACGCCGGATCGACTGATCGCGCTGCTGGACGGGCATTTTGCGCCAAGGGGGATTTGCGCAATCCCCCTTGATTTACTGGTAGAATCCCCGTAAATCCCGCCCTGTCGACAAGGTGCAATTGCCGCGACACAGGAAAGAACGAGCAGGGCCGATGCATCGGCCCTCTTTGTTTTGCGTCTAACCTGTTGACCAAATTGGGAAATCCAAGACCGGCGGAGACAACCGCTCGGCCCGTGAAAATGACTGTAAAGGAATGAAACGCCACATGGCTAACGCAACCATGGAGGAATTCGAAGCCCTCCTTAATGAAAGCTTCGAAATGGACACCCCGGACGAGGGTTCGGTTGTCAAAGGTAAAGTCATCGCTGTTGAAGCTGGCCAAGCCATCATCGACGTCGGCTATAAAATGGAAGGCCGCGTTGATCTGAAAGAATTCGCAAACCCGGGTGAAGCCCCTGAAATCGCCGTTGGCGACGAAGTGGAAGTCTACCTGCGCGCGGCTGAAAACGCCCGCGGCGAAGCCGTCATCTCGCGCGAGATGGCCCGCCGTGAAGAAGCATGGGACCGCCTGGAGAAAGCATACGCCGACGATGCACGCGTCGAAGGCGCGATCTTCGGTCGCGTCAAAGGCGGCTTCACCGTCGATCTGGGCGGCGCTGTTGCGTTCCTGCCCGGCTCGCAGGTTGACGTGCGCCCCGTACGTGACGCTGGCCCGCTGATGGGTCTGAAGCAGCCCTTCCAGATCCTGAAAATGGACCGTCGCCGTGGCAACATCGTTGTGTCGCGTCGCGCCATCTTGGAAGAGTCACGTGCCGAACAGCGTGCTGAAGTTATCGGCAAGCTGGCAGAAGGCGATGCAGTTGACGGCGTGGTCAAGAACATCACCGAATACGGTGCGTTCGTTGATTTGGGCGGCGTTGACGGTCTGCTGCACGTCACCGACATGGCATGGCGCCGTGTTAACCACCCGTCCGAGATCCTGACGATCGGCGAAACCATCAAGGTTCAGGTCATCAAGATCAACAAAGAAACCCACCGCATCAGCCTGGGCATGAAGCAGTTGCAAGACGATCCGTGGGATCTGGTTGCTGCCAAGTACCCGCTGGAATCGGTGCACACTGGCCGCGTGACCAACATCACCGACTACGGTGCATTCGTCGAGCTGGAGCCTGGTGTTGAAGGTCTGGTACACGTTTCCGAAATGTCGTGGACCAAGAAGAACGTACACCCCGGCAAGATCGTTTCGACAAGCCAAGAAGTCGAAGTCATGGTGCTGGAAATCGACGGCGCCAAGCGTCGCGTATCTCTGGGTCTGAAGCAGACCATGCGCAACCCGTGGGAAGTGTTTGCAGAAACGCACCCCGAGGGCACCGAAGTCGAAGGCGAAGTCAAGAACATCACCGAATTCGGTCTGTTCATTGGCCTCGACGGCGAAATCGACGGCATGGTTCACCTGTCGGACATCTCGTGGGACGAGCGTGGCGAAGAAGCCATCCAGAACTTCAAGAAGGGCGACATTGTCAAAGCTGTCGTTTCGGAAGTTGACACCGACAAAGAGCGTATCTCGCTGTCGATCAAAGCTCTGGACGGTGACCCCTTCGCAGAAGCCGTTGGCGGCGTGAAGCGTGGCTCGATCATCACTGTTGAAGTGACTGCAATCGAAGATGGCGGCGTTGAGGTCGAGTACGAAGGCATGAAGTCGTTCATCCGTCGTTCGGACCTGTCGCGTGACCGTGCCGAGCAGCGCCCTGAGCGTTTCGGCGTCGGCGACAAAGTCGACGTTCGCGTGACCAACGTGGATTCGAAATCGCGTCGTCTGGGTCTGTCGATCAAAGCGCGCGAAATCGCGGAAGAGAAAGAAGCCGTAGAACAGTATGGTTCGTCGGATTCGGGTGCATCGCTGGGTGATATCCTGGGTGCTGCTCTGAAGCAGGACTAAGTCCAAACGCTATAAATTCCGGAACGGCCCTGCGCGATGCGTGGGGCCGTTCTGTTTTTGGCCGGGCCGAATCACGCTTTTCGGCGTTGCGACAGTTTCCAGATCGGAAACGCTGTGCGTTTGCAGCAATCGAAATTTCGCGCTGAAAACGGCTGAAATCCGTCTAATTTCCCCCAAGAAATTACCTAAGACTTGTATGCACGGCTTTGGTTTGCTCCTATACTTCGACAGAATAAGGATGCAAAATCCATTAGATAGACCAATTTGGGGGGACCAGAATGATCCGGTCTGAACTGATCCAGAAGATCGCGGACGAAAATCCGCACCTCTATCAGCGTGACGTTGAACGCATTGTGAACGCCATTTTTGAAGAGATTATTGAAGCCATGGCCCGTGGCGATCGGGTCGAACTGCGCGGCTTTGGCGCATTTTCGGTGAAGAAAAGAGATGCTCGTATCGGGCGCAACCCGCGCACGGGCGAGTCGGTCCAAGTCGAAGAAAAACATGTTCCGTTTTTCAAGACCGGCAAGCTGTTGCGGGATCGACTGAACGGCAAATAAGAGGTTCAAATGCGGTACATCCGTTACGCCTTTCTGGCGGCACTTGGTGTTGTGTTGATTACGGTTGCGCTGGCCAATCGCGGCAGCGTGACATTGAATATTCTGCCCAGCGAATTGTCGGGTTTCCTTGGATGGAGCTGGTCCATCACGCTGCCCCTGTTCGTCGTCATTTTTGGCGGCGTTGTGGCTGGGATACTGATCGGCTTTGTTTGGGAATGGCTGCGTGAACACAAACTGCGTGCTGAAGGTGCGCGTAATCGTCGGGAACGTGACCAGCTGGCACGCGAGGTGAAAACCCTGCGTGAACCCAAAGCGCGTACCGGCGATGACGTTCTAGCGCTTCTGGACAAGACCGGCTGAAAAAGATGAGCATTGCAGTTAAGATCTGCGGGCTGAAAGACCCCGCCCAGCTTACGGCTGCCATCGAGGCTGGCGCGCGCTATATCGGGTTCAACTTTTTCCCCAAAAGCCCGCGGTCCGTGACTGTCGAGCAGGCGGCTGCTTTGATGCTGGACGTTCCTATAGGCGTGGCCAAGGTCGCGCTTGTGGTGAATATGGACGATGCTGGGATCGAAGAGATCGTGAACGGAACAACCGCCGACATGATCCAGTTGCATGGCTCGGAAAGCCCAGAACGTGTGGCTGAAGTTAAGGCGCGCTTTGGCCTGCCTGTAATCAAGGCCATCGGCATCGCCGGACCCGAAGATACAGCGCAAATCGAGCGCTATGCCGGAGCTGCCGATCAGCTTTTGATCGACGCCAAAGCCCCCAAAGGCGCGGATCTGCCCGGCGGCAATGGCGTGCCCTTCGACTGGACGCTTGTGCAGCGCAAATACTGGCCGTGCCCGTGGATGCTGGCTGGCGGTCTGACCCCGGACAACGTCGCCGAAGCAATCCGTCTTACGGGTGCCAAGCAGGTGGACGTGTCTTCGGGCGTGGAAAGCGCGCCGGGTGTGAAAGACCCGGACATGGTTCGGGCGTTTATTTCCAACGCGCAGGCTGCCAAGGACTAGCCCTACGCGCGCGACGCAAAGGAAGCTCTCGCAGCCCAAAAACCGCTGGAAAACCCGGCCCCCCCAATCTATGCAGGTGTGAAATACGCAAAGGCGGGGGGCACCATGGCCAACGATCTTTTTAACAGCTTCATGAACGGTCCTGATGAAAAGGGCCGTTTTGGCGATTTCGGCGGGCGCTTCGTGTCCGAGACATTGATGCCGTTGATCCTCGATCTTGAGGCCGAATACGAGAAAGCCAAGACCGACGACAGTTTCTGGGCCGAGATGAACGATCTGTGGACCCACTATGTCGGCCGCCCCAGCCCGCTCTATTTCGCTGAGGGCCTGACCAAGCATCTTGGCGGTGCTAAGGTCTATATGAAGCGGGATGAGTTGAATCACACCGGTGCGCACAAGATTAACAACGTGCTTGGGCAGATCCTGCTGGCACGTCGCATGGGCAAGACCCGTATCATTGCGGAAACCGGAGCTGGCCAACACGGCGTGGCAACAGCCACTGTCTGCGCCAAGTTCGGCCTGAAATGCATCGTCTATATGGGGGCGCATGACGTCCAGCGTCAGGCCCCGAACGTGTTCCGCATGCGTCTGTTGGGGGCCGAGGTGATTGCCGTTGAAAGCGGTCGTGGCACTCTGAAAGACGCGATGAACGACGCGCTGCGCGACTGGGTGACGAACGTAGCGGACACGTTCTATTGCATCGGCACGGCAGCGGGTCCGCATCCCTATCCCGCGATGGTCCGTGACTTCCAGTCAATCATCGGCAAGGAAACCAAAGAGCAGATGCAGAAGGCCGAAGGGCGCTTGCCCGATACGATCATCGCAGCGATTGGCGGCGGGTCGAACGCGATCGGCCTGTTCTACCCTTTCCTTGACGACAAAAACGTAAACATCATCGGCGTCGAAGCTGGTGGCAAAGGCGTAAATGACGATATGGAGCATTGTGCGTCGTTAACTGGTGGTCGCCCCGGTGTTCTGCATGGCAACCGCACCTTCCTGTTGCAGGATGATGATGGACAAATTTTGGACGGCTACTCGATCTCAGCTGGTCTGGACTATCCGGGCATCGGGCCAGAGCACAGCTGGCTGCACGAAATTGGCCGCGCCGAGTATGTAGCGATCACCGACAAGGAAGCGCTAGATGCGTTTCAGCTGTGTTGCTCGACCGAGGGGATTATCCCTGCGTTGGAGCCCTGTCACGCATTGGCCCATGTGACCAAGATCGCGCCGAAGCTGCCGAAGGATCACATCATTTGCATGAACATGTGTGGACGCGGCGACAAGGACATCTTCACCGTCGCCAAGTATCTGGGTTTTGACATGTCGGACACCGAAGGCCGCGACGTAGATTAAGCTCTGCTAAAAATTGAAACTTTTGCAAAGCCGCTGCGCCTTCGTCGGGCGCGGCGGCTTTGCATTTCGCGTTCAGGCTTTCCAAAAATTACCCAAGTGTGAAATATTGTTGCGCGCACGCCACGATCAAGAATGCGCCTTCCGAAAACTTTTGAAAGCAAAATCGCCGGTTCCTATAAGGGGCGTCCGGTCCAGACGGTGCACATCTTAACGGGCGGAGGTGATCACTCCCCTGGTGCGGGCGGCCCTGCCAGCCCGTATGCCAAGAGTGCCTGAAACGATCGGGGATTTTGTAGCCAAAATGGTACGGCAACAGATTTAGGTTCTGTCATTGCAGGTTCGATCCCTGCCAAAATCGTTGAGTAGCTCAGTCTGGTAGAGCAATCGGTTCCGAATCGATCGGACGCGGGTTCGACTCCCGCCTCATCTAAAGTCGTTAAATCGGCACTGGCCTATCACGCCAGCCCTCACACGAGGTCTATTTAACAGGGGTCAGGGGCGTTCCTGCAGGGGGCGTGCTGACGGGCGCTTGCGCCTTAGGTTCCCCTCTGCTCTGGCGCTTGGCCGGAGGTCTGATGATGGTTTTGCTGTACTCGCAGCCATGACGCCCGTTCGGGCGCATGCCTGCTTGGCCTGCGGCCCTCTCGTCCGATGTCCCGCCTTGGGCTTTGGCCCGGCGCGGTCCTTACCCTTCCCCCCGTTTTGGGGATCACAACTGTGGGCAATCCCGCCCCAACCTTCCCATCAAAAAGGAGATCGCATTTGCGACGACGACGTTAAACATAGGAGTAAATATCATGGCGTTGTTTGAGAACATTTTGAAAACCCTGACCGGCCACACCCGTGTGGTTCTGGGCGAAAACGAGCGGATGCTTGTGACGCGTAAGGGTAAATTTACCGCGATTCTGGGCGCGGGTGAGCACTGGATCATCCGTCGGGATACGCAACTGGAACGCCATGTGCTGAACTCGGATCTGTTTAACAGCTTGCAGGACGACGCACTGTTCCGTGCAGCCCCTGCGCTGGCCGAGCCGCATTTGCTTGAGGTCGAAGCCGGCGAGGCTGAGATGGTCGTCGTAACCCGCAAAGGTGCGATCGTGCATGTCCTGTCGCCCGGTGCGCGTGCCGTGTTCTGGAAAGATCTCGGCCCGTTCGAAGTCTCGCGCCATGAATTGGCCGATGAGCCTTGGATCGACGCAGCATTGGCTGCGCGTCTGGAGCGCACCCAGTTTGCGGGTCTCGTGAACACGCTGCCTGTGGCCGAAGGCCATGTGGGCGTGTTGACTGTGAACGGCACCCGCCATGGGTTGCTTAAGCCGGGGCATCACCGCTTCTGGCGCGCAGGCCACGTGATTGCGGTCAAGCAAATCGATACCCGTTGGCGCGGGTTCGAGGTGACCGGGCACGAGGTTCTGACCCGTGACCGTGTGACCATTCGCGTGAACATTGCCGCAGAAATGCGCGTAGTGGATCCCGAACTGGCCACGACCCGTGTGCGCGACTTCGAAGAAACCCTTCGTTTGTCGCTGGCGCTTGCGTTCCGCAAAGCGCTTGGGGCGGTGACGCTGGACGCTTTGCTTGTCGATCGCGAGGTGATCGGGGCAGGTCCTGCGGACACGGTGCGCAAGGAAATGGCGGCTATCGGCATCGAGCTGCGCGAGATTGCGTTGAAAGACGTCGTCCTGCCCGGCGAAATGCGCGAGATCCTGAACCGCGTGGTCGAAGCCCAGAAAGAGGCCGAGGCCAACGTGATCCGGCGCCGTGAAGAGACCAACGCGACCCGCTCGCTGCTCAACACGGCCAAGGTGATGGCGGAAAACCCGGTGATGATGCGCTTGAAAGAGCTTGAGGCCGTTGAAAGCATCGCCGGAAAGGTCGAGCGCCTGACGGTTCACAACGGGACCGAAGGCTTGATGGGGGATCTTGTGCGTTTGCGCGACTGATCGCCTTGCCTGAAAAAGACGGAAACGCCCGGGCAATTGCTCGGGCGTTTTCATGGTGTGACGTCGATTAGCTCTCGTACATGACCACGTCGAACCCTTCAAAGTTCGGGTGACCCATGATGGGGCTGGTGCCCGTTTTCTTGCGCTTGCTTTCCCCCGAATGCGACGCTCGGAATTGTTCCGACTTGGTCCAGGCTTCAAAGTCTTCGCGGCTGTCCCAGATCACATGGCTGGAAAACAGGGTGTGCTCATCTGTGGTTGGTCCTTGAAGCATACGGAATTCCTTGAATCCCTTCAGCTCTTTCAGGCGGCTTTCGCGGGTGCGCCAGATCTCTAGAAATTCCTCTTCGCGGCCGGGATGCACGCGGAAACGGTTCATGGCGATAAAGCTCATGGCTGGTCCTTTCAGCAGAGTGTTATTCATGCTGGCGAAGGGACGAAGAAGCCCAAGCTGGCGTCGGCATAAAGCGAATTCCAAGCGGGAAGGTCAAGGGCTATGAGGCGTCCATCGCTGCCGCGATGCGGCGGAACATGCTGATGTTCCCATCGTTCACACCTTCACCTCGGAACCCGCGATCCGCGCTGTTCAGCGCGATCACCACGCCGCGCGCCGTGTCGATATAGATGTACTGGCCATAAATGCCGCGGGCGTAATACTCGCCGTCGGTTGCGTCGGGGGCCATCCACCATTGATATCCATATTGCTCGTTGCCTGCTGCGGTCGGCGCCGAAGGACGCGTTGACGCGGCAACCCAGTTGGCGGGCACGATCTGCTGCCCATTCCAGCGGCCATCTTGCCGGTACATCTCGCCAAAGCGTGCATAGTCGCGCGTGGTCAGGTTCAGCCCACCCAAAACGAACGCCACGCCGTACCCGTCTGTCAGGTAATAAGGATCGGCCTCAAGACCCATCGGCGTGATGATGTGTTCTTGAAGCAGGTCAGGAATGTTGCGTCCGGTCGCGCCGCGCACCACCATGCCAATAACATGCGTATCGATGGACACATATTGCCAAGTCTCGCCTGCAGGCGCGAAGCGGTCCTGAAGCCCCGCCGCGAATTGGTCCATCGACTGCCCCAACGCCAAAACGCGGCCCATGCGGTTGATGTCGGAATGGAAGTCCAAATAATCCTCGTTAAACACGACGCCCGAGGCCATGTTCAGCACGTTGCGAATGCTTGCCCCGTCATAGGCGCTGCCCCGCAGTTCCGGCGCGTATTGCACGACAGGATCGTCTAGTGATGTAATGGTCCCTTGCTCGATCACGATCCCAACAAGCGCTGAAAGATAGCTTTTCGCCATCGACCAACTGATCCGCTGATCCGTCAAGCCGGTGCCAAGGTAATAGCTTTCATGGCGCAACTGACCGTCTTTCAAAACCACCAGCCCGGTGACGGCACGGGTCTTGATCCAATCATCGACCGCTTCATCCGGCGACCAGTTTACACCTTGGGGCAGCGGGGAAACCGGGCCGTTCCCGCGCGACATGGTCTGCGTCAGAAAGGCACTCTCCATGTTTGAGAAGTTCTCGACGATCTTGCCTTCCGAAAACAGGGAGTTCACGGCCAGAAGACGGGTAATCCGCTCGCGTTGCCAAAGCCCGACAAGGACCAGAAGCACGATAAAGACACAAGCAGTGCGAAAAAGGTATCTAAAAACGGTACGCATGAAATCTCCGATGTTCGGAGTTTAGGGTGCCGTCCAATCCATCCAACGTCCATGAAAATCTACGCGACCAAGCGTCAACTTTTGGCCCTCGGGCCAGAGCGTCAGGGTGATGGCCGCCCCCGGTGCGTCCGTATCATCCGCCTCCATCGACAGATGAGCGATGGGCCCGCGCTGTGCGGCGGTTTCGATGGCTGCCAAGCAGCGGGTTTGGGTGTCTTCAGGAAAATACTGCCACGCGATGGTGTGATATATAAGGGTCAGGTGATCTGGGGTGATGTTCTGAAGCTGATCTTCCAGCCAAGCAGCGGCATCGCCCTGATCCACGTGCGCCTCAAAGATCGAGGCCGCCGCCCGGCTGCGTTCCAGCCGCTCGGGTTGATCTGCCCACAGATAGGATGACATGCGCAGCAGGTCATCTGCCTTCGTAATATCCATGGGCATCAGGTCGACACCACGCCGAGATACCACAGTCGGCGTTGTGCCAGTGGGCAGATCCCCGCGCCAATCGGGTGTCAATTGAACCAAGGCATCTGCGGGCCCCAGCCGAACTATGCCAGCCTGCAACGCAAACTGATCCCACATCAGGTTCAGCCCCGCGCTGGCCCCCATTTCATAGACCTCAATGGGCATATCGTATCGCGCCGCCAGCCAATGCCCTGCGGCGATCATCACCGCGGCGCGACGGACCTCGTTCGTTTGCGGAGGGAGATCAAGCCAGCGGTCCAGAGTTTCTGCATGATTAGCAAGCGCGACATCAATCGCGGCCTTGATCTGAGCGTCGCTTGGCGCAGGATTGGGCGGATAGATGGCTGCAAGCTGTTGGCATTCACCGGTCAGCACCAACGCGTGAAGTCCCGCCAGAAAGCGAAGAGGCAGGGATTGGCCGCTAGGTCCAAGATTGCCGTCCCAGCCAAACATGCGGTCCGTCAACGGCGTTCCCGGTTGCAGATGCTCTGCAAGCAAATCCAAAATTCGCGCGGTGAAGGGTGACTCGAGCTGTCGGTTGCTCTCCGCCTGATAAGAAAACGCATTTCTCAGGTTCATGAAAACTTATCCATGAGCTTTTGAATCGGGCTGCGATTGTCCTCGGATTCCGCCGCAGGTGTCGCTTTAGGGCGAGGCTGAGGGGGGGCTTTTTTCTTGGACTGTGGCGTTGCCTCTGGCGCGGACCCGCCCGACGAGCGGGGAGGGTTAACGCGCCGCCCGACCGCATTCATAAACTTGCCGCTGTCGCCAGCCGCCAGATCGGCCGCCCCGTCCGAGCACCCGCGTAGCACATCGTCCAACCATTCCTGATCCGCCTTGGCGAAATCGCGCAGCACGAAAGATGCCACCGCTGCCTTGTTTCCCGGATGGCCGATCCCCATGCGCACGCGCTGATACTCGGCCCCGATATGAGCATGGATCGAGCGCAGCCCGTTATGGCCCGCGTGTCCGCCGCCCATCTTAACCCGGCATTTTCCAGGGGCCAAATCCAGCTCGTCGTGGAACACAATCACGTCGTCCGGTGTTAGTTTGTAAAAGCGCATCGCCTCGCCCACCGATTGACCGGACAGGTTCATGAAGGTCTCGGGGCGCAGCAGGATCACTTTCTCGGACCCTAGTTTGCCTTCGCTGACACTGCCTTGAAACTTGCCGCGCCACGGTGCGAAGCCATGATCCTCGGCAATGCGTTCGACCGCCATGAAGCCGATATTATGCCGGTTCCCTGCGTATTTCGCACCCGGATTGCCAAGCCCAACGAACAGTTTCATATGCCGTTTTTCCTTCTGGACATCGGGATCGGAACCCGAAATTATCATTCCCAGTAATCTACTTGGCTTGATCCCGCGTTGCAATTACTGCCATGTGATCGGCCATCCAAGGAGAGCACGATGCCGCAATTCAAACTGGATGGCCTGAAGCTGAAGATTCCGCAGAAATGCATGACCGATGGGATTCGAAACGTCATCCAGCAAGGTCAGTACGAAGCAAACGAGACAACCGCCGTAAGGAAGCACGTCACATCAAAGGACCGTGTTTTGGACCTGGGCGGGGGCGCTGGCTATGTCGCACTACAAGCCGCCCGGCTGGCGGGTGCCGCCAACGTGACAACGGTCGAAGCCAGCCCCGCCATGTTCAAAGCAATCGGCGACAACGCGGAAATGAACGGGTGTGAAACGCTGCGCGTTTTGCATGGGGCCGTGGTGTCGGATGATCACCCCGAGGATACCATTACATTCGAAATGCTGCCGGGGTTCTGGGCCTCGTTCGTGTCGGTTGATGGCGAGCAGAAAAAGAAAGCGTCCAAGCTTATGACCGTGCCCGCGCTGAAATTCTCTGACTTGCAAGATGCGGCTTTGCCGACCGTTGTTACGATGGACATCGAGGGCGCCGAGCTTGCCCTTGCACGTGGTGCATGGCGACCCGAGGTGCGTATCGTGATTATGGAGGTCCACCCCAACAGCTATGGCCTGCGTGCATTGCGACAGCTGGTGATGGATATGTTCGCCAACGGTTTTGGTCCGATGCCTTGGGGTACGCGCGGTAGCGTCATGGTGTTTGAACGTCTGGACGCGCCGCCCAGCTAAGCTGACACAAAAAAACGGGACCCCGAAGGATCCCGTTTCGCAACACCTTTTCAGGCTATGCTTATTCTTCGGCTGCTGCGGCTTCTTCTTCCACAGCTTCTTCGGCGTCATCACCTTCATCATCCGACGAACGCAACGAGCTGGGGGCCGAGATGTTGGCAATGACGAAGTCACGGTCAACAGTGGTCTTGGCGCCTTCCGGCAGAGCAACGTCCGAGATGTGGATCACGTCGCCGACGTCCTTACCGGTCAGATCAACGACGATCTTTTCGGGGATTTCGCCAGCCAGAACGTTCAGTTCGACTTCCGGACGGACGATGGTCAGAACGCCACCGCGCTTCAGACCGGGGGCTTCTTCTTCGTTCTCGAACTCAACGTGGATGAACAGGCTGATCCGGCTGGTGCGGCGCAGGCGCATTAGGTCCAGGTGGGTCGGCAGATCTTTGACAACGTCACGTTGTACGTTGCGGCAGATCACGCGGACGTCTTCCTGACCGTCGATCTTCAGGTTCCACAGGGTCGACAAGAAACGACCGGCCTTCAGCTTTTTGAACAGCTCGTTGAAGGGGATGTTGATGGCCAGCGGGTCAGCGCCACCACCATATACGATACCCGGTACCTGGCCTTCGCGGCGAGCTTGACGAGCGGCCCCCTTGCCTGTCCCCGTGCGTACCGTGGCTTCAAGATTCGGAATCTCACGTGCCATTGGTTTTCTCCATATCTAATAGGTGCGGGGATCCTCCAAGGGTGTAAGCCCCGCTGTGAAGCCGTGCCTATAGACCGGATTGGGGCAGTTGAAAAGGGGGGAATCGCCGGATGTGCGTGGTTTTATTGGTGTTCCGCGCGTCTGCGCCGCATGTCTTTATCCAATTGCGCCCGTTTCGCCCGCATAGTCTTGATGGCCGTGTTCCGGCCGAAGGCAAGCCGCGTGTCGACCATACGCTCTTCGTGCTCGGATCGGGCTTGTGCCAGCATGATATTTAGCTGTCGCAAACGGGTCTGAGCCTGCTTTTGCCATTGATCGAAATGCCCGCTGGACAGCGCGGGATTTTGGCCGGTGTCCGCGTCCAGCCCGGGCAGTTGGGTCAGCCGCATTCGAAGATCTGCGATCTGCTCTTCCAGCTCGGCAATATTGGCCGAGGTGATCGAAAGCTCAGCCATGGCGCGGTCAAGTGCCAACGCGGTCAGGTCGGCAAGTTGGGAAAGCGGGTCAGCCATTCTGGCTCCTTACTGATGTCTTGGCGCGTTTGCGCATGTCTTCGGCAAAACGGATAGCAGCTGCCACGGCTTGATACTGATCGGGCGGGACTTCGTTGCCAATCTCGACCGTGGCGTGCAAGGCGCGTGCCGTTGGAGGGTCGCGATGGATCGGCACACCATGTTCCGAGGCGACCTCGCGAATGCGCGCAGCGATTTCGTCCACGCCTTTGGCGACGCATATGGGGGCTTCGCCTAGCAGACGCGACCACTTCAGAGCCACCGCATAATGGGTTGGGTTCACGACAATCACGTCGGCATCGGGCACATCTTGCAACATCTGGTTCGTGGCAATGTCATAGGCCCGCTGCCGCCGTTGCTCCTTCATATGGGGATCACCTTCGTTTTGCTTGATCTCGTCCATCAGCTCTTTGTGCGACATACGATTTTTGCGCAGATGCTCTTGGTGCTGCCACATGTAATCAACCCCGCCGATGACCATGGCGACCAAAAGAACGATGGCAAAGAACTCGACCGATAGATCCAACAACAGGACCGAGACCATGCCGGGATTCAAAGCTAGTGCGGCCAGCATTTCAGGCAGGTTGATCCAGATGAAAAAGCCCAGAATGACGCCATAGATCGACAGCTTTACGAAGCTTTTGAAGAACTCGAACAGGCCCGAACGGCCGAATTTGTTCTTCGTATTCGATAGCGGCGAAATTCGGTTGAGTTTTGGCATCAGCTTTTCAGGCGAAACCACGAAGCTGCGCGTCACCACGGTAAGCCCAAGCACCGCCACCATGGGCATCACAAGCCAAGGGGTTAGGTGCCACGTAATCGAGGTGACAGCATTCGCCAGAACCGGCGCTCCGCGACCTTGAAAGGCGTTTTCAGCAAGCTGATCCGAGCGTTCGATTAGCGAGGCAAGAACGCTTCCAAGCCCGGTCAAAGTGGACGCACCGATTGCCGTCGCGAGCAACAACAGAACCATATAGGACATGGCCGTGTTTAGGTCCGAGGATCGGGCGACCTCGCCCCGTTTTCTGGCATCATCCAGTTTCTTCTGGGTTGGCTCGTGTTGCTTGCTATCGTCGTCTTCGCCGGCCATCACCACCCCCTGAACGGATCAAGCAACAAGGCTTCCAAGGCGCGTTGCCAGATGGGTAACAACACAGGAGTGGTCAGTGCCAGCAGGATCAATCCGCCTGCTGTGATGGCGGGCGCGCCAACGAATGCCACCATCAACTGCGGCATGGCGCGGTTGATGACGCCAAGGGCCACATTGTAAAGCAGAGACACAATGATAAACGGTGCGGCCAGCGTGAACGCAAAGCCGAAGCTGCGGGCGATATGCGCGATGCCCCAATCCGAAAAGCCCTGGGGATCGGGCAGGTTGCCGATGGGAAAGGCTTGATAGGACAGAATAAACCCCTCGGTTATCTTGACGTGCAGCCCCAGCATCACGGCCAAAGCCAGCCCCGAAATCGTCAAAACATGTCCGATGGCAGGTTGCGGGTCCGAGTTATTGCCCCCCATCAGCTGCGCCAGAGATGTGGACTGCGCGGCAATACTTCCTGCGATTTGCAGGGCCATGATGGCCAAGCGCAGGGCGATCCCGAAGCCCAGCCCGATGATCGGTTCGCTCATCAAATAGATTGGCGAGGGCAGAGCGTCGAGCGATGCGTTCACGTTTGCGGCCACTGCTGGTGCCACGATGACTGTGAAG
This sequence comes from Aliiroseovarius sp. ABM4_368, assembly GCF_056161205.1. Classification (NCBI taxonomy): domain Bacteria; kingdom Pseudomonadati; phylum Pseudomonadota; class Alphaproteobacteria; order Rhodobacterales; family Paracoccaceae; genus Aliiroseovarius; species Aliiroseovarius sp. ABM4_368. The sequence goes on along the minus strand of NZ_JBSWYR010000004.1, from coordinate 236,869 downwards.
GCCAATCCAAGGAACAAGCGGATGCGCGCGGGAACCATGGATTCCCCGAATGCGGGCAGCAATGCCATCGCCGCGCCGACACGCAGAAACACGACAAATCCCAGCATGAAAAATGTCTGCGATTGCGCCATGATCTGTGCAAGTTGTTCGTTCATGCAGGCACCAACCCGACCAACGATGGTCGCGCCTCGGTCCCGATTTCTTCGAAAGATAGGACCGGGTTGGCGATGCCCTTAGCTGACAGGACGGTGCGCAGGAAACGACGACGCCGGGACGAGGTTACGACGGCAGGATAGATCCCGGTTTCGCCCGCCCGCGCGATCTTGTCCGCCACCGCGTTGGCCAACCGGTTGAACTCCTCCGGGGGGAGGGCAACCTCGCCCCGTTCTGGGTCTAGCTGGTGAGATTGAAAACACGCCTCCCATTCCGGGGCCAGTTGCACCAGAGGGATGGTACCATCGTCGCGCTTTAATTCGGCCAAAAGCTGGAAATTCAACCGTTGTCGGACATGATCGCAGATGGCCTCGGGCGTGCCGAATACGGGCCGGGCCTCGGCCACGCTTTCCAGAATGACAGGAAGGTTGCGGATAGAGACCCGTTCCTCCAGCAGCAGGCGCAGGACAGAATGCAGCAAATCAAGTGGGACCTTGTCCGGGACAAGTTCGTCCAGAAGTCGGCGGTTGGCCTCGGCTCGGGCAGGGTCAGACAGATTTACAAACTCATCCAGCAAACGCCGCAGTGCTTTCAAACCCAAAAGCCGTGGGAAGTTCTGCTTCATCACCTCCAGAAGGTGTGTGGCCAGCACTTCGGTTGATGACACAACGGCGCAGCCGGCCAGTGCGGCCTCTTCCTGATCGCTTTCCGCAATCCAACGCGCGGGGGCTTGGTAAACGGGTTCTAGTACGTCTTCGCCCTCGGGCAGCAGGGCGTCTTCACCGCTGAGGATGATCAGCGCTTTGTCGGGGACCAAGCGGTTACGCGCTTGTTCGACCCCCTGGATCTTGATCGTGTAGGTCCCGGCTGGAAGTGATCCATTATCAGTCAGTCGGATCTCTGGCAGGATCAGGCCGAAGGCGCTTGCGGTGTGGTTCCGAATACTGGAAATGCGGGCGTCCAGACCAGTCGCAGGATCCAGAACCATTGCGACAAGATCGGCGGCAAATTCGACGTGGATATCATCCAAATCCAGAATGTCACCAATGCTTTCTTCGGGAGTTTCAGTCACGCCATCTGGTATGTCCAGCGCTTCGGCTTGCGCTACGGTTTCCTGCTGCTTTGCAGCCCACCATGCCGCCGACCCAAGAACTGCAGCACCCAGAATGAATGGGATGAAGGGCAGGCCGGGTACCAACCCGAAAAGCGCCATCAAGAAAGCGACCGTCGCAAGTGCAGAAGGGTGCTTTCCGAACTGCGAAAACAGGGCCAGATCGGTTGAGCCCGAAGTGCCGCCCCGTGCCAACAGAAGTGCCGAAGCGATCGAAATGATGACGGCTGGGATCTGCGTGACCAACCCGTCACCTACGGTCAAAATCGCGTAGGTTTGAAAGGCGGATGACAGGTCCATTCCGTGAATGACGACGCCGATGATCAGCCCCATGACGAGGTTCAGAAAGGTGATCAGAAGCCCTGCAACAGCATCACCTTTCACGAATTTTGATGCACCATCGAGTGAGCCGAAAAAGGTGGTTTCAGCCTGTTCCTGTTCGCGTCGCGCTTTTGCTTCGGCATGATCGATCGCCCCCGCAGACATGTCGCTGTCAATAGCGAGCTGTTTGCCTGGCATACCGTCAAGCGCGAACCGTGCGCCAACTTCTGCCATGCGAGTGGCACCTTTGGTGATGACGATAAAGTTGACAATCAAAAGCACACAGAAGACGACCAACCCCAAAAGGATGCTGCCACCCATGACGAAACTGGCAAACCCTTCGATCACGCTTCCAGCCGCCGAGGTGCCAGTGTGCCCGTTTCCAATGATCAGTTTGGTGGAAGATACGTTCAGTGAAAGCCTGAGCATCAACGAGGCAAGCAACACCGTCGGGAAGGCCGAGAAATCAAGTGGACGCTCGATGAACAGTGTGACTGTGAACATCAGAATAGCCAACGCAAAGGACGCCGCAAGGCCAAGATCTAGCACCCATGCGGGCATAGGCAAGATCATCATCACGAGGATGGCCATCAGAGCCAGTGCCAACAGGATGGTGGGGCGGAAAATGTTTTTTGCGCTTCGCATGTCTTTTATCGAGCCGCAGACCAAGAACAACGCGAGCTTTCATGACGTTGCTGCCCCCCGCGATGTCCGTTGTGATGGAGCCGAACAGTAATCGCCGAGGCTACGAGGAATTTGGTTGTTAAACGTGCTGTCATTATCGCGCATTTCTTGCTGCATAGGGTTTCCCGGTCAGCCTAGAAGATTACACTTAATGATCGGTTACTGGCCGCTTGTGACGGCGGGGAAGTGATGCAGCAGTTCGGCTAGTGCGGCACGCGTTTCACTGCTGCTGTCAAGGATGGTCTGATAAGCTTGTAAATCGGTTCGGGCATTCGTCCCAGGTGATGCCTCATGTGGTTCGAGGGCATCCCGTAGGTCTTCGGGAATCGAGGCGATCAAAGCTGTAGGGTCGGCTCTTAACTCGCCGTGACCGCTGTCTTTCGAGCCTGCGGATTTGATAGACTTAGCGTGCAGCGCCTCCCTGCGAAGTGCTTTTGCTGCGTTGCTGTCAAGGCCTGCGAGATACCCGAGCGCGACCTCTGGTTTGCCTTGTTTCACAGCAATCTCGGCTAAGAACTCGCGCGTGTTTCGATCAGGAATGTTGCCTCCTGCCAAGACAAAATTGCGGGATTGTTCCAAGAAGCCCAGGCTTTCAAGTCGTTTGGCCATCAAAAGTTTGGTGTGCGGATCGATTTGCCTCCAATCAGACCGTGTTAGGCTGAAGGCCAAGAACTCGGCGTCTGATGCGAGCGCAAGAAGTGCGCGGCCGGCATCATCGAGAATTTGCGAATTCTCCTGTTCAGGGCTTGATTGCAGTAGGCTGTCAATGTGCAGAAATGCTGTGGGAAATCGCCCCATGTGCAGCAACGCGCGAATGTACAGTCTTTCTAGTTCCGGACCACGTTTGCCAGTCTTGTGTTCGAAAACAACTGTTGCCAGCAGAGATAGCTCGCTGTCCGAGATGCCCCGGTCCTGATCCAACTTACCTTCGACAAGGGTTATGATGGCAGGCAGCGTCTTCGACATATCTGTTCGGATCGTTTCCGACAGAATCGTTGTGGCGTCGTCAGTGTTTCCTGTTGCCAGTTTGATTTCTACTTCAAGCAGCGCGGTATCTAGCGGTGTTGCCGATGCCGAACGAACCACCGTATTGCGAACCTCAACGGCGGTCTCGATGCGACCAGCATTCAAGAATTTCCGTGCCAGTATGGGGGCAAGATGTTTGCGTAAGTGGGGCGGCATCTCTGAAAAGCTTCGGAGGATTGCTTTGGCATTGATACGTTCGGGCAGACTTGGTTGCGCCAAAGCGGCCCACATTGCACTACGGGTGTTACAGGTGAGTTGCGGAACCCACAACTGGTGCGACGCCGCCTCTCCACGCTCCATAACCTCAGCCATCATACGCAAGATTTCTCCATCTGCCAAATGCGTGCCGTAGTTTTTTATCAATTGCTGTGCTTCTAAACCGAAGGTCAGGTAGATCGTCTGACGGATATGCGCCGCCAGAAGGTCGTTATCTGGGTGATCAAATTCACCCAAGTAATTTGCAGCATCAAAGATTGGCGCGTTACTGCCGGGCGCATATTTTCCCCAACTGGCGATCTCGAACTGCTCGTCCGGCAAGCAGGCCTGATCGGTATCTATGGTCAGGCGGTCGCCTTGGCGATCGATGCGCGCTTGGTCGATGGCGGTTTGCAGGCGTACTTGTTTTTGTGGTGACGCCGAGTGTGGCAGAGGAACGGGGGCTGGTTCGTCCGGTTCCGGGGAAGCGGTAATGGCAGACAGATCTGGCGGTGTTACATTCGCATCAATCAGCCCCTCAGATGCAGCTTGGGAAAGTTCGGCTAAGAGTTCCAGTTTGTCGAACGTCTGTGGTGCGGGTGTCGGTTGTAAGATCTGCTGGACTGAGTCCTCAGCCTGAACGCCCTGATCAGAAACTCTCGTTGTATGATCCGTGTTGGTGCTGAGCAATGGTAAGCTTGCCCGTTGCGTCGTGATGTTGACGTTATCTGTTGGATAAAGCGCGCTTGGACCTGCGACCGGGGGGGTATTCGGATCTTGACCGTCGATGATATCAATCACCAACTCACCAGAGGGAAGCCGAAACTCTTTGATATGGCAGTCGCAGTTTTGAACAATGGCAAGCTGACCGGTGCCCGAAGGTTCTAGCGTTTTAACTCGTGTCCGTGCGATCAGTTCGAACGCACGTGACAGATCATAACCGTCAATGTCCGAGATTAGAGACAGAAGGTATCCCGTGGCTGTTCTTGTGACATCATAGCCATCGTTGGGCTTGGTATAAAACACCAGGCGTGTGAAGCCGTTGTGATCCCCCGAGCGTACAACAATATCACGGGCTGCCGCTGGGGCAGCCATCAGGAAGATCATTGCAAGAAGGACGGCCCACTTTCTCATGCCGCGGCTTTCTTGACGTCTTTCAATGCTTCTTCAAGATCCGTGAAGCTGGGCCGGTGGGTGCCGGGCGTGTTCTGGCGCCCTACCTCAATGCAGATGTTGACGGAGTGGTTGTAGAGATTGGCGACCAGTACCTCGCGAATGAGCTGATAGAAGTGAGCTTCTTCCTCGGTCACGGATTTGACTTTGGCCGAAAACGGACCAACCAGACCATAGGCCAGAAAAACGCCAAGAAACGTTCCGACCAACGCTCCACCAATCATTTTTCCCAAAATTTCAGGCGGCTGGTCGATAGATCCCATCGTTTTAATCACGCCCAGAACCGCTGCAACAATGCCAAGCGCTGGCAGGCCGTCTGCCATGGATTGCAAGGCGTGGCTGGAATGGAGTGCGTGATGCAAATTTGCCTCCATCCGCTTTTCCAGCACTTCTTCCACCTGATGTGGATCGTCATAGTTCATTGACGCGGATCGCAAGGTGTCGCAGATCAGTTCGATTGCCTCTTTGTCAGCAAGGATATTGGGATACTTTTGGAAGATGGGGCTGTCTTCCGGGGCCTCGATATGCTCTTCCAGCGCAACAGCATTCTGGCGCGCCTGCCGGATCAACTCGAACAACAAACACAGCAGATCGCGGTAGTCATCCGGCTTCCATTTCGGTCCCTTGAAGACCTTCTTCACATCCTTGATGGTATGCTTGATTGAGGCCATGTCATTCGAGATCACAAATGCGCCTGCGGCCGCCCCGCCGATCATGGTGAGTTCGAACGGGAGCGATTTCAGAATGATCCCCATCTTGCCGCCAGCAGCAAGATAGCCGCCGAATACCATGACAAAGATCAGGGCGATGCCAACGAAGCCAATCATGATGCACCTTTACTTGTTTAATCTGTACGTACACGTCATCGCACGGGCGGGTTAATTTCTGATTATTGGCCTATTGGGTCGGGGCCGCCGAATTCCGTCCTGCAAGCACCACGCTGATCGCATAGGAGATCTGCGGATCGAGACCGGCCATGATCTGGGCGGCTGTTGCTGGTTTCATTTGGGCGATGAAGCCGGCAGCGAAGTCTGGATCCATGGCTTCAAACAGCGGGATCGCCTGCTTCGGCTTCATGTTTTCATAAAGTGTCGTCAGTCTGGACAGGTCATCCGCTGCCGCCGTTTTGGCGATCGCCATAGTCGCTGCAAGTGTTTCTTCCGCTTTTTTCAGTTCATCCAACTTCAAGGAAACACGCTCTTCGGCCAAGTTGAGTGCCGCAAAGCGCTGGGCGAGCTTCGTCTCGCGATCCTCCAGTATGGCTTCGCGTTCTTGCAGCGCCGCCAATACAACCGCGATATCTTGCGGCTTAGGCGCCGATACCTCGGGCTTGTGATCGGCCGAAGTGCCAGACAAAAGCTCGGAGATGTCTTCTGCGAAGGCTGGCGTCGCTGGGCCAAGGCGCAAAACGCCGGAAGCTGCCAGGATCATGGCGAAAACCAAAAGGATTCCGCGGGCGCGCAGCCGAGCTCGCATCTTGGGCTTTTTCGTTTGTGATTGGCTCATTCCGCGGCCTCCAAGAACCCATGTCGCAAGAAAACCGGTAGTTCGGGATTGTCTCCCGCATCAGCGTGCCGCGTTGAAGTGAAACCGTCGCGCTGGGCTTCAGTCTGAGGAGGGGCAACAGGTGCTTGTGGCAAGGGTTCGGGCAGGTCATGAAGACTGGCCATCATCAGCTCCAGCTTGCGTGCAGACGCCTCGGCCCGTTCGGTCAACTCGGTCAAAGCAGTTGCGCTTTGACTGGCGGCGGATTGTGCCTGATCGAGCGTTCTCGTCATGTCATCGACCTGCGCGCTTAGCACCGCAACTGCCCCGCCCATACCGTCCCGAAGATTGTTGAACCGCTTCAAGCGGCGTGACAGGACCAAGCAATAAAGGGCGGCGCCAAAGGCCCCCAGTCCAAGGATGATGTCTGCGATCAGGTCCATATCCTTACTCCTTAGTTAAGTACGAATTCGAGGATCAAAAGATTGCGCACGCGCCCTTCGCCCGAGACAAGTTGGATCCGGCGCAGCATCTGAGCGCGCAGTTTTACCAGTAAATGAGGGTCTTCAAGCATCGCCGTATCCACTGCGCGTAAGTAAGAATTAAGGACGTCCACAATGCGTGGCTTCAGCTTAACCACGTCCTCTTCATAAGCGGGCTCGACCTCAAGCGACGCGCGGAAGCGCAAGTGGCGGCTGTGCGCATTTGGCCCGAGCGAAACCACGAGTGGATCAAGCTCGACAAAACCAACATGGGGCAGGTCCTGGACCTCGACAGCGGGTTCCTTAACGGCCTCTGCTTCCGATTTTCCACCGATCAATCCGGCATAGGTCGCATAGAATCCACCGCCGCCCAGCAGCAACGCGCCGATAAGCCCGAATACCAGACCTTTTTTGGATGAAGCCTCGTCTTCTTCGACTTCTGCAGCGATGTCAGTGCCCGACATGTGTTCCTCGAATCCAATTTCACTGCATCGATATAAACCGATGGGCACTAACCAATTATTAAGGCCGATCGGGGAAAACGATTGACATGACGGGGGTAGAAGCCCGCTCGGAAAAGGAGTTACGTCTTGCAGCAGTTGATATCGGTTTGGGGGGCGATGGATCTTAGGAAACGGATCATCGTAATCACCGCGACATTGGCTATGTTTCTGGCCATCATCGGCCTGTCTCGTATGGCCACGAGCACTCAGATGTCATTGCTTTACGCGGGTCTTGAAAGCAGTGCCGCGGGCGAAGTCGTGCAGGCACTTGAGGGCCGTAATGTCGCGTACGAAATTCGCGGCAACTCGATTTTCGTCGATACAACGCGCCGTGATGCGCTTCGTATGACATTGGCCAGCGAAGGCTTGCCTGCAAATTCGGGTAAAGGCTATGAGCTGTTGGACGGGCTTAGCGGGTTTGGGACGACGTCGCAGATGTTTGACGCGGCCTATTGGCGCGCGAAAGAGGGCAAGCTTGCGCGCACGATCGTGGCCAGTCCCATGGTTCGCAATGCGCGTGTTCATATTGCGAATGCATCGTCCAAACAGTTTCGCCAGCGGAATGATCCGACAGCTTCAGTCACACTGACGACAGCCAACGGCACGCTGCCAACGCAGCAGATCAAGGCGTTTAAGTTTCTTGTTGCATCAGCTGTACCAGGATTGTCGCCGGACAAGGTTTCGGTGATCGACAGTCGTGCAGGGCTTATGGGTGCAGAAGATCTCGCGACGGGGGGGGCTGTAGCAGCACAGGACCGCGCGGAACGCTTGAAACAGAACGTCGAACGCCTTCTGGAAGCGAGAGTCGGCTTTGGCAACGCAGTCGTCGAGTTGAATTTGGAAACGGCGACCGATCAGGAACAAATCCGAGAGCGTAGGTTTGATCCCGAAGGGCGTGTGGCTGTGTCGACCGACACATCCGAAAGCTCGAACGCGGCCAATGACAGTGACGCAGGAGGCGTGAGCGTCGCGTCGAACCTGCCCGATGGAGACGGGGCCGCTGGCGCCGGTTCGTCGTCATCGAACAATTCGGAAACGCGCGAGCGTGTTAACTATGAAGTGTCCGAGACCACGCGCGAAATTTTAAAATCCCCGGGCGCGGTTAAACGTCTGACGGTGGCGGTGCTGGTCGACGGTATTCGAACCACGTCGGAAGATGGAAGCATCGAATGGACCCCGCGCCCCGAAGCCGAGTTGGAGAGCCTTCGCGAGTTGGTCGCTGGCGCGGTCGGATTTGACGAAACGCGCGGGGACGTCATCACCCTGAAAACCATGGAGTTCGAGCCGATTGCAGCCGCTGGCAGCGATCCTGCCTCGGGTTTGTTGAGCGATTTGGCCATCGATGTCATGTCTCTGATTAAGTTGGTAATTCTTGCGATTGTTACACTTGGATTGGGCCTGTTTGTCCTTCGCCCCATGCTGACAGCGCAAGCGGTGGCACCGGCGGTTGAAGCGCCAAATGACGTTCCTGCAATTGGGGCGCCCGAAGCCAGCATGGCACCGGCTAAGGGGGCAGGTGCCGCGAATGCGTTGGCTGATGCACAACGTCCCGCAGAGGGGGCAGAGCCTATGCCTGCCGTCGTTTCGCCCGACGTCCCTGCATTGATCGAACCAGAAGCTGATCCCGTCCAGCGTTTGCGCGATCTAATTTCCGAAAGGCAATCTGAAACGGTCGAAATTTTACGCGGTTGGATGGAAGAGGACGAGGAGGTTGCAGGATGAGCATTCGGTACGCCTTGGAAGATTTTGGCGACACGCTGAGCTTGGTTGGACAGGCACAAGCAGATGCCCAGATCACGCTCAGCCGCGCAGATCTTGAGGTGCAGCTCGAAGCGCGAAAGCTTGAAGGATACGAGGCTGGGTATCAGTCCGGTTGGAATGACGCCGCCAAGTCCATGGACGAAGATAACGCGCGTGTAAAATCCGAGTTCGCCCGCAATCTCGAAGATCTGGGGTTCACCTATCAGGAAGCGCGCAGCCACGTCCTGTCGTCCCTTGAACCGCTTCTGACGCAGGTGCTTCAGACTGTTTTGCCCAAGGCGTTGGACGAAGCGATTGGCCCAATCGTATCCGAAACCATGATGCCCCTGGCTGCCGAAATGGCGGATACGCCGATCGACGTTCTTGTATCTCCGGGAAGCCGTCCGGCGTTAGAGGCGTTTCTAGCAGGCGCTGGCGCTGTCCCCTTTGAAATTGTTGAAAAAGATACGTTGCCGGATGGGCAGATCTATCTGCGTTCGCACGAAAGCGAATGCAGTGTGGACCTTACGAGCGCCGTCGAGCGCATCACCCAAGCAATAAACGCATTGTATCACGTGAAAGAAAAGGCATTCGATCATGGCTGACCTCACCCCTAACTCTGAGCTGGGAACCGACGCAAGCCCCTTTGCGCGCGTCCCGATTGAAGTCACAATCTCGGTCGGCGTGGCCCGTCCGACGGTGAAAGAGCTGCTGCACCTGAAGCAGGATGACATTCTGGCGTTGGACAAACGTTTCGAGGATCCGGTGGATCTGTATGTGGGCGACCGCCTGATTGCCCAAGGTGAACTGGAAGAGGTCGAGGGCGACCCAAATGGACAAATCGCCGTACGTTTGACCAAACTGGTCGATTTGAAGTCGGGGCTGTAAGTCACATGTGCAGAAGGACGACAGGGCTGTGCTGGCTTCTGCCCATGGCGATCTGGATTGCGTCCGGATCGGCGGGAATGGCGCAGGATATCTCGATCTCGCTTGGGGATGACGGGTTTCTGGCGACGCGTACGATTCAGATTTTCGTGCTGGTCACGGTGCTGAGCCTTGTGCCCGGACTGGCGATCATGATCACTTGTTTTCCGTTCATCGTGACGGTGCTGTCGATCCTAAGGCAGGCCATCGGATTACAACAATCTCCGCCTAACATGCTGATTATCAGCCTTGCGCTGTTTCTAACCTATTTCATCATGGAACCGGTGTTTATGGAAGCATGGGTCAGCGGCGCGCAGCCCTTTTCCGAAGGAGCAATGGAGTTGGAGCCAGCCTTCACCGCTGCGATCGAGCCCTTCCGCATCTTCATGGCCAACCGCATAGACCCCGACAACTTCACCCATCTGGCCACCCTGCGCGAGGAAACGGCGAATGTAGATCTGGGCGATGGCTCGCCTTTGTCCCTTTTGGTGCCGTCCTTCCTGCTGTCCGAGGTCGAACGCGCCTTTCAGATCGGCTTTCTAGTCTTTTTGCCGTTTCTGATCATCGACTTGGTGGTCGCCGCCATCCTAATGTCGATGGGGATGATGATGGTGCCACCGGCAATCGTTTCGCTGCCCTTTAAATTGGCGTTTTTTGTCGTCGCCGACGGCTGGACGTTGATCTCGGGGGCTCTGGTGCGCAGCTATTTCTAGCGGCTGGCCGACATCCAAGTCGGCCAGCCTGAAAACTTTAAACTGGGATCACTCTTCCCAATCGCCCGAGAACCCTTTGGGGATGCGCAAGATGTTCCGGTCTACTTTGGTGATGTCCGTATGGCCGCAAAAGGCCATCGAGATATCCATTTCCTTGTGCAGAACTTCCAGCGCGCGGGTTACGCCCTCTTGCCCCATTGCTCCTAGTCCATAGGTGAAGGCACGGCCGATATAGGTGCCCTTTGCGCCCATCGCGATGGCCTTCAATACGTCCTGACCCGTGCGGATGCCGCTGTCCAGATGCACTTCAACCTTGTCGCCCACCGCGTCCAGAATGGCGGGCAGCGCCCGGATCGAGCTGAGTGCGCCGTCCAACTGCCGCCCTCCGTGGTTGGATACGATGATCGCATCTGCCCCGGCATTCACAGCAGCGATGGCATCTTCAGGTTCCATGATCCCTTTGACGATCATCGGGCCGTCCCACATCTTTTTGAACTGCTTGATGCGCTCCCAATCCAGCGAAGGATCAAAGGCTTGTGAGGTCCAAGTGTGCAGGGATGACGGATCCTCGACCCCTTCGGCGTGACCGACAATATTGCCAAAGAACCGGCGCTTGGTGCCCAGCATACCCAGACCCCACTGCATCTTGGTCATCATATCAGCAACGGATTTTACGGTCAGCTTGGGCGGTGCGGACAGGCCGTTCTTCAGATCTTTGTGACGTTGCCCCAGCACCTGCAGATCCACGGTCACAACAATCGCAGGGCAGTTCGCGGCCCGCGCGCGGTCGAACAAGCGGCGCATGAAATTATCGTCTTTCAGAGTGTAAACCTGAAACCAGAAGGGCGCATTGGTGTTCTCGGCCACATCTTCGATCGAGCAGATCGACATCGTGGACAGAGTGAACGGCACTCCGAAATCCTCGGCTGCCTTGGCGGCTTTGATCTCGCCATCGGCGTGTTGCATCCCGGTCAGCCCAACAGGGGCCAAGGCGACCGGCATCGCCACGTCTTGCCCCAGCATGGTGGTGCGGGTCGAGCGGTTGTCCATGTCCACCGCGACGCGCTGGCGGAAATAGATCTTGTCGAAATCCGAGGTGTTCTCGCGAAAGGTCTGTTCTGTCCAGCTGCCGCTTTCGGCATAATCATAGAACATCTTCGGCACGCGACGCTTATAGATACGGCGCAGATCTTCGATCTCGGTGATGACGGGCATGGGGTGCTCCTGGGCGCGTTCGGAAAAATTGGTAAGATTTTATTACCAATTATGATGGTTGTGCGCAACTGCTGGTTTCTGCCGTCTTTTCAGCGTCGTCACCCACCGATCTGTTACCGATCTGCGACAAGTCATTCGGCAGGCGACAAAGACTCTTATCAGGGTGATTCGCCCGTGCTACGCTTGCAAAAAACAAATATAATGGCAGGTATAACCATGAATACGGGCTACGAAGGAACTTTCGTAATTTCATGGGCGCAAACAACGGTCGATTTGACCGTCAATGCGCCTTTGGCAGCACTTACTACAGGATCAGACTGGCAGTGGAGCGGCGAGGCAGTGCGCGTCGACAGCTCGCGCGAGCTGGAACTGTTGCAAAATGTAGGCGACCAGACGGACAAACGCCGTCGCGCCGCGATCTTTGTTCACCATCTGGCAGGGGCGGCCACTGTTGGCGCCGCTGGCCTTGATATGCTGAACGAGAATGACAGCCGATTGAATGTCGGGTTCGAAGTCACCGATGGCTATGAAAGCCACCGCGTGTCCTTGGTGGTTTCCCCCAATGGCGGCTGTCCGCTGTTGGTGTTCGCAGGATCGATGCCGCGCGCGGAAACGCCGTTGCGCGTCGTCCGGGCCAATATGATTGCCACCGAAGAGGATCCATTGACGGAACAGCCCTCGGGTGTCGTTAACTTGGCCGAAGGGGCGCGCGTGCGTACACCGTCAGGCGAATGTGCGGTCGAAGAGCTGCGTGAAGGCAGCATCGTTTTGACCCGCGAACACGGCGGCCAGCCCGTTCTTTGGGTCGGTCAAAGGCAACTGTCGGCTGCACGCATGATGGCAGACCCCAGCACCAAGCCGGTCCGCCTGCGGGCCGGGGCCATTCGCTCGGGTCAGCCGGACGCGGATTTGCTGGTCTCTCCGCACCAACAGATCCTTGTGTCCGGTGCGCGGGCAAAGAAACTGATTGGCCAGAACGAGGTATTGGCCAGCGCCGCAGATCTGGTGGATGGAAGCCTGATTTCGACTGACCGGATGGCGTCCGAGATGTCGTTCTATCAGGTTCTTCTGGGCCGGCACGAGGTGGTCTGGGCCAACGGCCTTCCTGTCGAAAGCCAGCATCCTGTCTTTTCCGATCTGGACAACACGAAAGCCGAGCATCGCGCACGTCTGCAAAGCCTGTTCCCGCAGCTTGATGACATGGCAACGCGCGCAGCCTATGGCCGCAGAGTGATCCGCGAAAATTCCGCACATATTGGCGTCGCCTAGGCGTTGACTCTGACGCCCCGGGCGCTATAAGCCCCAAATCCGGTCCCGCGAGGGGCCGGTTTTCATTGGTGTTGGTGGCCCCCGCAAGGGGATCCCTGTCAGGCGCAAGCCAGAGGACAACGCCCTTCGAAACTTTATGAAGGAGATCAGCCGTGACCAAACGCACCGCTGCCAAGTACAAAATTGACCGCCGTATGGGCGAGAACATCTGGGGACGTCCGAAGTCGCCGGTAAACCGCCGCGAATACGGCCCCGGCCAGCACGGCCAGCGCCGCAAGGGTAAACTGTCGGACTTCGGTCTGCAGCTGCGCGCCAAGCAGAAGCTGAAAGGCTACTATGGCGACCTGACCGAGAAACAGTTCCGCCGCATCTATGGTGAAGCCGAGCGTGTTAAAGGCGATACCGGTGAAAACCTGATCGGTCTGCTGGAGCGTCGTCTGGACGCTGTTGTGTACCGCGCCAAGTTCGTTCCGACCGTTTTCGCTGCACGTCAGTTCGTGAACCACGGCCACGTGAAAGTGAACGGCCAGAAGGTTAACATTCCTTCGTACCGCGTCAAAGAAGGCGACGTAATCGAAGTGCGTGACAAGTCCAAGCAGATGGCCCTTGTTCTGGAAGCCGTTGCGCTGGCTGAACGTGATGTGCCGGACTATATCGAAGCCGACCATTCGAAGATGACCGCCACCTTCACCCGCACTCCCGGTCTGTCGGACGTGCCGTATCCGGTGATGATGGAACCCAACCTCGTGGTTGAATTCTACGCGAAGAACTAATCTTCGCCGCACCAGAAGAATTCGAAAGGGCCGCGCCAGTCGCGGCCCTTTTTTCGTTTGGACGCCAATATGCGTCCATTTTGCAATCCTGCTTTAAAATGTCCCCTTGTCCCAAACATCACTGGTCTTGAATTTGGACTGGGTCTAAAACCCGCTTGAGAAGGAAAGGCAAAGTCATGACCAAACCTGTACCCCAGCCGGGGATCATGCAGATCAAGCCCTATGTGGGTGGTGCCTCGGGCATCGATGGGATGTCGAATGTGATCAAGCTCAGCTCGAACGAAAATCCGTTCGGGCCAAGCCCGCTTGCTGTCGAGGCATTTCAAAAGGCAGGTCATGCGCTGCATCGCTATCCGAACACAGACCACGCCAGTCTGCGTGCGGCCATTGGAGATCTGCATGGGCTGGATCCCGAGCGGATCATCTGTGGCGTTGGCTCGGACGAGATCATTACCTTTCTGTGTCAATGCTATAGCGGCCCCGAGACCGAGGTGATTTACACCGAGCACGGGTTCTCTATGTACAAAATATCGGCGCTGGCTGCCGGGGCGGTACCGGTGATGGTGCCAGAACGTGAACGCATGGTGGATGTTGACGAGATCCTGAAGGCGGTAACGCCCAGAACGTCGCTTGTGTTTGTGACCAATCCCGGGAATCCGACGGGTACGATGGTCAGTCGTGCCGATCTGTCGCGTCTTGCAACGGCGCTTCCTGACGATGTGCTGATGGTCATCGATGGTGCATATGCCGAATATGTCGAAGGGTTCGACGGTGGCGCATCGCTGGTCGAGAAGTTTCCGAATGTGGTCATGACGCGCACGTTTTCGAAAATGTACGGGCTGGGTGGGCTGCGTATCGGATGGGGCTATGCCTCGTCCGAGGTGATCAGCGTTCTGAACCGTGTGCGCGGGCCTTTCAATCTGTCCATGCCGCAGCTTGATGCTGCTGAAGCCGCGCTGCGTGACCGCGAACACGTCGAGCGGTGCCTGTGCGAAAACACCCGTCTACGTGCATGGCTGGCCGAGGGGTTGGCCGAACTGGGTGTGCCCTCGGATACCTCGTGTGCGAACTTCATCCTCGCGCGTTTTGCCGACGCTGACGAAGCAAATGCCTGCGATGATTTTCTGCAAAGTGAAGGGATCATCGTGCGTCGTGTGGCGGGCTATGCGTTGCCCAACTGTTTGCGCATTACTATCGGCGACGAAGCATCCTGCCGCCGCGTCGCGCATATGATCGGACGGTTCAAAGGTGTGACCCCAGCGTCGGAAGACGGGAAGTCGGAACGGGGCGCATCATGAGTGTGATATACCAACGCGTCGCCCTGATCGGTCTAGGTCTGATCGCCTCGTCCATGGCGCATGCGATGCGCCGCGGTGGACTGGCGGGCGAGATTGTCGGAACCGCACGTTCAGCCGAGACCCGCGAAACGGCGAAAGAGCTGGGTTTCTGCGATCGCGTCGTGGACACCGCTGCCGAAGCCGCTGAAGGCGCGGACCTTGTGGTGCTGGCCGTGCCGGTCGGCGCGATGGGTGCCGTGGCGCAGGAAATTGGTTCGGTTCTGAAGGACGGCGCGACTGTTACCGACGTCGGATCGGTCAAGGGCGCGGTGATCGAAGCCGTGTCGCCTCATCTGCCTGAAGGGGTGCATTTCATCCCCGGCCACCCGCTTGCCGGGACCGAACACAGCGGTCCGCGCTCAGGCTTTGCCGAGCTTTACGACAACCGCTGGTGCATATTGGTTCCCAACGGCGCAGACGAAGCCGCGACCCAGCGCCTAAGCGACCTGTGGCACGGCATGGGCGCAAATGTTGAAATGATGGACCCCGACCACCACGATCTGGTTTTGGCTGTCACCAGCCACGCCCCGCACTTGATCGCCTATACGATGGTTGGCGTCGCCGATGACCTAGGGCGCGTGACCGATACCGAGGTCATCAACTATTCAGCGGCGGGTTTCCGCGACTTTACGCGCATTGCTGCGTCAGACCCGACGATGTGGCGCGACGTGTTTTTGACCAATAAAGACGCGACGTTAGAGATCCTTGGTCGCTTCACGGAAGAGCTGTTTGCCCTGCAACGTGCGATCCGAACGGGTGATGGCGATCACCTGCATGACTATTTCACTCGTACCCGTGCGATCCGTCGTGGTATTATTGAAGCCGGACAAGATACCGATGCGCCAGATTTTGGGCGTTCGGCAAAGCACGACTGAAACGTTACAAGGGTACGAGTATGCGCGTTGTTTGGGGCAAAATAATCGGGCGGGTCGGAGCGTTTGTTCTGGCAGCGCTATGGAGTGCGAGCCCGGTTGAAGCCAATACGCGTCCTGAACCGCGCCCAGAATCTCGCACTGTGGCAAAACCAGTTGCCGCTTCGGGTCCCACCAAGCTGGCAGTCGTGAAATCGCTTCGTCCCATGGCCCGCCCAAAAGGGTTCGCCCGCAAGATCGCATCTTCGACACCCAAACCTGCAACCTCGGGCCGTCGTGGTCGTATTTGTGGCGTGAACGAGATCAAAGGGCAGGCCATCGCTCCCATCGCTGGAAAGATAAACGGCTGCGGGGTATCGTCTCCGGTGCGTGTGACAGAAGTGTCGGGCGTCAAGCTTAGCCAGGCAGCAGTGATGGATTGTACCACTGCCAAGGCGTTGAATAACTGGGTGCGCGATGGGTTGTTCCCGTCGGTAGGGCGCATGGGCGGCGGTCCGTCATCGCTGCGTGTCGTCGCGCATTACGCCTGCCGGACCCGTAACAACCAACGCGGAGCGAAAATCAGCGAACATGGTAAGGGCCGCGCGATCGATATTGCCGGAATCCGGTTGAACAACGGGACCGAGCTGTCCGTGTTGCGCGGCTGGCGCGACCCCGTGCAGGGTAAGGCTTTGAAAAAGATGCACAAAGCTGCTTGTGGCCCATTTGGTACTGTGCTTGGCCCAAACGCGAACCGGTATCATCAGGATCATTTCCATTTTGACACCGCCCGCTATCGCAGCGGATCTTATTGCCGCTGAGCCTTTAACGTATCTTGATGATCGGGGCCGAACCAATGGGAATTGGCCCAAGGAACACTGCCCCGCCCGACATGCGCAGCGTGACATCCAAGGTTTCCGTATTGCCCGACAACCCCGCCACAAATTGAAGCGCGCCGGTCACGGCACTGACCAATTCCGGCGCGATGGCGCCCGTGGCCTCGGCGATCTCGATCATCTTGCGCCAGTTCTTGGCTTTGATGGCGACCTCTCCGGTTGGGATGCCGCGGGGGTCTACGTCGACCGTGCCGACGGCTTTCAATCCCAACTCGCCCCATGTTGCATCCAACTCGCTCAGCTCAATCCGGGTGATTTGCGGGCGGGCGTCCTCGACCGCGTGGCGGTCCCACGGGCCGGTGAAATCGACGCTGGCCTCAAGAAGCGCGCTTTCGAAAACCGGCGGAAGCAGATCACCGCCCGCAAAACTTTGAACGAACGACGAGGCGGGCAGTAGGTTGGTTGCTTCGAAATGGATGTCATGGCGGTTGGCCGCGGCCGAGGATTTGCGGGTCGCGAGCTGCCCAGCTTCAAGCCCGGCTGTCCAACCTGCATTTGAACTCATCGTTAGGTTCTCGATCACGATCGAGCTTCGATCCAAGGGCAAGGCTGAGTTTGCATCAAAGACAAGAGATCCTTTGAACGTATCTGCTTTGAACGAGATGTTTTGCAGCGGCGACGAGACCACTTGTTCCCCCGGCCAGACCGCAATCACGTGATTGGGCTGATAGGACAAGGCAAGGATCTGAAACTCATCCGCGCGCCACGCAAGCCCCGTGTCCGGGTCGGCCAGTTCTAGCCCAGTAAAAATCGTGTCGAATCGACTGGGGAAGCCCCGGGTCGAGATATCTTCAGCCTGCGACACCCAGCCATCATTGCGCCGATCTTCGATCCAGGTTTTGAACGCGCTTTCAGCGCCTTTGGCTCCGACGAACCAATACCCAGCCCAAAGCCCCGCCAGAACCACTGCAATCACAACCAGCTTACGCATCTTCAATTCCCTTTTGCGCGACACATGCTATAGGCGTGTTTACTGTGCTAATGACGGAAGGGCGAGTGAAATGAGCAACGGCGATTTGTGGGTGTTTGGGTATGGGTCGCTGATGTGGAACCCGGGCTTTGACCATGACGAAGCGCTGGTTGCCACGCTGCCCGACTATCACCGCAGCTTCTGTATGCGTTCGATCCACCACCGCGGAACCGAGGATCATCCGGGGCTGGTGCTGGCGCTGGATGAAATGGCTGGTGCACATTGTCAGGGGCTGGCGTTCCGTGCGCGCCCGGGCACCTATGACCAGACCATGGCAGACCTGCGCGAACGCGAGCTTGTGTCCTCGGCCTATCTGGAAAAGCGGCTGAAGATCGATTTGCGCGACGGCCGCCGGGTCGAGGCTGTGACCTATGTGATCGACCCGGATCACGTGCAGTATTGCCAGATCGAACTGGCCGAGCAGGCGCAGATTATCTCGACTGCTGTCGGGGGTAGGGGCCCAAACACCGAATACCTCTATAACACTGCGAGTCACCTGACCGATCTTGGCATCGAGGATGAGGATCTGTCGTGGTTGTCGCGCAAAGTCCGCACATTGACGGCTGGTTGAAAACTGCAGATAGAAAGCTTGGCAGAAAATAAAAACCTGCCTATCTTGAGGCCAATAACAATGGCGACAAGGACTTACCCCGCATGGATCACCCGGATCGCGGGACGCTGACTGCGCCCAAAAGAAAAGGCATCGAGCCGTCTTTCACCCACCCGGTGCGTCAGATCGTTCTGATGCTGATAGCCTTGGGCCTTGTGGGCTTTGGCACGTTTGTTGCATTGCCGCATGTGCTGCCGGTGTTCATGGCGAACCTGTATCTGAATGGGTTCATCTTGTTTGTTTTCATCATCGGGCTGCTGGCCTGTTTCTGGCAGGTTTGGCAGGTCTTCGCATCTGTGGGCTGGATCGAGGGTTTCGTTCAGAACCGCGACAGCCACGACCCCGACAGCGCCCCGCGCCTTCTTGCGTCGTTGGCGGTGCTGATGCGCTCGAACCGGGGGACGCAGCTTCAAATCGGGGCGTCGTCATCCCGCTCGATCCTGGACAGTATTGCCACCCGCATTGACGAGGCACGTGACATCACGCGTTACATCGTCAACTTGCTGATTTTCTTGGGACTTCTTGGCACGTTCTTCGGGCTTGCCACCACTGTCCCTGCTGTGGTCGAGACCATCCGCTCGCTTGCACCCGGCGAAGGCGAGGGTGGCGTCGAGGTATTCAATCGCCTGATGACCGGGCTGGAAGAACAGCTCGGCGGCATGGGCACGGCGTTTTCATCTTCGCTTTTAGGCCTTGCCGGATCGCTTGTCGTCGGGCTGATGGAGCTGTTCGCTGGCCATGGTCAGAACCGTTTTTACCGCGAGCTTGAAGAATGGCTGTCGACCATCACCAAGCTTAGCTATGCGTCGGGTGACGGCGAAGACGCGTCCGAGGCCGGCGCCTATTTGGGCATTCTGGCCGAGCAGATCGAAACCATGCAGACCATGTTTGTCCAAACCGATGCGCAGCGCGCGATGATGGATGAACGCCTGCGCTCGCTTGCCACCAATGTCGAGGCACTAACCACGCAACTGTCGCAGGATAATGGACAGACACAGGCCTTGATGCAGATCGCCGAGAGCCAAGAAGCCGTGCGCCAGATCCTTGAAAGCAACGCCATTGTCGACGAAGAAACGCAGGTCGATGCCGAAAGCCGGATGCGGTTGCGCTCGATCGATGTGCAGCTTCTGCGCATTCTGGAAGAAATGCAGGCCGGGCGGCAGGAAAGCCTGTCCGATCTGCGTGGCGATCTGGCAACTCTGACCCACGCGATTCGTGTCGCTTCGGGTCAGGAACAGGAATAAGCCATGGCGCTGACCCGCCGATCAGTCAATCGCGTGAACGGGTCGATCTGGCCCGGCTTCGTCGATGCCATGACTGCGCTTTTGTTGGTTCTTATGTTCGTGTTGACGATCTTTATGATCGTGCAATTCATCCTGCGCGAAACGATCTCGGGGCAGGCGCATGAATTGGATGAGCTGTCTGCGCAAGTGTCCGAACTGGCCGACGCGCTTGGGTTGGAACGCAATCGGTCTGAGGCATTGCAAGGCGAGATTGGCACGTTGAGCGCCACACTTAGCGAGGCGCGCTCGATTTCCGACGCGCAGGCTGCTTTGATTGCTCAACTGACTACCCAGACTGAAGATCAGGCTGCCGAACTGGCTGCACAGGCGGCGAAGATAACCAGTTTCGAAGCGCAGGTCGCGACGCTCTTATCCGAACGGGATCGGGCTTTGGCCGAGGGCGAAGCATTGTCGGCAACGGTCGAAGAGCTTGAATCTGCCCGCGCGAAGTTGATTTCGGACCAAGAGGCTTTGAACCTGGCTTTGGCCAAAGCGCGGGATGAGATCGACGCGGGCACCGAAGCTGCGCGTCTGGCTGCTGCTAAGCGTGAAGCACTCGAGGCTTTGGTCGCTGATCTAGAGGTGAAAGTTGCTGAAGGGCAGGAGGCTCTCAGTGAAGAAGAAGCAGGCAAGCTGGCGGAAGCTGCCGCCGCCGAAGCCCTGCGCGAACGGTTGCAAAACGCAGACACAGAACTGACGGCAATGACCTTGGCGCTGGAAGAGGAACGCAAGCGCGCGGAAGAAACGCTAACCTTGCTGGCGGCTGCCAAGGCGGCGGGCGTAGATTTGGATAAACGTCTGGCAGCGGCTTTGTTGCAGTTGGAAGAACAGGCTGCAGACGGATCGGATTCGGCGGCGCTGCGTGATCGGCTTGAAGCCGAACTGGCCGCGCGTCTGGAAGCCGAGCGCGCAGCCGAGGAAACACTAAGCCAATCCGAAGAACGCGCGCGCCTGCTGGCGGCGGCTAATCTGGCACTGGCTGAGGAGGAAGCTGAAAGCGCCGAAAGCCAACGCAAGATTGCGCTTCTGAACGAACAAGTCGCTGCGCTTCGGACGCAACTGGGCAGTCTTCAAGCCATTCTGGATGAAGGATCCGCCCGTGATCAGGCGGCGCAGGTCCAGATCCAGAAACTCGGGTCCGAGTTGAATGCTGCTTTGGCGCGCGTCGCAGCCGAAGAACGCCGCCGTGCCGAGTTGGAAGAGGCCGAACGCAAGCGGCTGGAAGCGGAAGCCAAAGAACTATCTGCCTATCGGTCCGAATTTTTCGGCAAACTGCGCGAGGTTCTAGGCAATCGCGAAGGCGTGCAGATCGTCGGCGACCGCTTTGTGTTCTCGTCCGAGGTGCTGTTTGCCAGCGCTCGGGCCGAGCTTCAACCCGAGGGGCGGGCCCAAGTTGCGCGCGTGGCATCTTTGCTGTCAGACGTGGCCAGTGAAATCCCTGACGAGGTCGATTGGGTGATTCGCGTGGACGGGCATACCGACAACGTGCCTTTGTCCGGCTCGGGCGCGTTCCGCAACAACTGGGAACTCAGCCAGGCGCGGGCTTTGTCGGTGGTCGAATATATGATCGACGAATTGGGCTTTCCGCCCGAACGGCTGGCCGCGACAGGGTTTGGCGAATTTCGACCGGTAAACCCAGCCAACACAGCAGAAGCCCGCGCACAGAACCGCCGGATCGAGTTGAAACTGACCGAACGCTAAGGCGCGCTCAGCGTCGCGCTGCTTGTGATGCGGTCAACTTCGCGCCCATCACGGATCAGTGTGGCAACACCTTGGTACTCTCCCGGCTGGGTGTTCTTGTCGTGAAGCCGCCGGCCCGTCGCCCGCATGGCGCGGGCTTGAGTGGTTGTCAGCACCTCGTCATGCTGATGGAAGATGCCAGTCGGCCCGCGAACGGTAAGTCGCAACGTGTCGCCCGTCTGTGCGCCAAATATCTGCGCCCAGAAAACCAGCGCTCCAGCTGCCGCGTCTATCTGGCCGTGATGTGCGAGCCCCCATCTCACCGTATCAAATTCGGGCACATCAAAGCTGAAACCCGCATTCACAAAGCCACTGGGCCGATAGGCGATCTGGTCAGCCCAAAGCGGGCGGGCGTCGTTATCGCCACAATAGGTCAACGGGTCGGCGTTGAACGGATCTATTGCACGACCGTCTTTGCGAAGTTCAACGTGCAGATGTGGAAATTCGGTCCGACCGGACATGCCGATCTGACCAAGTGGGGTTTGCAGTCCCACGCGCTGTCCCGCTTTAACGGTGATACTGCCTTCGCGCAGATGGCAATATTGGCTTTCCCAGCCCCCACCGTGGTCGATCAGCACCCCATTGCCGCAGTCCTGTCCTTCGGGATAGACTGTTTTGTCTGAGAAAAAGTGGTCCTCGACCCCATCGCGAAGCCGTCGGACAATGCCAGGCGCGACGGGTCTGACCGTGATGCCAGCTTGCGCAGCTGCGTCTGATGCCAGAGCGATGTCCGTTCCGGTATGGGTGTCATAAGACAGCGCGCCACAGGTGAAATCCGTGGCGCCCTTGCTGGGATCTGTATCTACATAGTTCTGGATGAAACAGTCTGTGCCCAGCGTACAATCGACGGGGAAACTCAGGACCGGA
The DNA here is from genome assembly GCF_056161205.1 of Aliiroseovarius sp. ABM4_368. NCBI lineage: Bacteria > Pseudomonadati > Pseudomonadota > Alphaproteobacteria > Rhodobacterales > Paracoccaceae > Aliiroseovarius > Aliiroseovarius sp. ABM4_368. The sequence continues at coordinate 214,548 of NZ_JBSWYR010000004.1, read as the reverse complement.
TCACGCGCTGCAACCGGGGTTGCAGCGCAGATGATCAGAAATGCAGCCCTGAGGGCGCGCATTAGTCTGCGGGCAGAAGCGGAGGCTTCTTGCGGCGACCAATGCGCGGGGTCTTGGGTTCTTCAAACCGCAAATCCAGCTTGCCGGCTTTCACGCCGACCTGCACAAGCCCACCTTTCGCCAGCTTACCGAACAGAAGTTCTTCGGCGAGCGGTTTCTTGATGTGCTCTTGGATCACGCGGCCCAAGGGGCGTGCGCCCATGCGGTCGTCATATCCCTTGTCGGCAATCCATTCGGCGGCGGCGCGGGTTAGTTCGATATGCACACCGCGGTCCATAAGCTGGGCTTCAAGCTGCAGCACGAATTTCTCGACCACTTGCAGGATCACCTCTTTGCCCAACGGCGCGAAGCTGATCACCGCATCCAGACGGTTGCGGAATTCCGGCGTGAAGGTGCGCTCGATTGCGGCGGTGTCTTCACCTTCGCGACGATCGCGCCCAAAACCGATTGCAGCCTTGGCTTGTTCCGTTGCGCCAGCGTTCGAGGTCATGATCAACACCACGTTGCGGAAGCTGACGGTGCGCCCGTTGTGGTCGGTCAGCTCGCCATTGTCCATCACCTGAAGCAGGATGTTGTAGACATCCGGGTGTGCTTTCTCGATCTCGTCCAGTAGCAGCACGCAATGAGGGTGCTGGTCAACGCCATCGGTCAAAAGGCCGCCCTGATCAAATCCAACGTAACCCGGAGGTGCGCCAATCAGACGGCTGACCGCGTGCTTCTCCATGTACTCGGACATGTCAAATCGCAGCAGCTCGACGCCCAGATTGTCGGCTAGTTGCTTGGCAACCTCAGTCTTACCCACGCCAGTCGGCCCGGCGAACAGATAGTTGCCGATGGGCTTTTCAGGTTCGCGCAGGCCGGCGCGGGCCAGTTTGATGGCCGAGGACAGCGCCTCGATCGCATTGTCCTGACCGAACACAACGCGCTTCAGTGATTTCTCAAGATCACGAAGGGTTTCTGCGTCATCTTTCGATACGCTTTTCGGTGGGATGCGGGCGATCTTGGCCACTACGGCTTCGATTTCCTTAGTCCCAATGGTCTTGCGTCGCTTCGAGGCGATCAGCAGATGCTGCGCAGCGCCTGCTTCGTCGATCACGTCGATGGCCTTGTCCGGCAGCTTGCGATCGTTGACATAGCGGTCCGACAGTTCAACAGCGGACTTGATCGCGTCGGCGGTGTATTTCACGCTGTGATGCTCTTCGAAATACGGTTTCAGACCTTGCAGGATCTTCACCGCGTCATCGACAGTCGGCTCGTTCACGTCGATTTTCTGGAAACGGCGCGACAGGGCGCGATCCTTTTCGAAATGCTGGCGGAATTCCTTATAGGTGGTCGAGCCCATGCAACGCAGCTTACCGCCTTGAAGCGCAGGCTTCAGCAGGTTCGAGGCATCCATAGCCCCGCCAGACGTCGCACCGGCACCAATCACCGTGTGGATTTCGTCGATGAACAGCACCGCATCGGGATGTTCCTCAAGCTCTTTCATCACCGCTTTCAGGCGTTCTTCGAAATCACCGCGATATCGGGTGCCTGCCAACAACGCGCCCATGTCGAGCGAGTAGATCGTGGTTTCAGACAGGATATCCGGAGTTTCGCCTGCGACGATCTTGGTAGCCAAGCCTTCCGCGATGGCCGTTTTGCCCACGCCGGGATCACCCACCAGAAGCGGGTTGTTCTTGCGGCGACGGCAGAGCACCTGAATGCAGCGCTCAACCTCATGCGCGCGGCCGATCAGCGGGTCGATATCGCCCTCACGCGCTTTGGCGTTCAGATCGACGCAATACTTCCCAAGCGCGCTGTCACTTTCTTCGGCGGGTTGGGCGTCTTGCACATCCTCGTCATCGAAATCCGGCGAACCCGAGATCGGACGCGCTTCGCCAAATCCAGCCTCTTTCGCGACGCCGTGGGCGATATAGTTCACCGCGTCATAGCGGGTCATGTCCTGTTCTTGCAGGAAGAACGCCGCATTCGATTCGCGTTCGGCAAAGATGGCAACCAGCACGTTTGCGCCTGTCACCTCGGTCCGGCCTGAGCTTTGGACATGGATCGCGGCGCGTTGGATTACGCGCTGGAAGGCCGCGGTGGGCACAGCTTCGTTGCCTTCGATGTCGGTGATCAAGGTCGCAAGCTCTTCATCAATAAATTCGACCAGCACCTTGCGCAGGACGTCTAATTCGACGGAACAGGCCTGCATAACCCGAGCGGCATCTGGTTCGTCCAGAAGTGCCAGCAGCAAATGCTCTAGCGTTGCAAGCTCGTGCTTGCGATCATTTGCCAAAGCCAATGCCTGATGGATGGCTTCTTCGAGGGGTTTTGAAAAAGATGGCATGTTGCGCACTCCTCGTAAGTTCAGCGGTGGACATCGCTGGCGATTACTTCGCCTATTTACCGTTGCCTCATATAGTTAAGGTTCGGTTGTCCTTGCGTCGCTATCAAGACCTTTCTGGTCAATTTCTGCTCGCACAAGCGTAATTTCGCGGATTTTGACTTAAAAATCATCTTTCCGGGCGCGGATCTCGGCAAAGACCTCGGCGTCGGTGGCGGTCTCCATATGTAGGGCTGCTTTGACCGACGACAAGTGCGCGCGCAGAAAAGGATTGGTTTCCAGCTCGTCTGACAGCAGGGACGGGACGGTCGGAAGGCGGTCGGCACGGGCGGTTTCGACTCGTTCCCGACGCGCGCGCAGGGCATCGTTTTGCGGCTCGATCGTCATCGCGAACGAGATATTGCTCGCCGTATATTCATGGCCCGAGCAGATCAGCGTGTCCTTGGGCAGTTGCGAAAGGCGCTGAAGACTGTCCCACATCTGTTCGGGGCGCCCTTCGAACAGACGGCCGCAGCCCATCGCCATCAAACTATCGCCAGTGAATGCGGTATTGGCGGCTGCGACATAAAACGCGATATGTCCAACTGTGTGGCCCGGAACGTCAAGCACCTGAACCTCGTTATCCGCAAAGGTGAAACTTTTACCCGGAGCAACCGCCTGATCCAGCTGCGGCAGGCGGTGCGCGTCGGCTTCGGCCCCGATTACGCGGGCGCCGGTGGCGGCAACCAAATCTGCAACGCCGTCGATGTGATCCCAGTGATGATGGGTTAGCCAGATCTCGGACAAGGACCAACCGCGCGCCTCAAGCTCGGTTTCGATAGGGAGTGCTTCAGGGGCGTCGATCAGCGCTGTTTTCCCTGACTTGGCGTCATGCAGTAAAAATGCATAATTATCCGAAAGGCAGGGAATTGTGACGAGTTCGAGCATAATGGTCCTCCGTGTTGGGTAAACAGTCTTGCTCAAACAATCCCGAGCCTCAATACTGGTAATGCGCCCAGGGGGTAAAAATGGTGGGAGAAACGCCTCATTCAATTGCGCATGAGCGCGAAGATGGTCGTATGTCTGCGCCATCTGCGGCACGCAACTTGCCGCCCATTCTTGATGCCATGGCGCAATATGTCCCCGCGCAGGGGGTGGCGCTTGAGCTTGCCTCGGGCACGGGTGAACATATCGTCGAATATGCGCGCAACTTCCCGAATGTCATTTGGCAACCCACGGACATAGATCCGGACCGTCTGAACAGCATTGATGCATGGCGGGCCGAGCGCGGCATTCGAAATATGCGCATGGCGCAATTTCTGGACGCCAGCGCTCCGTCGTGGCGCACCGGGCCGATGTCGATGATTATGACCGTCAATCTGATGCATCTGATTGATACGCCGACCGCGCAGGCCGTGATTGCGGGCGTCGCGCGGAATTTGGCACCGGGCGCTTGTTGGTTCCTTTATGGTCCTTTCCGCACAGGTGGCGCATTTCGCAGCGAAGGCGATCAGGCATTCCACGCGTCCCTGACAGCCCATGACCCGCAGATCGGATACAAAGACCTTGAGAAAATCGAGGCATGGTCCACCGACGCTGGTCTACGTCAGGCTGATTTGATCGAGATGCCCGCCAACAATCTGGCGCTTGTCTTGCGCCGCGTGGGGACGTGAAGATCGGGCATTCCATTTTCAAAGTGATCGGTTAGTCTTCGCATGAGGCAGACCAAGGCGGATTGACGTTTCATGCATCTTGATGTGCAGGATCTTAGGAATTTCTATTACCGCAGCATGCTGGGGCGCGCGGCGCAAAAGGCGATCCGCGATGAAGTGGTCAACATGTGGCCTGAAGCGCAGGTCAAAGGGCAGACCGTCGCCGGCTACGGCTTTGCGGTGCCGCTGCTGCGCCCTTACCTTTTGACTGCCCGACGCGTGGTCGGGCTGATGCCCGCGCCGCAAGGGGTGATGCCATGGCCCGCGGGGATGCCCAATGTCTCGGTTTTGGTCGAGGATACGTTGTGGCCCTTGGACACGGGTGTTGTGGACCGGCTGGTTGTAATGCACGGGTTAGAGACCTCAGACACCCCCAGCCAGTTGTTGGAAGAGTGCTATCGCGTGCTTGGCCCCGGCGGGCGGGCCTTGTTCATTGCGCCGAACCGGGCTGGGTTGTGGGCGCGGTCGGATGCCACGCCGTTTGGGTACGGACGGCCGTATTCCTTGGGGCAATTGGAAGGCCAACTGCGCGAACATGGCTTCAAGGTCGAACGGCACCTGTCTTCCCTGTATCAGCCGCCGTCGGGCAAGCGGTTCTGGCGCAAGACCGGAAGATTTTGGGAGCGCGCGGGGCACAAGCTTCCAGTCATTCTTGCTGGCGGCGTTTTGATGGTCGAAGTCACCAAGCAAGTGCCGGCTCCTAAGCGCCCGGGCTTGGCGCAGGCGGTGCGTCGCCCCCTGAAAGTGCTGGAAGGGCTTGGCGTACCCGAGCCCAGTACCTCGCGGCAGGGCAAGGTTTAGGCACAGAATCAGTTGCATTCAGAATGCAGATTGAGCCCGAGAAGCATCGGGGAGCCGAGCGATTCTCAGATAAATTGACTTTTGGTATGCAAATGTATTCCGTTTGAGGGGGCCAAGTTTTGGCCCGGAACTCGCAATTTGTCCCTTGGGTTAAGGGGTATGCGCGGATTGGGGGTGAAATCTAACGAAACCTAAGCCTGAAATGTTGGCGATAAACCCACGCAAGCCTGTTGCGAGGTAGGGTTTTCCCTGTTACATGCGTCGACGATTTAGATAGCGCGTGCGAAAGTGCGGCTTCTGTAGGCCGCCCCGGTTTGTCCAGCAGACCATAATGGGGCTTAGTACATCGGAAGGGTGGACGTGTCCGAACCAGTCTCGATCTCAACTGGCATTGCCCAACGTTATGCCACGGCCATCTTTGAGTTGGCCAAAGAGGGTAAGAAACTGAAAGCAGTTGAGGCGGATGTTGCCGCTCTTGACGCTGCTCTCGCCGATAGCTCTGATCTTGTCGACCTGATCAATTCGCCGGTTCACACCCGCGAAGAACAGGCTGGCGTTATCGCAGCTGTCGCCAAGAAAATGAAACTTTCGCCAATGGTCGCAAACGCATTGGGCTTGATGGCTCAGAAACGTCGTTTGTTCGTGTTGCCTCAGCTTCTGGACGCCATGCGCGCCCTGATCGCCGAGGACAAAGGCGAGGTTACCGCAGAGGTGACCGCCGCCAAAGCCATGACCAAGGCGCAACAAGACAAACTTGCCAAGGCTTTGAAAGCCACAATCGGCAAGGATGTGAACATCAACCTGGCTGTCGATGAAACTCTCATCGGTGGCCTGGTCGTGAAAGTGGGCTCGCAAATGATCGACACGTCGGTCAAAGCCAAGCTCGATGCACTTCAGAATTCCATGAAAGAGGTCGGATAATGGGTATCCAAGCAGCAGAAATTTCTGCGATCCTGAAGGACCAGATCAAGAATTTCGGCCAGGAAGCCGAAGTGGCCGAAGTTGGCCGCGTTCTGTCGGTCGGTGACGGTATTGCTCGTGTATACGGTCTGGACAATGTTCAGGCTGGTGAAATGGTCGAATTCCCCGGTGGTATCCGCGGGATGGCTCTGAACCTTGAAGCTGACAACGTTGGTGTTGTTATCTTCGGTTCCGACCGCGACATTAAAGAAGGTGACACTGTAAAGCGCACGAACTCTATCGTGGACGTGCCTGCCGGTGACGAGCTTCTGGGTCGTGTTGTTGATGGTTTGGGTAACCCGATCGACGGCAAAGGTCCGATCAAAACCAAAAAGCGCAACGTTGCTGACGTTAAAGCACCGGGCATCATCCCGCGTAAATCGGTTCACGAGCCGATGGCAACCGGCCTGAAATCGGTTGACGCGATGATCCCAATTGGCCGTGGTCAGCGCGAGCTGATCATTGGTGACCGTCAGACCGGTAAAACTGCCGTTGCTCTGGACGCAATCCTGAACCAAAAATCGTATAACGACGCCGCTGGCGACGATGAAACGAAAAAGCTGTACTGTGTGTACGTGGCCGTTGGTCAGAAGCGTTCGACCGTTGCACAGCTGGTGAAGAAGCTGGAAGAAACCGGCGCGATTGAATACTCGATCGTTGTTGCTGCAACCGCTTCGGACCCCGCTCCGATGCAGTTCCTGGCACCTTACGCTGCAACCGCCATGGCCGAGCACTTCCGTGACAATGGCCGCCACGCCCTGATCATCTATGATGACCTGTCGAAACAGGCTGTGTCCTATCGTCAGATGTCGCTGCTTCTGCGCCGCCCGCCCGGACGTGAAGCCTATCCGGGTGACGTTTTCTATCTTCACTCGCGCCTGTTGGAGCGTTCGGCCAAGCTGAACGAAGATTACGGCGCAGGTTCGCTGACCGCTCTGCCGGTTATTGAAACCCAGGGTGGCGACGTGTCGGCCTTTATTCCGACCAACGTGATCTCGATCACCGACGGCCAGATCTTCCTGGAAACCGAGCTGTTCTATCAGGGTATCCGCCCCGCTGTGAACACCGGTCTGTCGGTTTCGCGTGTTGGTTCGTCGGCTCAGACGAAAGCAATGTCGTCGGTTGCCGGCCCGGTTAAACTGTCGCTGGCCCAGTATCGCGAGATGGCTGCGTTCGCTCAGTTCGGTTCTGATCTCGACGCCTCGACACAGCAGCTGCTGAACCGTGGTGCACGCCTGACAGAACTGATGAAACAGGCTCAGTACTCGCCGCTGACCAACGCAGAAATCGTTTGCGTGATCTACGCTGGTACCAACGGCTACCTCGACAAGATCGACGTATCGGAAGTTGGCCGCTTCGAAGCTGGCCTTCTGAACCACCTGCGTCAGAAACACGCCGATCTTCTTGCCGACATCACCGACAACGACCGCAAGGTTAAAGGTGAGCTTGAGGACAAGGTCAAAGCAGCGCTGGACGCGTTCGCCGCTGACTTCGCTTAAGGGGGCTCAGACAGATGCCCAACCTTAAGGACCTCAAAAATCGGATCGAAAGCGTCAAATCGACGCGGAAGATCACGAAGGCCATGCAGATGGTGGCCGCCGCAAAACTGCGGCGGGCACAGGAAGCGGCCGAAGCAGGTCGACCCTATGCAGAACGGTTCAACGCCGTTCTGGGTGGGCTGGCAGCTTCGTCGGGGGGCGACAGCGCTCCGAAACTGCTTTCGGGTACGGGTTCGGATCAGGTCCACATGCTTGTGGTCATGACCGCCGAACGCGGCCTTTGCGGTGGCTTCAACTCGTCGATCGCCAAGATGGCGCGTGCGAAAGCTGAAGAGCTGATCGCTTCGGGCAAAACGGTCAAGATGCTGACTGTTGGCAAGAAGGGTCGTGAGCAACTGAAGCGCGACTTCGAAGATACCATGGTCGACCATGTGGATCTGTCGGGTGTGCGCAATGTTGGCTATGACAATGCTCAGGCAATCGCCAACGACCTTATCCATCGTTTCAACGAGGGTGAGTTCGACGTTGCGACGATCTTCTACAACAAGTTCGAAAGCGTGATCAGCCAGATCCCGACTGCACAACAGGTCATCCCGGCCAGCTTCGATGCCCCTGCAGAGGGTGCGGAAGAAGTGTCGACCGTTTATGACTATGAGCCGTCGGAAGAAGGCATCCTTGCAACGCTGCTGCCTTCGGGCGTGGCAACGCAGGTCTTCACCGCGCTGTTGGAAAACGGTGCCTCGGAGCAGGGCGCGCGGATGTCCGCAATGGACAACGCAACCCGCAACGCAGGCGACATGATCGACAAACTGACCATTCAGTTCAACCGTTCGCGTCAGGCCGTGATTACCAACGAACTTATCGAAATCATTTCGGGCGCCGAGGCGCTCTAAGGAACCGGAGAAACAACAATGGCTAACGCTAAAGGTAAGATCACTCAGGTGATTGGCGCCGTTGTGGACGTTCAATTCGAGGATGCCCTTCCCGAAATTCTGAACGCGCTCAACACCGACAACAATGGCAACAAACTTGTTTTGGAAGTTGCACAGCACCTTGGTGAAAACACCGTCCGCTGTATCGCTATGGACGCATCCGAAGGTCTGGTCCGCGGTCAAGAAGTGACCGACACGGGCGCACCGATCTCGGTGCCGATCGGCAACGCAACTCTGGGCCGCATCCTGAACGTCATCGGCGAGCCCGTTGATGAAAAGGGCCCGGTCAAATCGAAAGCCAGCCGCCCGATCCACGGTGAGGCACCTGCATTCGAAGACCAGTCGACCGAAACCGAAATTCTGACGACCGGCATTAAGGTTATCGACCTGCTGGCCCCCTACACCAAGGGTGGTAAAATTGGTCTGTTCGGCGGCGCCGGCGTTGGTAAAACCGTTCTGATCATGGAACTGATCAACAACATCGCAAAAGTGCACTCGGGTGTGTCCGTGTTCGCTGGTGTTGGTGAGCGTACCCGTGAAGGAAACGACCTTTACCACGAGATGATCGAATCCGGCGTTATCGTTCCCGATAATCTGGAAGAATCGAAAATTGCGCTGGTCTACGGCCAGATGAACGAGCCTCCCGGAGCACGTATGCGTGTTGCTCTGTCGGGTCTGACCCTGGCGGAACAGTTCCGCGACGACACCGGTTCGGACGTTCTGTTCTTCGTCGACAACATCTTCCGCTTTACCCAAGCTGGTTCGGAAGTTTCGGCTCTCTTGGGTCGTATTCCTTCGGCGGTTGGTTATCAGCCGACGCTGGCCACCGATATGGGTGCCATGCAGGAACGTATTTCGTCGACCAAATCGGGTTCGATTACTTCGGTTCAGGCCGTGTATGTTCCCGCGGATGACCTTACCGACCCCGCACCTGCAACCTCGTTTGCTCACCTTGATGCGACCACCGTTCTGGATCGTTCGATCTCGGAAAAAGGCATCTATCCGGCGGTTGACCCGCTTGGTTCGACCTCGCGTCTGCTGGACCCGCTGGTCATCGGTGAAGAGCACTATAAAGTTGCGACCGACGTTCAGGAAATCCTTCAGCGCTACAAGTCGCTGCAGGACATCATCGCCATCCTTGGCATGGACGAACTGTCGGAAGAAGATAAGCTGACTGTTGCGCGCGCTCGTAAGATCGAACGCTTCCTGTCGCAGCCCTTCGACGTGGCAAAAGTGTTCACCGGCTCGGATGGCGTTCAGGTTCCGCTGGAAGACACCATCAAGTCGTTCAAGGCTGTTGTGGCTGGCGAATACGACCACCTGCCCGAAGGCGCCTTCTATATGGTTGGCGGCATCGACGAAGTGCTGGCCAAAGCCGAGAAAATGGCGGCAGACGCTGCTTAAGCTGAACCGCTGAAGGAGGGCCTGAGATGGCTGATACGATGCAATTCGACCTGGTGTCGCCCGAACGGAGCCTTGCTTCGCTTCAGGCGACTGCGGTCCAGCTGCCGGGTGCCGACGGTGACCTGACGGCGATGCCGAACCACGCACCGACGATCACGACGCTGCGTCCGGGTATCGTTCGCGTTGAGTCCCCCGAAGGCAATGCCGAGTTCGCAGTCACAGGCGGTTTCGCTGAAGTGACCGCAAACGGCACCTCGGTTCTGGCTGAACGCGCCTTGCCTGTTTCGGAAGTGACACAGGACGTTTTGGACGGGTTCGTTTCGGATGCGGCTGCCGCTTCGGCAAACGCAACCGCCGAGAACTTGGACGAACTGGCCAAACGCACGGTGGATATCGCTGCAATGGCAGGTGAACTGGGTCTGTCCGTTAAGGGCTAAGCCCAGGGAACATCACTATCTTGAAAGCCCCGCCTGAAACGGCGGGGCTTTTTGCATTTGCGCTTTTCCGAGCTTCGCGTCACAGATGTGGCCTAAGGAGAATATGATGCAAAAGCGCGGAGCTATCTGGTTCATTCTGGCCACCATCCTTCTGGATGCGGTGGGCATTGGCATCGTGTTTCCCATCATGCCCGATCTGATGGAGCGTGTCGGTGCGGCCAACACCGCAGATGGTGCATTCTGGGGCGGTATTCTGATGGCGTCCTATGCGGCGATGCAGTTTCTGTTCGCGCCGGTAATCGGCGGAATCTCGGACAGTCTGGGGCGGCGGCCGGTATTGCTTCTGGCACTTGTAACATTGGCGGTGGACTATGTGATCATGGCTTTGGCCACCACATTTTGGTGGCTGTTGATTGGGCGCGTTCTGGCCGGGTTAGCGGGTGCAACCTATATCACCGCGACAGCCTATCTTGCTGACATCTCGAAGCCCGAGGAACGGGCTGCGAATTTCGGTCTCATCGGCGCTACATTCGGGATCGGCTTTGTCATGGGGCCTGCCATTGGCGGGCTTGTGGCGAGCTATCACATCACCGCGCCTTTCTGGCTTGCAGCCGTCTTGGCGGCTGCAAATGTGGCGTTTGGGCTGTTCCTATTGCCTGAAAGCCTTGCGCCCGAGAAACGCCGCGCCTTCACCAAGCGCGACTTGAATCCCTTCGGATCCATCCTAGACGCGTTCCGACTTCCCGGCCTGATGTTGCCCTTGATCCTGATCTTTGCCTTCGAGTTCGCAAACATGGTTTACCCGACGCTCTGGGCTTTCTGGTCGCGTGAGGTATTCGGCTGGGGCACGGCTTTGATCGGCATCTCGCTGGCCGCCTATGGGATCGCCATCGCGTTCACCCAAGGCGTCGTAATGCGCTTTTTGTTGCCCAGAATTGGCGAGTATCAGACTCTGGTTTTTTCGATCATCTGCGCTATCGCGGCCTTCATCGTGTTCGGTTTGACAGGCAATGTCTGGGTGATGTTCACCTTCATCATCGTCGCCGCGCTGGCCGATATGGCCCCGCCCACAATGACCGCTATGATGGCCAATATGGTGTCCGAGGATCGACAGGGATTGCTTCAAGGCGTTATCGCCAGCCTTGGGTCCATTGCCGCCGTGATCGCGCCAATGGTCGTGACCGGAGTTTTCCAGTATTTCGCAGATGCCAAGGGCGCAATCTATTTGCCCGGCGCACCTTTTTTGCTGTCTGGATTGATCGTCATGCTCCTGTTACCCTATTTTTTGCGTTTGAAACCGCAACCTTAACTTGTTTTGGTCACAGTTTTTTTGCATGAAAAGCCAGAGTTTTACAGATTGTGTTAAAGTATGAAGCGAATTCGACCGCATATGTTGGGCGTAGACCGTGGCAGCAAGGTGCTGTTTTCGGACTTCGAACATGATGGCGAGATGTGGACAGGAAGCGGTCCGCGCAAGTTGCGTTGCCCGATACAGTTTTCGGAACCTTTTCTGACGCCACCAACGGTGACGGTTTCGATGTCCATGTGGGATATCGCCGGCGAAAGCAACCAAAGGGCCGATATTCTGGCCGAGAATGTGACGACCGAAGGCTTTGACATCTTGTTTCGCACTTGGGGCGACACGCGGGTTGCGCGGGTGCGGACAGATTGGCTGGCGATTGGTGAAGTCTCAGATGACGAGATCTGGGACGTCTAAATTCCCACGCTACCAACAAAAAAAGGCCCTGCTGGGCCCTTTCGCGTTTTCATGATCTGGGATCAGGAATACATGCCCTCATAAAGCGGTTCGAGCGTGTCGTGATCGAACAGCGACGAGACCGAAGTGCCGCCCCAGATGTTCAAAATGGCTTGCGCGAACATGGGGGCGGTCGGCACCACGCGGATGTTCTCGGCGTCCAATACCGGCTTTGTCGGCTCGATCGAGTCCGTGATCACCAGCGATTTCATGACCGAGTTCTGGACCCGTTCGACTGCCGGGCCGGACATGACGCCGTGGGTGATGTACGAGTGTACTTCTTGCGCGCCGTTTTCCATCAGAACCTCGGCGGCCTTACACAGGGTGCCAGCGGTGTCACAAATGTCGTCCACGATAATGCAGCGCTTGCCTTCGACGTTACCGATCACGGTCATCTCGGCCACTTCGCCAGCTTTCTCGCGGCGTTTGTCGACAATGGCCAGCGGCGCGCCGATGCGCTTTGCCAGTTCACGGGCGCGGGCCACGCCGCCGACGTCGGGCGAGATCACCATTACCTCGTCCAGGCAATCCTTGAAGTGATGCTTCACGTCCAGCGCAAAAATCGGGCTGGCATAAAGGTTGTCCACCGGGATATCGAAGAAGCCTTGGATCTGGGCTGCGTGCAGGTCCATGGTCAGAACCCGCTCGATGCCCGACTGTGCTATTAGATTGGCGACCAACTTGGCCGAGATCGGCGTGCGGGCCTTGGTGCGGCGATCCTGACGGGCATAGCCGAAATACGGGATCACAGCGGTGGCAGACCGGGCCGAGGACCGGCGCAGCGTGTCAGCCATGATCAGAAGTTCCATCAGGTTGTCATTCGCCGGGTTCGAGGTCGACTGAATGATGAACATATCCTCGCCGCGGACGTTCTCGTAAATCTCGACGAACACCTCTTGGTCGTTAAAGCGTTCGACGCGTGCGTCTACCAGCCCGACGGCGGCGCCGCGATGCATGGACATACGCTTGGCAACAGCTTCGGCCAACGGCCGGTTTGCATTGCCCGAGATGAGTTTCGGTTCGGTGATGGAAGGCATGGCAGCAGACCCCAGATATGCTCTGTATGACAGAATCGTGACGTTGACTTCCAATAACACCGGGATAGATTTCGGGAAACAGCATAGGCGCAACAGGGGACCGAAAAATGAACCATATCGACTATTATTTCACAGTGCTTTCGCCATGGGCATTTTTTGGCGGCAAACGGTTCGCGCAGATCGCGGAAAAACACGGCGTGTCGGTCGCGTTCAAGCCAATGGATATTGGGCAGATTTTCACCCGTACAGGTGGTCAGTTGCCAAAGGACCGCCATCCGTCGCGGATGGAGTACCGCATGCAAGAGCTGAAGCGCTGGTCCAAAGCTCTGGACATGCCGATCAATCTGAACCCAGCGCACTGGCCGACCAATGGCGCGCCTGCGTCCTATGCGATTATTGCCGCGCAGAATGCTGGTACAGGGGATGTTGCCGTGTTGGTTGATGCCCTGATGCGTTCGATCTGGATGGACGAAAAAGACATTGCCGAGGACGCGGTGATAAAGGCCTGCCTGACCGAGGCCGGGTTTGATCCGGCGCTTGCCGATAGCGGCCTTCTGACCGGGGCCGAGACCTATGCCAAAAACACCGACGATGCAGTGAATGCGGGCGTGTTCGGATCGCCCTTCTATGTTTGCGACGATGGCGAGAAATTCTGGGGCCAAGACCGCCTTGACCTGCTGGACGCCTATCTGAGCGAACAGGGCTAAGCATGATCGAGGAACTGGCCGGGTGCCCGACCTATTGGGATCAGCAGGGCTCCGGCTCGCGACGGGCGCTGTTTATACACTGCTCGCTGGCACATTCCGGCGCTTGGCGTGGGGTGCGGGTGGCATTGGGCGATGACCTGACGTCTTTGGCTTATGACCTTCCGGGCCATGGGCGCAGTGCGGATTGGGACGGGCAAGGCGACTATCAGGAGAGAGCGACCCAAATCGCGCTGGAGCTTCTGGCCCGCCATGCGCCGGCCGCGATTGACCTGATCGGTCACAGCTTTGGCGGTACGATTGCACTGCGGGTGGCGCAGATTGCACCAGATCGGGTGCGTAGTTTGACAATGTATGAACCGGTACTGTTCACCACGGCCAAGGAAGATCCAGCCTATGCCGAGAACTACCAATATATGAATGGTGTATTTGCGGATGCGATGCGTGCTGGTGACAGGATGGAGGCCGCGCGTCTGTTTAACTGCCAGTGGGGCAGTGATGCTGGGTGGGAAACGCTGCCAGAACGTTTGAAACACGACTTGGCGGACCGTATTCACCTGATCCCTGCCGGGCGCAGCGTGACGCATGAAGATGTGCACGGTCAGGTGGCTGACGGTGCGCTCGAAAACGTGTCGGTCCCAGTTCTTCTGATGGAAGGTGATCGCTCGCCTGATCTGGTACGGGCGGTGCATGATCGGATGCAGGCACGCTTTCCGACCGTCAGTCGTAAGGTGATCGCCGGGGCGGGGCATATGGGGCCGATCAGTCACCCGACCGAGGTCGCCACTTGTATCCGCGATCACGTGTTCACTACCGCAAACGTGTAAGTGGCCTGTGCCTAACCGCGCACAAGCTCGACGAAGCGATCCACATTATCGTCCGACATAGACCAATCGGCGACCATACGGGCGGTCAGGACCTCGTCCGGGTCGTCGCCTTCAAGATTGTCGTCCCAGACATAATAAGCAGCACCCGCATCGTGCAGCCGCTGATGGCCCGCACGGGACCAGCCTGCAAAACTGATATTGGCCTGCGGTTCATGCAGGAAACTGACGCCTACGATCTGCTTCAAGCCTCGTGCAAGCCGCGCATTGGCCGCGTTTGACCGACGGGCAAGGTCGAGCCAAAGGTCATCTGACAGATAGGCCAACATCTGTGCCGACAGATAGCGGTGCTTCGAAAACAGGTGCGCCCCGCGTTTACGACGCAGCTCGAATTCCCATGCGTGCTTGGGGTCGAAGAAGATAACGGCCTCGACTCCCAGACAGCCGTTCTTTGTGCCGCCAAAGCTGACCACATCCACGCCGGATTTCCAGCTCATCTCGGCGGGTGTGCAATCCAGCGAAACCAGAGCGTTGGCAAAGCGCGCGCCGTCCAGATGTACGGGAAGGCCGAAGGATTTGGCCACGTCACACAGGGCTTTAATCTCGGCCACGGAATAAACCGTGCCGCGTTCGGTCACGTTGGTGATCGACACCGGGCCGCGCTGCGGGCCGTGCACACCGCGGCTTTCTTCACCCGCAATGCTGACGCGCAGCGCGTCAGGCGACATCTTAGCATCTTCGGCAGGCACCAAGGTCAGCTTTGCGCCGCCGGAAAAGAACTCGGGCGCATTGCATTCGTCCTGATGGATATGCGCCTCGGGCGTGCAGAACACGGTTTGCCACGGCTGCCCCAGCGTTGCCAAGCCGATCGAATTCGCCGCCGTTCCAGTGGCCACCAGATACACCGCCGCCTCGGGCGCCTCAAAGATGTCGCGGATGCGGTCCTGCACCTCGGCCATGATCGTATCGTTGCCATACGGCATCTGATAGCCGTCATTGGCGCGCATAACGGCATCCATCACTTTGGGATGCGCGGGGCCCGTATTGTCAGAAGCAAAGAACATTAATGCGGCTCCTCGATCAGGTGGTCTTCCCATTCGTCTTCAGGGACTTCAAATTCCGGCACGGTCCAGCCCTTCACGCTGCGCCCAGCCTTGTGCACGCTGTCGGGATCACCTGACACCAAATGGTGCCAGTCATAAAGCGGCTTGCCTTCGTGGCGCAGACGATAAGCGCAAGATGCGGGCATGAAATAGGCGGTTTCGCCGATGTTTTCGGGCGTCAGGTGGATGCATTCGGGGACGAATTGCAAGCGGATATCATATTGCGAGCACTGGCAGGTGTCGCCATCCAGCAGGCGGCAAGCAACGCGGGTAAAGACGACCTCACCGGTGTCCTCATCTTCCAATTTGTTTAGGCAGCACTTGCCGCAGCCATCGCACAGGGCTTCCCATTCCGCAGGCGTCAGCTGATCCAACGGGCGTTGCCAGAATTTCTTACGCTGGGACGCCCCCATCAGTCAGCCAGAAAATCGGCGGCAATCCGCATCTCGCGCAGGGGGCGGACGCGGGCAATCGATTCTTGATAGATCGGATGCGCTTTATAGGCGGCCAGCTGGGCTTCGTCCTCGAACTCGCCATAGACGACAACGTCGGGCGAGGGGCCGGGGATTGGATCCTCGAAGCGGTTCTCCGCGATCTCAAGACGGATGCAGTCGGGAATGCCCTTCAAAAGCTCCAACCCTTCGCGCACGCGGTCGCGGTCCTCGGGGCGTTTGGCGGTGAAGAAAACGATGTGTCGGATCATGGGCGGCTCGGAAGTTTGGAAAGAATGTCGCGCGCGCGGGCGCAGTCGGCGTCCATCTGGGCGATTAGGGCTTCAAGCCCATCGAACACCTCTTCCGGGCGCAGATAGTCGATCAGGGCGACGGACAGCTGTTCGCCATAGATGTCGCCCTTGAAGTCAAAAATGAAGCTTTCGATGTTGGGCAGATTTTCCCCAAACATTGGGCGCGTACCCATCGAGGCCGCACCCCCATAGACGCCTTGATGCGGGCCGGTCAGGATTTCGACCTCGACGGCGTAGACGCCGAATTTCGGCGGGTGCAGGCCCGCGATGGACATATTGGCAGTGGGATAGCCCAGATCGCGGCCACGCTGGTCGCCGCGGATCACTTCGCCATCGATGCGGTGCCAGTGGCCCAGCATGCGGGCGGCGTCGCGTGGGCGGCCTTCGGACAGGGCGTTGCGGATTGCGGTCGAGCTGACCTCGCCCATGTCATCCGACATTAAGGGGGCGACGGTGACGCCAAATCCAAGGTCCTTGCCCAGTGCTTCCAGCACCTTGGGCGTGCCGGCCCGGTCCTTGCCAAAGTGGAAATCCGCACCGACGAAAACATGCGTGAGACCCAGCCCTTCGACGATCACGTCACGGGCGAATTCTTCTGGCGTAAGGGCCGAAAGCGTGTCGTTGAAGCTAAGCTCAAACAGCGCTTCAATCCCCAGCTTTTCCAGCCGGTGCGCGCGTGTGTCGGCATTCATCAGGCGAAACGGAGGGGCTTTCGGGGCGAAGTATTCACGCGGATGCGGCTCGAACGTCATCACGCCCAAAGGTGCGCCCAGTTCGGCCGCCTTTTGGCGGGCAATGTCGATCACATATTGATGACCCAGATGAACGCCATCAAAGTTGCCGATGACGGCCGTGGCGCCCGGGTCAGATGAATCGACATACTGATAGTCACGAATGATCCGCATATGCTGGCCTTAGCGGTCCAGCGAGGCCTGTGCAAGTCCAAGGCGACATGCGAGTGGGATTCGTGAAACTGCTGAACCATCGCTTTAGCCGAGCACTACTCGGTGGATTTAAGGCCTCCGGCGGGGATATTTGTAACAAGAAAAATTTGCGCTCTTTTCTTGTTGTAAATATCCTGGGGTGAGAGCCGCAGGCTCGAGGGCAAAGCCCCTGAACCGTCAGTCCAGCTTGGCGGACGGTGCCAGAACCTTGGCTTCGCCCTTGAGGACAGGCTTTCCATCAACCAGACACTCGGTCTTCAGCGTGACGCGGCGCTTGGCGTGATCGATGTCCATCACCGTTACCTCGGCGCGCACAACGTCACCGGGTCGAACAGGGGCCAAGAAGGTCAGTTGCTGACCCATATAGATGGTGCCATGTCCGGGCAGCTGTTCACCAATGACGGCCGAGATCAGCCCGGCGCTGAGCATCCCGTGGGCGATACGCCCTTGAAAGATCGTGTCTTTCGCAAAGTCGTCATCCAGATGCACCGGATTGCGGTCGGTCGAGACCTCGGCAAACAGTTCGATGTCGCGGTCCGTCACCTCTTTCACGATGTGACGCGACATGCCGATTTCAAGCTCTTCAATGCAGATCGTTCCGCGTGGGAAGTTGTCCAACATTTTGTCCTCCGGGCAATAAATGGACGAATTCTCGCCTCTATCGGCAATAACATTACTTTGCAGTTGCAGAAAAAATCAAGGGGTAATCTGTGTGGAAAAGCCACTTGGCGCCTACGTCACGTAGGCGTAAGCGTATTGATTTCGGGTAAGGGATGCCGAAATAAAGACCATAAATCAGATGCTTATATCAGCGCAGATAGCCGATTGCATATGTGGGGGTGATCATTTGTGACTGGATATACTGTTCCAACGCGTCTGGATCGGGCTGCGTGCGGGTTTTTGTTTCCTCCCGCGCAAGACCACCGGTGATGAAGAGAGAATCGATATCCTCGCCCAAGGCGCCTTTGATGTCGGTCGCAATCCCGTCGCCAATGGCCAGAATGCGGTTGTCCGGGGTCGCCCGCCCGTCCGCTGTCATACGACGCCTTGCAAGGTCATAGATCGGCGGATGCGGCTTGCCGAAATAGAGGCTTTCGCCACCCATTTCCGTATACATCTGCGCCACTGCGCCCGCACACCATTCGCGCGCTTCGCCCCGATCGACAATGATGTCGGGGTTCGCGCAGAGCAGCTTCTGCCCCATCTGCTTGGCCATCATCAGGGCAGGCCGCAGCTCCTCCAAATCGGCCATCGGATCGAAGGGACCACAGCAGACAATGCCCTCGGCCTGATCGACAGGCACACGGGTGATTTCGACCGGAGTGTCGATCACTTCCATCGGCTCGAAAAAGCCCTCGTCTCGTTCCCATTCGCCCATGAAATAGACTTTGTTGCCCACTGCGCCCGTGAACATTGCGGCGCGTGCGCTGTCGCCCGACGTGGCGATGGTGTCATAGCAGTCCGAGGGCACGCCAAACTCCGGCAACTGCTCCATCACACCGGCGCGGGGTTTGGGCGAGTTCGTGACCAGAACCACATAACCCCCATTCGCGCGGTAGGCTTGAAGGGCGGCCACAGCTTCGTCAAACGCGGTGATGCCATTGTGCACACAGCCCCAGAGGTCGACGAACAGCGCGTCGTAGTTCGCAGAAATCTCGGACAGGCTGGTGATGATACGGGTCATGGCGCGGTCTCCTTGTTACGGGAGATATGGCAGAGAGGGGAAGGGGTGGCTAGGGGGAGTTGTGCCGAATGCGCATCCGGATCATGCTGCGCTTGCGATGATTCCATTCAATGGGGGGGCAGCTAGGAGTAAGTTGCATGGCATTTAAGCTCATCACGTTGATGAATGGCAGTGTTAGCTTGGAGTTCGATCAAAGCGACCTCCCAATCGTTGTGGAGGCGATTACGGCGCTATACGGAACGCCAGTTATGCGAAAGCATGTTCTTTGCGAGCTTTGGGAGTTTGGGGGTGGGGAACTCATTTACTACAATGAATGGGATCCCTGTTTGATCGCCCAATCTGAAGAAAGCAATGGAGCGCTTCAAAACCTCAATTCCGTGTTGCGAGAACGAGAGTCGGGTTAAAGGTCTGCTCTCGAGGAATAGGCAGTTTGCCCGGCATCGCCGGGCCGCGCCCGACCGCCCCCACTGAGCGGGTGCTTCACGCTCACCCGCGGTCAGGCGTTGTCCTGTGTTGGAGCAAACAAAAAGCCCGCGCAAGTGCGCGGGCTTTCTAATCTCAGGTATCCAAACTGTCTTAAACAGCCAGGTTCGGAATGATCTGCTTTTTGCGGCTCATGATGCCGGGCAGGACAACGGCGTCGCCTTCGACTGTAGCACCAAAGCTCTTTTCGGCCACGCCTTTGACCACGTCGTTCGGGATCAGCAGGGTGGCTTCTTCTTTTAGGATGTCCACGACGAACAGCAGAACCTCGTCCACGCCATCTTCGGCGGCGACGGTTTTGAAAGTCTCGATCAGGCTTTCTTTGCGGCCCAGCGGGATTTCCGGCGCGGTGGTTTCCAGAACCGACACGCGGAACTTGGTGCCCGACACTTCGTATTCTTTTGAATCCATGCGGATCAGTTCGGCGTCCGAGAACTCGGACACGTCCGACTTGGCGGCGAACATCTCGGCCGCGTATTCGGTGACGTTCACGCCCAGATCAGCGGCCAGAGCAGCCACAACTTCGCGGTCGCGGTCAGTGGTGGTGGGCGAACGGAACTCCAGCGTATCCGACAGGATGCAGGTCAGGGCCGCGCCTTTGATAGCTTCCGGCATCTTCGCGGCGTCGTCACCCATCAGGTCGTACATGATGGTCGCGGTGCAGGCCAGCGGACGGATGGTGATGTCGATCGGGCCTTTGGTTTCCAGACCGCCAACCAGCTTGTGGTGGTCGATGATCGCCTGAACGTCTGCGCCATTGATGTTGGCGGGCAACTCGGCGGGGTTGTTGGTGTCGACGATAACGCAAGGCTGATCGTCAGCCACGTCCTCGATGATGTCCAGCATGTCAAAGCCCCAGCGCTTCAGCATGAAGGCCGCTTCGGTATTGGGCTGGCCCAGCAGAACCGGCTTGGCGTCAACGCCTTTCACTTCGTTCAGGTACCAAGCCCAAATCAGGGGCGAGCCGGTCGAGTCGGTGTCGGGGGATTTGTGGCCAAAAACGAGGGTAGTCATATGCATCATCCGTCTATGTGTGATCGTGTTTGCGTGCCTTATAGAAAGGGGAATGCGCCTTGTCATCCCTGATAGGGCCAACATCTGTGCGGTTGCAGAAAACCTGTCATGTGCATGACGCAACCCCCTTGCGGTTCTTATGCCGCATGGTGAAACTGTTGGAACCCTTGTTCGAAAGCGTGCCCCTGTGAGCAAACCTGCAGAAACCGACCTGTATGCGCCTGTCAAAACTTGGCTTGAAACCCTTGGTTACGAGGTTAAAGCCGAGGTCGGCGCTGCGGATGTCGTCGCTCTGCGCGCGGGCGATGGCGTACCTGTGATCGTCGAGCTGAAGGCGGGATTCTCGCTGACGCTGTTGCAGCAGGCCGTTGCACGGCAAGCAATCAGTGATCTGGTCTATGTGGCCGTGCCGCGTTGGACAGGCAAACCGGGTTGGCGGGCGTTCAAGGGAAATGTCGGATTGTGCAAGCGGTTGGGGTTGGGCGTTGTCTCGGTCCGGCTGAAAGATGGATTTGTGCAAGTGCATGCTGACCCCGGCCCGTTTCAGCCGCGCAAGTCCAAGGTTAGAAAGCAACGTATGCTGTCCGAATTCGCACGACGTGAGGGGGATCCCAACACCGGCGGCACCAATGGCAAACTGGTCACGGCATATCGTCAAGATGCCGAAAAACTGCGTGCCTATCTGGCTGAACATGGCCCCAGCCGTGGGGTCGAGGTGGCCAAGGCGACTGGGGTGGATAAGGCTACCAACATGATGGCGATCAATCATTATGGTTGGTTTGAGCGGGTCGAACGTGGGGTCTATGGCCTAACGCCAGCGGCGCGGAGCTCAGGGTAGGTCGTTGAGATCTGCGGATTGCAGCATAATCTGATGGTTTTGATCAGGATCAAGTTGCGCCTTCCGATTGCTGCGTTAGAAGGGCAGGGTAACTTAAGGACAATGTCATGCGCCTTTTTCTGATACCAAGTCTTCTGGCCATCTTGGCTACACCGGCGTTCGCGCTCGATACGTTGGAAGAGCTGGGCGAGGCGCTGTTTTTTGATGTGAACCTGTCCAAGAATCGCACGCAATCTTGCGCGACCTGCCATGATCCCGAGTTTGCCTTTGTGGATCCGCGTGAAACGGATGCTGGGCGGGCTGTGTCGCTGGGTGATGATGGCGAAAGCCTTGGGGATCGAAGCGCACTGACGGCTGGCTATGCCATGTTCACGCCGGATTTTGAGCAACTGGATGATGCCGCATGGCGCGGGGGCATGTTCTGGGATGGCCGCGCTGCTGGGCTGGCAGGACAGGCGGGTGGACCGCCCCTGAACCCGATTGAAATGGGAATGCCGGACAAGGCGTCCGTGGTGGTGCGTTTGCAAGAGGATACGGGTTATGTCGCGGCTTTCAAGGCGCTGTTTGGCGACGACATCTGGGCGTCCGATGATGCTGCCTATGATGCGATGACGCAAGCCATTGCCGCGTTTGAAAACACGCCGCTTTTCGCGCCGTTCGACAGCAAATATGATCGTTTCCTGCGCGGCGAGGTCGAATTGACGCCCGAAGAAGAACTCGGTCGGGTGCTGTTTACCTCGCAGCAATTCACGAACTGCAACCTGTGCCATCAGCTTCGAACCTCGCCCATCGCGCCGGACGAGACGTTCACGAATTATGAATATCACAATATCGGCGTGCCGGTGAATGCAAAGGCCCGTGCGGTAAGCGGCGAGACCGGGCCGGATGCTGGGCTGCTTGCCAACCCCGATGTGGACGCCAGTGCCGCTGAGGGTCGCTTTAAAGTGCCCACGCTGCGCAATGTGGCAGTGACCGGCCCCTATATGCACAACGGCTTATTCGAAGATCTGCGCACCGTGGTTTTGTTCTATAACAAATACAACACGACCAATCCGAAACGACAGATAAACCCAGAAACCGGCAAGCCTTGGGCGATGCCGGAAGTCCCGCAAAACCTGTCTGTTGAAGAGCTGACCGAAGGGCCTGCCTTGGATGACCGCCGGATCGATGCCTTAGTTGCGTTCATGAAAACGCTGACCGACCAGCGTTATGAGCATTTGCTGGAAGATTAGTGTACTTGCTGCGGTGCGGCGACGAAAGTTGCCGCGACTTTGTTGACTCCCCCATTTCTCGCCCCTAACTATGCGCCGTTAGCACTCGCAACGGGTGAGTGCTAATGGAACGTTAACTGAGCTTAGGGAGCTTAGAATATGGCTTTTACCCCGCTGCATGACCGCGTGCTTGTTCGCCGCGTTGAGAGCGACGAGAAAACCGCTGGCGGTCTGATCATTCCGGAAAGCGCTAAGGAAAAACCAGCCGAAGGTCTGGTTGTTGCCGTGGGCGCTGGCGCCAAAGACGACGATGGTGACCGCATCTCCATGGACGTCAAAGAAGGCGACAAGATCCTGTTCGGCAAGTGGTCCGGCACCGAAATCACCATCGACGGTGAAGAGCTGCTGATCATGAAGGAAAGCGACATCATGGGCATTCTGTCCTGATCTCTGCTGACTGAACTATCTAATTTACACGAATTTACTGGAGTAAGCTAAATGGCTGCTAAGGACGTAAAGTTCGACACCGATGCCCGCAATGCAATGCTGCGTGGCGTCAATATCCTTGCTGACGCTGTCAAAGTGACCCTGGGCCCGAAAGGCCGTAACGTGGTTCTGGACAAGTCGTTCGGCGCACCTCGCATCACCAAAGACGGTGTGTCGGTCGCCAAAGAGATCGAGCTGGAAGACAAGTTCGAAAACATGGGCGCGCAGATGGTCAAAGAAGTGGCTTCGCGCACCAATGACGAAGCTGGCGATGGCACCACCACTGCAACTGTTCTGGCCCAGGCGATTGTTCGCGAAGGTCTGAAGCAGGTTGCAGCTGGCCTGAACCCGATGGACCTGAAGCGCGGTATCGACCTGGCAACTGCCAAGGTTGTTGAAGGCATCAAAGCCTCGGCTCGTGACGTTGCAGACAGCGACGAAGTTGCGCAGGTTGGCACCATCTCGGCCAACGGCGAAGCTGAAATCGGCCAGCAGATCGCTGACGCGATGCAAAAGGTTGGCAACGAAGGCGTTATCACCGTTGAAGAAAACAAGGGTCTGGAAACCGAGACCACTGTTGTTGAAGGCATGCAGTTCGACCGCGGTTACCTGTCGCCTTACTTCGTGACCAACCCCGACAAAATGATCGCTGATCTGGACGACTGTCTGGTTCTGCTGCACGAGAAGAAGCTCTCGTCGCTGCAGCCGATGGTTCCGCTACTCGAGCAAGTTATCCAGTCGCAGAAACCGCTGCTGATCATCGCTGAAGACGTTGAAGGCGAAGCGCTGGCAACTCTGGTTGTTAACAAACTGCGTGGCGGTCTGAAAATTGCTGCTGTTAAGGCTCCGGGCTTCGGCGATCGTCGTAAAGCCATGCTGCAAGACATCGCGATCCTGACCGGTGGTCAAGTGATCTCGGAAGATCTGGGCATGAAGCTTGAATCGGTCACCATGGACATGCTGGGTTCGGCCAAGAAAATCGAAATCACCAAAGACGAAACAACCATCGTCGACGGTGCTGGCGAGAAAGCTGAGATCGAAGCACGCGTTGCTCAGATCCGTGCGCAGGCCGAAGAAACCACTTCGGACTATGACCGTGAGAAGCTGCAAGAACGCGTTGCCAAACTGGCAGGTGGTGTTGCTGTAATCCGCGTTGGTGGCATGACCGAAGTCGAAGTGAAAGAGCGTAAGGACCGTGTGGACGATGCTCTGAACGCGACCCGCGCTGCTGTTCAGGAAGGCGTCATCGTTGGTGGTGGTGTTGCTCTGGTTCAGGCTGGCAAGGCTCTGGAAGGTCTGGAAGGTGCGAACTCGGATCAGAACGCTGGTATCGTCATCGTACGCAAAGCCATCGAAGCTCCGCTGCGCCAGATTGCTGAAAACGCAGGCGTCGACGGCGCTGTAGTTGCTGGCAAAGTGCGCGAGTCGGACGACACCGCATTCGGCTTCAACGCTCAGACCGAAGAATATGGCGACATGTTCTCGTTCGGCGTGATCGACCCGGCGAAAGTAACCCGTACCGCTCTGGAAGATGCGGCATCGGTTGCTGGCCTCTTGATCACCACCGAAGCCATGGTTGCTGATAAGCCTGCGAAAGAAGGCGCAGCTGCTGGCGGCATGCCCGACATGGGCGGCATGGGCGGCATGGGCGGCATGATGTAAACTGAATTCCGTCAGGAATTCAGTTGCGACAGGTGATTTCTCGTCAGAGAAATCACCGAGAGCCAAACAGCCTAAAGACCAAAAGCAAAGGCGTCCCTTGGGGCGCCTTTGTTGCGTTCAAGGTGGCTAGGCGGCCACGCGCACCGGAAACAACCGGTCATATCCCAGTGTGAACAAAAAGGTGTAGAAGACCACGAAACTTGTGACGGTCACGTCTGTCGCCAGCGCGTGAAACAGCCCAAGTTCCAGCCACCACATGTAAAGCGGCAGCGATGTGATCAGCAGCGTGATCTCAAGTCCGAGCGCATGAAACACCCGTCCAAACTTCGACCGGTTGGACGATATACGCCCCGCGCGCGCGTCCAGATGGTCAAAGCCAAGGTTGTACAGATAGTTCACGATCATCGCTTTTGCTGCCAGGATCGCCCCAAGACCTCCGATATCATGCAGCGGTTTGTCAAAATAGAGCGCCCCAACCGGCACAATAATGGCCAGCAAAAGCAGTTCGAAGCTGATCACATAGCGAAGCCGATCACGACCATTGCGCATAGGGGCGTCCATCTGGTGTCCTTTCCTTTTCCCCGTTCATCTATCAGCTATACCGTGGTAATAAAGTTCGAATGTATCTAATAATGAGATAGGTCATGGTGTCACAAGATGGGCTGACAGCCTTCCTTCTGGCTGCAGAACTCGGATCGTTTTCGGCGGCCGCACGTCGAATGGGAAAAGTGCAATCGGCGGTTTCGACTGCCATTGCGAATCTTGAAATCGACACTGGGGTTCTTTTGTTCGACCGGTCCGGACGCTTGCCTGTGCTGACGGACGAGGGAAGGGCGCTTCTGCCCTATGCGCAGGCAATTTCCCTGGGTCAGAAAGATCTTATGGCCAAAGCTGGCTCTATGTCTGATGGGATCGAGCACCGTCTAAGCGTCGCCATCGAGCAGGGGCTCAGCTTACCACCGGTGCTGGAAGCACTTGAAGAATTTTCCCAGAAATTCCCGATGGTCGAGCTTGAGCGGCTGTCGCCGGGAATGAACGATACGCCCGAACTTTTGATTTCGGGCCGTACTGATTTGGGACTGATGACCGAACAGGAAAGCTATCCCTTGGGGTTCCAGTTTCGCGGCGTTGGCCACACAGCTCATGTGATCGTCTGCGCGCCCGGTCATCCCCTTGTGCAGGTGCAGCCCGTTGGACTGGGTGCGTTGCGCGAACACCGGCAGATTGTGTTGCACAGCCGTTCCAAAGGGAAGGCTGGCACATATCGCGAGGTGAAAAGCCCCCAGTTGTGGGAGGCGGAGAGCCCGAATTTGATTGTTGAATTGGCATTGGCGGGCTTGGGCTGGGCCGAGCTTCCTTACACCGTCGTTCGGGACCACACTGCGCAAGGTGGTTTGGTCAAGCTGGCGATCAGCTTTCAGCAAAGCGATGACCTTGCGGGTGTTGATCTTGTTTGGACCGAGCGACGGGGGCTGGGCGCAGCTGGCAGTTGGTTGCGTGATCGGCTGATGTCCCTGCCGCAACAGGCTTGGCGCGGATAGGGGCGCAAGGAAAGCGATTGGATTTCTTGCAATCCTCTCTTACAAATCTGACGACACCCCCTATGTTAAGGTGGATAACATCAATCTATTTGGCAAGGGACAGCCATGTTTCGTTCATTCTTTCTTCTCTGCGCCACGCTGATCGCGACTCCCACATTTGCGGACGAGGTCTATCGCTTCGGTGATGACGCCTATATCGCCGGGGACAATGTTACCCTGTCAGGCGATGCCGTGGATGATGCCTTCGTTGCGGGCAATACGGTTGTGATATCAGCACCTGTCGAGGGCTCTGCCCATGCAGGGGGGCGGTCGGTTTCGATCTCGGCGCCTGTGGGGCAAAGTCTTTATGCGGCGGGGATGAACGTCAATGTCTCGGCCCCGATTGGGGGGGATGCACAATTGTTCGGTGATACCGTTTTGGTCGCCGCGCCCATCGGGGGCGATCTGCGCCTTGGGGCGCAGCGTGCGGAAATAACCGCGTCCGTGGGGGATGACGCGCTGGTCGCGGCCGAGCATATTCTTCTAACAGACGTAATCGCGGGTGATGCCAGCCTGTCCACCAAATCCATCAGTTTTGGCGAAAATGCCCGGATCGAAGGCACGCTGTATCTCTATGCAGACGAGCCCGATACCATCGAGATTCCGGCCCATGTGGTGCCTGCTGACCGGATTGAACGCCACGACGCAGACGCGTTCGACCCCGGCGCGGATCCTGAAGGCGGCGCGACCGTTGAACCCAGCAGTGGCGGTTGGATGTCGTGGTTGGGCAACAAAGTGACCGCCATTTTGATCCTGACCGCAATGGCGACGCTTGTTGCCGCGTTGGCCCCTGCTTTCCTGATGAACCTGCGCGAACGCACGTTGGAAACCCCCATTCGCGCATTCTGGATGGGCTTCTTGTCGATCTCGGCTTTGGCTGGATCTTTGTTTCTATTTACCCTAACCGGCTATGGCATCCTGCTGGTCCCGGCCTCGATCGTGTTGGCTGTGTTGCTGGGTGTCGCGGGCTATGTGATCGGCACCTATATTCTGGGTGTCGGCGTGATGGGCGCGCTGAACCGTCCGTTGCCGGAAACCCTGTCTGAACGCGCCATCGCAGGGCTGGTTGGCGCTGTCGTTGTGACGCTGCTGGCATTGATCCCCGTAATCGGCTGGATTGGCGTAATGGCGGTGGCCATTGCAGGGGCAGGGGCGCTGATCATCCGTTGGTTTGCGCCGGGTTTCTATACGGAACTGCGCTGAACCACGCGCAATTTGAAGCCCTCGTGGCAATCGGTTCGTAACCGACGGTAGATACGAGTATCCTGAGCTCATGAGACCACTTCTGCTTCTTGTCGCGCTTTTGACCGCCAGTTGTTCCATCCCCGCCAGCGATACGGGCGGGGACGGCGCTGGGCGCGGGGAATGCGTGGTTTTGCTACATGGGCTTGCGCGGTCAGCTTCATCCATGTGGGTGATGGAAGAAGCGCTCGAGGCCGAGGGGTATAAGGTCATTAACCTTGGCTATCCGTCGACCGAAGCCACGATCCCAGAGCTGGCCAATGAGGCCATTCCACCCGCCGTAGCCGAATGCGGTGATGACCGTCTGAACTTCGTTACGCATTCGATGGGTGGCATTCTTGTGCGCGTTTGGCTCGAGGATAATCGCCCCGCCAATCTTGGCCGTGTCGTTATGCTGGCCCCCCCGAACAAGGGTTCCGAACTGGTGGATGAGTTTGCCGAACTTGAGCCGTTTGAGTGGATTAATGGCCCTGCCGGACTTCAGTTGGGTACAGGCGATGACTCGGTTCCCAATCAAACGGGTCGCCCCAAATTTGAGCTGGGCGTGATCGCTGGGAACCGGTCCTTGAACCCGATCTATTCGGCAGTGATTGACGGCGAGGATGACGGCAAAGTCTCGGTCGAAAGTACCCGGATCGAGGGGATGGGGGATCACATCACCCTTCCCGTGACTCACACCTTCATGATGGTGAACCCGCTGGTGATCGCGCAGGTCGATAGCTTTCTGCGCACCGGGGTGTTCGAGCACGGGTTGACGCTGGCAGATGTTCTGGAGCGCATCGCTGTTGAAGCGGGCTATCGCTAGACGCTACTGGAAAAGGCGATCAGGCGGCGGTTAAACCGCCTGGCTATGCCCGCTTTCATTCATCTCGTAGGCGTCGAAGTGACGGGCAATGATACGTGCCAGCGGACGGAATTCATCACGGATGCTTAGGACGTTGTCCACCAGATCGGTGGTGCCCGGCATTGCACCTTCAAGCCCGTCGATCCAGCCAAGTATGGTTTCCAGCGGCAAGGATTGCTCGTCCGCAAGCGCTGCCAGATCAGCGCGGAAATAGCACAGAAGTTCTTCAATCACGCGGCCACGAGCGATGTCGTCCCCGGTGTACGCATGCCCCTTGGCGGCGGTCAGTTGCCCGTCCCGCGCGGCGGCCTGATATTTGGCAGTGGCGGGCTGGTTCTGCACATAGCCCTGCGGATAGCGCGCGATCGAGCTTGCGCCCACGCCCATCAGCACGTCCGAGGCGTCTTCCGTGTAGCCTTGGAAGTTGCGCTTCATCGTGCCCGCTTTGTGTGCTTTTGCCAAACCATCCGAGGGCAGAGCAAAGTGGTCGATGCCGATTTCGTCATAACCGTTTGCAACGAACTGGTCGCGAGCTGTGTTGAACAGATCAAGCCGTTCCTCGGCCGAAGGCAGGGCTTCGGTCGGGATCAGTGTTTGGCGACGCGCCATCCACGGCACGTGGGCATAGCCAAATAATGCCACGCGGTCGGGGTCAAGGCTGATCAGCTTCTCAACCGAATCCGTCACCCGCGCGATGTTCTGGTGTGGCAGGCCATAGAGGATATCCATGTTCAGGCTGTCGATCCCACGTGCGCGCAGACGATCCACGACATCTTTGGTGACTTCATAACTTTGTGGGCGTCCGATCACCTCTTGGATCATTGGGTCGAAGTCCTGCACACCAATCGACGCGCGGTTCATACCGGCCGCGGCCAGTGCGTCCAGACGAGCGTCATCGACTTCAGACGGATCAATTTCAACCGAGAACTGTGCGCCTTCGGCAAGCGGCATCGTGTTCAGGATGGCGTCGGTCAGATCGGTAATCATTGCAGGCTCAAGCAGGGTGGGTGTGCCACCACCCCAATGCAAGTGCTCGATCTCGATCCCCGGGGCCAGCAGCGACTTGATCGTTGCAAGCTCGGATTTCAGACTGTCCACATAGGCGGCCACAGGTTCGGCGGTTGATGTGCCTTGGGTCCGACAAGCACAGAACCAGCACAGGCGTCGACAAAACGGAATATGAACGTAAAGCGAAACCTTGCGGCCCGCGGGGATCGCGCTGATCCAGCCGGCAAGAGTTTCGTGTCCAAAACCTGCCTTGAAATGCGGCGCGGTTGGATAGCTGGTGTATCGGGGAACGCGCGCGTCAAAAAGACCAAGGCGTTTCAGTTGCGTAAGTGTCTGCATTCCAATACGCTGTAACACCAAATGCGCCGCATACTTTGATCAGGATCAAAGCAAGATACTTCTCTTGTTCACAAAGCCATGAATGACACCAGTTTCAACCCTAGGGATTGCGGGACGTGCCCGATTCGTCACCGCGCCGTGTGTTCACGGTGCGAGCCGGACGAGCTGGAGCATCTCGACGACATCAAATACTATCGCACCTATGAAGCTGGCCAGCCTGTGATCTGGGCCGGCGATCCGATGGAGTTTGTGGCCAGCGTGGTCACCGGCATCGCGACCCTAAGCCAAACGATGGAAGATGGGCGGACCCAGATGGTCGGCCTGCTGCTGCCGTCGGACTTTATTGGCCGACCGGGGCGCGAACAGGCACCGTTTGATGTGGTGGCAGTTACCGATTTGACCCTGTGTTGCTTCCGAAAGAAGCCGTTCGAGAATTTGATGGGCGCAACCCCGGCTATTGAAGGTCGGCTGTTGCAAATGACGTTGGATGAATTGGACAGCGCGCGGGAGTGGATGCTGGTTTTGGGCCGCAAAACCGCGCGCGAGAAGATTGCCAGTCTCCTGATGATCATCGCACGCCGGGATGCAGCGCTGCACAAGCGTCTGCCCAAGGATGGGATGGAGTTTGATCTGCCGCTAACCCGCGAGGCGATGGCAGACTATCTGGGCCTGACGCTAGAAACGGTCAGCCGCCAGATCTCGGCCTTGAAAAAGGCGGGCGTGATTGAACTGCAAGGCAAGCGCCAAGTGCATATCCCCGACCTTCAAAGACTGGTGTCCGAGACCGGGGATGATGTGGATGGCGGCCATATTTTCTAGGCCACCACTGTTCTTCTATCAGTGTGCCATCAGCACTGGAACTGCAGCGATTTCAAGCATGTGCCGGGTGGCACCGCCCAGAATGCTCTCGCGGAAGCGCGAGTGGCCATAGGCCCCCATCACGATCAGATCGGCGTCCTTATCGCTGGCATGACGGTTCAGAATGTCCGCCACGCGCGGCATGGTTTTCGCCAGGACCGAGACCTCGGACCGCACACCATGGCGTGCCAGCATTTGGCTGAGTGCGCCGCCCGGATCCGATCGTTCCGGGCCGTGCTGCGGCGGATCAATCACGGCGATCGAGACTGATTTGGCTGTTTTCAGGAACGGCATGGCAGCGCGAATTGCGCGCAGCGACTCGGGGCTTTCGTTCCAGGCAATCACCACATTGGTGGGGGCTTGCGTCATCGATACCTCATCCGGCATTACCAGAACGGGCACACCCCCCTCAAACATGGCGCTCTCGATAATGGCTTCGGCATTGTGGCCGCGGCCTTCGCCATAGGGGCGGGGCAGGATGACCAGATCAGCGAATCGACAGCGATGCGCCACCACGTGGTTCAGTGTGACGGACTGGGTGGCCACCGCCGTGGTCGACCATGGCAGCACGTTTGCCGCCAGAATCTGTCTGACTTCCTTTTCCAAGGTATCAGTATCGGCGCGGACCTGATCCAGATTGTCCTGCACCATCATCGCCGAAGCTCCGGCATAGTAAAACCCTTGCTGTGAAGGGTCTATACCCAAGCACAAGGCGTCCAAATGCGCGTCGAAACGTTCGGAAAGGCAGCGTGCTGTATCCAGAACCGGTCGGGAAACCGCGTTGTCTGTGATAATGGTCGAGATCGTTTTGTAGTCCATGTTAGGCCTCCAGCGACTGTTGCCAAAATGGTGCCAAACCTTTGGCTGCGACGCTTTGACATGGGTCAAGCACCGGAAAACTGCCCGGGTGCGTCAAGTTTTGACATGGATCAAGGCGAGGGGCGGGGGTTAAGTCCAAACCCATGAAAGTCGAAAGGTGCTCCGAGACTGTTTTTGGTCGCGTGAGCATATGACAATGACGAAGGGACGCAAAATGTGGGACTACCTCAAATTGGTGATTTTCGCGCTGATCACAGTATTGGCCGCAATCGCCGCAAGCTATGCCCGCGACGTAGCCTACCAAGTACATGCGCTGCTGGTGGTTCTGATCGCGGCTGGCCTGTTCGTTTACACGCTTCGGGGTGTGGGGAACGAAAAGGTCGTTGAAACCGGATATATGGATGGGCCTATTCGCATAGGCGTTGCTTTGACTGCCTTTTGGGGCGTTGTGGGCTTCTTGGTCGGGACGTTCATCGCGTTCCAGCTGGCTTTCCCGAACCTGAACTTTGCTTGGGCCGAGGGTTATCTGAACTTTGGTCGCCTGCGCCCGCTGCATACATCAGCGGTTATTTTTGCGTTTGGTGGTACGGCTTTGATCACCAGCTCGTTCTATGTGGTGCAGCGGACCTCGGGGGCTCGTCTTTGGGGCGGCAACTTGGGTTGGTTCGTTTTCTGGGGATATCAGATCGTAATCCTTCTGGCCGCAACCGGTTATCTGTTGGGCGCGACCCAATCGAAAGAATATGCTGAACCCGAATGGTACACCGACCTGTGGCTGACCATCGTTTGGGTTGCTTACCTGCTGGTCTTCATGGGAACACTGATAAAGCGGAAAGAACCGCACATTTATGTGGCCAACTGGTTCTATCTGGCGTTCATTGTCACCATCGCCATGCTGCACGTTGTGAACAACTTGTCGGTGCCCGTTTCGATTTTCGGTTCGAAATCGGTTCAAGTCTTTGCTGGTGTTCAGGATGCGATGACGCAGTGGTGGTATGGCCACAACGCTGTGGGCTTCTTCCTGACCGCAGGCTTCCTGGGCATGATGTACTATTTTGTGCCAAAACAGGCCGAGCGCCCCGTCTTTTCGTACAAACTGTCGATCATCCACTTCTGGGCGCTGATCTTCCTGTACATCTGGGCTGGTCCGCACCACCTGCACTATACCGCTCTGCCGGATTGGGCTTCGACGCTTGGCATGGTGTTCTCGATCGTATTGTGGATGCCCAGCTGGGGCGGCATGATCAACGGTCTGATGACCTTGTCCGGCGCATGGGACAAACTGCGCACCGACCCGGTGATCCGTATGATGGTTGTGTCCATCGGCTTCTACGGCATGTCGACCTTTGAAGGTCCGATGATGTCGATCCGCGCCGTGAACTCGCTGTCGCACTATACTGACTGGACCATCGGTCACGTACACTCGGGCGCGCTTGGCTGGAACGGCATGATCACCTTCGGGATGCTGTACTTCCTGGTCCCCAAACTTTGGAACCGCGCAGGTCTTTACAGCCTGAAACTGGTCAGCTGGCACTTCTGGCTCGCGACTATTGGCATCGTGCTTTACGCGGCCTCGATGTGGGTGACCGGTATCATGGAAGGCCTGATGTGGCGTGAAGTTGATGCGCAGGGCTTCTTGGTGAACTCGTTCGCTGACACCGTTGCTGCGAAGTTCCCGATGTATGTGGTTCGCGGCCTTGGCGGGGTTCTGTTCCTCGGTGGTGCCGTCATCATGTGCTACAACCTTTGGATGACCGTGAAACGCGCTCCGGCTGCTGAAGCAGCAGGCAACGCTGCTGCGGCACCGGCAGAATAAGGAGGGAATGACTGATGGGAATTCTCGACAAACACGGCGTTATTGAAAAGAACGCAACGCTTCTTCTGGTCGGTAGCCTTCTGGTTGTCGCCGTGGGGGGTATCGTAGAGATCGCACCGCTTTTCTACCTCGAAAACACAATCGAGGATGTGGAAGGCGTGCGGCCCTATTCGCCGCTCGAGCTTGAGGGTCGGAACATCTATGTGCGCGAGGGCTGCTATGTCTGTCACTCGCAGATGATCCGCCCAATGCGCGACGAAGTAGAGCGTTACGGCCACTATAGCCTTGCGGCTGAAAGCCAGTACGACCACCCGTTCCAGTGGGGGTCGAAGCGGACAGGGCCTGACCTTGCCCGCGTCGGCGGCCGCTATTCGGACGAATGGCATGTGGACCACTTGGCGGATCCGCAGTCGGTTGTGCCTGAATCGGTGATGCCGAAATACGCTTTCCTTTTGGATAAGCTGATCGAGCCGAAATACATTCGGGATGTAATGGAGACGAACCGGATCGTAGGTGTGCCTTACACCGACGAACAGATCGCAAATGCGGAAGCAGACTGGCTGAGCCAAGCTGATCCAGATGGCGACAATTCGGACGTCGACGCGCTGCTGGCACGTTATCCGAAAGCGCAAGCGCGCAACTTCGATGGCAAGCCGGGTGTGTCCGAAATGGACGCTCTGATCGCCTATATGCAGATGTTGGGTACATTGGTCGACTTCTCGACCTTCACACCTGACGCAAGCCGGTAAGGAGCTGGGATGATGGATACCTATGGAATTATGCGAGCCTTCGCTGACAGTTGGTTTCTGATTGTGATGTTCGCCTTTTTCGTCGGAGCAGCGTTGTTTACGTTCCGCCCAGGGTCGAACAAAGTCCACAAGGACATCGCGAACATCCCCTTCCGCCATGAAGACAAACCTGCCGGTGACCGGGACTAAGATCCCGGGCGCTCAGCTCAAAAGGAGTTGCGGCAATGAGTAAAAAACCTGTTGAAAAGAAAGATCCCGAAACAACGGGCCACGAATGGGACGGCATTCAGGAGTTTAACAATCCGCTGCCACGTTGGTGGGTCTGGGTGTTCTACGCCACCATCGTTTGGGGGATTTGGTACACCATCGCCTATCCCGCATGGCCGATGATCAAAGGCGCTACGGCTGGCTATCTTGGGTTCTCGACCCGTGCTGAAGTCGCCGAAGAGATTGACCGTTTCAAGGGCATGAACAGCGAATTGGAGGCTAAGCTTGCCTCTGCGGATCTGAATGCGCTGGACGTCGGTTCGGACCTTCACAACTATGCGATCCAATCGGGCCGCGCGACATTTGCGACCTTCTGTTCGCAGTGTCACGGCTCGGGTGCGGCTGGCAACGTTGGCTACCCGAACCTTCTGGACAATGACTGGCTGTGGGGCGGCACGTTGGAAGACATCCAATACACACTACGTCACGGCATCCGGTCGGAAGACAATGAAGATACACGCTATTCCGAGATGCCGGCCTTCGGTGATGACTATCTCAGCGACGAGGAAATCGCGCAGGTCGTGGCCTATGCCATGTCGCTGTCGCCGGTGACCAAGGACGCCGTTGATATGTCGTTGGTTGCGGACGGTGCCGTGGTTTTCGAGGATAACTGTTCTTCGTGCCACATGGAAGACGGCACGGGCGACCGCAGCCAGGGTGCCCCGAATCTAACCGACGCCATCTGGCTTTACGGCGAGGATAAAGAGGCGATCACCACGATCGTTTCGGAAGGCCCTTATGGCGTTATGCCCGCCTGGAGCGGCAAGCTGACCGACAGCCAGATCAATGCTGTGTCGGCTTACGTCCACCAGTTGGGCGGCGGCGAGTAAGCCACCGGCCTTGGCCAAAGACATTCGTCCAAGCGTCCGCGCTGGGACGGACCAAGATCCGGGGCCTCACTCCCCGGTCAAAGGCACCGACCTCTGATCCTGTTCGCGCGTTTCTCCGAGGTCGGTGCCGACAAATTCAAACCCGGGTGCTTCGGCGCTCGGGTTTTTTGCTGAGTGAGCGGGAATCAATATGCAGATGCCACACGAAATCTGCACCTTCCCCCTGCGACCTTTTCGCACTGCGTCACTGTGCAAACTCGTCCTTTCTCAATGGGTTATATAGGCAGGCCGTGCAGATCAGCTGAATTATGCCTTGATCCACATCAAGGCTATGATCTGGAATTATTCTTACTTGGAATACCAAGCGAAACACAGGATCCGAGAACCAGTCATGTCTGACGCCCCAGAACAGCTATACGCCCCGCGCGAGCCAGTCTTCCCCAAACGGGTAAAGGGCACCTTCCGAAGCCTCAAGTGGTGGATTATGGGTCTTACCCTTGGCGTTTACTATCTTGCCCCGTGGATCCGATGGGATCGCGGGCCGAACCTGCCCGATCAGGCGATCCTTGTGGACATGGCCAATCGCCGTTTCTTCTTCTTCTGGATCGAGATCTGGCCGCATGAATTTTATTTCATCGCGGGTTTGCTGATCATGGCGGGGCTTGGGCTGTTCCTGTTTACCTCGGCTGCCGGGCGGGTGTGGTGTGGCTATGCCTGCCCGCAGACCGTCTGGACCGACCTGATGATCCTTGTCGAACGCTGGATCGAAGGCGACCGTAACGCGCGGATCCGTCTGCACCGCCAGAAATGGGATGCCGAGAAGGTCCGCAAGCGTATCTTCAAGTTCGTGGCATGGATCCTGATCGCAGTCGCGACCGGTGGTGCTTGGGTGTTCTATTTTGCGGATGCGCCAACGCTTTTGATGGATTTGCTGACTGGTCAAGCGCACCCTTTGGCGTACTCCACCATTCTGGTGCTGACGCTTACGACTTTCTTCTTCGGCGGCATCGCGCGGGAACAGATCTGTATTTACGCCTGTCCCTGGCCGCGTATTCAGGCCGCGATGATGGACGAAGACACCATCACCATCGCCTATCGTGACTGGCGCGGCGAGCCGCGCGGTCGTGGCAAGAAACGGGACGATCTGGGCGACTGCATTGACTGTAACGCTTGTGTTGCGGTTTGCCCGATGGGCATCGACATTCGTGACGGCCAGCAGTTGGAATGTATCACCTGCGGCCTGTGCATCGACGCCTGTGACGAGATGATGGTGAAGGTCGGCAAGGAACGCGGGTTGATCGACTATCTGGCCCTGAAGGATGAACAGCACGAACGTGCCG
This sequence comes from Aliiroseovarius sp. ABM4_368, assembly GCF_056161205.1. NCBI lineage: Bacteria > Pseudomonadati > Pseudomonadota > Alphaproteobacteria > Rhodobacterales > Paracoccaceae > Aliiroseovarius > Aliiroseovarius sp. ABM4_368. The sequence continues at coordinate 178,255 of NZ_JBSWYR010000004.1, read as the reverse complement.
GGAATGTGAAAATCCCGGTGATGAAGCACCTGCTGCGTCCGCGCACCATCCTTTACACCTCGCTTTGGGCGCTCGTTGGGGTTGCGCTGACCGTGGCCGTTTTTGCCCGGCCCAATGTCGATGTCACCATTCGCCCGGTGCGCAACCCGACCTATGTGACGCTGTCGGATGGCTCGATCCGTAACACCTATGACGTGGGTGTGCGCAACCGCCACGGCGAAGAATGGCCCTATTACTTTACCCTGGTCGATGGCAGCAACCTGACGGTCGAGCTGGAAGGAACGGACAAACTTGTGCTAGTAGCTCCTCCTGATACCGAGGCGAAACAGCGTGTCTATGTTGTTGCACCTCCGGGTTCGGAAGCTGCCAAGCTGGACCGTACTGACCTTCGCATTTGGGTCGTGGATGGCGTGAACGGGGACCGGGCTCACCTTGATACTATCTTTAACGGAAGAGGGCGCTAAGCCATGGCTGAGAAGTCCGAAAAGAAAGAATTCGAACTGACTGGCAAACACGTGCTGGTCATCGTGGTCACTGCGTTCTCGATCATCATCGGTGTAAATCTTTTCATGGCCTACTCGGCTGTGGGAACATTCCCCGGCCTTGAAACCAAGAACTCGTACGTTGCCAGCCAGAAGTTTGACGCCCAGCGTGAAGCTCAGGAAGGGCTGGGCTGGGACGTCGCTGCGCGGATCGAGGGCGAGACGCTGTATCTGGATATCAAGGACGTGAACGGCGACCCCGTGACCGTTACTTCGCTATACGGTCTTCTGGGCCGGGCGACCCATGTGAATGAGGATCAGGAACCGGCTTTCAACCAAAGTTCGACTGGAGCGTATATTGCGCAGGTTGGCAAGTTGGGCGAAGGCAACTGGAACCTGCGGATGAACGCGGTGGCGGAAGACGGCACCACATTCCAACAACGTATCCCGATCTATCTGAAGGCCAACTAGGTCTTCATCTGACGCGCGAACAAGGAAGATACCATGGCTGCTCCGATCTCTGCCTGTCCGGCCTGTGACGCCGCCCCTCTTGCGGAAGAGCAAGCGGGCAAGGGCTATCGCGGCAATGGGATGGAAGCGAAGCGGGTCATGCTGTCGCTTCCCCAGATCTATTGCGCGGCCTGTATCTCGGGCGTTGAACGTGGGCTGGCCAAGCAGGATGGCGTGCGTGCGGCGCGTGTAAACCTGACGCTGAAACGCGCGGTTGTGGATGTGGATCAGGACGTCGAGGCACAGACACTGGCCGATTACCTGACCGGAATCGGGTTTGAAGCCTACGAACTTGATCCGGGACAGTTGAAAGCCACGGCAACAGACAAACAGGGCAAAGACCTTCTGATGCGCTTGGGCGTGTCGGGATTTGCCATGATGAATGTGATGCTGCTGAGCGTTGCAGTCTGGTCAGGTGCCACAGACGCCACGCGCGATCTGTTCCACTGGATCAGTGCGGGCATAGCCATCCCAACCGTTGGGTTCTCAAGCCAGGTGTTCTTCCGGTCCGCTTGGTCAGCCCTGAAAGTGCGCCGCCTGAATATGGATGTGCCGATCTCGCTGGCGATCCTTTTGGCGCTGGGCATGTCGATCTACGAGACGATGCACTCGGGCGAGCACGCTTACTTCGACGCCGCCCTGTCGTTGACCTTCTTTTTGTTGGCAGGCCGTTATCTTGATTACCGCACCCGTGCTGTCGCGCGTTCGGCGGCCGAGGAATTGGCCGCGTTGGAAGTCCCCCGCGCGCTTCTTGTCGTTGACGGGGAAGCCGATGAACAGGTGCCCGTGTCCGAGCTGTTGCCCGGGCAGATCGTCCGCGTCGTGCCGGGATCCCGCTTGCCAGTGGACGGCATCGTCACCGGCGGCGAAAGCGAGCTGGATCGCTCGCTTCTGACGGGGGAAAGCCTTCCTGTCGCCGCATCGCCAGACAGCATTGTTTCAGCAGGTGAGGTGAACCTGACCGGTCCCCTTACAGTGCGTGTGACCGCCGCTGGGCGTGACAGCTCGCTGCACCGAATGGCGGATTTGGTTGCTATCGCCGAAACCGCGCGCAACCGCTATACGTCGCTGGCGGACAAGGCTGCGGCGGTCTATGCGCCCGTTGTGCACCTGTTGTCCTTCGCGGCCTTCATCTTCTGGTTCTGGTATTCCGGCGACTGGCGCATGGCGATGAACATCGCTGTGGCCACGCTGATCATCACCTGCCCTTGTGCGCTGGGCCTAGCTGTGCCGGCGGTGACAACCGCTGCATCGGGTCGTCTGTTTAAGCAAGGGATGTTGCTCAAATCAGCCACCGCAATGGAGCGTCTGGCCGAGGTTGATCACGTCGTGTTCGATAAGACCGGCACCCTGACCGAAGGCAAACCCGCGTTGGATGCGCTGTCTCAACACAAGGAGCGCGACTTGCAAGTGGCCCTTGCGCTGGCCGAAGGATCAAGCCATCCGCTTGCGCAATCCCTGACCCAAGCTGTTCGCGCCGCCGGTGTCCAACCCGCCGAGGTCGCTCAAGTCACCGAGGTGCCGGGCAAAGGCATCGAAGGGCAGTGGAACGGCAAAACTGTTCGCCTTGGCCGCGCAGAATGGCTGGGCGCCAATGCTGTTGGACAGACCGCGACCTATCTGGCGATCTCGGGTGCGAAGCCCTTGGCCTTTACCTTTACTGACGCACTGCGCCCCGGCGTGGAAGAGGCGATCACCGCCTTAAAAGCCAAAGGCATGGGGATTACACTTATCTCGGGCGATGTTCCTGCCGCCGTGGCCGACATTGCGGGTCGCGTGGGAATCGAGGATTGGCAAGCCGATACGCTGCCCGAAGACAAGGCCGAGTTCGTGGCCCGTCTGGGCAAGTCTGGCCGTAAGGTGCTGATGGTTGGGGATGGTCTGAACGACACGGCGGCGTTGGCAGCGGCGCATGTCTCGATCTCGCCGGCATCCGCGTTGGAAGCCGCACGCGTCGTGTCTGATATCGTGCTTCTGGGCAAGTCGATGGAGCCTCTGGCAGGCGCGATCGACCTTTCGAAATCAGCGACCCGTCGGATCAAGGAAAACTTTGCGATTGCCGCGGGCTATAACGCCATCGCCATCCCAATCGCGCTGATGGGTTTCGCCACGCCACTTGCCGCAGCCCTTGCCATGTCGACCTCGTCGGTGACAGTGTCGCTGAACGCGCTGCGTTTGAAGAAAGGCTGATGCGATGAACGTCCTTGTCTATCTGATCCCCATTTCGCTGCTGTTGGGCGGGCTGGGTCTGGCTGCGTTCTTCTGGACATTAAAGTCCGAGCAATATGATGATCCCGAAGGGGATGGCCACCGCATTCTAAGCGATCGTTGGGACGACAGGCCGCCAGAAGAGTGATCAGGTCAGACGATTCCGTTCCTAAGTGCAATCATGGCTGCATGGGTTCGATTCTTTGCCCCCAGCTTGTTGATGATCGACCGCATATGCATTTTGACGGTCACTTCCTGAATGCCGAACAAATGCGCAATTTCCTTGTTCTGCTGCCCTTCGCACAGCCCCTCGAGAATCTGCATTTCGCGGCGTGACAGACCTGTTTTGTCGCGCTTGAAGCTGGGTTTCTGGGTGCTGGGATAGACCATCAATCCCAGATCTTCGCTGATCAGGGTTAGAATGCTGGCCAGCGCCGTGTCCGTAATCTCGACCGGGGCGCCCACACTGGCGCCGGTACGCAGCGCTTGGCGCGCGGCTTCGACCTCTTTCTCGGGTAACAGCAACACGACCGTTAACTGCTTGTTTCGACGACACAGTTTCTCGATGGTTTTCAGGCCGCCGAGATCTGGCAGGCGATAGTCGATCAGGGCGCAATCAAAACCGGTGCCATTTGTAAGGGCCTCAAGCGCCTGTTTCGTCGTGTTGAACCCAATAGGCCCCGGCAGGCCACAAGTGTCTGCAGCGGTAAGAGCCTTACGCCGTAGCGCAGGATCGTCAGAGGCGATCAATATCTTCAAACTGGCGCTCCGCACCTTGGCATCGGACGCTCTGGCCCGGCCTGCTACAACGGGTGGCTAAAATGGCATAGCCATGAAAACCCGCATAGGTGTCTCAAGGGATAGGTTTTATGCGGGCCACCCGTCAGTAAACTCGCAGCTTGGCACCCGCCTTTTGGGCGCGAAACTTGGGTTTTATCGCATTAAGGATACCACAAAAGGGGTGATTTTGTCCACAATCAGGGCCACGCCGTCGGGGTTGGGGTGCAGCCCGTCGGCCTGAAGATACAGGCGTTGCGCGTCCGCGAAGGATCCCGCTGCAGCGATACCTTCCAGAAAGTTGGGGAACAGATTGACGTCGAATTCCTGCGCAAGATCGGTGAAAACCGCTTCAAATTCCGTGCGATAGCCGTCGCCGAAATTCGAAGGCGCCAGCACGCCGATTAACAGCGCGGGAATGCCTTTGCTGTCAAGCTCGGTCAAGATGGCCGACAGATTGCGCCGCGTTTCCTCAGGCGAGATACCGCGCAACATGTCATTGCCCCCAAGGGCGACCAGCGCAAAGTCGATCTCGTCCGTCAGGATCCAACCAAGGCGCGCGGCTCCACCCGCCGAGGTATCGCCAGACACGCCGGCATTGACCACGCGCACGTCCAGCCCTTCAGCGATCAAGGCAGCCTCAAGTTGCGGCACGAACCCCTGTTCCTGAGGTAGCCCATATCCGGCCGTCAAACTGTCGCCCAACGCCAAAATCGTGGTGGTTTCCGCCTGCGCGGCGCAGGCCATGAAAACTGTCATGGAAAGCCCCTTGAGACCACGGGTCAAAACCCCATATGCAGCTGATATCATGCCATTCTCCTAAAGAAGGTTCGCCCCATGACGCCCCCGGTTCTTTCCCTGCGCGACGTGCGCCTGACACTTGGCAATAATGCAGGCCGGACCGAGATCCTCAAGGGCATTGATTTGAATGTGATGGCCGGCGAGACGTTGGGTCTGACTGGGCCATCTGGATCGGGCAAATCCTCGCTTCTGATGCTGATGGGCGGGCTGGATCAAGCCACAGGTGGGGCCGTTCAGGCGCTGGGTCAAGACCTTGGCGCGATGAACGAAGATCGTTTGGCGCGGTTTAGGCGTGATCATATGGGGGTGGTGTTCCAATCGTTCCATCTGATCCCGACCATGACCGCGCTGGAAAACGTGGCGACCCCGTTGGAGCTTGCCGGTGTTCCGGACGCGTTCGACCGCGCCACCGCCGAGCTTGAGGCGGTTGGCCTGTCCCATCGTTTGCACCATTATCCCAGCCAAATGTCTGGTGGTGAGCAACAGCGCGTCGCCTTAGCCCGTGCCGCAGCTCCCCGGCCTGAGATCCTGCTGGCGGATGAGCCAACGGGCAATCTGGATGGCACCACAGGCGCGGCCATCATGGACCTGCTTTTTGACCTGCGCGACCGGCACGGATCGACCCTGATCCTTGTCACCCACGCCCCAGAATTGGCTGGGCGCTGCGACCGTGTCGTCCAGATCCAAGACGGGCAGCTTGCATGATCCAGAATATTGCCCAGAATTTCGCGATGGCTTGGCGTCTGACCCGTCGCGAGCTGCGCGGCGGGATCAAAGGCTTTCGCATTTTCCTTGCTTGCCTGATCCTGGGCGTCGCCGCCATCGCGGCCGTTGGGTCTGTGCGTGAAGCCTTGCGCGCAGGGCTTGCCAGCCAAGGCGCGGTGCTTCTGGGCGGCGATGCCTCGATTTCCTTCACCTATCGCTTTGCCGATGACGCCGAACTGGCTGTGATCTCTGAAGTCGCCGAGGATCTGACAGTGATCGCCGATTTCCGGTCTATGATTGTGGTTGGCGACGAGCGTGCCCTGACGCAGGTGAAGGCTGTCGATGACGTCTATCCGATTTATGGCGAGGTGAAACTTGACCCGCCCATACCGATGGCGACCGCGCTGGACGGGGTGAACGGACAGCCCGGCATCGTTATGGATGACCTGCTGATCGAGCGGCTAGGACTTCAGATCGGAGACAATCTGACACTCGGTGAAATCCCGTTCGTCCTGATGGCCGAGCTGGTCAGCGAACCCGACAACGCCTCCGGCGGGTTTAGCCTTGGCCCGCGCTCGATCCTGCGTCGTACGGCGCTTGAGGGCTCTAGCCTTCTGTCCGAAGGCACGCTGTTTGACAGCCACTATCGGATGCGCCTGTCCGAAGGCGGCATTGGTCCGGCCTATGCCGCGCTAATGCCCGACCTCGAACCCAATGGCGCGCGCTGGCAGGACGCCCGCGACGGCGCGCCTGGAATTCGGCGTCTGATCGACCGTTTGGGCGCGTTTCTGGTGCTGGTCGGGCTGGCAGGCCTTGCGGTCGGAGGTGTCGGCATCTCGGCCGCGATCCGGTCGTACTTAGACGAAAAAACCGGGACAATTGCGATTTTGCGCGCCCTTGGAGCGGACCGTCAGGTGATCTTTCTGACATATTTCCTGCAAATCGGCATTCTGACCTTGCTGGGTCTCGCACTGGGCGTGGCGCTTGGCGCGTTGATCCCCGCACTGATGGTTCCCGTCATCGCACAATCGCTGCCGATCTCAGCCGAGCTGACGCTTTATCCTCGCCCACTTGCCGAGGCTGCTCTTTACGGCGCGCTCGCCGCGCTCCTTTTCACCCTCTGGCCTCTTGCCCGCACGGAAGAGGTCAAAGCCGCCGACCAGTTTCGCGACGCTGCCCTTGGGTCGAACCGCCTGCCGCGCCCGTTTTTCATCGGGCTGTGCATCGCCATTCTGGCGCTTCTGATCTGGGTGGCCGCGCGGTTCTCGGGGATGCCCGCGCTGGCCATGTGGAGCTTCCTTGGTCTTGGCGGCGCCTTTGCAACCTTGGTGCTAACCGGCATCGCGGTCAAACACGCGGCCCGTTGGATGGGTCACCGCCAGATCCTGCGTCGCGTCCCGACCCTGCGCATGGCCTTCACCGCTGTCGGAGGTCCGGGGGGCGAGGCAGGCGCAGTTGTGCTGTCCCTCGGCCTTGGGCTGGCCGTACTGGCCGCCGTCGGGCAGATCGATAATAACCTGCGCGGCGCAATTTCGCGCGACCTGCCGGATGTGGCCCCCAGCTTCTTCGTCGTGGACATCCAACCCGATCAGATCGACGCGGTGAAAACCCGTCTGGACCGCGATCCTTTTGTCAGTCGCATCGACACTGCCCCCATGCTGCGCGGCATCATCACAAAGATTAACGACCGTCCGTCGCGCGAAGTGGCAGGCGGCCATTGGGTCATTCGTGGCGATCGCGGCCTGACCTATTCCGCCACCCCGACCCGCACGACTGTGGTCGAGGGCGAATGGTGGCACGAAGACTATCAAGGCCCACCCCAGATCAGCTTTTCTGCCGAGGAAGCGCGCGAAATGGGCATCGGCATAGGCGACCACCTGACCGTCAACATCCTTGGCCGCGACATCACCGGTGAAATCACATCCCTGCGCGAAGTTGACTTTAGCCAAGCCGGCATGGGCTTTATCTTGACGATGAACCCCTCGGCGCTGGCTGGTGCGCCGCACAGCTATATCGCCACGATCTATTCCGAACAGGAAGGTGAGGCCGCAATCTTGCGCGGCCTTGGCAATGCTTACCCGAATATCACCCTGATTTCCGTGCGTGACGCGATCACTCAGATCACAGGTCTGATGGGGCAGGTGGCCGCTGCGATCACCTATGGGGCGCTGGCTACCTTGGTCACGGGCTTCGTGGTCCAGATGGGGGCAGCTGCTGCAGGCGAACGCGCCCGCACCTACGAGGCCGCGATCCTGAAAACCCTTGGTGCGACCCGCGCGGGTATCATATTGAATTTCGCCATCCGCTCGGCTGTTCTGGGCGCCGCAGCAGGCGTGGTGGCCGTGCTCGCAGGAGGTGTCGCTGGTTGGGCAGTGACCCACTACATCATGGAAGAAAGCTTCGCCTTTGACCTTCCAAACGCCCTTGCCATCGTGACCGGAGGCGTCTTCGCCACCGTTCTGGCGGGCCTCTTCTTCGCCTACCGCCCCTTGTCCTCGAAACCGGCACGGGTGCTGCGTGCCCGCGAGTAACCCACTCATTTTCTTGTCATAAATACCTCGGGGGAGACTGAGCGGACCTTGTCCGATCAGGCGGGGGCAGCGCCCCCATTGCCCTAGCCAAGTAATTCCTTCAGCACCAGCGCCATGACGCCCGCACTATCGATCATATCCTGAACCCCTACCCATTCGTCCGGCTGGTGCGCGAGGTCTAAAATGCCCGGCCCGTAGGCGATGCAGTTCTTTAACTTACCAATCCGGTCGATATGCTTCTGGTCATAGGTGCCGGGACTGACAACATAGGATGGCTGCGCGCCCAGAACCTTTTCGATCGCCGCAGCGGTCGAGGTCACAACCGGCGCGTCCTTGTCGGTCATCGTTGGAATGACCTCGTGCATGTCGCGGATCTCGTACTCAAAATTGGGGCGCTCGGCACGGATGGCTTCCAACATCCGGCTGACTTCGGCCTTCACCTCGGCGATGTCTTCTTCCATCAGAAAACGCCGGTCGATTACGATGCGGCACCGGTCGGCCACGCATGGGGCGGGCAGGCCGGTGAAGTCTGATTCCTGCTCTGGCTCGCCTCCGTGGATGGAATTGATGTTTAGCGTCGACTGTTTCGCACCTTCGGGCACCACGGGCATATCGGTGTGCTTGGTGGCCAGAAGTGGGAACAGGTGGCGCTCCATCTCTTCCAGCACCGCGCCCATATGGCGAATGGCACTGTCGCCTAGGAAGGGCATGGACCCATGGGCAATCCGCCCTTTCGTCTTGATCTCAGCCCACCAGACACCGCGATGACCCAGACAAATGCGGTCTTTGTTCAGCGGCTCTGGAATGATCACATGCTGCACGCGGTCCGGATCGAAATAGCCTTTCTCGGCCAGATAGGCGACGCCGCCATATCCCCCCGACTCCTCATCTGCTGTCGCGCTGATTTCCACGGCACCTGCATGGTCGGGGTAAAGCGCCACGAACGCCTCGGCCGCAATGATGGACGCCGCCAGACCACCTTTCATGTCGCATGCTCCGCGACCGAATATCTTGCCGTCCTCCAGCTCGCCCCCAAACGGATCCTTGGACCAGCCATGTCCGACCTCGACCACATCGTGGTGGCTGTTGAAATGCACACATTCCCCGGGCTGCGTGCCCTCGTGGCGGCAAATCACGTTCCAGCGGGGGTAGTCCGCGCTGTCACCCGGCGTGCCTTCGGCCCGGATCAATTCCACAACCCACCCCTGCGCGCCCATGCGTTCAGCGATATAGGTGCAGATCACCCGATAATCCCGCCCCGGAGGGTTCAGCGTCGGGATGCGGATCAGGTCTTGGGTCAGGGCAATCAAATCGTCCTGACGGCGCGAGATTTCGGCTAATAGCGGGTCTGTAAACTCGGTCATGATGAAAACCTAGGCGGCAAGCGTTCGTATCTCAATGGTGGAATTCATACGCGGCGAATTTCACGGGAAACGAGAGCGAAAACGCTGTCACGGGTCTTTAAATCGCGCTAAACTCAACCTAGATGACAATGTAACAGTGATTAACTTTACAAAACAATCACCAATGGGAATGTCCCACAAATGGTAGGAAAATAAGGTACTCTTGTCTGACTATCTCTCCGTGATGTGGCATTCCACAAGTGGAAACAATTCTTGAGCCTTTTGCACCAAGGCTGGAGTGAAAAAAACGGTGAAACGGGGTTGCACCAGGGTGTAATGGTGTAATTCATCTGATCTAGAAGCCCCTTGGTTTTAAAGCCGCTGGGCAGATCGAAAAGAACAGTGATTAACTTTCCCCGCGCAAGCGGCAAGATTTGACGGGGCTTTGGTGGATAGAAGGAGGACATATGTCCAGTTTTGATAAGCAGATTCGTGAAAGCCAAACACAGGTGCAGGAAGCACAGGCTAAGATTTCCGAACTGACCTCGCGGATTGAAACCGCACGCGCCAAGGCGGAAGCGGGCGAAGATATCTCGATCGACATTGAAAACGCGACGCTGGACGATGTGCATTCCCATACCGAAGCGATGAACGCCAATATCGCCGAGCTGATCATGGGGCTGGATGATGTGACCTCGGGATTCTCAACCGACTTTGACCAGATGCGGTCGAAAACCGGGTGGGAAAGCTTTGTTGGCATCTTCTCGAAAGCGAAATCCGAAAGCCTGCGTCAGGAACGGATGCGCACAGCGTCCATCGACGACAAACTGCAAGAGCTGATTGCGCAGTCAGATTCGATTGTGAACCTGCTGGAAGGTCAGCTGGCCATGCTGAACGAGCAGAAAGAGAAAGTTGGCGAAAATCTTGCCACCACACTGGATGACCGCGAAGTCACCGTGGGCGAGCTGGAAAGCCTGCGCGCCGAGATCCTTGGCATGGACCCCAAGATCATCGAGCTTGAGGGCAAGATCGCCAACGAACAGGACGCCGCCGCGCGGACCCAGCTGGAAACCGAGCTGGCCGATCTGAACAGCAAATACAACGAGATGGTGCAGGAAGAACAAGTGAAGCTTGCCCAGTCCCAGACGCTTGAGCGTTATATCGAGAAGGGCAAAACCTGGGTCGATTCACTGCAAAACCAAGCCGCGACGCAGATGGTGCTGATCAACAAGCTGCAGACAGACACCAAGCAACGCGTGGTGCTGTATGACGCGCTGACCAAGTCGTTGAAAACCGCGCAGCAGCAGGACGTTGCCCACCGGATCAACGAAATCGGCGTTGAGACCGACAAGGAAGCCCAAGCCGCCATGGCCGCGATTGGCACGGCGACGAACCAGCGCATGGCCGACATGATGGAAGCCCACGAAGACCAGATGGTCTTTGCCCGCGACGTGCTGGAGCAGAAGGCCAAAGCCGACGAACGCTTCGCCCGCCGGTTCCAAGAGATTGTCGAGAAGCACGACAAGAACCTGTATGGGGGGTGAGCTAAGTGCGCTTGCCATTGAACAGGCCACCAACCATCTGGCGTGACTGGTGGATTGATCTCGCGCTTGGCAGCCTACTAATTGCAGGACCACTAATGCTTGGTGTCGTCAGCGTTGGATTAGCTGGTGCCTGCACGGTGGTGCTTTTGGGCTTCCAGTCCGTTTATGCCTATCGACTGGTGACAGTTTCGGAAGAAGCTCTCCGGGAAACAGAAGTACGAGAAAAAGCTGCGGCAATTGATCGAAGAGTTTGGGAAGGCCGGTGGTACTTTAGTCGTAGCCCTTCGTTTCGTGAACGCCGGAAGCACGCACGCAGTTGGATAATGCAAGTTGTATTGTCCTTATTCCTTTTTTGTGGGTTTGTCGGGGCTGCTGGTTACTCTGGGTCGCATTTGGTAAACAGCGGATCCCCAGACATTCTGGGAGCTGCGCGTTTGTTCGCGATTTTCGCTGTAATTCCGTTCGTTCTGTTGTTGGTGTTCAGGCTGTGCTTTCGATACCTCGTGCCTCTGTTGTTACTGGGTGCTTGGAAGTCTCTGGATGTTCTGAGATTAGCAGAGGATGCTACCAGCAGACGTTTCCTGCGAAGTGAACGGATCTGGTTTTTTGCTAACGATGGTTTCTTAGCCAATGCTGTCGAACGACTTATTTGCGGTGACTTCGAGGAAGAATCGAATGCCTGACATCAAAACCTCCGAGCGCGCGTCCGCCGGCTTCGCCCGCCCGGATCATGCTGAGCTGACGGATACGCGGATCACGCGGCGGTATTTCTCGAAGTTCGAGAAGATCACCGCGCATCTGGCCCGTGTGGCCGGGCAGATGGAGGTCGAGGGCAACTTGGCTCGGGACGAGGTGGACGTGCTGGCCCGGTATCTGATCAAGCTGGGCCTTAGCTTCAAGGCGCTGGCGAACAAGTATCACATGTCCGAAACGGCCTATGGGCTGGGGGGCAAGACCCTGACCTTTGATCGGCGCGACAGCGGGTTTCCGATCCATGCGGAGCTTTTGCAGATGGCCTCAGACGCCGCGCAAGCGGACACGCATTTGAAGGGTATGGCGTCGACGGAAGACCTGAAAAGCCAGATGGTCAGCCAGATCGTCGGCGATCTGAGCGTGCCGAAAAAGCTGCAATATGCGCTGTCACAACGGCTTTATTATGAAGAGCTTCAGCGCGGTGATCTGTTCTGGCCGCAGATGCATCCCGATGTGATCTGGCGCATGAACAAGGGCGAGGGGCGCGACACCCGTCGCGTCTATCTGGCCCATTGGGCGGTCTATGACAGCGAAGTGAACCTGCCCACCATCTATCTGATGGAACTGGAAGACACTGGACGCACCGCGCTGCCCAAGGACGAACGCCGCTGGCCTCAGGTCCAGTCGCATCTGATGGCGCAGTCGATGGCTGGGCTGCAACTGGTGACCATCGCCACCGGGTTCGACAAGGATTTCGACGACCTGCATCCGAAACGTCTGCGCCGCTTCCACGTGGGTCCGATGTACAGCCACACCTTCACGCGCCAGACCGGCCCCCTGCGCGAGGTGTTGGAGCAGGCGAAAAGCCCGCCCGGCGAAGACTGGGCGCTGGCTTGGACCGTGGAAGAGCTTAAAAGCGCGTCCGTGAAGGAAGAGAAGTCCGGCTGGTTTGGCCGGGTCGAACGTCAGGTCTTTGCGCTCGACCCTTTTGCGGGTGCGGGTCCGAACATCGGCGCGACCAGCATGGAACGCGCCATCATCATGCCCGAGCGCCCGTTTCAGGTGCTGGCTGAAAAGAACCCTGCCGGGTTCCACGACGTACGAAAATTTGTGGTCAGCCCGGGTGGCCGGGTGCTGTCTTACCGTTGATTTAGGAGTATTTGATGTCTTTACCCGCTGATCTGATGGAGCTTCGCGAAGAAGAAATCCGCGCGCATTACGCTGCTGCTGCGGGGCATCTGGATGGGTTCGATCATACGCCCCGGATTGCCAAGCCGAAGGAAGCGCCCAAAGCAGAACGCAGCCCCGGCATTGGGCGCGCGCGGCGGTTCCGGTCCACGACGCCGGGTCTGGTGACACGCTCGACCGCGCGGCCCGAAGGGGTGCATTTGGTCGAACGGATCGAAGGCTCGGACGGGGACGATCCGCTGGTGTCTCCGCTTCAGGCGACCGTTCTGCACACGCTGCGCCGCGCCATCGCGATTGCTTTGGCCGTGGGCGAGGGGTTTGCTGAACAGACCGAACTCGCTGCCCTGCGCCGCGCGAACCTTGAAGGCCGTCTGGGTGCGGACAAATCCGCCGCGTTTTCCGAACTCCTGACCGCCGAGGCTCTGATCGTCCTTTATGTCTTCGGCAACGCGACGTCGTACCTGCTGGCCGACCACGCCAGCGAAACCCCGATCGAGGTCGGCGCGGTCGAGGAAATCCTGACCGACAACGCCCCCTTGGCCCTGAACGGCGCCCTGTGGGAGCTGGATCAGGAGCTTGCGACTTTCGTGACGTCCGAAGACAAGCTGGTCCCGACCGTTTTGGCCTATGTCGAACAACTGATGGAGAAGGTCGCCCTGCGCGCCCAGACCGCCAGTCACCTTGGCCCGTTCACCTCGGCCAACTATCGCGTCGAGGCGGATGACCTGACCATTTCCGGCTTCACGCCGTCGCGGGCGCATCGCGGGTCGAAGATCACGATGACCTTCAAAAAGCCGAACGAGGTCGTGGGCAACCACATCGCCAAATACCAAGCTATGAAGCTCAGCAAAATGCTGATGGCCTATGATTTTGATCGCAAGCTGAACCCGTTTGCGGAGCTGGGCGGTTTCATCTTCACCTTCATGGGCGATGGCAAGCCGGGTACGGGAAAAACCACGCTGATCCAGATGATGGCCGGGTTGATCAACGACTATTGCGCGGTGGCGGGCTATCCGTTCCGCTATCAGAACTTCGGCATCGACAATATCGACAGCTACCAGGGTAAATCGGGGCAGAACGCCAAGGCGTTCATCAACAACGTGCTCGACCCGAATGTGATTGGCTTCGGCACCGTGGATGACATCGACCAGATTGCGGGCAAACGCGGGGATCGCCAGTCCAGCGCGGGCCAGCAAGAGGTCACAGCCGTCCTGATGGAAAGCTTTGCGGGTGCCAACACCGTGGTGCGCGGGAATTGCACCTTCGGCATGTTCTCGAACTATCCCGAGAACGTGGACGACGCCCTGCGCCAACGCGCCGGTGCGCGCTTCTTGGTGGACGGCCCCCAAACGCGCGAGGATTATATCGACATTCTGCATCTGCTGATGGGTAAGAACCACGACATCCCGCTGGGCCAGCATGACCTTTACGGCGCGCAGGAAATCAAATCCGCCGTCGCCCGCAGCTTCGAGGCGCATAACAAGCCGCAAGAAACCGGGCTGATGAACGTGTTCGACAAGGTCTATGACCAGATCGGAGAACTGGACGATATCGCCAAGATCGGCACCTATTTGAAAGGTATTCAGGAGGCGGACGAACGCTTCACGGGCCGCTCGATCAAGAACATCACCGACGCGGTGAAAGTCCGCGCGATGGACTTCGAACTGCCTGATGAGTGGATGGAAAACCCCGAGCTGTTCCTGGTCAAAGACTATGACACCAAGAAAGACATGATCGCCGAACTGCGCGTGCCCATCACCACCGACATGGTGATCCAAGAGGTCAACCGCTATGCCGATTCCGAATTCCGTTATGCCGACAAATCCGATGAGGTCGCCATCGAGGCGATGGTGCGCGACTTCGGCCGTCAGGAAGAGGCGAAGAAGCGGTATTTGGAGGGGAAGTGAGTGGATATGGGCTTCGTCTTCGCAATCGCTGCTATGATCGTTGTCGCGATTGTTGGAGGCATCCTTTCGGGATTTTTCTTCCATCAGTATCTACGGCCCAGAATGTCTACGCAGTTTACAGAAACGTTTGGAACTTCCTTGGGGATCATGTTGTGCACTTTCATAGTGTTCACGCTGATGTGGCAACTCAACCCGGATCCACCAGAAGGAACTGGTAATGGGCCGACCTTTAAAGGGACCGCGATCATGACGGCGTTTTCTGCTTTGCTTTGGCTCCCGCTATACTTGGTTACGCATGTAGCGGTTCGAAAACGGTGGACTGTGCAGTGACCAATTGGGCCTCAATCGATATCGCGGCAGCGCCGCGACGCGCCCGACCCGCCCCACAGGGCGGGCGCGTTCCGCACCCACCCTCGGGCCGGGCGCATCGCTCATTTTGTGAAAGAAACGGGGGCAACCAATGAAACGCCTCATCCAACGCGGCCTCATGTTTGGCAATTTGATCCGGGTCGACAGCCCGGCGCTGATCGAGCGGTATAACCGCGCGCTGCACTCTCTTGCGGGCAAGCGCACGGGGCTGAGCGAGTTTCACATCGACATTTCCGGCTTCTCGCCCGAGGTGGGCGAGGAACTGAACGATCCGCTCTACCTCAACCCCAATGGTTGCAACCGGCAGTTCATCATTCTGACGGTGGACCAGAAGAAGGCACCGCTGCTCGATGCCATGTTCTCGACGTCACGCGGGATATTGCGGCGGTTCATTGCGGATAACGAGTCGAAGCTTTTCGCACTGACCGCCCATGACGCGGTGGCGGGCGAGTTGATGAACTCGGTCTATGACATCTCGGACCCCGCGCGTCTCTTTGACATCCGCAAGATCGTGATCGAGGCCGACACGACCCAAAGCCACGTGAAAAACGCCCGCGAGCTGGCCGAAAAGATCGACCACTTCCAGACCGCGCCAAACGCGTGGTATGACGATGATCTGATCGCCGAAATGATTGATCTGGCCCGCGAAACCGGGGACGTGACCAAGGTTCCGGTCGATCTGGGCGTGCAGGAATACGAACAGGGCAATTTCTGGACCGCGCATTTCGGCGGGCTTTACATCTTCCGAGATGTCGAGGATCCCTGTGTCGTCGTCTCGGGCGACAAGGACCGGATGGAGCGGTTCCCGGTTCTGCCCTTCATCGACACGACCGAACCCAATCGCATTGCCAGCTTCCTGCGCAAAAACGATCTGGTCGAGCCTTTGGTGTCCTCGCGGGGCGCGGCTGGCGCGCGCATTCTGCGTCAGAAGATGGAGTTCATTTTGGTGGACGCCGCGACCTCGGCCGGGATGGATATTGGCGACATGTCCTCGCGCACCTTGCGTCACGTGGCGCAGCGGATGGGGCGCAATCTGCCGCAGGCTTTCCACGGGCTGGCAGCACTTGTGCGCTGGGCCGAGGCGGGTGGGCAGTGGCCCCGGATCGACAGCCGTCATCCAGCCTATTTCTATACCCTACGCGCGCGGCCTGATCACCCGGATCGTGACTTGATCAACCGGCTTCTGTCCGAGCTTGCCCCGATGGATTTCCGCCAGCTGTTTATCTGCCACAAAGAGCTTTTCTATGCTTCCTACGCCACATGGCCGGACGAAAAGCGCGAGTTTGTGGCAGAATTCCTGCATCGTGATTATATGGCAAATAAGGCCGGCGCGCGTGATAAGCTGTTCGGAGGACGCAAGGACGCGCTGAAAGTGCCCAACACGACGCGCAAGCGCACTCGTGAGCAAGTGATTGAAATGGTTGGCCCATGGGGCGCGGTGAAAGGAAGATAGGGATGGGGTTTCTTCGACTGATCGTTTTTGGCTTTATCGGGCTCAGCATCATCTATGTGCTGGTCAGCCTGTATTCCCGCTCGGTCCGTATGGAGAAACTGGAAGAGCAATGGGCCGAAGAGCATCCCAACGGCAATGAAAGCGACCGTGAGGTATGGTTGCGCGAGGGGATGGAGGCGTATCAGAAAAGCTTCCGCCCCAAACTGGTCTTACTGGTCTATGTGGTACCTGCTTTGCTGGTTCTGCTGTCGATTATACTTATTAACTGAGGTTCAATATGCGCCGTTTCCGTATCATTATTCGAAGCCTGATCGCGCTTATTCTGTTTGCTGTGCTGCATTACACGTTGCCGCAACATGACGTTGTCCGTGTTGTGAACACCTATCAGGAAAGGCAGGATCTGGACGACTGGACCAGAATTTTCTGGTCCAAGCCAGATGACCAATCCGCGGGTTTGATCAACCGCGATGTGCAATTTATTCAGACGGTGAAGAAGAAGACCTATCTGCTGGGCTTCATCCGCACGGATGCTGACGAAGTGATGGTCTACCGCAACGAAGATACCGGCTGGTCATGGCCACCCTATTTCAAGTTCGATACCGCTAGCTTACAAACCGAGGTCGACGATCTACGCTCTACCGCGGAAGAGCCCAAATGGGCGGTTATCACGCATTACGGTTGGCGGAATGAGCTGGTTTCGACTTTCCCCAACGCCGTGGGTATTCGCCCCGTGGCCGGGCCTGACGTGACCGTAATCCCGTGGTTCAATATCGCTTTCTTCCTATTCCTTGCCGCGGCTGTCGGCTTTGTGCGTGCGCTATGGCGCCAGTTCCGCGAGCGCTCGATCGACCCGGCTTTGCAAGACGCGAGCGAGGCTTGGGACGCCGTCGACGCCCATGCGGATCAGGCAAAGGGTCGGTTCTCACGTTGGTTGGGAAGCTGGCGCGGGAAGTAACTCAGAACGTTTCGACAAAGGCGCGTCGGTTCTTTCTCATCCGGTGGATCAGATCACGCTGCGAGGCGTTGTCCGGCATGTGATGGGCGGGTTTGGGTTGGCCAGATCCGTCCACCAGTTCCGGGAAAATCATACGGATTTCCTCAAGCGCCTCGGGCGACAAGCTGTATTTGGCCTGTTCGCCGAGATACAGCGTTTCGGAAGGTGCACCATTCGCGAAAACCACTTCGTGATTTTCACACAGGAGGTGGCAATAGGTGATGTGCTCAAAGCCGTCGTCTTGGTGCACGCCCGACAGGAGGGTCAGTTTATTGGCTGCGATCAGCACTTCTGGCATGCCAAACATCCGGGCAGCCACCCGCGATTTACACAACATGCGATGCTGCCGTGACACCAAAAGATCCCGTTCAGGCAGATCCTGTCCCAAGGCGCCTGCTTTGATCCGAATAGGGGCCAGTTTTCCCACTGCAGGCACCTGACGTTTCCCCACCCAACGAACGGTCTGGACCCCGTTGTTCAAGGTGCAAACCTTGTCACCGGGTGAAAGCTGTTCAACAGTAACCTCGCCATTCGGGGTTAAAATGCCGGTTCCTGTTGCGAAACAGGTGATGAAATTCCACGTTTCGCGCGTGCCTGTCAGGCCTGAATAATTGTTTCCGGCAAGACTGTTGAGCGTAACAGATCGGATGGCGGCAGCTTCAAACGAGGCTTGGTCGGTGTTTGGCGAGAACTCGGGCGCTAGATATGTATTCCCTGCCGTGTCCTGAAATACCACTGCAGTGACCGTTGCGGTTGTTCCATCAATATAAGTGATGGTCGCGTTATAGACTGCGACGGCGTCGAAAGTTTGGGTTGGGCCGCCATCAATTGAAAACTGGTCATTTGAAAGGCTGTTGTTCTGGTCATAGGCGCTTGCGACGCCGCCGGTGAAACCCGAGCCAGCGGCGCTGAGACTTGCAAAGTCGTCAGCCAGTGCATCGCCTACGCCGCCAAAGGTCAATCCCACAAGCGAGCTGGCATTCTCGGCCTGCGTATTACCCTCGGTTGGGTCGATAGACGCGAAGTTTCCCAGAGAAATGACATTAAATGTGGTTGGCATCGTCGTACTCGTTAAACTGTCTGTAACAACTTCAGTGGCAACTAATCTTGCCACGTTTATGGTCTAATATAGAAAGTATTAAGGAATCCCCAAAAATTAAAGGGGCGGCTACACCAATTTTATCGAATTTATAGGCGTATTGACCGGAAAGCGTCTGCATTCCGGTGATTAGTCTACATGTGCGGAGATTGGGTTTTGCCTACTCGCCGTATGGTACCCAGACTGTTTTAACTTCAGTTGCGTTCGACAGGAACGTGCGTCCTTCGCCTTCGGTTCCGAACCAGTCACGCGTGCGCGCGTTGTTCACCCAGCTGCGCTTTAGGTTGCCCGCGCTTTCCAGCTCGACAATGGTCGAGATGTCTGCGCCCGAATGCGACCACACCGCATCCACGCCCAGATGGCCTGCCAAGGGGGCGGCAAGCTCGGCGTGATCGCCGGTAACGATGTTCACCACACCGCTCGGCACGTCCGAGGTTTCCAGCACCTGATAGAAATCCGTTGCCGCCAGCGGGAAGGGTTGCGAGGCTGCAAGCACCACGCGGTTCCCCATGGCGATGGCGGGGGCCATCAAAGATACCAGCCCCAGCAGAGGCGCTTCGTCCGGGCAGAACCCGCCGATCACGCCGACCGGTTCGTTCATCGCCAGCGCTACGCCGCGCATCGGGACGGGCTTGGCCGCCCCGTCATATTTGTCTGCCCAAGCCGCATAGGTGAACAGGCGCGAGATGGCGGCATCGACCTCTTTCGCGCCCGAGCGCCCGCCGGTCATGGCGTTGATCCGGTCCGCGAATTCGTCCGCACGGGCCGAGAGGTTTTCGCCGATGTAGTACAGGATCTGCGCGCGGGCATGGCCGGTGGTTTTCGCCCAACCTTTGGCCGCCGTCGCTGCCTCGACCGCGTTGCGGATGTCCTTGCGGTTGGCGATGCCCACATGGCCCAACAGAGCGCCGGATTTCGACCAGATGGCTTGGCTATAGCCTCCGTCCGGGCGTGCCTGTTTCCCGGCAATATAGAACTTGGCGGTGCGGTCAAGCGCATCCACCTTGGCGTCTTTCGGGGCGGCCACAGGGGCTGTGGGCTTCAATGCAGTCGCTTTGACGAGCGGTTTGGTATAGGCCTGCAGCCCTTCCCAGCCGCCTTCGCGCCCAAAGCCGCTTTCACGCACGCCGCCGAACCCAGCGGCGGCATCGAACATGTTGGTGCCGTTTACCCAAACGACCCCAGCGGCCAGTTTCGGCGCGATGTCCAGCGACAGGTTCACATTCTCGGACCAGACCGAGGCCGCCAAACCGTATCGAGTGTTGTTCGCAATCTCGACCGCCTCAACTGGTGTTCGGAAGGTGGTGGCCGCCAGCACGGGGCCGAAGATTTCTTCCTGCATCAGGGTCGATGCCGAGGACAGCCCAGTGATCAGTGTCGGCGGATAGAAGCAGCCATGATCGGGAAGCGGGCAGGGGGCTTGATAAAGTTCGCCTTCGCCAGCGCCTGCGTTCACCATATCGGAGATCCGCTGGTGCTGGATCGGGTCGACCACGGCCCCGATGTCGATGGATTTATCTAAGGGGTCGCCGATGCGCAGCTTGCCCATGCGGGCCTTCAGCTTGGCATAAAACCGATCCGCGATGCCTTCTTGCACGATCAGGCGCGAGCCTGCACAGCACACTTGCCCCTGATTGAACCAAATCGCGTCGACCAGCCCTTCCACAGCTGAATCAAGATCGGCGTCGTCAAAGACGATGTAAGGCGACTTACCGCCAAGCTCCAATGTCAGCGACTTGCCCGACCCGGCGGTCGCGCGGCGGATATGGCGGCCCACCTTGGTCGAGCCTGTGAAGGCAATCTTGTCGACGTCTTCATGCGTTACAATCGCCTCGCCCACCTGACCGTCACCAGTCACGATATTCACAACGCCTTTGGGCAGGCCAGCCTCGTCACAGATTTGTGCGAACAAAAGAGCGGTCAGCGAGGTGTACTCGGCAGGCTTCAGCACCACTGTATTGCCCATCGCAATCGCAGGCGCGATTTTCCAAGCGAGCATCAGAAGCGGGAAGTTCCACGGGATGATTTGACCGCAAACTCCCAAGGCCTCTCGATCCGGCAGTTCGGCGTCTTGAAGCTGCGCCATGCCCGCGTGGTAATAGAAGTGGCGCGCGACCAGAGGGATGTCTATGTCGCGGCTCTCGCGGATCGGTTTGCCGTTATCCATGCTTTCCAGCACGGCGAAAAGACGCGCGTGTTTCTGCACCAGACGCGCCAGCGCATAAAGGTACTTTGCACGTCCGTGACCGGGCAGAGCCGCCCAACTTTTCTGCGCCTTACGGGCGGCCGATACGGCTGCGTCCACGTCATCAGCGCTGGCTTGCGTCACCTGTGCCAACACCTCGCCGGTTGCGGGGTTGCGGCTTTCAAACAGGTCACCCGACGCGGTCATGGTCCCGTTGATGTAAAGCCCAAACGCACCGTCCCGTGCGCTGATCCATTCCAACACCTCGCCCGCGCTTTCGGGGGCAAGGCCATAATCCATGCTGTCGAATTGTTCTTTCACGGTCATGTCTGTGTCCTTATCCCATCGGATGGCGGTAGGTGGCCGAGTAATGGTCTGTCACGTGGTGCTCCAACTGGCGCTCAATGTCGCCCAGAAGCGAGCTTGCGCCGAAGCGGAACAGGTGCGAGTTCAGCCAGTCATCGCCCAGCTCTTCCTTGATCAGTGACAGATAGGTGATCGCGTCTTTGGCTTTAGAGATCCCGCCAGCTGGTTTGTAGCCGACCTTGTACCCGGTCGCCTCATAGTAATCGCGAATGGCACGGATCATCACAAGGCTGACGGGCAGGGTGGCGTTCACGCTTTCCTTGCCAGTCGAGGTTTTAATAAAGTCAGCGCCCGCCATCATGCACACCAGCGAGGCGCGCGCGACATTGCGCAGGCTGCCCAGCTCTCCGGTCGCCAAAATGGCTTTGACATGTGCTTCGCCGCAGGCTTCGCGGAAGTCGCGCATTTCGTCATAAAGCGCCTGCCAATTGCCGGTCAGCACATGACGGCGCGAGATCACGATGTCGATTTCCTCGGCCCCGGCGCGCACGCTTTCGCGGATTTCCTCGACCCGCAGGTGATAGGGGCTAAGACCCGCAGGGAAGCCCGTCGATACGGCAGCTACCGGCATAGTCACGCCAAGCGACTTCAATGACGATACAGCGGTCTCGATCATATCGTGATAGACACAGACGGCCCCGGTGGTGATGGGATCCATCCCAAGGGCGGCCATGATCTCGGGTCGGACGGGCTGGGCGGCTTTGGCGCACAGGCGACGCACGCGCCCTTCGGTGTCATCGCCGGACAGGGTGGTCAGATCGATCATCGTGATCGCCTTCAACAGCCATGCGGCCTGATGGGTTTTCTTCACGCTGCGACGCGTGGCCAATGTCGCGGCACGGCGTTCGATCGCGGATGTGTTGGCCTGCACAGCCCGCACCCAATTCATATCCAGGTCCATCCCCGGATTGCGTGTCACGGCCAGCTGTGGCAGTTGGTCTGACGACGCTTTCAGCCCCTCGTCCGAGGTTGTCTGCGGTTCGCTTTTCACGGAATTCACCCCCTGGGGCATTGATGTGTTCACGGTTTTGCCAAGGGTCGCACGCAAAACCGAGAATGGCAATAATCACCGTGACGTCAGGGGTGATGACGCAAACAGCTGTCATTGTGACGAAGGTATCCGTCGCAATGACGAAACAAACCACAAAAAGCGTCGAATGGGCGGGGGTCGTGGGTGGATGTCTTGTCGCACCGTAAATGGTTGTTTCCCGGAACTCGTTGCGCTTAGGATGCTCCATCGACAGGAGAACAGGGGCTGAGTCTTTCTCGGTCCGCAATCAATCAAAACCCACCTGTCCCACCTATAAACTGACTAGGGAGAACATTCATGAATATCTCGATCAAAGCTGCCCTGCTGGGCTCGGCCATTGCGCTTGCTGGCCCGGCCCTTGCAGACAAGATGCACCCGAAAACCGGCGAGAAGCTGGCCGAGGATCAAACCTTCACCTATCGCGTTCTGGACGAACACACCTCGGTCGACCCGCAGATCGTGGAAGACGTGTCTGGCTCGGAAATTGTGCGCGACCTGTTTGAGGGTCTGTATAACCAGAACCGCGCTGGTGAGCTGGTGCCCGGTGTTGCCGTAAGCCACACCACCAATGAAGATAAAACCGTCTATACGTTCAAACTGCGCGATGACGCCAAATGGTCGGACGGCAAGCCCGTAACCGCAGGCGACTTCGTTTATGCTTGGCGTCGTCTGGCCGATCCCGCAACGTCTTCGGTGTACCAATGGTACGTAGAAGTGATGAACCTTAAGAATGCATCAAGCGTGATGAAGGGCGATGCTCCGCTTGAAGATCTGGGCGTGAAGGCTCTTGATGATCACACGCTGGAAGTAACTTTGGAAAGCTCGCTACCTTATTTTGCGCTGACGACCACCCACACCTCGACTTTCCCAACCCCTGCCTGGGCAATCGAAGCCCACGGGGCAGATTGGATCAAGCCCGAGAACATTGTTGTGAACGGCGCGTATACTTTGACCGAGCACGTCGCCAACGAACGTTTGGTGCGCGAGCGCAACCCGATGTATTGGGACAATGAAAACACCATCATCGACAAGACCGTTGCGCTGGTGATCAATGATGAAAACGTGGCTTTGACCCGCTACAAGGCTGGCGAACTTGACCGTACCGAGATCCCAGCAGGCCAGTATCCATCGTTGAAAGAAACGAACCCGGATGAAGCGACCGCATTTCCGCGTCTGTGTTCATACTACTACATGTTCAATCTGTCCGAAGGTGGCCCGGAGTACCTGAAAGACGAACGCGTGCGCACGGCTTTGTCCTATGCGGTTGATCGCGATATCATCGTCGAGAAAGTTCTTCAGGGCGGCCAAACTGCGGCGTATAACTTCACGCCGGGCGCAACTGCTCAGTTCGAAGTTCCTTCCATTGACTATGCGGCATGGTCGCAGGACGAGCGTAACGCCAAAGCAGTCGAGCTGATGGCCGAAGCTGGTTACGACAAGTCGAACCCGCTTGAAGTTACGATGATCTACAACACCTCGGAAGCACACAAGAAAGTCGCCATCGCGATGGCACAGATGTGGAAGCAAACCTTGGGTGTGAAGGTCACCTTGGAAAATCAAGAATGGAAAACCTTCCTGAACACCCGCAGCGAGCAAAACTACGAGATCGCACGCGGCGCATGGTGTGGTGATTACAACGAAGCATCGACCTTCTTGGACTTGGTCCACTCGGGCTCGGGATACAACGATTCCAAGTATAACAATCCAGAGGTTGACCAGCTGTTGGCAGATGCCAAAACGATGGATAACCCTCAGCCGAACTATACCAAAATCGAGGAAATCATCGCCTCTGACCTGCCGCTTATCCCGATCTATCACTATGCGGGCAGCTATATGATGAAGCCTTCGATCATCGGCAGCTGGCCGATCGAGAACGTCGAGCAGAACTGGTACTCGAAAGACCTGTACAAGGTCGCGAAGTAACTCGGATCTTAATCAAGGGGCATCGCATCGCGTGTGCGTTGCCCCAGCCGCATCTGCGTTACTGATCCACTCCAAAAGCGTATCTTGTTAAATCCGCGCTTGGCGCGTATCCGACGCCATCCGGACATCGAAACGATATCGCACCGGATCCAGCATTCGCCAGATCTTCAGGGGTAAAGATGCTTAACTTCATCATACGAAGGGTCGCCGTGGCGATCCCAACGCTTATCATTCTTCTGGTCGCATCGTTTTGGCTGATGCAGACCGCGCCCGGTGGGCCGTTCACATCTGAACGTCCTTTGCCCGCGCAGGTCCTCGCCAATATCGAGGCGAAATACGGGCTGGATCAGCCTATCTACAAACAGCTTTGGGACTATGTTGTGGGCATCGTGACCCAATTCGACTTTGGCCCGAGCTATAAATACAAAGACCGTTCGGTGAATGACATCATCGCGCAGGGCTTTCCGGTGACGCTGACCTATGGGATCATCTCGTTCCTTGTGGCGATCATCGTGGGCGGCGCGTTGGGCATCTCGGCTGCGATCCGTCAGAACAGCTGGCTGGATTACTTCGCGGTTGGCGTGACCATCGGCGCGCAGGTGCTGCCGAACTTCGTCATGGCCCCGATCCTGATCCTTGTCTTTACGCTTTGGCTGGGCTGGCTGCCCGGCGGCGGCTGGAATGGCGGCCAATGGCAGCACATCATCATGCCGGTCATCGCGCTTTCGACCAGCTATATGGCGTCGATTGCCCGCCTGACGCGGTCCTCGATGCTGGAAGTGCTGCGGTCGAACTTCATCCGCACCGCCCGCGCAAAGGGTCTGCCGGACAACGTCATCATTTGGCGACACGCGCTGAAGCCGTCGCTGCTGCCCGTCATATCCTATTTGGGGCCGGCGTTTGTGGGGATGGTCACGGGGTCTTTTATCATCGACGCGATTTTCGGCACCGGGGGCATTGGCTATTTCTATGTGAATGCCGCGTTCAACCGCGACTATGCGGTGATGATGGGGCTGACAATCCTGCTGGGGTCAATGACGATCCTGTTCAATATGGTGGTTGATATCCTCTATGCGTGGATCGACCCGAAGATCCGGTTGTGAGGGCAGGACAATGACAGACAGAATTGTACAACCCATCCAGCAACCAAAAACCGCCGAAATGGCTGAGCGTTTGGCCGAAGACGTCAAGGGTCGGTCCCTGTGGGCGGATGCGCGCCGCCGTTTCGTCGCCAACCGCGCCGCTATGGTGTCGGTGGTGATCCTGACGCTGGTGGTGCTCTTTTCGCTCTTTGGGCAGTTGATCAGCGATTATGATATCGAGACCATTGACTGGGACGTGCTGGGGAATGTGGCAACTGCGGGGAAACCCTCGATCGAGAACGGCCACTATTTCGGTTTCGATGAAAACGGGCGCGACCTTTATAATCGCGTCATCCAAGGCTCGCGGATTTCACTGGCCGTGGGCGTGATCGGAGCGCTGGTCGCGGTGGTCGTCGGTACGATCTATGGCGCGACGGCGGGCTTTATCGGAGGCCGCGTGGACAGCGTCATGATGCGTCTGGTCGATATCTTCATGTCGATACCGTATATGTTCGTGCTGATCCTGCTGCTGGTCGTCGCAGGACGTTCGATCACTATGATCTTCGTTGGCATCGGCCTAACCGCATGGCTGGACATGAGCCGCATTGTGCGGGGCCAAACCCTGTCAATCAAGAACCGCGAATTCGTGGAAGCGGCCATCGCCATCGGCGTGCCCACTTGGCGCATCATCATCCGACACATCGTGCCCAATCTTCTGGGCGTTGTAGTGGTCTATGCCACACTTCTGGTGCCGCAGATGATCCTGACGGAAAGCTTTATCTCGTTCCTTGGCCTTGGCGTTCAGGAACCTTTCACCAGTTGGGGTGCGCTTCTGTCGGAAGGCACCAAGTCCATGAATTACGGAACGCTTTGGCATCTTGCCTTCCCGCTGTTCTTTTTTGTGGTCACCATCTTTTGTTTCTTTTTCATCGGTGACGGTCTGCGCGATGCGCTTGACCCGAAAGACCGTTAAGGGGGGCGTGAGTTATGGCACTACTTGAAGTCCGTGATCTGAGCGTCAAATTCGACACGCCTGACGGCACCGTAACCGCCGTGGATAAGATCAGCTTTGATCTGGAAGCCGGGGAAACCCTTGGCGTGGTGGGCGAAAGCGGATCCGGCAAAAGCCAGACTGTCTTTGCCATCATGGGGCTGTTGGCCCAGAACGGGAAGGCGTCGGGATCGGTGAAGCTGGAAGGGCAAGAGATCCTGAACATGCCGTTGGCACAGCTGAACAAAATCCGTGCCGAGCGTATTGCGATGATCTTTCAGGATCCGATGACCTGCTTGAACCCTTTCTTGCGTGTGTCCGATCAGATGGCCGAGGTGCTGACTCATCACAAAGGCATCTCGAAACGCGAGGCGGTGAAGCAAGCGGTTCAGATGCTTGATGCTGTCCGCATTCCCGAGGCGAAAAAGCGCGTCACCATGTACCCGCACGAGTTTTCTGGCGGGATGCGTCAGCGCGTGATGATCGCCATGTCGCTTCTGTGCAAGCCTGACATTCTGGTGGCGGATGAACCCACGACCGCTTTGGACGTGACTGTTCAGGCGCAGATCATGACCCTGCTTGAAGACCTGCAAAAGGACTTCAACATGTCGATCATCCTGATCACGCACGACCTCGGCGTTGTCGCCGGATCGTGCCTTGAGACATTGGTCATGTATGGCGGGCAGCAGATGGAATACGGCACCACCAAGGGCCTGTTCGAAATGCCAACCCATCCCTATACGATGGGCCTTTTGAAAGCTGTGCCGCGTCTGGACATCGAAAGCGATATGCTGGCCACCATTCCCGGTAGCCCACCAAACATGATGAACATGCCCAAGGGCTGTCCATTCTCGCCCCGCTGTGACTTTGCGGATGAACGCTGCGCCGTGGAACGCCCCGTGCTTCAGGGCGTACCGGGCCGCGAGGTACGCCGCCGGGCCTGTCTGAAAACCGTGGAGGAGCTGTCATGAACGTGCAATCCCCCCTACTTTCCGTGCGCGATCTGAAGGTCTGGTTCGACATCAAACCACATGGTGCGATGCCGTGGACAACTGCCGACAAGTTGAAAGCCGTCGATGGGATTGATTTTGACCTGATGCCGGGTGAAACGCTGGGCATTGTGGGCGAAAGCGGATGTGGCAAGTCCACGCTGGCCCGCGCCATCATGCGTATGGTGCCCGCCGAGGCTGGCACCGTGTTGTGGCTGGGCGATGATCTGCTTCAACTGAACAAGCGCGACATGCGTGAGCATCGCAAAGAGATGCAGATGATTTTTCAGGATCCGCTGGCATCCCTGAACCCGCGCATGACCATCGGCCAGATCGTGGCCGAGCCGCTGAAGACGCACCATCCGGGGCTGTCGCCCTCAGAGGTCAAGGACCGGGTGCGCGAAGTGCTTGATCGCGTTGGCATCCTGCCCAACATGATCAACCGCTACCCGCACGAGTTTTCCGGCGGGCAGTGTCAGCGGATCGGGATTGCGCGCGCGCTGATCGTGAAACCTCAGCTTATCATCTGTGACGAGCCGGTGTCCGCGCTGGACGTGTCCATCCAGGCGCAGGTGATTAACCTGCTGATGGAAATTCAGGAAGAGATGGGCCTGAGCCTGATCTTCATCGCGCATGACCTATCCGTTGTGAAACACATCTCGACCCGTGTGATGGTGCTCTATCTGGGTAATGTTGTCGAAATCAGCGAGGCCGAGCAGCTTTATCGTTCACCCGGTCATCCGTACACAGAAGCGCTGATTTCCGCTGTGCCGATCCCGGACCCGAATGCGGAAGCCTCGAAAGAGGTAATGATCCTGGACGCCGATCTACCCTCGCCCTTGGATCCACCGTCGGGCTGCGTGTTCCGCACCCGTTGCCCGATTGCTGGGCCGGAATGCGCGGAAACCAAGCCGCCACTGACGGATCGCGGGAATGGTCAACAAGTGGCCTGTCACAAACGCTGATGGGAACCCCGGCTATATGCCGGGGTTTTTATTTTGCGTTGGCGGGAGCGCCTATCTCGCCCAATGCGTCGATCACGGTGGTGGGCTCCAGTCCATCCACCTTTATTTCACGCACATCCATGTCGAAGCTCAAAGTCACGTCACCCAGCCCTTCCAGCGCTTCGGTGATCGAGGCTTTGCAGTGGCCGCAGCTCATATCGGGGACGTAGAAAGTGGTCATAGTGGCTCCTGTCATGCTCAGATTTCTGAATACAGCGACCCCGGCACGGGTCAATATGGCAAACTCTCAGCGCAACCCTTGACCTTCCAGTAACTGGAACCCCCAACTATACTCCGTCATAGCGGAGATTCTGATGGCTGCCCTGAAAACACTTACAATCGAGCTGGAAAACCTGTCCTGCGCGTCTTGCGTCGGGCGGGCCGAGCGTGCCTTGGACGCGGTAAAGGGCGTGGAAGCAGCCCCAGTGAACCTTGCCACAGAAACGGCACGGGTATCCTATGCCGCACCTGCCAATACCGAAAGCCTCGCCACCGCGCTTGACCGCGCAGGCTATCCAGCGCGGCGCGATACGGTGGTTCTGGACGTCCAGTCGATGTCCTGCGCTGCTTGCGTGGGGCGTGTTGAACGGATGCTAAAAACCGCGCCAGGCGTGTTGGATGCGCGTGTAAACCTTGCCTCAGAAAATGCCTTTGTCACCTTCCTGACAGGGGCGGTTACGCCTGAGGTACTGTCAACGAAGATCACAAAGGCGGGTTTCCCGACCACGCCACGCGCTGACAGCACCACCACCGGCCCACGCGACAAGTCTGACGAGGCGCGGGTGTTGAAACACAAAGCCTTGCTCGCCGCTGCGCTGACCTTGCCGGTCTTCGTAATCGAGATGGGAGGGCATTTGTACCCGCCGTTCCACCACTGGGTCATGCACAACATAGGGCAGGGGGTGTCGCATTGGCTCCAACTGGTCCTGACCACGATTGTCCTGTTCGGCCCGGGGCGTCTGTTCTTTGCCAAAGGCATCCCAGCCCTTCTGCGCGGCGCGCCCGAGATGAACGCGCTGGTCGCGTTGGGGGCCTCGGCTGCGTATCTCTATTCGATTGTATCAGTGTTGGCCCCCGGTGTTCTGCCGCAAGGTACCGCCAACGTGTATTTCGAAGCCGCCGCCGTCATCGTCACCCTGATCCTTGTCGGTCGCTGGATGGAGGCCCGCGCCAAAGGGCACACCGGAGAAGCCATCCGCGCGCTGGTCGAACTGGCCCCTGATGAAGCAACCGTCGAGGTCGAAGGACGCCAGATCACGCGCCCCGTCACGCAAGTGATCACCGACGAGGTCATTGTGATCCGCCCCGGAGAACGCGTGCCGCTGGACGCCGAAGTGACCGAAGGCGAAAGCCTTGTCGATGAAAGCATGATCACGGGTGAACCTGTGCCCGTCGCGAAATCGCCGGGCAGCACGGTGACCGGAGGCACGGTCAACGGCACCGGCGCCCTAAAGGCGCGTGTGACCGCCGTCGGTCCCGACACGATGTTGTCGCAAATCGTGCGCATGGTCGAAGACGCCCAAGGCGCGCGGCTGCCCATTCAGGCGCTGGTCGACAGGATTACTGCCGTTTTCGTGCCGGTTGTAATGTGTATCGCTGCGCTGACCATCGTGGTCTGGCTTTTGATTGGCCCTGACCCTGCCTTGGGTTTGGCTCTGGTCGCGGGTGTCTCGGTCCTGATCATCGCCTGCCCTTGCGCCATGGGCTTGGCCACGCCGACCTCGATCATGGTGGGGACGGGACGTGCGGCGCAACTGGGTGTGCTGTTTCGCCGTGGGGACGCGCTTCAGGCGCTGCAATCGGTAGATGTGGTGGCGTTCGACAAGACCGGTACGTTGACGGAAGGACGGCCCGAGATGGTCGCGCTTGAGGTGGCCGAGGGGCAAAATGCCGATGCGCTGCTTGCTATGATCGCCGGGGCCGAGGCGCAAAGCCAACACCCCTTGGTGCAAGCCATCTTGTCAGGAGCCGCGGCGCGTGGCGTTTCGCCCGCTAAGGTTAGCAATGTCCAAACCGAAACGGGCTTTGGCTTGTCAGCCGAAGTGGATGGTACGCGACTTTTGATCGGCTCGCAGCAATACATGGCACGCGAAGGGGTGCCTTTGACCGATCTTGTAGATCGCGCCGATCCTATGCGCGCCGCAGGCCAAACCGTATTTTTCGCGGCATATGACGGACAGCTTGCGGCGCTGATCGGTGTGGCCGACCCGGTGAAACCTGACACGACCAAAGCGCTCGAGGCCTTGCGTGTCTCTGGCAAAGAGCTTGTGATGATCACAGGCGACGACCCCGCGACTGCAGCTGCCATTGCTGACCAACTAGACCTCGACCGCGTGGTTGCAGGCGTCATCCCCGGTGAAAAGCTTCAGACCATTGCCGATCTGCAAGCCCAAGGCCGCAAAGTCGCTTTCGTCGGCGACGGCATCAACGACGCGCCTGCTCTTGCCCAAGCAGATGTCGGCATCGCCATCGGGACCGGTACGGATGTCGCGATCGAGGCCGCGGATGTGGTCTTATCTTCCGGCGCGTTATCAGGCGTGGTGAACGCGTTCCAGATCAGCCGCCGTACCATGACCAACATCCGCCAGAACCTTTTCTGGGCGTTTGGCTATAACGTGGCGCTGGTGCCTGTCGCGGCGGGCATACTCTATCCGGCATGGGGCGTGCTTCTGTCGCCGATGTTGGGGGCAGGGGCGATGGCCGCGTCCTCGGTTCTGGTACTGACCAACGCCCTGCGGCTGCGGTTCATCAAACCCGCGTTGGAGGACCCCGCATGAACATTTCAGACGCCGCCGTCCACACTGGCCTGCCTGCCAAAACCATCCGCTATTACGAAGATATCGGGCTGATTACGCCCCATCGCGACACCAACGGCTATCGCGTTTTTGGGCAGACCGAACTTCACAAACTGACCTTCCTTGCCCGCTCCCGCGCGCTGGGCTTCTCGATCGAAGATTGCCGCGCCCTATTGGCGCTTTACGAAGATCAATCTCGCGCCAGTGCTGACGTGAAACGCATCGCCCGCACTCATTTGGACGAAATCGAAGCGAAAATCGCGGATCTGATTGCCATGCGCGACACGCTGTCCCATCTTGTGAAAGCCTGTTCTGGTGATAATCGGCCTGATTGTCCAATCCTGAAGGGGATCGAGGCCACATCGCCCCAAAAGGATTGAGGCAGGTCAAAGTCAGCAGCGCTCTTCTGGCGTTTACTTAAACGAAAGTCCCGGCTGGATTCTCTGTGCCGCGCATCAAGGATGTCATCGATGGATAAAAGCCCTCTGACCCCGCTCTTCGATCCGGCTTCGGTGGCTGTGTTCGGCGCAAGCCCTTCAGGGGATTCGGTCGGCGCGATGGCGTGGCGCAACCTGCTGGCGGGTGGGTTTGAAGGCACCCTTACCCCGATCAACCCCAAACACCAGAAAATCGGTGACGCGACCTGTTATCGCCGCATCACTGACCTGCCGGACGAAATCGACCTGGCCGTGATTGCCACCCCCGCCCGCACCGTGCCGGGCATCATGCGCGACTGCGCCGAGGCTGGGGTGAAGTCCGCCATCATCCTGTCGGCGGGATTCGGAGAGGGCGACGGGCGTGGTAAAGACTTGGAAGCTAAGGTCGTGGCCGCTGCGCGCAAAGGCAGCATTCGTTTCATGGGGCCGAACTGTGTTGGTCTAGTGCGCCCGTGGCTTGGGCTAGATGCCAATTTCTTGCGCACGAACCCGC
Organism: Aliiroseovarius sp. ABM4_368; assembly: GCF_056161205.1. NCBI lineage: Bacteria > Pseudomonadati > Pseudomonadota > Alphaproteobacteria > Rhodobacterales > Paracoccaceae > Aliiroseovarius > Aliiroseovarius sp. ABM4_368. Next base: position 146,356 of record NZ_JBSWYR010000004.1, on the reverse strand, counting down.
CAAAGGGCCGTTTGGCGTTTGTCTCGCAATCCGGCGCATTGATGTCAGCGATCGCAGATTGGGCCGGGCCGCATCACTCGGGCTTTTCAGCCATGGTCAGCCTAGGCAATTCGACGAATATCGACTTCGGAGACGTGCTGGATTTTCTGGCGACGGATCCGCGAACGGATGCCATATTGCTGTATATCGAGGGGATCAAGGACGCGCAGAACTTCATGTCGGCTCTGCGCCGGGCTTCGCGATTGAAACCGGTAATCGTGTTGAAATCGGGTCGCCATGCGACCAGCTCGCAAGCTGCACATACGCATACGGGCGCGCTGATCGGGTCAGACGATGTGTTCGACGCCGCGCTTGAACGCGCAGGGGCCGTGCGAGTGGGAACTCTGGGTCAGTTGTTTGCAGCAGCCGAGGTCCTGGCCAACGCCCGCAAGGTGTATGGCGACCGTTTGTGCATCATCACCAATGGCGGCGGCGCTGGAGTGTTGGCCGCCGACCGCGCGGGCGATCTTGGCATTTCACTTCCCCCTCTGTCCGACACGACCAAAGCCGCGCTGGACAAGGTGCTGCCTGCCTATTGGAGCCACGCAAACCCCGTCGACATTCTGGGTGATGCGGACCCCGCGACCTATGGCGCGGCGGTGAAAGCGGCCATTTCGGACACCGAGAATGACGGCGTTCTGGTGATGCTGACGCCACAAGCGATGACTGATGCTGTGGCGACAGCGCAGGCCGTGGTGGGTGCGCTACCTCGTCGGCGCAAGAAGCCTGTGCTGGCCTGCTGGCTGGGCGAACCGTCCGTTGAAGAAGGTCGTGCGATCCTGTCCAAAGCAGGTGTACCCGATTTCGAAACCCCGGAACGCGCGGTCGAGGGCTTCAGCTATCTGGTCCAACACCGCCGCAACCGCAAACTTGCGCTGGAAGTCCCGCGTGCTCGCGCGTTTGAAATTGGCTTAGATCTGGACGGGGCACGGCTGATCATCGCCACGGCCCTATCCGAAGGGCGCAAAATGCTGTCTGACACGGAAAGCAAAGCACTGCTGAGAGCTTTCAACATACCAGTTAACATGACGATCGAGGCGACGACTCCCTCGCAAGCCTTGGTTGCTGCGGAAACCGTTGGCTATCCGGTGGCAATGAAGATTTCTTCGCCCGACATCACGCATAAGACCAACGTGGGCGGCGTGCGGGTGAACGTGGCGCATGCGACCTCGGTTTCGCGGGTGTTTCACGAGCTGGTCAAATCTGCCAAAGCGGCGCGCCCTGATGCGCAGATTTCGGGTGTCACCATCGAACGGATGGCTGATTTGAAAGACCCGCGCGAGTTGGTGATTGGCGCCAGCCGCGACCCGGTCTTCGGCCCCACTGTCCTGTTCGGCGCGGGCGGCACAATGGTTGAGGTCTTGAAAGACAGCGCCGTCGCGCTTCCACCCCTGAACGCGGTTTTGTCCGAGCGGTTGATCAACAAGACCCGTGTGTCCAAGGCGCTGGATGGATTTCGTGATGCCGCCCCGGTGGATCGCGACGCATTGGTGGATGTGCTGAAACGCGTGTCGATCATTGTCAGCGAACTGCCCGAGATCTCCGAGCTCGACATCAACCCTCTTTTCGTCAGTCCGGATGGGGCGCTGGCGGTGGATGCGCGGATTTCGATCCAGCGGGCACCGGCGAAGGACGGCCTCTATGACCACATGGCCATCCATCCTTACCCCCGTCATCTTGCACGCGAGACGTTCCTGTCAGACGGAACGCCCCTAGTGATCCGCCCAATCCGCCCAGAAGATGCCGAATACCTGCAATCCTTCACGCGCGACCTATCGCCCAAGGCCAAGCAGATGCGCTTCATGGGCTCGGTGAATGAACTCAGTCCCGAGATGCTGGCCCAGTTCTCGACCATAGACTATCGCCGCGAAATGGCTCTTGGCGCGGTGGCCCAGATCGACGGGGAAGACGTACTTGTGGGCGTCGCGCGATACGTGATCAACCCGGACCAGACAAGCTGTGAATTTGCCATCGTCGTGTCGGACCAGATCCAGCATCAGGGGCTTGGGACGCGCCTGATGAAGGGGCTGTTCAGTGCGGCACAAGATCATGGGTTGGACGTGATTGAAGGGACCGTTCTGAAGAAGAACGAACCGATGCTGCGCCTGATGAACGAGCTGGGCTTTACCCAGAGACCAGCCCCTGATGACCGCGACGTGGTCATTGTCGAACGCTGGCTTTGACATGGAATTTGGGGAGGAGACCAAATGCTATCCATCATTTCGCACAACGAATGCCGCGAACACGACGCAGGCCCGTTGCACCCGGAAAGCAAGGCTCGGCTGGATGCGATCAACAACCAATTGATCATGTCGGGCATGGATTATGTAGTGCGTCATCACGATGCCCCGCTTGTCAGTCGCGAGCAGCTCGAGCGCGTGCATGACAGCGATTATTTGGATCGCGTCTATGCGTTGGCGCCCGGGCAGGGAATGGAGAGCGTCGAGGTGGACGGCGACACGGTGATGAGCCCCGGAACCTTAAAAGCTGCCGAACGCTCGGCTGGGTCGGGCTGCATGGGTGTCGATCTGGTTATGTCCAAAGAAGCCAACCCGGTTTTCTGTATGGTCCGCCCGCCCGGCCACCACGCCGAAAGCGACAAGGCGATGGGGTTTTGCCTGTTTAACAATATCGCCGTCGCGGCAGCGCATGCGCTCGAGGCGCATGGTTTGGAACGGGTGGCGATCATTGACTTCGATGTCCACCACGGCAATGGCACGGAAGAGATCTTCAAAAGGGAGCCTCGCGTGCTGTTCTGCTCCAGCTTCCAGCACCCGTTCTATCCATTCACTGGCCACGAGAAAGAGACCGACAATCTGGTTGATATTCCGCTGTCGGCAGGGGCAGGTAGCACCGAGTTTCGCGAGGCCGTGTCGGGCCACTGGATCCCTCACCTGCGTGATTTCAAACCGGAATTCGTCTTTATTTCGGCCGGCTTCGACGCCCATGTGGCGGACGACATGTCCAGCGTGCAGCTGACGGATGCGGATTACGAGTGGGTCACGCGTGAGCTGAAATCTGTGGCGGATGAGTTTGCCGAGGGGCGTATTGTGTCGATGCTGGAAGGTGGCTATGAACCCGACGTGCTGGCGCGCTCGGTGGTGAAGCACTTAGACGTGTTGTTGGGATAAGGGGCTTTGCCCCTCGAGCCTACGGCTCTCACCCCAGGACATTTCTGGTAAGAAAATGCGGTAGATTGGCGAGGTGAACGGCTAAGCAAAGCGGGTGGCGATTAAGCTGGTCACGGTCTTGGCATCCAGTTCTGACGCCATGCCCCCCACAATATCTGCCAGCAATCGCGATGCCGCCGGGCTGGATTGCATTCCATAGCCACCTTGCCCGGCAAACCAGACGAAGCTTGGTTCATCCGCTGCTGGCCCAATCGCAAGGTTTCCATCCGGCGTAAAACTGCGCAGCCCCGCCCAGTTCGAGATCATGCGGGTTACAGATTCGGTGACCATTTCTTCATACCGCGCCAACCCCTCGGCCAGCACCATGTCATCGGCCCACGCGTCTTGGGGCGTGGTCAGTTCCGCATCCGCTGGCGACACGATTAACGCGCCCGCGTCGGGTTTGCAGTACCACGTTTCGCCCGCGTTCAAGACCATTGGCCAGCTGGAAACATCCAGCCCACCCGGCGCTGGGATGCGCGCCATGGATCGTCGTAGAGGACGGATGCCTATGGGGGCCACACCCGCCATCGCGGCGACCTCGTCCACCCAAGCGCCCGCGGCGTTCACCAGTTTGCGCCCCGTGAACACCCCTTTTGGCGTTTCCACCTGCCAGCCATTGCTCAGTCGTGTGATGGCTGTAACCTTCGCGCCTGTAACGACTTCTCCGTTCTTACGCAGTTCGCGCGCGTATCCCTGCACCAGCCGATCCGTGTCGATGTCCCACGCATCTGCGTGATAGCCCGCACCACAGAGCGCATCAGAGTTCAGGATGGGCATAAGCGCGTGCGCTTCGTCCACGCTGATCTCGTCCAGCTTCATCTTGGTCAGATCACTGGCCAGTTGCGTGTCTTGCCCCTTGGCCCCGACCACCATCAACCCGCGTGGCGACAGGTACCCCTCCGCTTCGTGATAGCTGCGCGAGGCGTGATTCAACGCGACCACCGCATCTGTGCCATAGCTTTCCTCGAACAGTGCTGCCGACCGGCCGGAAGCGTGATAGGCCAGCGCATCTTCAGCCTCCAAAAGCCGCACCCGGCCCAGCTTGGACAGACATGCGCCTGCCGAGGTACCGGCGACGCCGCCGCCAATGATCAGAAAGTCATCCATGTTCTTCAATCCGGTCTGTTGCAGGGGCGGGGGTAGGGGTCAGCGCGGATATGCGTGCGCGCAATTCGGTAGTCATCTGGAAAGACAATGCATCCAAAGACGGCCGCAATTGTTCCAGCGCGCGTGCCGACAGAATGGGCGCAGGCCGGGCTGGGTGGCTACCTGCCCAAGCCACCGCCAAAGTGGCCGGATGGACGCCCAATTCGCCCGCAATCTGAGGCAATGCTTTGGCCGCGTCATGCATCCAATCCAACCCATAGCGCGCGGCATAACGGTCGTCTTCCGACAACCGCCCGGTGCCTCCGTCCGCATATTTCCCGGTCAAAAGCCCGCCGCCCAAGGGGGAATAGGTCGCGGCCAAAATGTCTTCAGACGCGCACATGGGCAGCAGTTCGACCTCGGCTTGACGTTTCACAAGGCTGTACATCGGCTGGATCACGTCAATCCGCGTGCCCAGCCCCTGCGCAATCGCCAGCGCCTTCATCACCTGCCACGCGGCGAAGTTGGACAGCGCCAAATATCGTGCCTGCCCGGCGGCCTGAAGCTCGGCCAGCAACGCGATCTGCGCTTCCATCGCGAGGTTCGGGTTGAAGCGATGCAGATAGAGAATATCAACCGCATCCAATCCCAGCCGACGCCGAGAGGTTTCGAACTGCGACCTCAGCGCCGCGACAGAATCCGGCGCATCATACCCGATTTTGGTTGCAATGATCAGTCGCGCGCGGTGGGGCGCGATCAGCCGCCCCAAGATCTTTTCTGACGCACCTCCGGTATACAGGTGCGCCGTATCGAAATGCGTGATGCCCGCATCAATACAGGCGTCAAACAGGGCGCGTGACGCGGCTTCATCCGCCGTGCCGCCAAACTGCATGGTGCCAAAGGCAAAGCGGAGGGCGGGGGTGCCATCAAGGGAAATCAAATCGGACATGGGGCGACACTGCCACGCCTATTTGAAAAGAAAAAGACCCCGCCCGAAGGCGAGGTCCGAAAGATCCAGATTAGGGCCGATCAGTTCGACGGGATCTCGCTGTCGATGCCTTCAACATAGAAGTTCATGCTGGCAAGGCCGTTGTCGCCATAGTCGGCAGCGGTTTCGCCCTCGGCCAGCCAGACCGAGCCGTCTTGCTTGTTCAGCGGGCCAGTGAAGGCGTGGTATTCACCCGATGCAAGTGCGTCACGCAGCGCTTCTGCTTCGGCTTTCACGTCAGCAGGAACCGCGTCGGTGATGTCGCCAATGCCGACCATGCCAGCGCCAATGCCGTCCCAGGTCGATACGCTTTCCCAAGTGCCATCCATTACGGCCTGTGTGCGGGCCACATAGTAAGGTGCCCAGTTGTCGATGATCGACGAGACGCGCGGGAAGGGTCCATATTCGCTCATGTCCGAAGCTTGGCCAAAGGTAACAACGTTTCCAGCTTCTTTGGCGGCTGCTTGCGGAGCGGTCGAATCGGTGTGCTGCAGGATCACGTCTGCGCCTTGCTCGATCAGAGCTTTGGCTGCATCAGCTTCTTTGGCCGGATCAAACCACGTGTAGGCCCAGATGATTTTGAATTGAATGTCTGGGTTCACTTTCTTGGCGTGGATATAGGCCGAGTTGATGCCGCGGATAACTTCGGGGATCGGGAAGGACGCGATATAGCCAATGATGTTCGACTTGGTCATCTTGCCTGCGATGTGCCCCTGAACGGCGCGGCCTTCATAGAAACGGGCCGAATACACCGACACGTTGTCCGCTTGTTTGTACCCTGTGGCATGCTCGAACTTCACATCCGGGAACTTCTCGGCCACGGCAACGGTGGCGTCCATGAAGCCGAAAGAGGTGGTGAAGATCAGGTCAACACCGGACAGGGCCATCTGAGTGATCGGGCCTTCTGCGTTCGCTTCCGATACGCTTTCCACATATACGGTTTCAACCTTATCTCCGAAGGCTTCTTCCACGGCTTTGCGGCCTTGATCATGTTCATAAGTCCAGCCGCCGTCACCGACAGGGCCCACATAGATAAAGCCAACCTTGGTTGGGTCTTCGGCCACAGCGGCCCCAGCCAGACCGGTTGCCAAAGCGGCCGTTGCCAGAAGTGATTTCAATACACGCATGTTAGTCTCCCTTGGTGTTTTGAGCAGAGTTATCGGTTGCATCAGCGGCTTCTTCGCGGGCTTTGCGCAGACGTCGCTGGATGTTGGTTTCGCTTTCCAAAAGCGCGGTGGTTATGACGGCAGAGGGCACGGCGATGACGCCCAGCCCAATGAACAGAACCACGGTGGTAAAAATCCGCCCCCCGGGTGTGATCGGGAACATATCGCCATATCCAACCGTTGTGAAACTGGCGACGGCCCACCACAGGCTTTTGGGGATAGAGGAAAAGACCTCGGGCTGTGCTTCATGTTCGAAAATATAAATTCCGACCGCGGAAACATACAGCATAAGGGCGGCGATAATGCCAAAGATTGCCAGTTCTCCGCGCACTTGGCGGAAGGCGATGACCAGACGCTCCATCGCGTGGCTGCCCCGGAACAATTTCAGCAGTCGGACAAGCCGCAGCAGGCGGAAGGTGCGCACGACCTGCCATTGTGGCGTCAACAATGCGATTGCGGGCGCGACGGATAGGAGGTCGACAAGCCCCCAGAAACTGAATGCATAGCGCATTGGGCGCGGCGAGGTCACAAGTCGCAGCACATACTCGGCCGCGAAGACCACCAGCAATAGGACCTCGAATTTGAATAAATGACTGCGCAGGGTTTCCGGCAGTTCGGGCATGGTTTCCAGCGCGATGGTAATCGCCGACATCAGGATCATCCCATCCATGACACGCGCAACATTCACACCGCCATGCGGCTTGTGCCCGTCAAGAATGTCCTGAATGTCAGCTTTGGTCATCTGGCTGCCTTAATGGGTTGCATGGAATTCGCGCCCCAGCGATCCGGGTGCTCCGTGATTGCCACGAGGCGAGATGACGACAAGCACCAGAATGGTGATCAGATAGGGACTCATCGCCAGAATTTCGACCGGGATGGCAACGCCTGCAGCCTGAAGGTTCAGTTGCAAAACCGAGATCCCGCCGAAAAGATAAGCGCCCAGCAGAACACGCCACGGACGCCAGCTGGCGAAGACCACGATGGCCAACGCGATCCAGCCCGCGCCAGCCGTCATGCCTTCGACCCATTGGGGGACGCGGACAAGGCTGATATAGGCCCCGCCCAGCCCGGCGCAGGCTCCCCCGAAGGCAATCGCCACCAGGCGCACGCGGATAACTTTGTACCCCAGTGCGTGGGCGGCGTTGTGGTTTTCACCGACGCCGCGCAGGATCAGGCCTGCACGGGTGCGCGCCAGTACATACCAAGTCAGCGCCACGATGATCAGGCTGACATAGACCATCGGGTCGTGTCGAAACAGGATTGGCCCCAACACGGGAATGTCGGACAGCAGCGGGATCTCCCACTTTGCCATGGTGGGCGCTTTGATGCCCTCGTAAGGCTTGCCGATCAGGGCAGACAGACCCAAGCCAAAAAGCGTCAAACCCAGACCCGTCGCCACTTGGTTCGACTTCAAATACAGGACCAAAACGCCGAAAAGCATCGAAAGTGCTGCGCCCGCGCAGGCCGCCGCAACGAAGCCAATCGCAGGAGTTCCGGTGTTCACTCCAATGGCGAAGCCAACGACCGCGCCGGTGATCATCATCCCTTCGACGCCCAAGTTCAGCACGCCGGATTTTTCGACCACAGCTTCGCCGATTGCGGCCAGCAGGATTGGGGTCGCAGCCACCATGAGCGAGGCCAAAAGAAGAAGCGGGTTGATCTGTCCTAAGTCCATCTTATCGCCCTTTCTTACCCAGCCACCGGTGATTTCCAACGAATGCGGTAATGTGACAGCACATCCATCGCCAATAAGAAGAACATCAGCATCCCTTGGAACATCTGGATCGCGGCACCGGGCAAGCCCAGCATCAGCTGCGCCAGTTCTCCGCCAATATAGGTCAGCGCCATCAACAGCCCAGCCAGCAGAATGCCGATGGGGTGCAAACGCCCAAGGAAGGCCACGATGATCGCGGTGAAGCCATAGCCCGCGTTGAAGTCGATCGAGATCTGGCCGGATGGGCCCGAGACCTCGAACAGCCCGGCAAGCCCTGCCAACGCACCCGAGGTGCCAAGGCAGAACAGGATCAGCCGCGTCGGGTTCACGCCCGCGAAACGTGCCGCGCGTGGGGCTTCTCCTGTCAGGCGGACCTGAAAGCCCAGCATATGACGGGTCAGCAGGATATAGGCGAAGATGACTGCGATGAAGGCCGCCGCCACACCCCAATGCATGCCTGTGCCCTCGATCAGATCGGAGTTATAGGCCGCCGGGAAATCACGGAAGTTGCGCGAACCGGGAAAGCCCATCCCGTCGGGGTTCTTCAAAAGCCCCTGACTGACCGAGGCAAGGATGTTTTCCGCCACGTAGACCAGCATCAGGCTAACCAGAATTTCGTTGGTGCCGAACTTTACCTTTAACACGCCGGGGATCATCGCCCACGCCCAGCCGCCAATCGCGCCTGCCAGAACCATAGCCGGGAAAATCAGTACGTTTTCAGAGGGGTAGAAGGCAAGGCCCACTGCCGCGCCACAGATGGCGCCCATGATATACTGACCCTCGGCCCCGATGTTCCAGATGCCCGCGCGAAAACCCAGTGAAAGGCCGATGGCGATCAGGATCAGGGGGCCGGCCTTCACCAATAATTGCGGGCGCGAATACGGCCCGAATGTCTCGTGAAACAGCGGGTCCCAAAAAATCGTGCGAATGGCCTCAAGCGGCGCTTTGCCCAGCATCCAGAACAGAATGCCGCCTGCGATCATCGTGGCGATTACCGCTAAAATCGGCGTGACAGCGGCCCAGAACTGGGATGGCTGCGGACGTTTTTCCAAACGGATCATGCGGCCACCTCGTCACCTTCTGCGCCACCCATCATCAGGCCGATTTCCTCGACGCTCAGCCCTTGCATGGGTACCGGACGGGCTAAGCGGCCTTCGTTCAACGCGGTGAACCGGTCCGAGATCTCCATCAACTCGTCCAGATCCTGAGAGATCACGATCACCGCCGCGCCCTTCTGCGCCAGATCCAGCAAAGACTGCCGGATCGAGGCCGCAGCCGCCGCGTCCACGCCCCAAGTGGGCTGGTTCACCACCAGCACGTCGGGGTCTTGCAACACCTCGCGGCCAATAACAAATTTCTGCAAATTACCGCCTGACAGAGACCCCGCCGCGTTTTCCGGACCGGGGGTGCGCACGTCGAAAGCCTCGATGATACGGCGGGCGAATTTCTCGGTCTTGTTCCAGCGTAGAAACCCGCGATCCACCAGCTTTTCGCGCACGGATCCGGTCAGAAGCGCGTTCTCGGTCAGGCTCATCTCGGGAGCTGCGGAATGGCCCAGACGTTCCTCGGGCGCGGTCAGCAAACCACGCGCGCGCCGTGCGCCGGGCGAGAGGGTGCTGATCTCGTCCCCGGCTAAGTTGATCGTGCCCTCACCGGCCCGTGCCTCGCCGGAAAGTACCGCCAACAATTCGTCTTGTCCGTTGCCAGCCACACCGCCAATACCCAACACTTCGCCCTTGCGCACCTCAAGCGAGATATTACGCAATGCGGTGCCAAATTCGCTGGGTGATGACATCGAGACACCGGACAGTGACAAGGCCACCGCGCCCGGCTCTGCTGGATCGCGTGTGGGCACGTGCAGCGTGTCGCCGACCATCAGCTCGGCCAGCTCGCGCGCCGATTTTTCGCGCGGATCGCAGGTGTCGACCACCACGCCGTGACGCAGGATCGTCGCGTGCTCACACAGAGCGCGGATTTCTTCCAGCTTGTGCGAGATGTACAGGATCGAGGTCCCCTCGGACGTCAGTTTCCGCAGCGTTTCAAAAAGGATTTCAACTTCTTGCGGAGTCAGAACGCTGGTCGGTTCATCCATGATCAACAGCTTGGGGTTCTGAAGCAGGCAGCGAATAATCTCGACCCGTTGACGTTCACCTGCGGACAGATCGCCGACGGTACGATCGGGGTCCAAGGGCAGTCCATAGGCGTGGCTGACCTCGCGGATACGGCTGGCCAGCTCGCGCGGGCGCGGCGGGTTGTCCATGCCAAGGGCGATGTTTTCGGCCACCGACAGTGCGTCAAACAGACTAAAATGCTGGAAGACCATTGCAACGCCGGCAGCGCGCGCGGCAGCGGGGTTCAGCGGAGTAAAGGTCTCGCCGTTTAAGGTCATCTGACCCGCATCCGGTTTGACCAACCCATAGATCATTTTGACAAGCGTGGATTTCCCCGCGCCGTTTTCACCAAGCAGCGCGTGCACCTCGCCGGGCAACAGCGAAAATGAAACATGATCATTGGCGACGACACCCGGATAGACCTTGGTCAGCCCCTCCAGCGTCATCAGCGCATCACCTTGGCGCATGTCCCCTGTCACTGAACACTCCCCTGTCGAGTTTATTGTTATGTGCGACGCTCTTAACTAGCGCGGTCGCAACCCCCAGAGCAATGGCCTGCGGGTGTTTTCCCAAGGTCGGATCACCAATTGGGCAGTTGATTTGATCAATTTCCGTGCGGCTATGCCCCAAAGCGGTCAGTCGCTTTGCGAAACGAGCCCATTTGGTGGCAGAGCCGATCACTCCTGCGCTGGCAAAGTCGTGAGATAGAATCGCATGGCAAAGCTCAAGATCCATCACGTGGCTATAGGTCAGCACAAGGTGGTGGGCATTGGTGGGGGCCAGCGCGACGGCCTTGGACGGGTCCGGGGCGGGCAGGCATGTGACGCCCTCGGGCAAGTCGTCCGGGAAGCGTGTCAGGTCTACGTCGATCCATGTAATCTCCAGATCAGGCAGAGGGGCCAGCGTCCGCACCAACGCACGCCCGACATGGCCCGCGCCATAGATCCAAACCGGGTTTTGGGAGCGTGTGATGGGCTCGATCATCCAGCCTTGCATCAAAGCAGGCTCGGGGAGAACGCCTTGGTTGCGCGCGGAAGCCAGCGCGCGACTTACTGCGAGCGGCTGGTCGGTATCATCCGTTAGGCTTCGGGCATGGATCGGGCTAACCGCCAGACGCTCGACATCATCGGCCGCGTAGATTTCCGTCACAAGCGTTACAGCCCCGCCGCAGCATTGGCCGAGCGCAGGCCCAAGCGGCAGGCGAACGGTTGTGACGGGTAGCCCACGTTCAAGCTGCGCGCGTGCTTCTCGCGCGGCACGGAATTCCAGTTCCCCGCCGCCTATTGTGCCGGATTGTCCGTCCGCCCAGACCAGCATCGCTGTGCCGACCTCGCGCGGGGTCGAACCCGCGGTCTCGGCCACGACGACGCGGGCCACCGGGCCGTGTGCGGCGATCTCGCGGGTCAGTTCGCGCAGATTAATCGCCATCGCGCACCCTTTCCACGGCAGTCAGAACTTCTTCCGCTGTTGCGGGTGCGTTCATGTCGTGGAAGCCATCGCCACAGGCCGCCACAGCATCTGCCAGCGCCAGCCATGCCGAAATCCCCAGCATAAAGGGCGGCTCGCCCACTGCCTTGGATCGGAAAATCGTCCCTTCCTCGTTCGGTTGATCCCACAGGTCGACATTAAACACGCGCGGCCGGTCTGAGCAGGCCGGGATTTTATAGGTCGATGGCGCATGAGTACGCAGAACGCCTTTGTCGTCCCAAACTAGCTCTTCTGTCGTTAGCCAGCCGACGCCCTGTACATAGCCGCCTTCGACCTGCCCAATGTCCAGCGCCGGGTTCAGGCTGGTCCCCGCATCATGCAAAATGTCAGCCCGCAGCACACGGTTTTCCCCGGTCAGCGTGTCGATCACCACTTCGGTTAGCGCAACGCCATGGGCGAAGTAAAAGAAGGGTCGCCCGCGCCCGCGCACCCGATCCCACGTGATTTCGGGTGTCTTATAGAAGCCCGTTGCCGACAGGCTGACCCGCGCCTCGTATGCGGATTTCGCGGCCTCTTGGAACGAGGCACTTTGCGCCGGGCCATGCACCTGCCCATCGGCAAAGGCGATTTCGGCGGGGGTACATTGCCAAATCTGGGCCATATGTTTGGCCATTCGCTCACGTATGGTCAGGCAGGCGGACTGCACTGCCATCCCGTTCAGATCAGATCCCGACGACGCCGCCGTGGCCGATGTGTTGGGCACTTTCCCGGTATCGGTCGCGGTGATCTTCACGGCATCCAGCGGCACGCCAAAACTGCGCGCGGCCACTTGCGCGACCTTCTGGAACAGACCTTGCCCCATCTCGGTTCCGCCGTGGTTCATCTGGATCGAGCCGTCCTGATACACATGTACCAGCGCGCCTGCTTGGTTCAGATGGGTCAGCGTGAAGCTGATCCCGAACTTTACCGGAGAGAATGCCAGGCCCTTCTTCAGCAACGGGTTTTCTGCGTTGAACGCTACCACTTCGTCGCGACGCCGAGCGTACTCGGCGCTATCCAACAACGCCTCGGTCATGGCTGGAATATGGAACCCGCGGATTTCCTGCCCATAGTGGGTCGTCTGCCCGTCGCGATAGTAATTGACGCGTCGCAAATCCATCGGATCCAGCCCGCGCTCCCGTGCGATATGATCTATGATCCGCTCGATCCCGAACACGCCTTGCGGCCCGCCAAACCCGCGAAACGCGGTGGCCGAGGCTGTGTGGGTTTTCAGCCGGTGGCTTTCGATCCGCACATCCGGCAGGAAATAGGCGTTGTCCGCGTGCAGCATCGCTCGATCCGCCACGGGCAGCGACAGATCCTGCGCCCAACCACAACGCGTCAGCTGCGTGACGTCCAGCGCGATCAACCGCCCCTCGTCGTCCACACCCGCGCGATAGCTGATACGGAAGTCGTGCCGCTTTCCGGTGATGACCATATCGTCATCGCGGTCATATCGCATCTTGCAAGGCCGTCCGGTCTGGCGCGCGGCAATCGCGCAAGCCACCGCCAGCGCATTGCCTTGGCTTTCCTTACCGCCAAAGCCACCGCCCATCCGGCGTGTTTCAACCCGCACAGCGTGCATCGGCACGCCAATCGCGTGGGCCACCTTGTGCTGGATTTCCGTCGGGTGCTGGGTCGAGCTGTTGATCAGCATGTCGCCATTTTCCTGCGGCACGGCCAGCGCGGCTTGGCCTTCCAGATAGAAATGCTCTTGCCCGCCCATTTCGAAGTGGCCTTCGACAATGTGGGGGGCGTCGTCCATCGCTGCACTCGCGTCGCCGCGCGACCACACAACGGGGCCGTCCTCGAATCGGCTGTTTGCGGCCAAAGCGTCATCAATCGTCAGGATCGCCGGGCGCGGGTCGATGGTGATCTGGCCAAGACGTGCGGCTTTGCGCGCGGCCAGATGGCTGGTGGCGACAACCAGAAAGATCGGTTGGCCGTGATAGAAGACCTCGCCCTGTGCAAGTAAAGGTTCGTCGTGGATCGACGGGGATACATCGTTTTCAAACGGTAAATCGGCGGCGGTCAAAACGGCAACAACACCATCCGCTTCGCGCACTTTCGACAGATCCGCTTGTGTGATCACACCTCGCGCCACGTCGCTAAGCCCAAACGCCAGATGCAGACAATTCGCGGGCATTGGAATGTCATCTACGTATCGCGCGGCCCCAGTCACGTGCAGATGGGCGGCGTCATGGGGAAGGGGGGGACCAGCACTCATGATGACACCTCGAGCACGGATGTCGCAGCGCCCTGATCCTCATGCCAGAATCGCAGTAACATGTTTTGCGCCGTTCTCAACCGATACGCCGCCGAGGCGCGCATATCCGTCATGGGGGTGAAGTCTTTCGCGAAAGCGGGTAGGGCGGCTTTGATGGTCGGCAGGCTCCATGCTTGCCCAATCAAAGCCGCCTCAACATGTTTGGCCCGTTTGGGCGTGCCAGCCATGCCGCCAAATGCGATGCGAGCCGTCAAAACTTTGTCGTCCTCGACCGCGATATTGAACGCACCCAGCACGGCTGAAATATCCTGATCAAACCGTTTCGACAGTTTATAGACTCGCAGATTGCCTGCCCAGCGCGGGATGGATATTGCCTCGACAAACTCGCCCGGCTGCCGGTCCTGCTTGCCATAGTCGATGAAGAAGTCTTCGAGCGTGATCTGCCGCCGCACATCGCCCCGCCTCAAATGCAGCACAGCGTCCAGCGCGATCAGCGGCGGCGGCCCGTCCCCAATGGGCGATCCGTTGGCGATGTTCCCGCCTATCGTTGCCACATTACGCACCTGAAGCGAGGCGAACCGGCGTAGCATCTCGGCGAAATGCGGGTAGTGGTCCAACATTAGAAGGCGCAGCGCCTCAATGCTGACGCCCGCGCCGATATGGAGATGCGAGCCTCTATTTTGGACTTGTTTCAGATCCTCGACGCCGTTCAGAAAAATCGCCGGGCGGATGTCGCGCAAGGATTTCGTCGACCACAGCCCCACATCCGTCGCCCCGGCCACCAGTGTTGCATGGGGATGCTCCATCAGCGCTTGCGCCAATCCGTCGGCAACGCGCGGGCGCATCACGTCCCCATCGGTTTTCGGAAGATCGGGAGCGGCTGCAATCGCCTTGGGCACCGGTTCGACAAAGGCGCGTTCCGCCGCCCGCACAATCGGCGCGTAACCCGTGCACCGGCACAGGTTCCCAGCCAGCACGTCGTCATGCGCTTGGTCTCCGTTCAGTTGTGCCGTGGCCAAAGACACAGCAATCCCGGGCGTACAAAACCCGCATTGTGAACCGTGTTCCGCGACCAGTGCTTCTTGCACCGGATGCAGAGTGTTGCCATCCGACAATGCCTCGACCGTGGTGACAGATTTCCCGTCCAACTGCCCCAAAAACAGGATGCAAGCGTTCACTGCCCGCGCCCCATCCGCATCACGCAGCATGACCGTACACGCCCCGCAATCTCCTTCATTGCAGCCTTCTTTCGTGCCCGTCAGCCCGCGTGTATCGCGCAGCCAGTTCAGCGTGGATTGCGTGGGATCAACATCGCGCAGGGCCACGCTCTCTCCGTTCAGAAGAAAGGTGATATTCATTGGATCGTCCTGCCGCCTTACCCTGTTGGTGGCCCCGAATTTCGCGTCCTCGATGCGGCGTAGAAAACGTGCGGGGGTATGTTTTTGTGTCTTACAGCAAAGCCGGGAAATGGGGGGCGGGTCAAGTCTTGGGTTGTTGAGCGCAATATGCCATGGATTTGTATTCAAATGTATACAATGCTATAGTATCGGAATTAGTTGTGAGGATTCAATATGCTGACATCTCTCCACCACGTTCAGATTTCAATTCCCAAAGGGCAAGAGCAGAAGGCCCGCGCCTTCTATGGTGGGCTTCTTGAGCTGGCAGAAGACCCCAAACCCGAGCCCTTGGCCAGTCGGGGCGGCATTTGGTTCAGGCAAGGCGACATCAGAATCCACCTAGGTGTCGAATCCCCATTTCAGCCGGCGCGCAAAGCTCATCCCGCGCTGACCTGCCCTAAGATCGACCAGCTTGCTCGAAGGCTTCAGGACGCGGGCCATCCTGTTCGCTGGGACGATGCCTTGCCCGGGTTCAAAAGGTTCTATACGGACGACCCGTTCGGCAATCGGATCGAATTTCTGACGCAGATTTAGCGCGGCTCTCTTCCGTCTGATCGGTCGCTGGTCTAACCTGCCGAAATGAGCAGCCAACCCCGATTCATTCACCTCCGCACCCATACGCAGTATTCGCTTTTGGAAGGCGCGGTTCCGGTCAAGAAATTGCCCGGTTTGTGCGCAGCCCATGACATGCCAGCTGTCGCCGTGACGGACAGCAACAACATGTTCGCAGCGTTGGAGTTTTCCGTGACTGCGGCTGACGAAGGGGTGCAGCCGATTATCGGTTGTCAGGTCGACGTCTGCTTTGATCCCTCCGCGCCGGGCGAGGCCCCGAAAGCTCCCGCTGCTGTTGTTTTGTTGGCTCAGACCGAGGAAGGCTACGAGGGTCTGATGCGCCTTAACACCTGTCTGTACGTGGATAAGCACGGAGCGTTGCCGCAGGTCACACTCGAGGATCTGGAGGCCAATGCCGAGGGTGTGATTTGCCTGACTGGCGGCGCGGAAGGACCGGTGGGCAAGTTTTTGCAAAACGGCCAGCACGACAAGGCCGAGGCCCTGATGCGCCGTTTACAGACGGCTTTCAAGGACCGCCTGTATGTCGAATTGCAACGCCATCCGGGCGAGGGCGGACAGCCCACCGAACCAGAAAGACTGACCGAGCACGGCTTTGTCGAAATAGCCTATGCGATGGGCATTCCGCTGGTTGCGACCAATGACGTCTATTTCCCGGCCCAAAAACTTTACGAGGCCCATGATGCGCTGATCTGCATCAAGGAAGGCGCCTATGTGGACCAGCAGGATGGCCGCCGCCGTCTGACCCCGCAGCATTATTTCAAAACGCCCGAGGAAATGATCGCGCTGTTCGCGGATCTGCCAGAGGCGATTGAAAACACGGTGGAAATTTCCAAGCGCTGCGCCTTCATGGCCTATCGCCGCGATCCAATTTTGCCGAAATTTGCCGATGACGAGGTGGTCGAGCTACGCCGTCAGGCGAACGAGGGCCTTCAGGCCCGGCTGGCCGTGATCCCACATGCGGTCAGCGTCGAGGAATATCAAAAACGCCTCGATTTCGAACTCGACATCATCGAAGGCATGGGCTTTCCCGGCTATTTTCTGATCGTTGCTGACTTTATCAAGTGGGGCAAGGATCAGGGCATTCCTGTAGGGCCGGGTCGGGGCTCGGGGGCGGGCAGTCTGGTGGCCTATGCGCTGACCATCACCGACCTTGACCCCCTGCGCTATTCGCTGCTGTTCGAACGCTTCTTGAACCCTGAACGTGTCTCGATGCCGGACTTCGACATCGACTTCTGCATGGACCGGCGCGAGGAAGTCATTCGCTACGTTCAGGAAAAATACGGCCGCGACAAAGTCGGGCAGATCATCACCTTCGGTGCGCTTCTGTCGAAAGCCGCCGTGCGTGACGTGGGGCGCGTGTTGCAAATGCCCTACGGGCAGGTGGATCGCCTGTCCAAGATGATCCCGGTCGAGGGCGTAAAGCCCGTCTCGATCGAGAAAGCCCTGAAAGACGAACCTCGTCTGCGGGAAGAGGCCCGCGCGGAAGAGGTTGTCGACCGCCTTTTGACTTATGGCCAGCAGATCGAAGGCCTGTTGCGGAATGCCTCGACCCACGCCGCGGGGGTTGTGATCGGGGATCGCCCGCTGGACGCGCTGGTGCCGCTCTATCAGGATCCGCGATCGGACATGCCGGCGACCCAGTTCAACATGAAATGGGTCGAACAAGCCGGGCTGGTGAAGTTCGACTTCTTGGGGCTGAAAACCCTGACGGTTATTCAGAACGCCGTGGATCTGATCCGGGGGCAGGGGCGTGACATCCATACAGCGCCGAATGGTGATCAACTCTATGACCCACCCGAAGGCGCTGTGAATGAAATCAACGCCATCCCACTGGATGACGAGCCGACGTATAAACTCTACGCCGCCGCGAAAACGGTCGCCGTGTTCCAGGTGGAAAGTACCGGTATGATGGATGCGCTGCGGCGTATGAAACCCACCTGTATCGAGGATATCGTGGCGCTGGTAGCGCTGTACCGTCCCGGCCCGATGGAGAACATTCCCACCTATTGCGAGGTCAAAAACGGCCTTAAAGAAATCGAATCTGTTCACCCGCTGATCGACCATATTCTTGAGGAAACTCAAGGCATTATCGTTTATCAGGAGCAGGTTATGCAGATCGCGCAGGTCATGGCGGGCTATTCGCTTGGCGGCGCCGACCTGTTGCGCCGCGCGATGGGTAAGAAGATCAAAGAAGCGATGGACGCCGAGCGTCCGAAGTTCGAAAAAGGTGCTGCCGAAAACGGTGTACCTGCCAAGAAAGCGTCTGAAGTTTTCGACCTGCTTGAGAAGTTCGCCAACTACGGTTTCAACAAATCCCACGCCGCTGCCTATGCGGTCGTCAGCTATCAAACCGCATGGCTGAAAGCGAACCACCCGGTCGAGTTCATGGCCGGCGTGATGAACTGCGATATCCACCTGACCGATAAGTTGTCTGTTTATGCGAACGAAGTGCGTCGCGGCATGGATATCGAGATCGTACCGCCTTGCGTGAATCGCTCGCTTGAGACTTTCAGCGTGAAGGATGGCAAAGTTGTCTACGGTCTGGGCGCGCTGAAAAACGTCGGGATTGAAGCGATGAAGCTGGTGGTCGAGGGCCGCAAAGTGGATGGGGTCGACAAGCCCTTTGCCACGCTCTTTGACTTCGCCCGCCGCGTGGATCTGAAACGCGTTGGCAAGCGCCCGATGGAGATGCTGGCCCGCGCCGGTGCCTTTGATCAACTGGATAAAAACCGCCGCCGTATTTTCGACAGCCTCGACGGTCTGGTCAGTTATTCTGCGGCAATCTTTGAGCAACGCGCCTCGAACCAAGTGTCTTTGTTCGGCGAAGCAGGCGACGACCTGCCTGAACCACGTCTATCCCCTGTTGGTGACTGGCTGCCCAGCGAACGGCTGGCGGAAGAGCAGAAGGCCATTGGTTTCTACCTGTCCGGCCACCCGCTGGACGATTACATGGCTGCGCTGAAACGCAAGCAGGTTATGTCGCTGGCCGAGCTTGAAAAGAAAGCCGAGCGCGGGGCGTCCGTTGCCAAGATCGCCGGCACTGTCGCTGGGCGGCAAGAACGCAAATCCGCCCGCGGCAACCGGTTTGCCTTCGCCCAGTTGACCGACCCGACCGGGCAGTACGAGGTCACGATTTTCTCGGACGTTCTGGAAAAATGTCGCGATTATCTGGACACCGGCTCTAATGTGGTCGTTACGGTCGAGGCGACGATGGAGGCCGACCAGCTAAAACTCCTCGCCCGGTCAATCTCGCCCATCGACAATGTGGTGTCGGATGTGGGCGGCATGGCGCTGAAGCTTTATCTGGAAAGCGCCACAGCTTTGCCGCAGGTCGCGTCCGTCCTTCAAAATGCAGCTGAAAAAGCCCGCAACGCCCGTCCGGGCGAAGTCTCGGTCTGCCTGATGGATCCCAGCCTGCCCGGTGAAGTCGAAATGACATTGGGGCAGTCTTTCCCGTTGAACCCGCAGGTCAAAGGCGCGCTGAAATCGTTGAATGACGTGATTGATGTGGAAGAGGTTTAGGGGCTTTGCCCCTCGAGCCTGCGGCTCTCACCCCAAGGTATTTGGCACAAGAAAATAAGAAGTTTGCTCATTTTCTTGTCGAAAATACCGCCGCCGGAGGCCTCAAATCTGCCGAGCGAAGCGAGGCCAACTTCAACCGAAACCCGCATCGCCAAACGCGGGATGCGGGCGGGAGCATCAGTAATGCGGCGGCCGCTCGTCCCCCAAAATTACCCCGCCGGAATTCCCCTGTTCCCGCTCGGCTTCCCGCTCGGTCAGGATGCGCACAAGATGCGACAGGCGCGCCAGCTCTGCGTCTTGCTTTGTAACAACCTCGTTCAACTCGTCGACTGTCAGCGACAGGTGCGCGACGGTTTCTTCCAATTGGGTGATGCGATCTTGGGTCATGGCCGCGTGATACCGCGCCGTGGACCAATCGCCCAGCGGTTTTTGCACCCAGCGGTAAATCGTGAAGAAACACAGGCTTTCCTTGCCCCCACCGCCCCCATCCGCTAGACCGCCCGCGACACCAATGTGAACCGGGACCAGACATGGCCAAGCAGAAAAAACAGCCCCGCCCCAAGGCAATCACGCCCAAGGGATTTCGCGACTATTTCGGAGCGGAAGTGGACGAGCGTAAACATATGCTCGACCAAATTGCGGCGGTGTATCATCGCTATGGCTTTGATGCGCTGGAAAGCTCGGCTGTTGAGACGGTCGAGGCGCTGGGCAAGTTCCTGCCCGACGTGGATCGCCCCAACGAAGGTGTCTTCGCGTGGCAAGAGTTTGACGAGAAGGCCACGAAGGAAAACGGCGGCGACTGGATGGCGCTCCGCTATGACCTGACCGCGCCTTTGGCTCGTGTCTATGCGCAGCATCGCAACGATCTGCCGACCCCCTATCGCCGCTATGCGATGGGTCCGGTCTGGCGCAATGAAAAACCCGGCCCGGGACGTTTTCGCCAGTTTTATCAATGCGATGCGGACACCGTAGGCACAGCGTCCATGGCCGCAGATGCCGAGATTTGCGCCATGCTGGCTGACACGCTGGAAACCGTTGGCATTCCGCGCGGCGACTATCTGGTGCGGGTCAATAACCGCAAGGTTTTGGATGGCATTCTTGAAGGTGTACTCGTCCACAACGATGACACCGAAGCATTGCCCCGGAACTTTAAGGAAGCAATGAAAACCGAAATGAACAAATGGGAATTTGTCAGTCGGGATGCTGTTCTAAGAACAATTGATAAGTTTGACAAAGTCGGCGCGAGCGGTGTGATGGAGCTACTGACCCGAGGGCGTTTAGATCAGTCAGGAGCATACATTGACGGTGTCGGGCTTTCTGAACGTGATGCAAGTAGAATCGTTGAGTTCATGCTTTCGCGTGGGAATTCAAACAAGGAAACAATCGCAAACCTTCGGAGCATTATAGATTACTCCGAGACAGGTATGGAAGGTGTTGATGAGCTAGAGGAGATTGTCAGTCTCCTTGAGGCGCAGGGGTATACTTCCGAGCAGATTGTAGTTGACCCCTCGGTCGTGCGCGGCCTTGGCTACTACACCGGCCCTGTGTTCGAGGCCGAGCTGACCTTTGAAATCCAAGACGAAAAGGGCCGTCCACGCCAATTCGGGTCTGTTGCTGGCGGTGGTCGCTATGACGATCTGGTTAAACGTTTCACCGGGCAGGCTGTTCCGGCCACCGGTGTTTCCATCGGCGTTGACCGCTTGCTGGCAGCGCTGCGTGCAAAGGGCCGGATGGGTGGCAAGGCCGTTGGTCCCGTCGTCGTCACCGTCATGGATAAGTCGCGGCTGGCGGATTACCAGTCAATGGTGTCCGACCTGCGCAACGCAGGCATCCGGGCCGAGGTCTTTTTGGGCAACCCCAAGAATTTCGGCAACCAGTTGAAATACGCCGACAGGCGCAATTCGCCCGTCGCCGTAATTGCAGGCTCGGACGAATTCGACGCGGACAAGGTCCAAATCAAGGATCTGGTGCTGGGCGCGAAAATCGCCGAAAGCGCTACGCTTGAGGAATGGAAAGAACGCCCCAGCCAGTTCGAATGCGATCGCGCCGATATGGTCGCCCGCGTGCGCGAGATCATTGAGGGTTCCGATGATTGATAAGGCACAGATCCGGGCCGAAGCCGCCCGTCTGATGGAGTTCTTCGAAGTCAAGGGCGCGACTGCCGTCGAGGCCGATATCTTGCAACCCGCTGGAACGCTTCTGGATCTCTATGGCGAAGACATCCGCGGCCGCGCCTTCATGACCCAAGACCCGAACCGGGGCGAAGCGATGTTGCGTCCCGACTTCACGGTTCCTGTCGTTCAAATGCATATGGAAAACGGTGCCGAACCTGCCCGTTACACCTATATGGGCGAAGTTTTCCGTGCTCAAGAAGAAGCCGCCCACCGCGCTGCCGAGAACTTTCAGGTCGGGTACGAGGTCTTTGACCGCGACGCGCCCATCGAGGCTGACGCCGAAGTCTTCGCGCTGATCCGCGACGCGCTTGCCCCCCTGTCCCTGCGTGCCGCCACCGGCGATATGGGCTTGCTTCTGGCCGCTGTGCGGGGGCTGAAAACCACCGACCGTCGCAAGGCAGCGCTTCTGCGCCATATCTGGCGTCCCCGCCGTTTCCGCGCGCTCTTGGATCGGTTCGCCGGACGAGCGCCGCTGCCGGAAGGCCGCGAGGCGCTGTTGGCGAAAGATGACCCTATGCAGGATGCCGGGCCTCAAATCGGGTTGCGCTCGGCCGCTGAAATCGCTGACCGCATCGCAGGTTTGCGCGAGGACGCCGCCGCCGCACCGATTTCCGCGCAAGAGGTCGAGCTTCTGGACGATCTTCTGGCCCTGGGCGAAACCACTGTGAATGTTCTGGAACATCTGCGCGACATTGCGGTTGATATGCCTGCGATCGCGGACGCCGTGGACCGGTTGGAAGCGCGGGCCGAAGCGCTTTACAAGCGTGGCGTCGACGTCACCAAGTTGGATTTCGAAGGCAGCTATGGCCGCACCTCGATGGAGTACTATGACGGGTTTGTTTTTGGCTTCTACGCCGAAACGCGCCCCGATTTACCCCCGGTGGCCACTGGCGGACGCTATGACGCTTTGACCCGCGTGCTGGGCCGCGCAAAGGGTCACGAAATCCCCGCCGTCGGCGGAGTCATCCGCCCCGAGATCGTTTTGGAACTGACCGCAGGGGGCGTAGCATGACCCTGAAGCTTGGAGTGCCTTCGAAGGGCCGCTTGATGGAAAAGACCTTTGACTGGTTCGGCGCACGTGGTGTCGAACTGACCCGCACCGGGTCGGACCGGGAATATGCGGCCTCGGTCAACGGCATTGACGGGATCGAATTGGTTTTGCTGTCTGCAGGTGAAATCCCCCGCGAACTGGCCGCAGGGCGCATTCACCTGGGCGTCACCGGATCGGATCTGGTGCGTGAAAAACTGGGAAGCTGGCAAGATAAAGTGTCCGAGCTTGCCCTGATGGGTTTTGGCCACGCGGACCTGATCATCGCGGTCCCGAAATGCTGGGTCGATGTGAACACTCTGGATGATCTGGACGCCGCCGCCGCCGCTTTCCGCGCGCGGCACGGGTTCCGCCTGCGGATTGCCACCAAGTTCCACCGCCTGATCCGCGATCACCTGCGCGATCACGGGGTTGCTGACTATCAGCTGGTCGACAGCCAAGGCGCGACCGAAGGCACAGTCAAGAACGAAACTGCCGAGGCCGTGGCCGACATCACCTCGACCGGTGAAACCTTGCGCGCGAACCACCTGAAAATTCTGGCCGGAAAACCCGTGCACAAGTCGCAAGCCACCCTGTTCAAGTCGCGCAATGCGGACTGGAACGAGGAAACGCGCGCAACGCTTGCCGCCCTGACCGGCAAGATGGGTTTGAAAGACTAAAGCGTTTCGGTTTTAACCTGACACAGGGGAAGACGAAACGCTTTAAGCTGTCGGCCCAAGCGCCAGTTTCATCCAGTCGTGCAGCGGGTCCATCGCCTTGAACTCGCTTGCAATGGCGTCAGGGGCATCGGGTCCCATGATCTCGGATTGCGGGACGTGATCGTTCCACCAAACGATCCCCTTGCGCCGCAACAGCTCCCCTTGCGGGTGGTCAGCGTCCCATGCCAAAGGGATGCGCTTCAACTCGGGTTCCGCGATGCGCAGCCCGGCAGTGACCGCTTTGGCGTTCCGTTCCATCAAGATTTCGCCCTGAGGCCCCGCCACAGTCTCGCGCCAGTGGTCCAACGCTTCGTGTTCGAAGGTAAACACACCGTACCCGACCACAAGGTGATCGGTCTGCAACCCCACCATCCAACTGGCCCCCGTCGCGCTGTCTGAAAAGCCGATATGGATATGCGTGTTATAGGGCGTCTTATCTTTGGAGAACCGAAGATCACGCTGCATCCGAAAAATGCGCGTGGTCACGACGGCTTCATAGGTGGTCGCCAGCTTTTGGTTCAGGGCATCCGAAAACTGCGCGGCGGCGTCTTTCACATGGGCCTCATAGCGCGGCTTGTTGGTTTGAAACCAATCACGACTGTTGTTTTGGGACAGGTCACTTAGAAACGACAAGGTCTCGTCGCTGAACCAAGTCATGATGCAACCTCTGCCGGGTCTTTGAACCCAGCAGCCTTGTGGCTGCCATCACAAAAGGGCTTGTTTTTCGAGGCACCGCAGCGACACAGAAACGCCTTACCAACGGCGCCAATCCGTCGGCCTGTGCCTGAACACAACTCGATATTTCCGTCGACCACCAAAGGGCCGTCCGGCCGGCGTGAGACATCGGCAGGCCCGCCTGCCTTGTCGGTCTCGGGTGGGGTTTCAGGGCTTGGTTCGCCAGTTGCTTCGAACCCGCCTTCCACATGACTGTAGTCGCAATAGGGTTTGTTTTTGGACAATCCACAACGGCAGAGCGCCACGCGAGTTTCGCGATCGCCACCCTCGATGCAGGCATCACCCGCCAGAACCAACGGTCCGTTTTCCAACACCGCCAGCCGATTGATCTTGGGCGCACGCTCGTCAATGCCCTCGTTCCGGTAAAATGCCAATGCCCCCGACGGACAGGTGCGGATCATCGCCGCCACTTCCTCGGCGCTGGCATTGTCGGGCTGCACCCATGGGCGATTGGCAGGGTCAAACACCTCGGGCAATTGAAGAAAACAATTCCGCGCGTGAATGCAGCGTTTAAGGTCAAAGGTGACAGTGATGTCCTGTCCTGTATACTCTTTACGTGTCATGGCTGGCTCCTCGGCTCGCTTCCCTCAGCCTAGCTCAGCCCGCCAAAATCGCAAAATCACGAAAAAAAGGCGCCCGTCGCCGGACGCCTTTGCTTTTTCTTGTAATAAACATCCTGGGGTGAGCCCCGATGGGGCGAGAGGCAAAACCCCTAAGGCTCACGAAGTGAGCCACAAAACCCGCCTAGCGTTTGCGCGAGCGCACGAACCCCGTGATGTCATAGGCACGGTCCAGAATGGGCTGAGCAATCGCCTCGGCCTTTTCGGCGCCTTCACCCAGAATGCGGTCAATCTCGGCTTTGTCGTTCATCAGGCGCGACATCTCTTCCGAGATTGGCGCCAGTTTCTCAACCGCCAGATCCGCCAGCGCAGGCTTGAACTTGCCCCAGCCAGCGCCTGCGTATTCTGTGATTACTTGCTCGTTCGTCAGCCCTGACAAGCCCGCATAGATGCTTACGAGGTTTTTCGCCTCGGGGCGCTCTTTCAAGCCGTCCAGCGTCTCGGGCAGAGGCTCGGGATCGGTCTTCGCCTTTTTGAACTTCTTGGCAATCGTATCTGCATCATCGGTCATGTTGATGCGTTCCATATCGCTTTCGCCCGACTTCGACATCTTTTTGGTGCCATCGCGCAGGTTCATCACGCGGGTGGCCGGACCTTCGATGATCGGCTCGGGCTGCGGGAAAAAGCCTTCGGCCTTGAAGTCGTGGTTGAACTTCGCCGCAATATCGCGCGTCAGTTCCACATGCTGCTTCTGATCCTCGCCAACCGGAACGTGGGTTGCATGATAGATCAGGATATCTGCCGCCATCAGCGACGGATAAGCATAAAGCCCAAGTGATACGTTTTCTGCGTTCTTTCCAGCCTTTTCCTTGAACTGAGTCATGCGGTTCATCCATCCCACACGGGCGACGCAGTTGAACAGCCATGCCAACTGGGTATGGGCAGGAACTTGGCTTTGGTTGAACAGAATCGACTGGCTGGGATCAATGCCCGAAGCCAAAAAGCCCGCAGCAACTTCGCGGGTTGCATCGGTCAATTCGTTAGGGTCTTGCCAAACGGTGATGGCATGCAGGTCGACGACACAGTAAAGGGTCTCGATATCCTGTGCCTGCATGTCCACGAACCGCTTGATGGCGCCAAGATAGTTGCCCAGCGTCAGCCCGCCCGAGGGTTTGATCCCCGAAAATACGCGTGGCGTGTGATTGGTCATGTGTTTGCTCCGTCTGGAATTCTATGCCCATGTCGATTACCTAGCTGGGCAGAGACCGTCAAGGAAAGCCCGGATAAACGCGGGCGAAGGAGCAGCCCGTGACCCATCCACATGATGTAAGCCCTGTTAACCCCCTGCCGCCGGTAGTGATTGCCCTGTCGGTTTTTCTGGTTGGGATCGAGCTGGTCTTCTGGGTCGGAAGCAAAGGTCTGGTCGGCGGGCCGGAAGCCGCAGGGTGGCGCATAGCAGCGATTGAGAACTGGGGATTTCGCGAGCCGTTGTTTTCTTGGATGGTCGAGAATGGCCGCTTTCCCCTGAAGGACATGGCACGGTTCTTCACCTATCCCTTCCTTCATATTAGCTTTGCCCATCTTCTGTTTGTGCTCGTCTTCCTTCTGGCCCTTGGCAAAATGGTCGGCGAAGTCTTTTCGACCTTCGCTTTTCTGGTGGTGTTCTTCGGTTCAGCAATCGTCGGCGCACTGGTCTATTGGCTGGTGTGGGACACGGGTGTGGTGTTGTTCGGAGGCTACCCGTCGGTTTATGGGTTGATCGGAGCCTATACGTTCATCCTGTGGGCTGAACTAGGCGCGCGCGGGGCCAATCAGGTCTCGGCCTTCCGTCTGATCGCCTTCCTGCTGGGCATTCAACTGGTTTTCGGTTTGCTGTTTGGAGCTGGACTGAATTGGGTCAGTGAAATTGCGGGCTTTGTCGCGGGCTTTGGGCTGAGCTTTCTGGTTAGCCCCGGCGGCTGGTCGCGTGTGGTGCAGCGGTTGCGTCAGCGATGATTGTAAGCAAAGGTTTTCGGGACGGGATTGAGAGCGCCGAGTTTACTGGTCTGCTCAGTCGTCATGGCTCCAGTAGTGAATTTTGACGCGACTCGGGCCGTATTCTTCATCTTTGTATAGCTCGTAAAGCAGCGAGCAAGACTTGGGCATTGTTGTTCGAAATTTAGGGTTGCCTTCCACAAACCGGTAGATTCCATTGAATGCGAGTTGGGCTTCTCCTGCATCTAAAAACCGTCTGCTTCCAAACTTGCTAGGATCAAATTTCCCTGTGCTTTCGCACAGTGAGATAATGCGATCTGTTTCACGCAGCACAAATTCTGCATCAATAATTGGTTTCAATTCTTGATCACAGTCCAATAGGTTTCTTTGTCATAGTTGAATTAACCTCTGCGGAAAGCAGCCTTGATTTCAGACAGGCGAAACGCGCCAAGCAGGTGGCCGAAGAGGCCGTAGACTGCGATGCCACCGAAGACGAGGATGGTCAGCGCGACGACTTTCAGCCCCGGCGTGCCGAACATCGGCCCCATC
Source organism: Aliiroseovarius sp. ABM4_368 (assembly GCF_056161205.1). Lineage (NCBI taxonomy): Bacteria > Pseudomonadati > Pseudomonadota > Alphaproteobacteria > Rhodobacterales > Paracoccaceae > Aliiroseovarius > Aliiroseovarius sp. ABM4_368. Next base: position 119,155 of record NZ_JBSWYR010000004.1, on the reverse strand, counting down.
ACCATCAGCATCACCCACAGAACCGCGCCCATGGCCCAGCTGGCAGTGACAATGCGCCAGAAGCGGGACCAGAAACGCGTGTCAAAGCGGGTTTCTTCGCCAATCCGGGCAGCACCGATCCAGGTCAGGCCGGTGATGGTCCAAGCCGCCATTGTGGTTGCGATCGCTGCCGCGATGAAGCCCAGCCAATAGCTTAGTCCAATTGCCAGTACCGCGTTGACCACCATGCCAACTAGCGCGAAATGGAAGGGTGTGCGGGTGTTCTCGCGCGCGAAGTAAACCGAGGCAAGCACCTTTTGCAGCACGAAGGCGGGCAAGCCGATACCATAGACCGCAGTGGCCACCGCGGTGCGGGCGGTGTCGTCTGCCGTGAAGGCTCCGCGTTGAAACAGCACTTCGATCAGTTGAGTGGGGACCACGATCAGCGCCACAGCGGCGGGGATGGTCAGGGCCAAAGACATTTCTCCGGCCCGGCTGAGGGCCTCGCGACTGGCGGCCATGTCGCCCGCACGCAGGTTGCGCGACAGTTCCGGCAGCAACACGATGCCGATGGCGATGCCCACCACGCCCAATGGCAATTGATACAAGCGGTCGGCATAGTAAAGCCACGCCACCGCGCCTTCGAAAAAGCTGGCGACCTGACGGCCCATCAGCAGGTTGATCTGAGTGACACCGCCCGCGAGGGCCGCAGGGGCGGCAATGATCGCCAGCCGTTTCAGCTCGGGTGTCATGTGCGGCATGCGTGGGATCAGGCGGTAACCGGCGCGGCTGGCAGCCACCCACACAAGCACGACTTGGGCAACGCCTGCAAAAGGCACAGTCCACGCCAGCGCCGTGCCAATGTCTATCCCCAAAAGGTCTGCGCCCAGCATGGCAGCGATGAAGATCACGTTCAGAAGCACGGGCGCGGCAGCCGCAGCCACGAAACGTCCGGTGGCGTTCAGAACGCCAGACAGAAGGGCCGCCAGTGAGATGAACAGGATATAGGGGAAGGCGATGCGCCCATAGGTGACGGCCAGATCAAAGCGGTCGTCGACCGTGAAGCCCGACGCCATGGCATAGACCAGCGCGGGCATGAAAATCTGCGCCACGACAGAGAAGATCACCAAGATGAAAGCCAGCCCGGAAAATGCGTCGCGGGCGAATTCAAGCGCGGCTTTGTGTTCCGCCTCTCCCCCCTCGTGCTTTTTGGCGAACATTGGCACGAAGGCCACGTTCAGCGTGCCTTCCGCAAAGAAGCGGCGGAACATGTTGGGCAGGGAAAAGGCAATCAGAAAGGCCTCGGCCACCGCTGATGATCCTAGAAACGCACCGATCATGATATCGCGCACAAAGCCCAAGATGCGGCTGGCCATGGTCCAGCCTCCAACGGTCATAAAGCCTCTGGTCAGACGCGACGCCATTACGCGGTCGCCCTTTCCACGCCTTTTTCGATGGCCGTGCGCAGTTTGCCTGCCAGCAAGTCCTGTTTGTGTTCGGCATAGAATTTCAGGCCGAACATGTCTTTGACATAGAAGCTGTCCACCACCTGTTCGCCATAGGTCGCAATCACTGCCGAGGCGATATAGACATTCGCGTCGGCAAGCGTGCGGGTCAGGTCATACAGCAAGCCGGGGCGGTCGCGGGTGTCGACTTCGATAATGGTATAGATCTCGGACCCATCATTGTCGAAGGTGATCGTGGTGGGCACTTTGAAGGCGCGCTCGCGTTTCTTGATTTTGTCGCGGCCAGCGATGGCGTCGCGGGCGACAACTTTGCCTTTCAGGATCTTGTTCGTCATCTGGGTTAGCCGGCCCAACTTGCCCGTGTCAAACGGGTTGCCATCGGCATCCTGCACCCAGAAACACGCGGTGGCATAGCCGTCCTTTGACGTATAGGTGCGCGCGTCCACGATATTGGCACCGACCAGCGTCAACGCCCCTGCAAGCCGCGAGAAGATGCCGGGGTGATCGGCCAGCACGAAATAGGCGCGGGTGACGTCGCGATCCTGATCGGGCTCAAGCTCGATCCGAACCTCGTTGTCTTGGATATCACGCAGAAGACGCGCAAAGACCGTGTGCGCTGACACATGCAGCCCCTGCCAATAGGCTGGGTAATGCCGCGCGGTTTCGGTTTTCAGATCCTTTGGCTTCCAATCGACCAAAACCTTGCGCAGCGCGCGTTTGCTTTCGTTCCCGCGGCTTTCGCGGTTCAGAGCCTCGGTCCCGTCTTCCAACACCCGGCGCGTTTGGTTGTAAAGCGTGCGAATCAACGTAGCTTTCCAGTTGTTCCACGTGTCCGGCCCGACGCCGCGAATGTCACAAACGGTCAGCACGGTCAGCAGATCCAACCGCCGGACCGACCGCACCGCCTTGGCGAAATCCTGCACCGTGCGCGGGTCGGCAATGTCGCGTTTCTGCGCCATATCGGACATCAACAGGTGATAGCGCACCAGCCATTCGACGGTTTCGCATTCCTTCGGCGTTAACCCCAGCCGGGGCGCTACCTTGCGTGCAATCTTGGCCCCCAGAACCGAGTGATCCTGCGGCCGACCTTTGCCGATGTCATGCAGCAGCATCGCCACCATCAGGGTCTTGCGATTGACGCCCTTGTCCAGGATTTCCGAACTGATCGGCAGTTCGTCTTCCAGCTCGTGCCGCTCGATCTGAGCAAAGTTCGAAATCACCTGAATCGTGTGCTCGTCCACCGTATATGAGTGATACATGTTGAACTGCATCATCGCCACGATGGGCTCGAATTCTGGGATGAAGGCGGCTAGTACACCCAGCTCGTTCATCCGGCGCAGCGCGCGTTCGGGGTTGCCATGTTTCAACAGCAGATCAAGGAAAATGCGGATGGCTTCTTTGTTGCCCCGCACCTCGTCATCAATCAGATGCAGATTATGCGAGACCAGCCGCATCGCGTGCGGGTGGATCAACATCCCCGTGCGCAAGCCTTCTTCGAAAATCCGCAGAAGGTTTACCTTGTCGGACAGGAACGCGTCGTCGTCCGCGACATCCAGACGCCCCTGTCGTTCAACGAAGCCGTCTTTCAACTTGCGACGCCGTTTTAGTAACCGCATCAATCGCGGCTCTTTCTTAAGGTGCTGTGCCTCTAAAGCTGTCAGCACGATCCGTGTCAGGTCGCCCACCTGTGTGGCATGGCGGAAATAGACCTGCATGAAGTGTTCGACCGCGCGACGGCCTCCGGTGTCCTTAAAGCCCAAGCGATCAGCCACTTCGACCTGTAGGTCAAAGGTCAGCTGATCTGAGGGGCGATTGGTCAGAAGGTGTAGCTGGCAGCGCACTGCCCACAGGAAACTTTCAGCCTCGCGGAAGGTCTCGAACTCGTCTTCGGTGAAGACGCCTTTTGACACCAGTTCGGACGGGTGGGCCACGCGGTGCTGATATTTGGCGACCCAAAACAGCGTTTGCAGGTCGCGCAGCCCGCCCTTGCCCTCTTTCACATTGGGTTCGACCACATACCGCTGCCCCTGTTTGACGTGGCGCGTGTCGCGTTCTGCCAGCTTGGCTTCGATGAACTCGGCCAAGGTGCCGTTGAACAGATCCTTCCACAGACGATCGTCCAGATCCTGCGCGAGCTCGGCGTCGCCACAGATTGGGCGTTGCTCCAGCAGTGCCGTGCGGATGGTGTAATCCTCGCGACCCAAACGCAGGCAATCATCGATCGTACGCGAGGCATGGCCGACTTTCAGCCGCAGATCCCACAGCATGTAAAGCATGCTTTCAATGACACTCTCAGCCCAAGGGGTGATTTTGTAGGGCGTCAGGAACAGCAGATCCACGTCCGATTGTGGCGCCATCTCTCCACGTCCAAAGCCGCCTACGGCAATAACCGCGATGCGTTCTGACGTGGTGGGCAGAGGCAGAGGATGCAGGCGTTGGGTCGCGACACGATGAACGCAGCGCACAACGCAATCGGTCAGGTGGCTATAGGCCGCTGTGGCGCCATAGGCATCCAAGGGTGTCTTTGACAGCGCCTCGGCAATCGCGGCGCGACCGTCCTTCATGCTGGCGCGCAGGGCTTCGACGGTCAGCTTGCGAATTTCTGACGCACCCTTGGCGTCCTCGAACGCGTGTTCAAGCCGTTGCCACAGGGCATTTTCGTCAAGAATCTCTTCGGCAGGGCAGATTAACCGCCCCGCCATTTGGTCCGGATCCGTCCGGTCTGCTTTAGAAACCGGCACCGGAGAAGCTTCTGGGTGCGGGGTCGATTATCACGACCTGACCGTTCTGGATCTGGGCGACAGCCAAGCCGCGGTCATTGGTGCCGTTGCCACGCAGACGGAATATGCCGTTCACGCCAACGAAGCCTTGCGGTTGGGTCAGCGCGGTGGTGGTCAAGGCATTGGCCTTGCCCGCTTTCACCAGCGCGCCAATGGCAGCGACGCCATCATAGGCAAGGCCTGCAATCGGGTGCGGGGCCGCACCGTATTTGGCCTGGTAGCGCCCTGCGAAACGGTTGCTCAGCGCTGGGTCCGGGATGGCGAACCAGCCGCCTTGCAGGCCGGGCAGTGCCAGCGCGTTCGAAGGGATATCCCAACGCTGCAGGCCGATATATTGGACACTTGCGGGATCGACGCCATTTTCAGGCAGCAGGCCCGCCAGGAAGGGCAGCGCACCCGAGGTGCCCGAGGTCAGGAAGACCGACTGCGCACCCGAGCTGCGCACCTGCGCGCTGATGCCGGGCAGGGCGTTGACAATGCCGTTTTGCGACAGCTCGAACGAGGCTGAACCCGCCAGCGTCGCGCCCGAGTTTTGGATCGCGGCTTGAATGGCTGCGCGTCCCTGTGCTTCGGCCTGATCATTGCCGTTCAGAACCATGATACGGCCTTTGCCCTGACGTGCGGCATAGCGGGTCAGGCGGTTGGCGGTGTTCTGGAAGGTGTTGCCCAGAATGAAAACGTTGCCGCCTGCGATGCTGGGATTGTTCGAGAAGCTTAGTACGTTCACGTTTCGACGGGATACAGCCACACCGGCCGCATTGGCGCTTTGGGCAAAGACCGGCCCAAGAATGATCTTCGCACCATCGTTCACAGCTTTCGTGGCCATGGACGCTGCCTGATTCGCGTTGCCTGCGGTGCTGTAGACACGCAGGTCGATCTGGACACCCGACAGTTCAGACATCGCCAGACGGGCCGCGTTTTCCAGCGATTGTGCCAGATTCGCGTCATTGGCCGATCCCGACCCTGACGGCACCAAAAGCGCAACAGGCACGGGTTTCGAGGTGTTGATATTCTGGCCAACTTGCGGGGCTGCGACGTTACAGGCGGCAAGGGCGGACAGCGACACAATGGCGGTCAGTGCACCCAGCGCCTTGCGGGTGCGTGCGAAAACGGCAAACATACAATATCCTTTCCCGGGCGAGGCAGAACGCACCCCGACAGACCGCGCCATAATAACCCTCAGAACAGACAGGTCCAGTGTGAAACCCCTGATTACTCCCCTTGAACCCGGACTTTATCTGGTCGCGACCCCCATCGGAAACGCGCGCGACATTACCCTTCGTGCCTTGGACGTGCTGGCTTCAGCCGATGTGATCGCCGCCGAAGACACGCGGACCACCCGTAAGCTGCTTGAAATCCATGGGATCGCGTTGGGCGATCGAAAGCTCATTGCTTATCACGACCACTCGGGTCAGGCTGGACGCGATGGGATCATGAAACTGATCGGGCAGGGGAAATCCGTGGCCTATGCCAGCGAAGCGGGCAGCCCGTTGGTGGCTGATCCCGGCTTTGCTTTGGCGCGGGATGTGGCGCAAGAGGGCGGCTTTGTCACCGCGCTTCCGGGCGCTACCGCCGCGATCACCGCGCTCAGCCTATCGGGCCTGCCATCCGACCGATTCTGCTTTGCAGGTTTCGCCCCGACGGCCAAAGGCGCACGCCAAAAATGGCTGTCCGAGCTTCTGGCCATCCCCGCCACCCTGATCATCTATGAAAGCCCCAAGCGCATTAACCGGCTGCTAACAGATTTGTGCTCAACTGAAGCCAAGTCACGCTCTGCTGCCATTTGTCGGGAGCTGACCAAGAAATTCGAAGAAATCCGACGCGGAACGGTCCAAGACCTGAACGACCAAATCGCGGACATGACGTTGAAGGGTGAAATCGCCCTTGTGTTGGGGCCAGCCGAAGCGGGCGATGAAGAAGTGGATCTTGAACAGATGCTGGGGACAGCCTTGCAAGATATGACGATGAAAGATGCGGTTGCGATGGTGACACAGGCCACCGGCCTGCCACGCCGAAAGGTCTATCAAACCGCGCTAACTTTGGACCGCAAGGGATGAGCGGTATGGTCTCGTACCTGTCCGGCATCGCTGCCGAAGACAGCGTGGCGCGCGTATATCAGGACGGTGGGCGGCAAATTGCGTTTCGCCGTTGGCGCGGCAAACGGGGCGAGATTGACCTGATTGTGCGAGATCGCGACGAAGTCATCTTCGTTGAGGTTAAGAAATCTCGCGATTTCCTGCGCGCTGCCGAAGCCCTGTCCAAAGCGCAGATCAAGCGGCTGCATCAAACGGCTGCTGAATTTCTGAGTGGCGAACCCAAAGGGGATCTGACCCCCAGCCGCTTCGATGTGGCGCTTGTGAACGGTGCTGGGGAAATCCAAATCGTCGAAAATGCGCTGGGATACTGAAAGCGATGCTGAAATGGGGCGTTGACCCCATTGCGCCGCAGGCCGCTCTGCCCCATTTATGGGGGACTGAATTCAGACGGAGCCCCAAATGTCGCTTAAAGTTGCCATCCAAATGGACCCGATTGAACATGTCGACATCAATGCCGACAGTTCCTTTCGCATTGCGGAAGAAGCACAAGCGCGCGGGCATAGTTTGTTCTACTATACGCCGGATCAGATTTCCTATCGCGAGGGTCGCGTCATAGCGCGCGGCTGGCCGCTGTCTGTTCGGCGCGAGCAGGGCAATCACTTCACGCTGGGCGAGCTTCAGGACATTGATCTGGCAGACATGGATGTGGTCTGGCTGCGTCAGGATCCACCCTTTGACATGGGCTATATCACCACGACCCATATCCTCGATATGATCCACCCCGACACGCTGGTGGTGAATGATCCGTTCTGGGTTCGCAACTATCCCGAAAAACTGCTGGTTCTGGAATTCCCCGACCTGACGCCCCCCACCATGATCGCCCGCGATTTCGAAACCCTGAAGTCGTTCAAACACGCTCATGGCGACATCATCCTGAAGCCACTTTACGGCAATGGCGGCGCAGGCGTGTTCCGTCTGGACGAAAACGACCGCAACCTTGCGTCCCTGCACGAGCTGTTCGCAGGTATCAATCGTGAGCCTTTGATCGCGCAGAAATTCCTGCCCGATGTCTCGAACGGTGACAAGCGCGTGATCCTTGTGGATGGTGAACCCGTGGGCGCCATCAACCGCGTTCCAGCTGCGGGCGAGACGCGTTCGAACATGCATGTGGGCGGACGGCCCGAGAAGATCGGCCTGACCGAGCGCGACCTCGAGATCTGCGCGGCCATCGGCCCGCTTCTGCGTGAAAAGGGTCAGATCTTTGTCGGCATTGACGTGATCGGAGACTATCTGACCGAGATCAACGTGACCTCGCCCACCGGCATTCAAGAGCTCGAGCGGTTCGACGGCACCAATGTCGCCGAGAAGATCTGGCAAGCCATCGAAGCCCGCCGCGCATGAGCTGGTTACGCCGCCCCTTGAACTTGTGGCTGCGCCTGACGGAACGTCGGGCGCTGACTCGCGCCACGCCCGAAACCGTGGATCGCGTGCGCAAACGGTTCGAGTGGGTGACGCGCCTTTCGCTGCACCCTCCGCGCGGGTTGCGATTCACGTGGCATGACATGACCCGCCCGGTGATGGAGATTGATCCGGGTGTATCCGACAACGCGCCGATCTTGCTGTATTTCCACGGAGGAGGCTATTTCTTCGGCTCGCCCAATACCGTGCGCAATATGGTCGGGCGTATCGCGCGGGCGGCAGGGTTGCGGGCGCTTTTACCCAACTATCGACTGGCCCCCGAGCATCTCTTTCCCGCCGCCCCGGATGACGCGCTGGCCGTCTATCGCGATGTGATAACGGCCCATCCAGACCGACCTATCATCCTTGGTGGAGACAGCGCCGGCGGTGGATTGGCGCTGGTGTTGCTGTCGCAAATCACTGCGCTGGGCTTGCCGAAACCCGTTCTGACCATCGCCCTTTCCCCTTTAACCGACATGACTGCCAGCGGTGCATCCATTCGCGATAATGACGCAACCGAAGTGGTCCTGCCCGCCGAACGGATGGGCGAGTTGGCCACCTATTACCTTGGTGAAGCCGACCCACGTGACCCCCGCGCCAGTCCGCTTTTTGCCGAGTTTGCCGGGGCGACGCCCGTGCTGATTGCCGTTAGCCGGTCCGAGATTTTTCTGGATGACGCGCGCCGCATGGCGAAGGTGCTGAAAGAACAGGGCGTGTCTGTTGATTTGCAAGAGGCCGACGGGCTGCCCCATGTCTGGCAGATGTTTGCAGGGAAATTGCCTGAAGCAAATCAATCCGTTACCCGTATCGCGCAGGCGATTACGACGGCGCTTGAGGGTCAGGCCGACTGACCGACAAGTCGATAGCCTAGTGCCTCGGCGACATGTCTACGGCCCACATGATCCGCCCCGTCCAGATCTGCAATTGTGCGCGCCACGCGCAGCACGCGGTGGTAGCCACGTGCGGATAGGCCGAACCGGTCAGCAGCCTTGTTCAAAATCTCGCGCCCGTCCTGATCGGGCGTTGCCACCTGTCCGAGCAGATCGCCTTCGATGTCGCAGTTTGTGGTCACGTTTGGATGGTCTGCGTAGCGCTCCAATTGACGCGCCCGCGCCTCGGCCACGCGGTTGGCAATGACCGAGGACGGCTCTCCTGTTGCGGGCAGATCAAGATCCTGAAAGCTGACCGGAGGCACTTCGAGCCGCAGGTCAAACCGGTCCAGCAATGGCCCCGAGATCTTGCTCATATAGTCCGCTCCGCAATTTGGTGCGCGGTTGCAGGCACGCGCCGCATCCGTCAGGTATCCGCATTTGCAGGGGTTCGCGGCGGCCACCAGCAGGAAGCGGCTGGGATAGCGTAGATGTGCGTTGGCGCGGGCGACGGTGACGTCTCCGGTTTCCAAAGGCTGGCGCAGGGTTTCCAATGTCTGGCGGTTGAACTCGGGGAACTCATCCATAAACAGCACGCCGTTATGGGCCAGACTGATTTCACCCGGTTTTGCACCCCGTCCGCCGCCGACAATCGCTGCCATGGAAGCCGTGTGATGCGGCGCGCGGAAAGGACGGGTTTTCGAGATCCCGCCCGCATCCAGAAGGCCGGATACGGAATGGATCATAGATGTTTCAAGCGCTTCGCGTGCCGACAAAGGTGGCAGGATGCCGGGCAAGCGCGCGGCCAGCATTGACTTGCCGGACCCTGGCGGTCCGATCATCAGCAGGTGGTGACGTCCGGCGGCAGCGATCTCGAGCGCCCGCTTGGCGCGTTCTTGCCCTTTCACTTCAGCCATGTCCTTGGAGGTGGCTTGCGTCGTGACCTGCCCGGCTGTGGCTGGCACGATCGGCGACTGGCCGGTGAAATGCTGCAACATGCCCGCAAGGCTGTTTGCCGCAAGTACTTTGGTGGCATCGATCCACGCGGCCTCGGCGCCGCAGGCCTTGGGGCAGATCAAATCCAGCTCATGTTCGGCAGCGGCCAGCGCGGCGGGCAGGGCGCCCAGAACGGGGATCAGGGAACCGTCCAGCGACAGCTCTCCGATGGCCAGTGTGCCTGCCAGTTCTTCGCGCGGGATCAATCCGGCCTCGGCCAGCAGGGCCAACGCGATGGGCAGGTCGAAATGCGACCCTTCCTTGGGCATGTCGGCGGGGGACATGTTGATTGTGATTTTGCGCGGCGGTAGGGCGACCGACATCGACGCCAACGCCGCGCGCACGCGTTCGCGGGCTTCCGACACGGCCTTGTCCGGCAGTCCGACGATGGCAAAGCCCGGCAAGCCGGGCGATAGGGCGCATTCGACCTCGACTATTTTGGCGTCGATGCCTTCGAACGCTACCGTGCTGATACGTGCGACCATGATCCAACCTGCCCCTTTTCGGGCAGGCTAGACCGGCATGGTTATCAAAGGGTTAACGCGCCCCGATCAACAACAGTGTTTAAGCGGGGTCGGGCCAATCCGACAGGGGTAAACCGTCGATATAGGGCACCGGGTCATAGGACTTCAAAAGCCCCTCGGCCCGCCATTTTCGAAACGCGGGTTCTGCCAGATGCGCCGCGACATAGGTCTGAGCGTCTGCGCTGACAGGTAAGCCAAAACCGGCAATCCGCGCGGCAACGGGGGCGTAAAACACATCCGCCAGCGAGTAATCCCCGAACAGCCATGGGCTGTCATCGCGTCCGAATTTCGCGCGCGCGGTGGTCCAAAGTTCTTCGATCCGTGCCAGATCTGCCAGAACCGCGTCTGAAGGTTTAAAACCCTCGACAACACCTAACAGCTGCATCGGGCAATCCCCGCGCAACGCACCAAAGCCCGAGTGCATTTCCGCCACCAGCCACCGCGCCAAGGCGCGCGCTGCAGGGTCTGCTGGCCACAGTCCCGCATCCGGGTGACGCTCGGCCAAGGTTTCGGCCATCGCCAGCGTGTCGCCCACGGGTACACCTTCAGGCGTTTTCATTACCGGCACAAATCGGGCCGGGGCCAGTTCGGCCAGATCTTCTTTCAAGGTGCCGCTATACAGCCCCGCCAGATGCGAGCGGAAGGGGATGTTGAATGCCTCGAACATCAACCAACCGCGCAGGGACCAGCTGGAAAAGCTCTGGTCTCCGATATAAAGGTCATAGGTCATGGGCTTAGCGTAACGATGGATGCGACGCGCGCAATTTCCAATTTGTGACGCTATCGTTCACGGCAGGTGATTGATCGCCCCAACAGACCAGCCGGCCCCGTCCCAATTCAGGCGCGTCACAGACAGGTTGTCGATCTTATGACCCAGCGCCTGATAGGCCGTCATGCCACCCGCCCGCGCAATCTGGGTTAAGATCACACCGAAATGGGCGACGGCGATGATGTTGCTGTGACCCGCGCCGTTCAGCCGGTCCACCACACCCGAAACCCGTGCTGACAGCTGGTTCCAGCTTTCACCACCGGGCGCTTGGTGATCGCCCGGCGTTTCCCAAAAAGCGCGCGACAGGTCCGGGTCGCGGGTCGCGATCTCGTTCCAGCCGACCCCGTCCCAATCGCCGAAGTGAAACTCACGCAGGTCAGGATGATGCGACAGACGCGTACGCCCGGCTTGAATGGCATCTGCGGTGGCGGTGGCGCGGATCAGGTCGCTGGAAACCACTGCAGCATCGTCGGGCAGATGATTTGACAGCCGGGCCAAACCCGCCGTGTCCGACAAGTCCGCAGGCAAATCCCGCCACCCCACCATGTTCTTGGCGTGTGTGGGTCCGTGGCGCACCCACCACCATGTGACCGGCGTTGTCATGGCGCGCCGTCCGGGAGAGTACCTTTAAGGGTCAAAGGTAGCCCCGCCATCACGGTGACCACCAGATTCGCGCGCTGTGCGATCCGCTGGTTCAGCTCTCCTTGCGCCTGTCGAAAGCGTCGTGCCAGAGCATTTTCCGGCACGATGCCCGCGCCGACTTCGTTCGAGACGACGACGACGGGGGCCGCGCAGTCGGACATGGCCGTGAACAATGCGGTCTCGGCCGCGCCCAGATCAGCCTCGGCGAACAATTGGTTCGACAGCCACATGGTCGCGCAATCGAACAAGACGACTTCGTTTTCCTGTGCGCAATTAAAGGCGTCTGCGGCGTCCATCGGCGCCTCAATAGTTCGCCACCCGTCCCCGCGCCGCGCTTGATGGCGGGTGATCTTATCTTCCATTTCCGCGTCAAAGGACTGCGCCGTGGCGATATACAGCATCGGGCGCTTGGTGGCTGTGACCAGCCGCTCGGCATAGTCCGACTTGCCAGAGGCCGCGCCGCCCAGAACAAGGGTCAAGTGAGGAAGAGAAATGCTCATGCAATTGACGTGACATTGCCGGCTATAGTGCGTCAAGGCGAAACCGCTTGTGGTCTGCGGCTGTCCGTCCTAACGTCAGGCCATGAAACAGTTTTTTGTCGCCCTGATCCCGCTTGCGACCCCTGCACTTGCGCAAGACATTGCGCTGACCGCCGATGATCTGGCGCGCCTTAAGGCTGCTGATGTCGTGATCGTGGGCGAGGTGCACGACAACCCCACCCACCACGCCACACAGGCACAGATCGTCGACGCCCTGTCGCCCGCCGCTCTGGTGATCGAGATGCTGGGGGCCGAGGATGCCACCGACTTGGCGGCTAACCCCGCGGGCTATGCCGACGCTTGGGCCGAAACCGGTTGGCCTGATTTCCAGATGTATCTGCCGATTTTTCAGGCCCATACTGGTCCGATCGTTGGTGCTGCCGTCCCGCGCGAGGTCGCGCGTGCTACCTATTCCGAAGGCGTTTCCGCGCATTTTCAAGGGGATGCAGTTGCCTATGGGTTGGTGGATGACTTGCCGGAAGATCAACGCTCCCAACGTATCGAGCTTCAGTTTCAAGCCCATTGCGACGCCATGCCACGCGAGATGATGGGCGGCATGATCGAAGTGCAGCGCCTGCGCGATGCGACGCTGGCAGCAGGTGTGGTGCAGGCGGTTGACCAAACCGACGGGCCAGTCGTCGTCATTACCGGCAACGGCCATGCGCGCAAGGATTGGGGCGTGCCATCCTATCTGTCGCGCGTCGCGCCGGAATTGGACGTGATTGCGGTCGGGCAGGGCGAGGATGGCGTGCCGCCCGAGGGTGGGTTTGACATCATTCTGGACGCCGCCGCGCCTGAACGACCGGACCCTTGCGATCAGTTCAAATAGAACCTGCCCATTGAAAGGCAGGCTGCGGTCCCGTAACTGTTTGAAGATACTTCAAAGGGGATCCCCATGCTGGCAGGCAAACACATCCTTCTGATCATCGGCGGCGGTATCGCTGCCTTCAAATCCTTGGACCTAATCCGGCGTCTGCGCGAACGCGGGGCCGAGGTGACGCCCGTGATCACCAAAGCTGGGCAGGAATTCGTGGCGCCTTTATCCGCGTCGGGACTGGCGGCCAACAAGGTATATACTGACCTGTTTGACCTGACCGACGAGGCCGAGATGGGCCATATCGAGCTGTCGCGCGCGGCCGATCTGGTGGTCGCCGCGCCCGCCACGGCGGACCTTCTGGGCAAGATGGCGGGGGGGCTTGCGAATGATCTGGCCTCGACCCTATTGATGGCGACGGACAAGCGCGTGCTGGTTGCGCCGGCGATGAATGTGCGCATGTGGGAACACCCTGCCTGTCAACGCAATGTCGAAACATTGAAAGGCGACGGCGTTCTGTTCGTTGGCCCGAACGAAGGCGCCATGGCCTGTGGCGAGTTCGGTCCGGGCCGCATGTCCGAGCCGCTTGAGATTGTGTCGGCCGTCGAAGCGGCCCTGATGGATGGCCCCCTGACAGGCAAGCATGTGCTTGTCACCTCGGGCCCGACGCATGAACCGATCGACCCGGTGCGCTATATCGCCAACCGCTCGTCCGGGGCGCAGGGAACGGCAATTGCCCGCGCTTTGTCAGCGCTTGGGGCGGATGTGACCTTTGTCACCGGCCCGGCGGACGTGCCGCCGCCCGAGGGGGTGAATGTGGTAAAAGTGCAAACCGCGCAAGAAATGCTGAAAGCCGTGAAGGCCGCTTTGCCCGCCGATGCCGCCGTCTTTGCAGCCGCTGTGGCCGATTGGCGTGTCGCATCGGCGTCGAAAAGCAAGATCAAGAAAGATGGCAAGGGCAGCCTGCCGGTTCTGAAGTTTGACGAAAACCCGGATATTCTTGCCCGGGTCTCCAAGATGAAGAAGGGCCGCCCCGAGCTGGTTGTGGGCTTTGCCGCCGAAACCGATGACGTCATGGCCAACGCCACGTCCAAGCGCGAACGCAAAGGCTGTGATTGGATCGTCGCCAATGATGTCAGCCCGGAAACCGGGATCATGGGCGGGTCTGAAAATGCTGTGACCCTGATCAGTCAAGGCGGCGCGGATGTCTGGCCGCGCATGAGCAAGGATGACGTCGCCCGCCAACTGGCGGCGCGGATCGCGGATGAGCTGGCGGATTAGATTTCATGCCTCCGGCGGAGGTATTTGGGACAAGAAAATGAGGGGCAGATGCCGCAAATCAAAGTAGTTCGGGACGACGGCGCGGATGTGTCCGTGGCGCTGCCATCGTATGAGACGACTGGGGCCGCTGGCGCTGATCTGCGTGCCAACCTGCCCGAGGCGGATAGGACTGAGGGCTGGGTTCTGGCTCCGATGGAGCGGCGCATCGTGCCCACCGGATTGCGTGTTGAGATCCCGGATGGGTTTGAAATGCAGATCCGTCCGCGCTCGGGCCTTGCGGCCAAGCATGGCGTAACGCTGGCCAATGCGCCGGGTACAATCGACAGCGACTATCGCGGGCCGCTTGGGGTGATCCTGATCAATCTGGGTGCCGAGTCCTTCACCATCGGTCATGGCGAGCGCATCGCGCAGGCTGTTGTTGCGCCCGTGGAACAGGCAGGGTTTACCTTGGTGGGTGACCTCAGCGACACCTCGCGCGGCGCGGGCGGCTTTGGGTCCACCGGGCGCGGCTGACATGATTTGGGTGCTGCTGATATTGGCGCTGATCTGGCTGGGCGGTGCGTATATGGGCTTCTCGAAGCTGCAGCGCTGGTTCCTGACCGGGCTTATGGCGGCAGTCATCTTGCTTAGCTTTTCGGTCCTGCCTGCGGGCAATCCAATCACCGCCAGCCTTGGTGGGAACTTCACCATCTGGGCGGTGTTCTTTGCCGGGATCGGTCTGGCGGCGCTCTATGCGCGCGGGCTGGCGTGGCTTCGCGCCCGCGCACCTGCGGCCCCCAAAGCCGACACTGATGACGGCCCCTTCACGGATACCGAGCTGGACCGCTATGCCCGCCATATCGTACTGCGTGAGATCGGCGGGCCGGGGCAGGTTGCCCTGAAAGAGGCCCGCGTCCTGGTCGTCGGCGCGGGCGGTCTTGGCTCGCCCGTGCTTTTGTATTTGGCTGCGGCAGGCGTCGGCACCATTGGCGTGATTGACGATGATGTGGTCGATAATTCCAATCTGCAACGGCAAGTGATCCACCGCGACGCCGACGTCGGCATTCCTAAAGTCTTCTCGGCCGAGGCCGCCATGCGCGCCCAAAACCCTGCGATCGAGGTAGAGCCCTATAATCGCCGACTGACCGAAGACATCGCCGAGGATCTTCTGGCGGATTACGATCTGATCCTCGAAGGCTCGGACAATTTCGAGACGCGATATCTGGTGAACCGCGTCGCCGCCAAACTGGGCAAGCCAGTCATTGGTGGCGCGCTCAGCCAATGGGAAGGGCAGGTCTCGACCTTCGACCCGGCCCACGGCGCGCCCTGCTATCAATGTATCTTCCCCGAAGCCCCGGCCCCCGGTTTGGCCTCGTCCTGTTCAGAAGCCGGCGTCGTAGGTCCGCTGCCTGCCATCATCGGCGGCATCATGGCGACGGAGGCGGTGAAAGAAATCACCGGCGCGGGCGAGGGCCTGCGCGGTCGGATGCTGATCTATGACGCGATGTATGCCGAGACGCGAGTGATCAAGACGAAGCGGCGCGAGGGGTGCGAGTGTTGTGGTTGATGCGAGAAAAAACTGCTGTCGCGTCGATTTGTGCTGCTCGTGATCATGATGTCTATCATGAGACTTGCATTCTCGCGTCAGGGTTGCAACTGATTAAGAATAGCAACATTGTAGGAGAGGCTATTGCTTAGCTGGGATTCCGAAAATGGCTGGCAGTTCAGCTTTATTGGCGCGGTTTTGGTCGCATGTGTGTTGACGTTCACAATCTATCGAAATCGTGTCCGCCGTAAGTCTCTTCGTCGCCGTGGTGACGGTGTTTATGTCTGGATTGAATGGCACGGCGGCGAAAGAACATCGCTTCAAGATCCATCAGAGCCGGGCGGAGCATGGGACTCCGATGGGGATGGAGACGGAGGCGATTGACTGAGTGGCCGATTGTCGTTGGCTAAAACGATGTCTCGCAACCACCTTGACGGTCCCCCTTCCATTCCCCTCCCTCTCCCCCTAGCTTTCCCTCAAAGGAGATCCCCATGACCAACCCGCTTCTGTCCGCTTGGGACACGCCCTTTGACCTGCCGCCCTTCGCCCAGATCACCGACGCTGATTTCGAACCGGCGTTCCATGCGGCACTCGACGATACTCGTGCGGCGATTGCAGCCATCACGGACAACCCGGATGCGCCGACATTTGCCAATACGATCGAAGCGTTAGAGCTTTCCGACGCGCCGCTCGACCGTGTGTTGGGTGTGTTTTACAATGTGGCGGGCGCTGACAGCAGCCCTGCGCGTGAGGAATTGCAGCGCAAATTCTCGCCCCTTCTGGCGGCGTTTTCGTCCGAGGTGACGATGAACGCGGCGCTGTTTCAGCGGATCGAGACGTTGTGGCAGGCCCGCGACACGCTGGGTCTGACTAATGAACAGGCGCGTGTTCTAATGCTGACCCGCCGCCGTTTCGTGCGCTCGGGCGCGCTGCTTGAAGGCGCGGATCGGGATCGGTTGAAAGAGGTGTTAGAGCGCCTCGCCACGCTGGGAACCGAATTCACACAGAACCTTTTGGCGGACGAGCGTAGCTGGTTCATGCCGTTGGGCGAAGGTGACTTGGAAGGTCTGCCCGATTTCGTACTGGACGCCGCCCGCGCTGCTGGGGCCGAGAAGGGCGTGGATGGCCCTGCCGTTACGCTATCGCGTTCGGTCATCACGCCGTTCTTGCAGCACTCCACCCGTCGCGATTTGCGCCGGAAAGCCTATGAAGCCTACACCGCGCGTGGCGCAAACGGCGGCGACACGGACAACCGTGCTATTGCTGCTGAAACACTAAAACTGCGCGAGGAACGGGCGCGGCTTTTGGGCTATGATAGCTTCGCTGCCTTCAAACTGGAAACCGAGATGGCGGGCACCCCTGACCGGGTGCGCGATTTGCTGATGCAAGTCTGGGAACCGGCCCGCGACGCCGCGAACAAAGATGCGGCCAGAATGACAGATATGCTGCATGCTGACGGTCATAATGGTGATTTGGAGCCGTGGGACTGGCACTTTTACGCGGAACGCCGGCGTGAGGCCGAACATGATCTGGACGAGGCCGAGATCAAACCATTCCTGCAACTGGACCGCATGATCGAGGCGTCCTTTGACACTGCAAACCGCCTGTTTGGGTTGGAGTTCTCGCCTTTGGATGTGACGCTCTATCACCCGGATGCCCGCGCGTGGGAAGTGACCCGCGATGGCGAACATATCGCGGTTTTCGTGGGCGACTATTTTGCCCGTGGGTCCAAACGCTCGGGCGCGTGGTGTTCAGCGATGCGCAGCCAACAGAAGCTGGCAGGCGACATCCGGCCCATCGTTGTAAACGTCTGCAACTTCGCCAAGCCCGAGGACGGCCAGCCCGGCCTTCTGTCTTGGGATGATGCGCGGACGCTATTTCACGAGTTTGGCCACGCGCTGCACCAGATGCTGTCCGATGTGACCTATCCGTCGATCTCGGGCACGTCCGTGGCACGAGATTTCGTCGAGCTGCCAAGCCAGCTGTATGAACACTGGCTGGAGGTGCCCGAAGTGTTGGGCAAGTTTGCCACCCACGCCAAAACGGGCGAGGCGATGCCGAAGGCGCTGTTGGACAAGCTGTTGGCCGCGTCCACGCACGATACCGGGTTCCAAACGGTCGAGTTTCTGTCCTCGGCCATCGTGGATCTGGATTTCCATGACGGCGCGGCCCCTGCCGATCCGATGCAGGCGCAGGCCGAAACGCTGGCCCGCATTGATATGCCCGCCGCGATCCGCATGCGCCACGCTACCCCGCATTTCGCCCATGTCTTCGCGGGCGACGGCTATTCGTCGGGCTATTACAGCTACATGTGGTCCGAAGTCATGGACGCCGACGCCTTTGATGCGTTCACCGAAACCGGCGATGCGTTCGACCCCGCGATGGCCGAGAAGTTAGAGGAACACATCCTGTCCAAAGGTGGATCGATCGATGCGGCAGACCTTTACACCGCGTTCCGGGGGCGTTTGCCCGGGGTCGAGCCGCTTCTGAAAGGGCGCGGGTTGGCTTAAGTCTTTTGGGGGTCGTCCGGATGTGTTTCGACCCCCACAGGATCCTTGTGGATCAACACATCCGTGTTGGGATAGGCGTGCAGAATGGCGCGGCGCAGGCTGGCGCCGATGGAATGCGCTTCGTCCAACGTTTGGCTCCCATCCAGCTCGATATGCAAGTTGATAAAGGTGATTGAGCCTGACCGGCGGGTCTTTAGATCGTGAAACCCGTGAATGCCGGGGTGGTTGCGGGCAATGGACTCGACCCCTTCGATCACGGCCGGATCAGCGGCGCGGTCCATCAGCCCGTCCCACGCGGTTTTGAAAATGCGCAGCGCGCCAACGGCCAGCATGATCGCCGCTCCGATTGCGACGACGCTGTCGATTTGCTCCATTCCGAACCACGCGGCGGCCCAAAGGGATAGGATCGCGCCAATGTTGGGGATTAGGTCGCCCAGATAATGCAGGCTGTCGGCCTTCACGACTGCGGATCCTGTGCGCGTGGCCACGTGGCGCTGCCACAAGACAAGGGCAAGCGTCAGCACGATGGACACGACCATCACTAAAATCCCGCTTTCATGGGACATGATCGGTGCGGGCTCTCCTGACAACAGACGCGCCAAAGCGGCCCATGCAATGATCCCGGCGGATACCAAAATGAATAGGCTTTGCCCCAGTGCTGCCAGATCCTCGGCCGAGGAATGGCCGAAGGCGTGATCTTCGTCTGCGGGTCGTGCTGCATACCAGATCGCGGCCAGAGCCCCAAGCGAGACCATCAAATCCATTGCGCTGTCCGCCAGCGACGCGGCAACTGAAAGCGCCTGCGTTTCCCCCAGCGCCCACAGTTTCAGCGCCACAAGCGTCACTGCGACAAGCGCCGATGCGGCGCCTGCGGACAGATTCAGTTTGGTGCTGTCAGGTTTGTTCATATGTCTGGGCTAGCCCACGTAGTCGAGGCGCGCAAGTTGTCAGCGCTACTTGATCTCTTCATCCGGGCCAACGCCCCAGATCGTTTCTTTGGTGGTCCAACCACGAATGCCGTCTGCCTTCAGGCGGCACCACACCGGACCGCAGCTTTCGATCCGTGCAACAACGCCCGCCTCGAGATAGGCGTTGATCTGGCTCTCCGGGTCTGCGCGGCTGTATAGCGGCATCAAATCCTGATCGACAATTGCCGTACGCACGCCCGACAGAAGCGAGTAATGCACCCATCCGCCGACGCCGTCGCGATCCTGAACTTGCCGCCAATGTTCGTATTCACCAATGACACGCAGGGGCATTCCGCGCTGTTTGAACACCCAGTCGATGCGATGGCGCAGGGACGGACCGCGGCGTACGTTGCCTTCTGACCCTTTCAGGGACACGAACCGAGGAATCGGCAGGTTGGTGACAACGCCACGCTTTTGCTTAATCTCGGGCGCGGTTTCAGATTCCGCGTGCCCCACCTGCACAGCCAGACACACGGCCAAAACACTCGCCGCAAAACGGATGCCTAATCGAAAACTCACGCCGATCTCCTGCTGCCCAACACCGCCCGCGTAATTTTATTTCGCCTACGATCCGGTGAGAGCTTGTACCTTGCCTCGTTCCTTGTCACTTTGTCAGGGACACGCGCAAAAGAAAAGCCACAGGGAGGCCTGGCATGAGTGCTGAACGTCTGAGTGTTGTCGTGACGCGACGGTTGCCCGAAGTTGTCGAGACCCGGATGATGGAATTGTTCGACGTCGAGCTTCGGGACGATGACCGCCCCATGACACAAGCCGAGCTTGCAGACGCGATGAAGCGCTGTGATGTGCTGGTCCCCACCATCAACGATCAGATCGACGCCAATATGCTGGCAGGCGCAGGCGAGCGTCTGCGCTTGATCGCCAATTATGGCGCGGGGGTTGATCATATTGATGTGGGCTCGGCCCGTCAGCGTGGCATTCTGGTATCGAACACGCCCGGCGTGTCAGCTGATGACACGGCGGATATGGCCATCGCGCTAATCCTTGCCGTCACCCGGCGTTTCCCCGAGGGCATCCGTGTAATGGCGTCCGGCAAGTGGGAGGGCTGGTCCCCTACCGCCATGCTGGGCCACCGCATTCAGGGCCGTCGCGTAGGCATCTTGGGTATGGGCCGCATTGGTCAGGCGGTCGCCGCGCGGGCGCGGGCCTTTGGGATGCAGGTGCATTACCACAACCGCAAACGGCTGCACCAGCAGATCGAAGAACAGTACGAGGCGACCTATTGGGAGAGCCTTGACCAGATGGTCGCGCGGATGGACATCCTGTCGATCAACTGCCCGCACACGCCGTCAACTTTCCACCTGATGAATGCGCGGCGTTTGAAGCTGATGAAGCCCGACGCTGTGATCGTAAACACATCGCGCGGCGAGGTGATCGACGAAAACGCCTTGACCCGGATGCTCCGCGCCGGAGAGATCGCAGGCGCCGGTCTGGACGTTTACGAACATGGATATGATATCAACCCTCGTCTGCGTGACCTGCCAAACGTGGTGGCGCTGCCGCATATGGGCTCGGCCACGATCGAAGGCCGCGTCGAGATGGGCGAGAAGGTTTTGATCAACATCAAGACCTTCGCCGACGGCCACCGTCCGCCCGATCAGGTCGTGCCGGGGACGCTGTAATCCGTTATGCACCGCCTTTTGGCACTTCCGGTGATGGTCAGCTTCGACTGTGTTCTGGCAGGGGGCTATGGCATCTTGCATAACCAGATTAGTTTCACAGTCGGGCCGGACTATTTTCACACCTTCAAGTTCCAGCAGTTTCGCATCCCCGAGCTTTTGCAGAGCCGCATTGGTGTGGGCTATGTGGGCTGGCAAGCCAGCTGGTGGATGGGGTTGGTAATCGGCATTCCAATTGCAGTCATGACGCTGGGCATCCCGTCGCCCGCTCGGGCGCTGCGGGTGTTTTTGCAGGCGGCATTTCTGGTGGTTGCGATCACTTTGGCGCTGGGCTTGGTCAGCCTCGCCTTCACTCCGCCGATGGACCATATCCCGGTCCCCGCGGCCGCTGCTGACCCAATCGGATTTGGACGCGCGGCGATGTTGCATGATACCTCGTATCTGGCGGGGATTATCGGGCTGGCGGTCGGGTTGCTCTATGTGGGCGCGAAAGTGCGTTCGGCGCGGCGGATACCTTTAATGAACCCATCCGAAGGGTCTTAGATGTTCAAACAAGCCGCCCTTGTCGCGTTAATCTGTTTAACCGCCTGCTCGCGCCCCTTGTCAGACAACGAGGTCGAGATGTCGCGGACCCTGTTTGGCGACAGCCTCGACACCAGCAAGGTCCGCGTCCGCGCCGGGGTCGGCGCTCTGCCACTTCCAAAACCGGATCCGATTCCCGAGGGCGCGCCCAAAACCGCAGCGCGAGAGATTCCGAAAACCGTCTGTGATCGCGTGGCGCAACCCGACCGAAAATGGACCTTCCCGGCGGGGTTCGTCTTGTGGAATCAGATCTATCTGAAACGCGATTACTATCGCGATGACATGTTCGAAGGCTGGCCCAAAAGTCTGCCCATGCCCCACGCGCTTTTGATGGCGCATGAGCTGGTGCATGTCTGGCAATGGCAAAACCGCGACCGCACCGGCTATACCCCCTATAAATCAGGCGCCGAGAGCTTTCAGCCCGGCGATCCCTATTACTGGCCGGGCCGCGAACCCGGCGCGTTTCTGTCGTACAATTTCGAAGGGCAGGCGGCCTTGGTCGAGGACTATATGTGCATGACGCTGTTCGTTCCGGACCACCCACGCCGCAAAGAGCTTGAGGCTCTGATCACGCCCGTGATCCCCGTGGACCAGTTGGCGGACGCACTGGCACGCTGAAACTGACAGGAATGTCGTTTTCATTCTGTGTAAGGTCGGGCAGGTTCGGACCTTGCGTGCGCCTTTCGGCATCTATGATGCAACAGATTTTTCCCAAGGGAGTCGCCCCATGAAAACCAATGTAAAAGCGCTTGTCGTCGGCGGTGGCGCCGTCGGTACGTCGATCGCCTATCACCTTGCCAAAGCGGGCTGGGATGATGTGATGCTGATCGAGCGGGACGAGCTGACCTCGGGATCGACCTGGCACGCGGCCGGTCTGCTGCCGCTTTTCAACATGTCCTATGCGACGACACACATCCACGACTACTCGGTCAAGTTCTATAAAACGCTTGAAGAAGAGACCGGCCTGAACGCGGGTTTTGCCGTGGTAGGCAACCTGCGTATGGCGCAGACCGACGAGCGTATGGATGAATATCAGCTCTATGCCTCGACCGCGGATACCGTTGGCATCAACTACGAATTCCTGTCCCCAGACCAGATCAAGGAACGCTGGCCGCTGATTGAAACCTCGGACCTGAAGGGCGCTTTGTACCACACGGAAGATGGATACATTAACCCGGCGGATGTGACGCAGGCGATGGCCAAAGGCGCGCGTCAGCGCGGCGTGGAAATCGTGCGCAAGCTGCAAGCCGATGCGTTCAACTGGACCGGCACGCATTGGGAAGTCACCTGCACCAAGATGGTGGAGAAGGGCGGCAACTTGATCGAGTCGGACGAGCAAGTCGTGATCACCGCCGAGCATGTCGTGACCGCATCAGGCAACCACGCGCAGCGCACCGCCAAGATGCTGGGCATCAAAATGCCCGCCATCCCGGTCGAGCACACGTTCATCGTCATGGACAAAGATCCCGAGTTGGTGAAGTGGCGTGAAGCCGGCAACCCCGAGCACCCCGTTGTGCGCGACGCCGACAACGAAAGCTATGCCCGCGAAGAGCGCGGCGGCTGGATCTTGGGCATCTATGAGCGCGGTGCCCCTGCGCGCTTTGAGCATGGCGTACCGGACAGTTTCCGTGCCGACCTGTTCCCGCTGGATCTGGACCGGATTGCAGACCAGTATATGGCGATGGCCGAACGCGTACCGTCCTGCGCTGAATCGGGCCTGAAAGACGACTTCAACGGCCCGATCTGCTACACACCCGACGGCAACCCGCTGGTGGGTCCGGCCCCCGGCCTGCGCAACATGTGGCTGGCGGAAGGCTTCAGCTTCGGGATCACCGCGGCTGGCGGCACCGGCTATTACCTTGCCCAGATGATGGTCGATGGCGAAGCCGAGATCGACATGGCGTCGCTTGACCCCAAACGGTATTCGTCGAACTGGATGACGACCGAGTTCGCCGCACGCAAGAACGAAGAATGCTATGAGCACGTCTATATCCTGCACCACCCAGATGAAGAGCGTCCGGCCTGTCGGCCCCTGCGTACTTCGCCCGCTTATGACCGCCAGAAAGAAAAAGGCGCTCAGTTTGGGTGGGTAAATGGTTGGGAACGCCCGAACTATTACGGCCCCATCGACGCGCCCTCGAACTTCGACGAAGAAAGCCGCTCGTTCCGCCGTGGTGGCTGGTGGCAGTATGCCGTGGACGAGGCAAAAGCCGTGCGGGAAGGCGTTGGCCTGATTGACGCAACCGCGTTCACCAAGCACGTCGTCAAAGGCCCCGGTGCAACCGCGTTCCTGGACTGGTTCACCTGTAACAAACTGCCGCGCGTTGGCCGGATCAACCTGACCTATGCGCTGACCTCGGCAGGGACCACCCGCACCGAATACACCATCGTCCGCAACGGCGAGAACAGCTACTACCTCGTCTCAGCCGGTGCATGGACAGAGTATGACGCCGACTTCCTGCGCAAGGCGGCCGAGGATAAGATGGAGGAGTTCGGCTATATCGAGATCCAAGACGTGACCACCCAGTGGGGCGTCTTTGCTATCGCCGGTCCGAAATCGCGCGACGTTCTGAAAGAGATTATCACTGACGCAGACCCGGAGAACGCTCTGACCAACAAAGCGTTCCCTTGGCTGTCCGCCAAACAGATCGAGCTGGGCATGTGCCCGGTGAATGCGATCCGCGTGGCCTATACCGGCGAGCTGGGTTGGGAACTTCACCACCCGATCGAGATGCAGAATTATCTGTGGGATCTACTGGTGAATGCGGGCGAAAAACACGGCATGAAGCTGGTTGGCGCACGTGCGCAGAACTGGCTGCGACAGGAAAAATCCTATCGTGCCTTTGGAACCGAGCTGGGCCGCGATGCAACCCCGGCCGAGGCCGACCTACCGCGTTTCATCGATCTGGAAAAAGACTTCCACGGTAAAGAGGCCATGGTGGCGACCGGCATTCGTGCCAAATGCTGCACGCTTTTGATCGACGGGCCGGATGATGCCGATCCGTGGGGCCGCGAGGCGCTGTTCTTGGATGGCAAGAAGGTGGGTCGCTTGACCTCGGGCGGTTATTCGGTTGCGTTTGAGAAGTCGATTGGCATGGGCTATCTGCCGCCGGAACTGGCGGTGCCGGGCCAGAAGCTGAAGGTCAAGATCATGGGCGCGCTGTATGACGCCGAGGTCACGGTCGACAGCCCCTATGACCCGAAAAATGAAACGATCCGCGTGAACGGCTGATCGGTTTAGACACAGGCAAAAGGCCCCGCGATTGCGGGGCCTTTTTTGTTGTGCAACCTGTTGCGCAGTAGGTGTCTAATGTCCGGTAGAATCCAAGGCGCGTGTCATTGCGGTGCGGTCACGTTTGAAGTGAGCCAGCCGGAATTCGTGGTGTCTTGCAACTGTTCCATGTGCCGTCGATATGGTGCGCTGTGGGCGCATTGCCCACCCAACGAAGGCGCGATCCTTACCGGGCAGGATCATACAAAGATCTACAGCTGGGGCGATCACATGATCGACTTCCACGCCTGTAAAACATGTGGGTGTATCACTCATTGGGGTGCGGGAAAGAACGCCGATCAAGATCGGTTTGCGGTGAACCTGCGGATGGCGCCGCTTAGGGTCATTGACGCGTCAACTGTCCGCCAGTTTGACGGGGCGGACAGTTGGGAGTTTATGGACTAGGTCCTATTTCTTCAGCTTGTCCATGATGTCGTCCACCACGGAACCGTCACCATCTGCATCCAGAAGCGAGGTCAGCGCGGACAGGTCCGGGCCGCCTTCTTTTCCGCCGCCCAGAAGGCCGCTAACAAGACCCATCAGGCCGCCGCCTTGCGACTGTGTGGCCTGAAGCGCGTCGATCGAGGCATCGGGCACCTGTTTTTGCAGACCGCCTTGGGCCATCGCGCCAAGCGAGGGCAGGAAGGCCATGATCTGTTCCATGTCAATTCCGGTACGTTCGGCGGCTTGCTCGGCCAGCGCGTTGGTGCCGTTTTCGCCCAGCAGACCGTTCAGGAAGTTTGCACCCTGCGCAGCACCTTCGGGGCTGGCGGCTTGGGTGGCGTCGTCAAACATTGCGGCTTGATCTTCGCCTTTCAGTGCACCCAGAACAGAATCCAGTTCGCCACCTTCGGCTTGCTGTTTCGCCGCTTTGCCGATCACAGGGGCCAGCAGGTTTGTCAAATCTCCGGCCTGTGTTGCGTCCAGACCGACCTTTTCTGCCAGCGCCGAAAGACCCTGACCGTTCTGAGCTTGTTGAAGCAATTGCAAAAGGGACATGTCGTAACTCCTTGTCTAAATCGCGGTCAGAATGACGTGCGTTTTGCGTTCAGATAAGGGGAAAGTGGAAGATATCTTAACCATTCGCAGAGACAGCAAGGAGCATTCAGGCCGAGGAGATCGGAACCAAATGGTTGTCCCATGCCCAATCGCCCGCCACAGGAACCAGCGTTTCCACTCCGTCCACGCGATGCACCAGCCCTCCGTCGCGTGTGATCATCAGGCCTCCGTTTCGTGACCGGGCCACCCCAGCGGCTGTGCCGTGCTGCGCCGATCCGTTGGGCGTGCCGTCTGCGTTGAAAAACAGCACATGGCTGCCTTTGGGACCGGTCACGGCAATCTCGCCACTGTCGGCGCAGGTGGCGATGGACCCAGCATAGTTTTTCAAACGGGTTTCGTTCGGGTGGGACAGAAGCTCGGGCGCTGTGCCTCGTGCATGGCGCAGGACCAGCGGCACCTGCTTGGTGGGCGCGCCCTGCCATTGCAGTGCTGCAACCACGTGACCCTGATGATCCAGCGCGATATGGCGAATCGAGTTCTGGTGCATCTCGCCGTCCAACGCGACTTGATCCGTGATCACGCCACCCGCGTCCAGATAGGTTAGATTGGTCTGCATCACTGGAAGGTTCAGCTTGGCGCGACCCATGTCGGGATGGGTCTGGATGCCTCCGTTCGCGACGACCAGCCCGCCGCCGGGCAGGGTGAGAGCCTCGTGCGGTCCAATGCCGCCCGAGGGCAGCTCTCCGATCCGTTTATAACCGTCCGAGGCGTCCCAGATGCCCAAAACACCAGCGGGCGCGTCATAGTCGTTTTCCGTGGTGTACAGCAGGGATCCGTCGGGTGAAAACGCCCCGTGGCCATAGAAATGCCGCCCCTTTGGGCTTTCCAAGTGGGCAAACTCGGCCCCTTCCGCGCAGTCGATGATGACGGCAAACCGACCGGGGCGGCGCGCGAAGGCGACGGCTTCGGGCCGGGTCGGGTGAAGTGATGCGGCGTGGCCGCGTCCGGGGATCGGGATTTGGAACCGGACGTCGCCCGCAACGCTTAACCCAACCAGCCAGGTCGAGTTGTCGGGCTTGTTCCCAGCGGTCACGAAATCCGGTGCGCCAGCATCGGCCCATACCGGAAGGGGCAGGGCGGCGGTGCCAAGCCCGGCGACCACACTGCGAAAGAAATCACGGCGATGCATGGGTTAGTCTCCGTCGCCCGCGCTGAAGCCTGTCTCGACCCCCAGGCTGGGGGCGATCTTGCCGTCAAAGTAGAACTTCAGTTGGTCCAGCTTCGTCATTACGCCATCAATACGTACGCGCATCAGCGGATCTTCTACAGCCTCGGCCAGCGGCGCTCCTATGCCCTCGATGCGGGTGCGCAAGTCTGCAATTATCTTGCTCGCCTCATCGCGTGCGGGGGCTGACACCGCTTCACCAAAGCCTTGGTCGATCAAGGCTGCAATGCCCATTAGCTGAGCGGTCATGATCTGGTTGGTCAACCCGGCGCGCCATGCCTCGGATCGCTTGGGAAATGCACGTTCATATGAGCCAAGCGGGCGACCCAGTCGATGGTCCTTCAGGCGCAGGATCGAAAAGTCGATGGCGGTAAGCGCTTGTTTGGTGAACTCGCTGTTTGAAAGGTAAACGGCATTTTCCGGTCCGGTAGTGCGAACTAGATCGGCCCAACCATCGGGCGCAAACCAACCATCGTACAGATCGCCTGCTATGCGGGCCAAATTGCCGGTCACGCCGACCAGTGCGGGGCAGGTTTGAAGATCTTCAAACAGAAGCCGTTCTATGGCGGGAAGCCCTTGCAGCGCTGCGCTTGAGGCCGCGACGATGGCGGGATCGCCCTGTTCTGCTTCGGGCCGTTTCAGATGTTGATGCAGGGCGCGACCCGTGAAGTTCTTCTTATCGGGAAAGAAGTTTACAGTCAGGGCAGCAGCCTGTTGTTCGATCGGGCCGAATTGATAAGCGTCCAACGGTGCCCATGCCAACCACGTGGCTTCCAGAGCCTCTAGAACGGGTGCGCGTGCACCTCCGTCACAAAACGTGGCAGAGGCGTCCGCCAGCCCCGCGCTTTCATCGCGGAACGCACCGAATTGGCCGTCGAACACGGATATGACGCGGGCCGCGATTGCGGAATGGTCAACCGGCTGGTCGGTCTGAGCGGTCAGAATTTGTGCGGGCAAAAGGCAGGTAGCAACAAAGGTGAAAAGGCGCATCAGAGCGACTCCAGAAATGTGATCAGTGCAGCACGGTCGGTCGGGTCCATCAGGCGCACAGTTTCCCGCGCAGCTTGGGCTTCGCCGCCATGCCACAGGATGGCTTCAAGTAAAGTGCGCGCGCGCCCGTCATGCAAAAAGCTGCTTTGGCCGCTTACCTCGGCAGTTAGGCCAATGCCCCACAAAGGCGGCGTGCGCCACTCTTGCCCGTCAGCTTGCCACTCGGGCCGGTGATCCGCCAGCCCCTCTCCCATGTCGTGCAACAACATGTCGCTGTAGGGCCAGATCATTTGGAATGAGCGTGCGGGATCGTCGGGCAAGCGATGGGTGACGAAGGCGGGGGTGTGACAGGCAGTACAACCGGACTGGTGGAACAGCTCTTTCCCGCGCAGCACTTCGGGGTCGCCCGCGTCACGGCGGGCAGGAGGGGCCAACATGGCAACATAGGTGGTCAGTAGTTCCAAAGCCTTGTCGCCCAGTTCAACCCCATCTTGCGCTTCAGTCTCGCCATGGCGTTCGGTGCGACAGTCGGTTTGGGCTTCGGTGCAGTCGCCCCAATGGGCGGGGAACAAGGTGGACGAAAGGCCAATGTCTCCGTTCGCGGCATCAGCGGATTGCTGGCGCAGGGTCGGGCTGCCTGCTTTGTGGCCGAAGCGGCCCAGCATGGGCTGGTCAAACTCGCGCGACCAGACCACGTTGGGGCGACCCGAGATGCCGTCGCTATCTGCATCGTCCGGATCGGCACCGGCTAGAATGTCGGCCTCGGGGATGGCTTCCAGAAGGCCCAGTC
Source organism: Aliiroseovarius sp. ABM4_368 (assembly GCF_056161205.1). Taxonomy (NCBI): domain Bacteria; kingdom Pseudomonadati; phylum Pseudomonadota; class Alphaproteobacteria; order Rhodobacterales; family Paracoccaceae; genus Aliiroseovarius; species Aliiroseovarius sp. ABM4_368. Next base: position 90,505 of record NZ_JBSWYR010000004.1, on the reverse strand, counting down.
CGATCATCTGCGGCGCAATCCGGGGCGATGTCATCACGTCAGCCGCCAGTTTCCCTTGGGTGCCATCCTGAACAGAATAATGCGGCGCGCGGAGCGTGACGGTGGTTCCGTCGCCCAGCGTGACCGGCACGTCTTCATAAGTGATGCTCAATTGTCCCTCGGCCTGATGGCCGGAAATGGCGCGGGTTTGCAGTTGGAACCCATAGGTCGGCTCGGGCTGCATCCCTTCACCGGGCACGGACAGGCGCAACACCAGACCGGTGTGATCATTCGGTCCGACCACAACGCCCCGCCCGTCATTCACATGACAGGCCGAACACGCGCGCGTGTTGTAAAGCGGCCCAAGCCCGTCCGACGAAATGGTCGAGGCCGGTGCCTGCACCCAAAGCTTTTCAAACATCGCTTCGCCCAATGTAAAATCAAGCTTTTGATCTGCGGGCAAAGTGGGGAAGGGGGAAGAGAACAGCGCGCGTGGCTGAGGATCCATTTGCGTGGCCGCCCCGGCACTGCGGGTTTCAAACGGGTTCAATGCCGAGGCATCCGGTGCGAGGGCCTCTTGAATGCGTGTGATCTCGGCTTCGGAGCGGGGCTCTGGGGACAGGTGGGGTTCACCCCATGGGCCAAGAGCCTCGGCGTGACATGGCGCGGCCGCCGTCATCATCCCTGCCAATATCACTGTTCTGCGCATCGGTTTGCTCCTGCTTCTGGGGCGTTTTAGGGGGCTGGTCGGGGAAGGTAAAGATAGTTGACAGAAACACTCTGAATTTGACCCCGATCCCATTCCGGAACAGTGTTTTGCGATTTCAAAGAAATGGGTTACGCTCGTATCTGATTACGAGGCAATTTTTATGTCTGAACATATTTCGAAAACCGACGTGACCATGGGGTCCGACAAAAGTTTTGGCTTGGTCTTTGGCTGCGTCGCCGGGTTATTCACCCTGTATTTGTTGGTCCGGGGTGGGGCGTTTTGGCCCGCGACGGGGCTGATCGCAGCGGCGTTCTTTGCGTTGGCTTTTGTGCGGTCGGCCGTTCTGAACCCGCTGAATCGGCTGTGGTTCAAATTCGGTTTGTTGCTGCATTCGATCATCTCGCCCGTGGTGATGTTCATGGTCTTCGTGATTGCCTTTGTGCCCATCGCGCTGATCTTCCGCCTGAAGGGATCCGACCCTTTAGACCGGCAATTTGATCGTGGGGCACAGTCATATTGGAAGCCGCGGGAAACCAAACCGGAAAGCATGTCCCGGCAGTATTAACTTAAATTGCTTCATTGGGTGGAGGCGAAGAAATGTCATTTCTAGGAGAGCTCTGGTCGTTCTTACGGGTCAGAAAAAAGTTCTGGCTGGCTCCGGTTTTTCTGATCCTTGTGATTTTCGGGGGTCTTATCGTGCTAAGCCAAGGGTCGGCCATCGCCCCGTTCCTGTATCCTCTTTTCTAGGGGTGCCATGACTTATATCCTTGGCATTTCAGGGCTTTATCACGACAGTGCCGCGGCCTTGATCCATGATGGAGACATTGTGGCAGCGGCGCAGGAAGAACGGTTTACCCGTCAGAAACACGACGCGCGGTTTCCTGAACATGCAATCCGATATGTGTTGGACGAGGCAGGTATCAACCTGTCCGATGTCGATCACGTGGCCTTCTATGACAAGCCGTTTCTGAAATTCGAACGGCTGCTTGAGACCTATGTGGCGACAGCCCCGCGGGGCTTTGCCTCTTTCCGGGTGGCGATGCCAATCTGGCTTAAGGAAAAGCTGTTTCTGCGCCGGTTTCTGGTGAAAGAGCTGCAAAAGCTGTCGGCCGATTTCGACATGTCGCAACTGTTGTTTTCCGAACATCACATTAGCCATGCAGCGAGCGCATACTATCCCTCGCCTTTTGACGAGGCGGTGGTCCTGACCATCGACGGCGTGGGCGAATGGGCCACGACAACGTTGGGGATTGGGCGCGGAAACGAATTGGAGATCCTAAAGGAAATCCACTTCCCGCATTCACTTGGCCTGCTCTACTCCGCCTTTACCCACTACACCGGGTTCAAGGTGAACTCGGGCGAATACAAGGTGATGGGGCTGGCACCCTATGGTGCGCCAAAATACAAAGACCTGATCCTTGAAACCATGGTGGATTTGAAAGAGGACGGGTCGTTCAAGCTGGACCAGAGTTATTTCAACTATACCGCCGGTTTGACCATGACCAACAACGCCTTCGCCAAGGTGTTCGGCGAGCCGCATCGCGCGCCCGAGGCCGACAAGCTGACACAGTTCCACATGGACATCGCAGCTTCGATCCAAGCCGTGACGGAAGAGGTTGTCTTGCGGATGACCCGTGCGGCGGCGGCTGAGTATGGGATCGATAACCTGTGCATGGCGGGGGGCGTTGCACTGAACTGTGTGGCCAATGGCAAGATCCTGCGCGACGGCGCGTTCAAGCGGCTGTGGGTACAGCCTGCCGCAGGTGACGCGGGCGGCGCGGTGGGGACTGCGCTTGCGGCGTGGCATCAAGAACTTGGGAATCCGCGTCCGCCCACGGATGGTGATCGGATGAAGGGGTCTTATCTGGGTCCGGTCTATGGCACCGGGAAGATCTGCGCCGATTTGGATCGGCTGGGCGCGGCCTATACTGTGCACACGCAAGATGAAATGATCGAAGAAGCCGCCAGCGCAATCGCCGACGGCAAGGCAATAGGTTGGTTCCAAGGTCGGATGGAATTCGGCCCTCGCGCATTGGGTGGGCGGTCGATCCTTGGCGATCCGCGGTCGCCCGAGATGCAGAAAACATTGAACCTGAAGGTAAAATACCGCGAAAGTTTCCGCCCCTTTGCCCCGTCGATCCTGCGCGAGGATGTGGCTGACTGGTTCCAGTTGGACGATGACAGCCCGTATATGCTGATCGTCGCGGATGTTGCCGAGGCGCGGAAGAAGCAGATGAGTGCTGCGGAAGAGGCGCTGTTTGGTATCGACAAGCTGAACGTCCCGCGGTCTGAAATCCCAGCAGTCACGCATGTGGATTACTCGGCTCGGGTGCAGACGGTACATGCGGACACCACCCCACTCTATCACCGGCTGATCTCGCGGTTCAAAGAAATGACGGGCTGTCCGGTTGTCGTGAACACCTCGTTCAATGTGAGGGGCGAGCCGATTGTCTGCACTCCGGAAGACGCCTTTCGCTGCTTCATGGGGACCGAAATGGACATGCTGGCGATTGGCAATGTGATCCTGCGCAAACCGGATCAGGACCCTGCGTTGTCAGAGGATTACACCTCGAAATACGAGTTGGACTAGGGGTGCGGGAGCGGAAAGGAAAAGGAGCATCGACATGATTTCGCGGATTGGATCAATCCTGTGCCTGATCATGGCTGGGTATTTTCTGGCAACCGCAGGCTATGCGCTGCTGAACGCCTCGGACTATGCGGTGGGGACGGCGCGGCTTATGCGATACGTCATCGCGCCGGGGTCGATTGGGCTGATCTTTCTGCTGGCCGCGCTGTTCGTGAAAGGCGACAAAAGACTTCTGATCGGGATCTACTCTGTCGCCACTCTGATCGGGCTATTCGCCTTCGAGGCGTTTCTGACATGGCGCTCGATTCAGGGGTCGATTGGATTGGCAGGGTTCATGCAGAACGAGGATGCCTCGTATGAACGGTATCAGCGTTCCGTGCCGCCGACTTATACGCTGAAGGCGCTGAACCGCGACTTGAAGGTGCCCAGTCTTGCCGAGATGATAATGGGCACGGTGCCGGGGGAAGAGGTGCTGCTGTGTACGCGCGGCGGAGAACCCATAAGCTATGTCGCGGATCGCTTTGGGCTGCGAAACCCGGACGAGGTGCATGACGGACCAGTGAAGCTGTTGCTGCTTGGGGATTCCTTCACCGAAGGCATTTGCCTGCCGGATGGCGAGGATATCGCCAGTCACATCCGCGCCGAAGAACCTGCCATGGTGAATACCGGCACACGCGGGGCCGGGCCGCTTTATGAACTTGCTGTGTTGCGTCGTTGGGGCGAGAAGCTGCGCCCTGAACACGCAGTCATCTTCTTTTTCGAAGGCAACGATTGGCAGAACATCAAAAAAGAACTGACCTTTCCTTTTCTGACCGATGCGTTTGACCCCGCAAAGCCCGTGGGGCCTGTGGCAAGTGACGTAAACAGCCCCGAGGCTGTTGACCAATTGCTGACCAAATGGTGGAGCGAACAGCGACAAACGCTTGAAGGTTTTCTGAGTCGCAGATCGTGGCGCCGTAATTTCTTCGCGCTGCAACAATCAGCTTTGGTGATGGGGCTGCATTATCCCAAGGCGACAGTGGACAAGCCGGTCTATTTGCAGATTCTCAAGGCCGCGCGATCAACTGTTGATCAGTGGGACGGAGAGCTGACACTGGTCTATATCCCGCAAGTCGACCGCTTTGTGGGGATGCTGCCCAGTGCATCCATCTATGACGAGCTGCGCTTCCGCGTGCGGGATGCGGCGGGTCAGGCTGGGATCGATTTTGTTGATCTGGTGCCAGTGATCGAAGCACAAAAGTCGCCCCGCTCCGTCTATGCACCGGACGCGCATTTCAACGACGAAGGCGCGCGTCTGGCAGCTCAGGCGGTGTTAGAGCACTTGGCGAATTAACCCCTAGATCTGTGCCTTGGATCGCACAAATTGCTCGATCGCCGGGGCGGGAACGGCACCGGCCTGACGGGCGATTTCCTTACCGCCTTGGAACAGGATCAGTGCTGGGATGCCGCGAATGCCAAATTTGCGCGAGACATTTGGGTGGTCTTCCGTGTTGATCTTGGCGAAGCGGGCGTTGGGCGCGACGGACCGGGCGGCCTGCTCAAACGCCGGGGCCATCATCCGGCACGGGCCACACCACGGTGCCCAGAAATCGACCAAAAGCGGTGTCTCGTCATTGCGCTGTGCCTTGGCCAGCGTGGCCGGATCCAGCTGGCGCACCTTGCCGTCATTCAGCTTGGTCCCGCAGGTGCCGCATTTGGGCCCGGCCGACAGTTTGTCTTTCGGCACGCGGTTCACTGCGCCGCATTCAAGACAGGTCATCTTCAGGGCTTTGGACATCTCGGGCCTCGCTCACATACGGTACGGTGCATATGTGATCCCCCTGCGACCACGTCAAGGTCACACGGTGCTAAGCAAAATGCTGGTTTCGCTGTTGGTGATGCCTTCGACCACGCGGACCTCTCGCAATACACGGTCGAAATCGGTCAAGCTGTCGGCTGTCAGTTGCGCCACCAGATCCCATTTTCCGTTGGTCGAGTGAAGCGACCGAAGCTGAGGCAACCCGCGAAGACGCTTGATGACAGCAGTGGTGGACCGCCCCGACACCTCGATCATCATGATCGCATGCACGCCGTCCGGCCCGTGGTCCTCACGTGCGCGGATGGTAAAGCCCAGCACCGCGCCGCTGTCTTGCAGGCGGTCCAGTCGGGATTGAACCGTAGCGCGGGACACCCCGAGGATTGTTGCCAGTTTCGACACTGGGGCGCGCCCGTCTTCGCGCAGGATGGCAATCAGGTCTCGATCTAGATCATCAAAGATATGCATGGCAAAATGATAAGTTATAATTAGCAATTTGTCAAAATTTGGCGGGTACATGACCCAATAAGGTCATAGTTTATAAAATCTTGAAATTGTTAAACTGTTCACAATCCCCAATGTGAGCACCGCCAATAATGCCCCAAAACTCTCTCCAAGCGCCAAGCGCCGTCATCATGATCCGTCCGCATCATTTCCAGCCCAACGCGGAAACGGCGCAGGACAACGGGTTCCAGACCTCGGATTTGAACGCATCGACGGAAGAGCTGGCCAAGCGCGCGCATGACGAAGTCACCGGCATGGTGGACGCCCTGCGCAGCGAAGGGATCGAGGTGAACCTGTTTGAAGACCCGCGCGAGGATCGCCCCGATGCTGTCTTCCCGAACAACTGGTTTTCGACGCATCCGGGCGGGCACGTTGCGGTCTATCCGATGTACTCCAAAAACCGCCGGATCGAACGTCGTCAGGACGTTTTGGAAATGCTGAAGACGCGGTATCGCGTGCAGGATATCATCGACTATTCCGGGCTAGAGCAAGACGATCTGTTTCTGGAAGGCACCGGCGCGATGGTGTTGGATCACGTTGAGCGCGTGGCCTATGCCGCGCGGTCCAAGCGCACCAGCGAGGTTCTGTTGGAACGCTTCTGCACGCATTTCAACTATGAACCCATGGTGTTTGACGCCCATGACGCGGACGGGCTGCCGATCTATCATACGAATGTATTGATGTGTATCGGGACCGAGGTCGCGCTGATCGGGCTGGACACAATTCTGGACACGAACCGACGAGAGGAAGTTCGGGAACGTCTGACGCGCGGCGGGCGGGAAGTGATCGCCCTTACCCAAAAGCAAATCGCCGAGTTTGCGGGGAATGCCATTGAGTTGCAGGGCAAAAACGGGCGTGTTTTGGCAATGTCATCGCGCGCGCTTGCTGCATTGGAGGCGGAACAGCGCTGGCGGATCGAAGCGCATCTGAAGATCCTGCCCTTGGACATTCCGACCCTCGAAATGGCTGGTGGATCGGTTCGCTGTACAATCGCGGGCATCCATCTGAGCCCCCGGCCAGAAGCCAAAGTAGAAGGAGCCGCCGCATGACTAATATTCACCTGTTAGGCGTCCCAATGGAGGAAGGCGCTGGCCGGCGTGGCTGCATCATGGGGCCTGCTGCCTATCGCACCGCTGGTCTGGCCGAGGAACTGGCCGCTTTGGGTCATGGCGTCACCGATCTGGGCGATGTGCAGCGGGTCGACACCGGTCCGATCCAGACCGAACACAGCCACCTGAAATTCCTGCCCGAAGTGGCCGGTTGGACTCGCAGCTTGCACGAACAAGCGTTCGAGCAAGCACAAGGCGATGCGCTGCCGATCTATATGGGTGGCGATCACGCTTTGGCGCTGGGCACAGTGACAGGCCATGTGGCGGCGGCAGCCCAGCTTGGGCGCCCGCAATACGTTTTGTGGCTGGATGCCCATTCTGATTTTAACACGCCCGCAAGCTCGCCCAGTGGAAATATCCACGGGATGCCGATGGCCTTTGCCTGTGGGCTCGATGGTTTCCCGGATCTGCTGGGCAAACCCTTGCCCGCGCGTCTGGATCCGACAAAGCTGTGTATGATCGGCCTGCGCTCGGTTGACCGGGAAGAACGCGACCTTCTACAAAGCTCGGGCGTAAAGGCCCATGACATGCGTGCCATTGATGAACATGGCGTGGCGCGGATCTTGCGCCCGTTTCTGGACGAGGTCGCACAGGCGAACGGGCTGCTTCATGTCAGTCTCGATGTGGATTTCATTGAGCCACAGATTGCCCCCGCCGTGGGCACCACCGTCCCCGGCGGTGCTACCTTCCGCGAGGCGCATCTGATCATGGAGATGCTGCATGACAGTGGCCTTGTCACATCGCTCGATCTGGTCGAGCTGAACCCCTTTCTGGACGAACGCGGTCGCACGGCCCGTCTGATGGTCGATTTGACGGCAAGCCTGTTTGGCCGCCGTGTGCTCGACCGTTTCACCACCAGCTATTAAGGAGCGACCATGCCCCCCCTTCCTTCCGAACTTGCCTATGTCCCCTTCGTCTCGGTCGAGCATATGATGGGCTTGGTCCACCATATCGGCATCGAAACCGTGCTGCGTGACCTTGCCGATGAAATCGAAGCCGACTTCAAACGTTGGGAGCTTTTCGACAAGACCCCCCGCGTCGCCAGCCACTCGGATGTTGGCGTGATCGAGCTGATGCCGACCTCGGATGGCGAGATGTACGGGTTCAAATATGTGAACGGCCACCCGAAGAATACCAAAGAAGGGTTGCAGACGGTCACGGCCTTTGGGCTTCTGGCGGATGTAAACTCGGGCTATCCGAAGCTCCTGTCCGAGATGACCGTGCTGACCGCGCTGCGCACAGCTGCGACCAGCGCGATGGTGGCGAAACATCTGGCCCCCAAGGGCGCGACCACCATGGCGATGATCGGCAACGGCGCGCAGTCGGAGTTCCAATGTCTGGCGTTCAAAGCGATCTGCGGCATCGACACGGTTCGGCTTTACGACATCGACCCGGCGGCGACTGAAAAGGCCGCGCGAAACCTGTCGGGTCATGGGCTGAACGTTGTATCCTGCAAAACTGGCGAGGAAAGCATGGAAGGTGCCGAGATCATCACAACTTGCACCGCCGACAAGCAATATGCCACGATCCTGACCGACAACATGGTCGGCGAGGGCGTACATATCAACGCCATCGGTGGCGATTGCCCGGGCAAGACGGAACTGCACCGCGACATCCTGCTGCGCTCGGACATCTTCGTGGAATACCCCGAACAAACCTGGATCGAGGGCGAGATCCAGCAGCTGGACCATGGCCACCCGATCACCGAGATGTGGAAAGTGATCACCGGTCAAGCTAAGGGGCGCACGTCTGACAAGCAGATCACACTTTTCGACAGTGTGGGCTTCGCGATCGAGGATTTCTCGGCGCTGCGCTACGTCTCGAAAGCGATCGAGGGCACAGCCTATTTCACCCGGCTGGACATGCTGGCCGACCCGGATGATCCGCGTGATCTGTTCGGGATGCTGGAACGGTCGAAAAACTGACATGGAAAAGGGGCGCACACCGGTCTGGTTCGCGCCCCTTCTTTTTAATGAAGACCAATCAGGCGATGAAGTTCTTATACGCCGCTTCATCCATATAGTCGCCCAGCGGATCGGTGTCGGACGCCTTGATCTTGAACAGCCATGCGTCGCCTTCCGGGTCGTCATTCACCTTGCCGGGTTCGTCCACCATAGTCTCGTTCACTTCCGTGATTTCGCCATCCAGTGGGCTCAGGATATCGGACGCTGCCTTGACGCTTTCGATCACCACGATCTCGTCATCTTTCGACACGGTGTCGCCCGCTTCGGGCAGTTCCAGAAAAACCACATCGCCCAACTGCTCGGCTGCGTGGGTGGTGATACCGACCACGTAAACGCCGTCTTCTTCGCGCAGCCATTCGTGTTCTTCGGTGTAATACATTCGGTGTCTCCTGCTGGTATTTCCCTGACCGTATCGCCGCCCGCGCGTGGCGGCAAGAGCTTGTGTCTTGCTGGGTAGGGGTGCAATCTGTGCTGCATGAATACGCCTGCAAACGACCCGCATTTCTTTGGCTATGGTTCTTTGGTGAACCGCCAGACGCACAGCTATGAGAACCCCCGCGCCGCACGTGTGACGGGGTGGCATCGGGCGTGGCGACGGTCGCCGCATCGGGCGCTGTGTTACCTTACCGCGGTGCCGGACGGTGCAGATTATATCGAGGGGCTGATCGCCTCGGTCCCCGGTGCAGATTGGGATGCCTTGGACGAGCGCGAGCGCGCCTATGCGCGCGTGGCTTTGGGCCCCGAGATCCGTCATGACGGCGGTGATCTGGATGTGGCGATCTATGCGATTGCGCCCGGCGAGCATCACGCGCCGACCGACGATAATCCGGTGTTGCTAAGCTATCTGGATGTAGTCGTGCAGGGCTATTATCGCGAGTTTGGGTCGGATGGCGTGACCCATTTCTTTGAAACGACCGAGGGCTGGAATGCCCCCATCCTAAACGACCGCGCTGACCCGATTTACCCGCGCGCGCAGGTGCTGAGCACGGAAGAAACGGCTTTGGTCGACGAAGGCCTCGCGCGGCTATCGGCGGTTGTGAAAGAGCGAGATGAGACGGGTCTGTCGCTGGTACGGATGCGCGGCACCGGGGCTTAGACCGACTTCGGCCTTGTTCAGCACTCGGGCGGAAAGGACCATCGCGATACCCGCGAAAGCGACGCCTCCGATGGCTTGCCCGATCAAGACACCGGGCGCACCCCAGTAGGCCGCTCCGATCATCACCAATGGGATGGTGCCAAGGGTCTGCCGCCCCCAATTCACCGATGTGGAATAGAACGGGTAGCCAAGGTTGTTGAAACTGGCATTGGTGACGAAAATCACGCCGTTGAAGTACCACGCCAGTGCGAGCGGTCCGCAGAAAAGGAAAACTAATTCTCGGCTAAGGCCCTCGGCGTTGAACACGTCCGCAATGGCGCCGCGCGCCAGATAGAGCATCGCGGTGACGACCAGCGTCACCACCAAAACGAATAAAAGCCCGTCGCGGATCGACCCACGCACACGGTCCATTTTACCTGCGCCGAAGTTCTGCCCAACGATGGGACCAATGGCCCCGGACAGGGCGAAGATGGTTCCAAAAGCTACAGGTATCAGGCGCCCAATGATGGCCATTCCTGCGACGGCGTCCTCGCCGAATTCGGCCATAGAACGGGTGACATAGGCCTGCCCCACGGGGGTAGCGAATTGGGTCAGGATGGCGGGCAGGGCGATGGTCATAATGGCGGGGAAGTCCACGCGGAACTCGGCCCGTGTGGGTCGGTCCAGCCCGCCGTGGTGGCGAAAGACCGGATAGACCGACATGAACGCCATGGTCAGGCGCGCAGCGACAGATGCCAGCGCCGCCCCGGCCAGATCAAGGTTTAGTCCGAAAATCAGGATCGGGTCTAACACTGCGTTCACAACGCCCGCGCCGATGGTCGCCATCATCGCGCGGCGGGCGTCTCCGTTCGCGCGCAGGATGGCACCGCCGACCATGCCGATGATCAGAACGGGCAAGCTGGGCAGGATGATCCGAAGGTAAGTGGTCGCAAGGGCAAGCGTCTCGCCTGACGCACCCAAAAATCCCGCCAATTGTGGTGTGTATGTCCAGACAAGGGCGGCAAAAGCGCCCCCGATGACCACTCCGTAAAGCAGGGCCGTAGCGGCCCGGCGGCGTGCGGTTTTGGGCTGACCTTCGCCCAATGCCCGCGCGACCAGCGCACCCGCCGCAATGGACATGCCGATCCCGAATGACGAAGTGAAGAACAGAATCGCGCCTGCGTATCCAACCGCAGCGGCCAATTCGTCCCGGCCCAACATCGAAATGAAGATCATGTCGACGAGGTCTACAAGGAAAATGGCCATCAACCCGACAGAAGAGGTCAGCGACATCACAGTGATGTGCCGAAGAAGATTGCCTTCCAGAAACTTCGCCTGAGTTTCGGCCATGATTGTTACCTTAACTGTTCACCGGGGGCAGCATGACGCAGAAAGCGAAGCAGTGCCAGAGGCCGGGGCGCACAGAGCCTGTGCGGAGATAGGGGAAAGAAAAAGGCCGCACGATACCGCACGGCCTTTTCGCGTTTAGCGTATTTGGGACTTACCCTTTCGCGCGCACAACCTGCAACAGAGGCATCAACGACGACATGTCCGGGCCGCGCTCCATGCCGGTGACGGCTTTGCGCAGGGGCATGAACAGGCCTTTGCCTTTGCGGCCGGTGGCCTCTTTCACGGCGGACGTCCAGTTCGACCAGCTGTCAGCGTCGTAAGGCGCGTCGGGCAGCAGGGTCATGGCTTGGGCGATGAAATCGCTGTCTTCGTCGTCGATCAGCGGTTCAGCACCGTCGCGGCAAAGCACCCACCAGCCTTCCAGATCGGCAAGCGTAGTGATGTTTTCGCGGGCGACGGACCAGAAGGGTTCGGCCATGTTGGCGGGAACTCCAATCGCGTCCAGCTTATCGGCCACAGCATCGACCGGCAGAGATGCCAGATGACGGGCGGTCAGCGGGAACAGGTCTTGGACGTCGAACTTGGTTGGGGCCGAGCCGAAGGTCGACAGGTCAAAGCCTTCGATAATCTCATCCAGCGAGCTGCGCAGTTCGACCGGTTGCGATGAACCCAGACGCGCCAGAAGGCTGAGCAGCGCCATCGGCTGCACGCCCTGTTCGCGCAGGTCGCGAATGGCAAGCGTGCCAAGACGCTTGGACAAAGCTTCGCCTTGCGGGCCGGTCAGAAGCGAATGATGCGCAAAGTTGGGAACGGTGCCGCCTAATGCTTCAATGATCTGGATCTGCGTGCCGGTGTTGGTCACGTGATCGGACCCGCGCACCACGTTGGTGATGCCGAAGTCGATGTCGTCGCATACGGACGCCAGCGTATACAGGAACTGCCCGTCACCCCGGATCAGCACCGGGTCCGACACGGATGCAGCGTCGATCGAGATGTCGCCCAGAATACCGTCGGTCCAGTTGATCCGCGCGTGATCCAGCTTGAAGCGCCAGTGGCCCTGACCACGTTCGGCGCGCAAGGCTTCTTTTTCGTCGTCGGACAAAGCCAGCGCCGAGCGGTCATAGACCGGCGGCTTGCCCATGTTCAGCTGCTTCTTGCGCTTCAGGTCCAGCTCGGTCGGGGTCTCGAAACATTCATAGAAACGGCCCATTTCACGCAACTCTTGCGCGGCGGCCTCATAGCGGTCCAGACGGTCCGACTGCTTTTCCACGCGGTCCCATGTCAGACCTAGCCATTCCAGATCTTCCATGATCGCATCCGCATATTCCTGCTTCGAGCGTTCCGGGTCCGTGTCATCCAAGCGCAGAATGAACTGGCCACCCGATTTGGCAGCAATCAGATAGTTGAACAGCGCGGTGCGCAGGTTGCCCACATGGATATAGCCGGTGGGCGAGGGGGCGAAACGGGTGGTGGTCATGGGTTGATCTCCTTGGCGGTCCCTCTTTCATATTGGCCCGGATTTGTCCATAATATTCCCATGGAAACGTCTGCCCCAAGTTTGGCGCAGATCGAGCACTTGGCGCTGGAAGCGCGTGCCCATCTGCCCGACCCCTTCGCCGAGCCCGCCTTGGATGTCGGAATCCATGTGGCCGAGATCCCGGATGCCAGCATCATGGCGGATCACGATATTGATGATCCTTACACTTTGACCGGTCTATATGTCGGCGTCCCTATGACCGAGAAATTCCCAAGCGATCAGCCGCTCGCGATGGATGCGATCTGGCTGTTCCGGCGGCCTATTTTGGACGAATTCGCAGCGCGTGGCGATGTGACTTTGGCCGAGCTTGTAACCCATATTGTTGTGCATGAATTCGCCCATCATTTCGGCTGGTCTGACGAAGATATCGCCAGGATTGACCACTGGTGGGAGTGACGACTATTCGGTTCCACTTGGGTTCGATAAGGTGTACGAAGCAGCCCGATAACGGGCGATAAGGCCAAGGTGGTTATGAAAAAGATTGCGGTGATCTCGACGGTTCGCAACGGTGGTATCTTCCTGCCGAAATGGATCGACTATTACGGGCAGCAGTTCGGACAGGAAAACCTGTATGTCACGCTGGATGGCGAAGACGAACCGCGCCCCGAAGGAACGGCGGTGAATTTTATCACCATCCCGCATCGCCCCTTGCCCCGTGTCCCCGGCGAGAAACGGCGCGCAGCATATCTGTCGGCGCAGGCGCGGCTTTTGTTCACCCAAGGCTATGACGCAGTTATTGCCACCGATATTGACGAATTTATTATCGTCGATCCCAATTTGGGCCAAAGCCTTGGCGCGTATCTGTCTGAGGTGGATGAAGACGAAAGTCTGTCCTGTCTGGGTCTGGACGTGATCCAGCATCTTGATGAAGAGCAAGAAATTCAGCCCGAGGCAAAATGGCTGTCGCAGCGCCGCTATGCGCAACTGGCCTCGCGGTATACAAAGCCCAGCATCACCTTTAAGCCGCTGAATTGGGGCAGCGGGATGCACCGGATCAAGGGCCGTAACTTCCGCATCGATCCGAACCTCTTTATGATACACACCGGCATGATCGACGCAGTGATTGCCAAGGTGATTGGCACCGGCGAGGATCGCGTGGAGCAGGGCTGGACCGGCCATCAGGAACGTCGCGAGAAAGTGTTCCACCAACTGCGCAGCGAAACGCCGCAAGATGGGGACGAGGCGTTCGCCCGCGCCCGCCGCAAGATGTCCAGCATGCGGCCGGTCTATGCGTGGAACAAACCCGGTCGCGTGCGCAAAAACTCGTTTGTCGCGTTGCCGGATCGTTTTTCTGACGTGTTGTAAGACCACACGGCAGGCGTTTCACGATCTCGTGACCAGCGCCGGAAATTCACAATAGCAACGTATACTCCTTGCAAGACCTGTAAACACAACCTCGCAATTGGAGTGTCTCATGACCAAATTCCCCATCCCTCATCTGTCGCGCCGCCACCTTTTGGCCTTGGGTGCAGCCCTTCCGGCCCTTGCCGCGACATCCCCTGCGCGGGCGATGGCCCCGCAACTTGGCGCGCAGACCATTGATGCGCGTCGGTTCAAGCTTGGGTCGTTCGAGGTGACAACTTTGCTGGCAGGCACTCGTACAGTGCCAGATCCTCAGACCATCTTTGGCATGAATGTCGGCGCGGATGAATTTGGCAAGGCCAGTGCAGGCGCCAATATCCCCACGGATGCGGCACAGTTTTTCTTTACGCCGACCTTGGTGAATACAGGCGTGGATTTGGTGCTGTTTGACACCGGCCTGAACCCGGAAGGGATCAGCGCGGCTGTCACTGCTGCTGGATATTCGCCTGATGACGTGGACGTTGTCGTTATTACCCATATGCATGGCGACCACATTGGTGGGTTGATGGGCGACGCGGGCGCAACCTTCCCGAACGCCCGCTATGTCACCGGCGCGATCGAATATGATCACTGGGCAGCTGCAGGCAACGATGGGTTCAACGCCAAGGTGGCTCCTCTGGCTGAACAAATGACCATGTTGAATCCGGGCGATGCCGTCCTGTCCGGGATTGAGGCCGTAGGGGCTTTCGGACACACGCCCGGGCACATGGGGTACCGTCTGGACAGCGACGGGCAGTCGCTTCTGATCGCGGCGGATTTCGCAAACCACTATGTCTGGTCTCTGGGATATCCAGATTGGGAAGTGAAGTTCGATATGGACAAGTCAGCCGCTGCCGAAACCCGCAAATCCCTGCTTGGGATGCTGGCGGCCGAGAAGATGCCCTTCATCGGCTACCACATGCCCTTCCCAGCAATTGGCTATGTCGAGGCCCGTGATCAGGGTTTCCAATACGTGCCCCACAGCTATCAGCTGTTGATGAGCTAAAACACGTGGGCGGGGTGGCTTACGAGCCGTCCCGCCAACGGTTCACGATGGGATAGCGGCGATCCAACCAGAAGCTGCGCTTGGTCAGGCGGGTGCCGGGTGCGGATTGGAAGCGTTTGTATTCACTGATGTAAATTAGGTGCTCGACCTTCTTTACGACCGCGCGGTCAAAGCCCTCGGCCACCAGTTCGGCCACTGATTTTTCGTCATCAATAAGCCCTTCAAGGATGGCGTCCAGCACCTCGTAAGGCGGCAGGCTGTCCTCGTCTTTCTGATCTGGACGAAGCTCGGCCGACGGCGGTTTGTCGATGATCGTGACTGGGATGACCTCGCCTTCTGGTCCTTTCATCCAGTCGCGATGATTGGCGTTGCGCCAGCGGCATTGTTCAAACACGCGGGTCTTGTACAGGTCTTTGATGGGGTTATAGCCGCCCGACATATCGCCATAGATCGTGGCATAACCCACAGCCACTTCGGATTTGTTGCCTGTGGTCAAAAGCATCGCGCCGGTCTTGTTGGACAGCGCCATCAACAGCAACCCGCGCAGGCGGGACTGGATGTTCTCTTCGGTTACGTCGGGCTGGGTGTCTTTAAAGAATGGAGCGAGTGTGTTGGTGATCGCGTCGCGTCCTTCTTTGATCGGGACGAAATCATAGGTGCAGCCCAAACGGGTTGCGATGTCTTTCGCGTCGTCCAAAGAACCTTGCGATGTATATTCGGACGGCAACATCACGCAGCGCACGTTTTCCGGGCCAAGCGCGTCAGCAGCAATCGTGGCGACAATCGCACTGTCGATCCCGCCGGACAGGCCCAGAAGCACCTGTTTGAAGCCGGTTTTACCCATATAGTCACGCAGGCTTTCGACCATGGCGCGGTAGTCTTGCTCCCATTCATCCGCGTGGTCTGCGATGGGGCCTTGCGTGATGCGCCAGCCGTCATCGGTGCGGCGAAGTTCGATATGTGCAAGCTCTTCGTCAAAGACGCCCATCTTTAGGGCCAGCTCTCCTCCGGGGTTCAGCGCGAAGGTGCCACCGTCGAACACCTGATCATCCTGCCCGCCGACCATGTTCAAATAAACCAGCGGCAGATCGGTCTCGACCACGCGGCCCACCATATGATTCAGGCGCACGTCGAATTTGTTGCGATAATAGGGCGAGCCATTGGGGATCAGCAGGAACTCGGCCCCGCTTTCGGCCAGCGTTTCGCAGACGTCATCAGCGTGCCATGCATCCTCGCAGATCGGCGTGCCAATGCGGATCGGACCCATGGAATACGGGCCTTGCGGGTCTGCGGAGGTGTACTGCCGTTCCTCGTCAAAGACGGTTTCGTTTGGAAGGCGCTGCTTCAGGATGCGCGAGGCGATCTTGCCGCCTTTCAATATGTAATAGGCGTTATACAGGTCCTTGCCGTCGTGATAGGGCGCACCGATGCCCATTGCGGGCCCGTCAGCGCAGTCTTCCGCCAAAGTCTGAACCGCCTCCATCGCGTCGCGGTAAAACTGCGGGCGCATTATCAGATCCTGTGTCTGGTATCCGGTCACGAAGGCCTCGGGCAGGGCCAGCATATCGCTGCCGGCCTCTTTCGCCGCGTGCCACGCATCCCGCGCCTTGTCGGCATTGCCCGCAATCGCGCCCACGGTTGGGTTCAGTTGTGCCAGTGTCAGGCGGAAAATATCACTCATCGCGCTTGTCCTTCTGCCCGTGCGTTTGTCCGGCCCAGCCGGGGAGGGTTCGGCACAGATGTAGCAGGTTTGCCCGCAGGATAAAGGGGCTGGATTGTTGGGGCGGCGGGAAAAGCGTTGTCTCGGCTTTTTGGACGGCATAGTCTGGGCGCGAACGCGCTTCGGCGGTCCAATAACAAGTCAAAGTATTTAAACGAGGTTTCGAGATGCAACGCCCCAAAATCGGATTTCGCGGATTGGTCGCATTGGCGCTTGTTTTGCCGGTCATGGCAGTGGCGCAGGTCGAAACCAAGCAGTACGAGGACGGATCAGTTTACGAAGGCACCTTCAAGGGCGGATTGCAGCACGGGATGGGCACGCTGACCCTGCCGTCAGGTTACGAATACACGGGCGAGTTCATTGACGGCGAGATCGTCGGCCAAGGCGTCGCGCGCTTCCCCAACGGGTCC
The DNA here is from genome assembly GCF_056161205.1 of Aliiroseovarius sp. ABM4_368. Classification (NCBI taxonomy): domain Bacteria; kingdom Pseudomonadati; phylum Pseudomonadota; class Alphaproteobacteria; order Rhodobacterales; family Paracoccaceae; genus Aliiroseovarius; species Aliiroseovarius sp. ABM4_368. Next base: position 73,419 of record NZ_JBSWYR010000004.1, on the reverse strand, counting down.
ATTTACGAGGGCAGCTTTGTGAAGGGCAAGCCGGAAGGGTTCGGAAAGATTACCTTTGCGGATGGCGCCAGCTTTGAAGGTGACTGGGTGGATGGCAAGATCAACGGATCGGGTCAGGCGCTTTATGCCAACGGCATTCAGTATGAAGGCGGCTTTCGCAACGCGATGCATCACGGGCAGGGACGGCTGCAAAGTCCGTCAGGTTATATCTATGAAGGCGATTGGGTCGCTGGCGTGAAAGAAGGCCGAGGGCGGTCGACCTATGCAGATGGCTCTGTCTACGAAGGTGGCATGCGGGGCGGAGAACGCGACGGCGCAGGTAAGCTGACCCAGCCGGATGGCATGACCTATGAAGGCAATTGGACGCAGGGCCAAATGCACGGCGACGGCGTGCTGACGCAGGCCAATGGCGATGTCTACTCGGGTCAGTTTCAGGCAGGCGCCCGCCAAGGGGCCGGGACGGTCGATTATGCCAATGGAGATCGGTACGAAGGCAGCTTTGACGCCGATCAGCGCCACGGTCAGGGTGTTTTTGTCGGAGCCGACGGCTATCGCTACGAAGGCAGCTGGGTTGCAGGCGTGATCGAGGGTGACGGCAGCGTGACCTATCCCGATGGGTCAATCTATAAGGGTCAGTTCAAGGCTGGGTTGGCCGATGGCACGGGGATGATCACCTATCCCGATGGCAGCAGCTTTGAAGGCGGTTGGAAAGGCGGCGTGATCGAAGGCGAGGGCGTCGCCCTGCTGGCTGATGGCGCACGGTATGAGGGGTCTTTCAAAGAGGCGTTGTTCGACGGCGAAGGCTCATTGGTTACCGGGGATGGGGCCAGCTATGTCGGCCAGTGGCAATCTGGGATGTTCCACGGTCAGGGTCTTTCGAAACTGGCAGACGGCTCGATCTATGAGGGGTCATTTGTCGGCGGCAAACGCGAAGGGCAGGGCAAGTTCGTGACGGCAGACGGGTTCAGCTATGACGGCGCATGGCGCTCGGGTTTATTTGATGGGCCGGGCATCGCGATCTATCCCGGCGGCGACCGCTATGAAGGCAGCTTCAAGGAAGGCAAACGCAACGGGCACGGCGTGGTCTATCGTGCGGATGGCAGCCAAGAAGAAGGCACTTGGGAAGATGGGGTGCTTGCCGACGCCATCGAAACGGCACCTGCACCAGCTTTGGACAGCGACGCGGCAGCAGCAGCGGCGGAAGCGGTAGGTGCTGCCTCGACTGCGGGGGCGGATGACGCGCCTGCTGATGAACAGCCGGACGATCAACCGGCTGATGACGCGACCAGCGAATAACGCCCCTCTAGATGGTCGCGTTCGGGCGATTTCCCAAAAAAGGGCTTTAACTTGGGGAAAACCGCCGTATAGTCGCGCTCATGAAAACGCAGAACCATATCACTTTCCGCCCTGCTCTGGGCCTTCTGCTACTGCTTAGCCGCCTCTGAGCGTGCCGTTTTGGCGCGACCGCTCAGGGGATCCGCCAACCGCGCCACGAACCGGCCCGAACATATGGGCCACCCGGCTAAGACCTTATATCTAAAGAGACCAAGACCATGACCAATCCCTCGGATCACGTGTTGATTTTCGACACCACTTTGCGTGACGGTGAACAAAGCCCCGGCGCAACCATGACCCATGATGAAAAGCTGGAAATCGCCGAGATGCTGGACGAGATGGGCGTCGACATCATCGAAGCAGGCTTCCCGATTGCCTCGGAAGGCGATTTTGCTGCGGTGTCCGAGATTGCCGAGCGTTCAAAGAACTCGGTGATCTGCGGCCTGAGTCGTGCGAATTTCAAAGACATCGACCGCTGCGCCGAAGCTGTGCGCAAAGCTGCGAAGCCGCGCATTCACACCTTTATTGGCACCTCGCCCCTGCACCGCGCCATTCCCGACCTGAGCAAGGACGAGATGGCGGATTTGATCCACGAAACCGTCAGCCACGCGCGCAATCTGGTGGATGACGTGCAGTGGTCGCCGATGGATGCCACGCGAACCGAGCATGATTATCTGTGCCGCGTAATTGAGATTGCGATCAAGGCAGGCGCCACGACGATCAACATCCCTGACACGGTGGGCTATACCGCCCCGCGCGAAAGTGCTGACCTGATCCGCATGCTGATCGAACGTGTGCCGGGTGCGGATGAAATCGTCTTTGCCACCCATTGTCACAACGATTTGGGCATGGCGACCGCGAATGCTCTGGCCGCGGTCGAAGCCGGCGCGCGTCAGATTGAATGCACGATCAACGGCTTGGGTGAACGGGCGGGTAACACCGCGCTGGAAGAGGTCGTGATGGCGCTGAAAGTACGAAACGACATCATGCCGTACCAAACGCAGATCGACACCACGAAGATCATGAACATCTCGCGCCGCGTGGCGCAGGTGTCGGGCTTTGCGGTGCAGTTTAACAAGGCCATCGTCGGCAAGAATGCTTTCGCCCATGAAAGCGGCATTCACCAAGATGGCATGCTGAAGAACCCCGAAAACTTCGAGATCATGCGCCCCGAGGATATCGGTCTGGCTGGCACGTCTTTGCCTTTGGGCAAGCACTCGGGCCGTGCGGCGTTGAAGGCCAAGCTGAACGATCTGGGATTTGATGTGGGCGACAACCAGTTGAAAGACGTCTTCGTGCGCTTCAAGGATCTGGCCGACACGAAGAAAGAGGTGTTCGACGAGGATATCGTCGCCTTGATGACCGACGGCACCGACGACGCCAATGACCAGTTGCAGGTCAAATCTCTGCGCGTGGTTGCAGGCGGCGAAGAAAAGAACACCGCTGACCTGACCATGACCGTAAACGGGGTTGAGCATAAAGTGACCTCGGAAGGGGATGGCCCGGTGGATGCGGCGTTCAACTGCGTGAAGATGATCTTCCCGCATGAAGCACGTTTGCAGCTGTATCAGGTTCACGCCGTGACCGAAGGCACCGACGCACAGGCAACTGTGTCTGTGCGGATGGAGGAAAACGGTAAAATCGTGACCGGCCAGTCCTCGCACACGGATACAATCCTGGCATCTGTACGGGCTTACGTGAACGCGCTGAACAATCTGATCACGCGTCGCGAAAAGACCAAGCCGGACAGCGTCTAACCCTCAAACAGTGCGCGGGCGAATTAATTTTTGCCCGCGTTACAGGCTCTTTGTTCGAAAAGTGACAATTGCGCGCCCCCTCAAAGGGGCGTTTTCGTTTGAATTGTTTGATTTTTGTATGGTCACGGCGATAAGCCGCTTGCCTGCTTTTATTAGGGCTTTCACCGCAACGCTTCGAGGCTTATATATCCCACGGTCTGCACCTTTGGGGAGTCGCGGGCATTAAGGGTATTTGAACGGGATAGGCATCCAAATGGCAGGGCTTTCAGGTTTGTTTTCATCGGATATGGCGATTGACCTCGGGACGGCGAACACGTTGGTCTATGTGAAGGGCAAGGGCGTCATTCTGAACGAACCTTCGGTGGTCGCCTATCACGTCAAGGATGGCGTGAAGAAGGTTCTGGCCGTGGGTGAAGATGCCAAGCTGATGCTGGGCCGGACCCCCGGCTCGATCGAGGCGATCCGCCCGATGCGTGAAGGCGTCATTGCTGATTTCGACAGTGCGGAAGAGATGATCAAGAACTTCATCCGCAAGGTGCATAAACGCACGACCTTCTCGAAGCCGAAAATCATCGTTTGTGTGCCGCACGGGGCGACCCCTGTTGAAAAGCGCGCTATTCGTCAGTCGGTTCTGTCGGCGGGCGCACGTCGCGCCGGTCTGGTGGCCGAACCCATCGCAGCAGCCATCGGGGCCGGGATGCCAATCACCGATCCAACCGGTAACATGGTTGTGGATATCGGCGGCGGGACGACCGAAGTGGCGGTTCTGTCGCTGGGCGACATCGTTTACGCACGCTCGGTCCGTGTTGGCGGAGACCGCATGGATGACGCGATCATCAGCTATCTGCGTCGCCAGCAAAACCTTCTGGTCGGGGAAACCACCGCAGAACGCATCAAAACCACCATTGGCACCGCACGGATGCCCGATGATGGACGCGGCACCTCGTTGCAGATCCGTGGTCGTGACCTTTTGAATGGCGTCCCTAAAGAGACCGAGATCAACCAGGCCCAAGTGGCCGAGGCTTTGGCCGAACCGGTGCAGCAAATTTGCGAAGCCGTGATGACCGCGCTGGAAGCCACGCCGCCTGATCTGGCCGCTGACATTGTGGACCGTGGCGTCATGCTGACAGGTGGCGGCGCGCTGCTGGGCGAGCTGGATCTTGCCCTGCGCGAGCAAACCGGCTTGTCGATTTCCGTCGCGGATGAGAGCCTGAACTGCGTGGCTCTGGGCACCGGCAAAGCGCTGGAGTTCGAAAAACAGCTGCGCCACGTCATCGACTACGACAGCTGATCGGGTCTGCCCCACCGGTGGTGGCGCCCGTCAGGGGACCGGAGAGCATAATTGGCACGTAAACCGAACCAGACCGAGGAATATGGCCGTCCGCTGCGCAGGCTGTTTGTCGGCCTGCTCATGCTGTGCCTGTTTCTGATCTTTCTGGTCTGGCGGATCGACAGCCCTCGGGTTGAACGCTTCCGGTCCAATCTGATCGACACGGTGGTTCCCAGCTTTGACTGGGCCTTGGTGCCGGTGACCAAGATGGTCGGAATGGTCGAGGATTTTCAATCCTACACCCGGATCTACGAACAAAACCAAGAGCTGCGCCGCGAGCTTCAGCAGATGAAGGCGTGGAAAGAAGCAGCGCTTCAGCTTGAACAAGAAAACGCCCAGCTTCTGAATCTGAACAACGTGCGGCTTGATGCGCAGCTTAGCTATGTAACCGGAGTGGTGCTGGCCGATAGCGGGTCGCCCTTCCGCCAGTCGGTGCTTTTGAACATCGGCACCCGTGACGGGCTGGTCGATGGGTGGGCTGCTACGGATGGTTTAGGGCTGGCCGGACGAATCGCAGGTGTGGGCAAACGCACCAGCCGCGTGATCCTTTTGACCGACAGTAACAGCCGCATTCCGATCATGGTGCAGCCCTCGGGCCAGAACGCGCTGTTGGTTGGTGACAACTCTGCCGCGCCGCCGATCGAGTTTCTGGAAAGCCCCGAAAAGGTGCGACCCGGTGACAGGGTTGTCTCGTCTGGCGATGGCGGCGTGTTCCCGGCAGGCCTGCTGGTGGGCCATGTTGCCATGGGCAGCGACCGCCGCCTGCGCGTGCGCCTGTCTGCGGATTACGAGCGGATGGAGTTCCTGCGTGTGCTGCGCAGCCACCCCGGCGAAATGGTCGAAGGCGAGGGCAGCTTGATCGTGTCGACGCCCGCTGTGCCGCCTTTGCCCGTCATCGAGGATGAAGTCGGTGAAGAAATCTCCGAGGTCACGGACGAGGGAGGCAGTGAATGACCGATCGCATCACCCTTCTGCGCTGGGCCTTTTGGGGGGTGCTCGTCGCGATCTCGGCGGGCTTGTTGTTCGTAAGGCTTTTGCCACTGGACCTCAGCGCTGGGCGTTTTCCCGGGCCTGATATCTTCATGGCTATCGTCATGGCATGGATGCTGCGTCGCCCGGATTATGTGCCCATCCTTTTGGTCGCCATTCTGATCTTCCTGACCGATCTTCTGTATCAAGACATTCCGGCTGTGGGTGCGTTGATGGCTGTCATCGGGCTTGAGATGCTTCGACGTCGCGAGGCCGGATTGCGCGAACAGCCCTTTCTGGTCGAATGGGGCGCCGTTTCTGCGGTGCTTTTGGCGATGCTTCTGGGCGAGCGGATCTTGTTGATGGTGTTCTTCGTGGACCAAATCCCGTTTGGCCGTGCGCTATTGCAATATGTAACCACGGTTGCCGCCTATCCGGTTGTGGTCTTCGTCTCGATCTTCGTTCTTGGGATCGAGAAATTGCAACCCGGCGATGACCCAGTGCGGAGCCAAGCAGCATGAAACGTTCCCCCGCAGATACCGAGGTCAGCGCCCGCAAGATCACCCGCAGAGGTCTGCTTTTGGGCGGGCTTCAGGTGTCGTTTGCTGCAATGTTGGTTGGGCGGATGCGTTATATGCAGGTCGAACAGGCCGACGAATATCGCAATCTTGCCGAAGAAAACCGCGTGAAGTTTTCGCTGATTCCGCCCGCGCGTGGGCTGATCTATGATCGCAATGGCGTTCTGATAGCAGGGAACGAGCAGAACTATCGCATCGTGATCGTGCGCGAGGATGCAGACGATCCTGAAGCGGTGCTGGAACGCCTGCGCAAGATCATCTGGATTGACGACGACGAGGTTAAGCGCACTCTGGACGAGATGCGCCGCCGAAGCCCCTTTGTTCCCGTCACTGTCGCCGACCGCGTCGCGTGGGAGGACGTCGCCGAAGTCGCCGTGAACGCCCCGGCGTTGCCCGGCATCACCGCCGAGGTCGGCATGTCGCGCAGCTATCCCCGGGCTGATGATTTCGCCCATGTGATCGGTTATGTGGGGCCGGTCTCGGATTACGACTTGTCCAAGCTGGAGGACCCTGATCCTCTGCTGCAAATTCCACGTTTCCAGATAGGCAAAAGCGGTGTTGAGGCGAAGATGGAGCTGGACCTGCGCGGCTCGGCTGGCACGCGCGAGGTCGAGGTGAACGCGGTGGGTCGTGAAATGCGCGAGCTTGGCCGCGAGGAAGGCCGCGCGGGCGACAATATCCAGCTGACCGTGGATGCAGATTTGCAGGCCTATGTGCAGGCGCGGCTGGCGGGCGAAAGTGCGGCTGCGGTTGTAATGGATACGGTCACGGGCGATGTATTGGCCATCGGCTCGGCCCCGACCTTTGACCCCAACAAATTCGTGCGTGGGATTTCCAGCAAGGATTACAACACGCTTTTGAACGACAACTACCGTCCGCTGGCGGCGAAACCGGCGCAAGGTACCTACCCGCCGGGATCGACGTTCAAGATGGTCACCGCGCTGGCCGCGCTGGAAGAAGGCGTCATTGCGCCCGGTGAAGCCATCAAGTGTTATGGTCACGTCGAAGTGCATGGGCGTCGTTTTCACTGCTGGAAACGCGGAGGTCACGGGCCAGTCGATCTGGCGAAAAGCCTTCGCGAAAGTTGTGACATCTATTACTACGAGATCGCCCAGCGCGTCGGGATCGAAAAGATTGCCGCCATGGCGCACAAATTGGGCTTGGGCGAACGTCACGATCTGCCCTTGTCTGCAATCGCTCAAGGGCTGATCCCGACCAAGGCGTGGAAGCGCGAAGCGCGTGGTGCGGACTGGGTGATCGGCGACAGCCTGAACGCCGGGATCGGGCAGGGCTTCGTTCTGGCCTCGCCCTTGCAGTTGACGGTGATGACCGCACGTTTGGCGACAGGGCAGGCGATCCATCCGCGGCTGGTCCGTTCGGTCAACGGGGTCGAAACACCTGTCCGCAATGATGGCCCCCTCGACATCAGCACAAGCAATTTGAAGGCTATTCGCAATGGGATGTACGAGGTCGTAAACGCAAGGCGCGGGACAGCTGGACGGTCCAAGATCGTCGGTGATGATTTGAGGATGGCGGGGAAAACCGGCACCAGTCAGGTCCGCAATATCACGGCGGCCGAGCGCGCACGCGGTGTGTTCCGCAACGAAGACTTGCCGTGGGAACGGCGCGACCATGCGCTGTTTGTCGGCTATGCGCCACATGATAACCCACGCTACGCGGTGACGGTCGTCGTGGAACATGGCGGAGGAGGCTCCACAGCCGCCGCCCCTATCGCGCGCGATATCATGTTGCAGGCTGCCTATCAGGGGCAACCGCCGCTGGAAGCCTATCCCTCGAACCAACGCGGTACGATCCGGTCGCGCCAACGCGACATAGAAGAGATGCTGGAAATGCCCCACGCGGATCGCGTGAAAGCCGCCGAGGGCCGGGCATGAGCTATCTTGAGTACAACGTTAAATACGTGCCGTCCGGGTTGCGTAAGGTGCTTTACCTGAACTGGTCCTTGGTGCTGTTGCTGACTGCTGTCGCCAGTGTGGGCTTTCTGATGTTGTTCTCGGTCGCGGGCGGCAGCATGGATCCATGGGCCATGGCGCAGATGAAGCGCTTTGCCTTGGGCATGGGGCTGATGTTTATCGTCGCCATGGTGCCCATTTGGTTTTGGCGCAACATGGCCGGTGTGGGATACTTGATCTCGTTGGCCCTGCTGGTTCTGGTCGAAGTGATCGGTTCCGTCGGCATGGGCGCGCAGCGCTGGATCGACCTTGGTTTTATGCGTCTGCAACCGTCCGAGCTGATGAAGATCACTTTGGTGATGATGCTGGCCGCTTATTATGACTGGCTGGATATCAAGAAGGTTTCCCGCCCGCTTTGGGTGCTGGTCCCGTTGATCCTGATCCTGCTGCCGACGTTTTTGGTGTTGCGCCAGCCGGACCTTGGTACCTCGATTCTGTTGGTGACGGGCGGCGGCGTGATCATGTTTTTGGCAGGTGTCAGTCTATGGTACTTCGCAGCTGTGATTGCATCGGGCATCGGACTGGTGACGTCTGTGTTTATGTCGCGCGGAACGGAATGGCAGTTGCTGAAAGACTATCAGTACCGCCGGATCGATACGTTTCTGGACCCGTCCTCGGACCCTCTGGGCGCAGGATACCACATCACGCAGTCCAAGATCGCGCTGGGGTCGGGGGGCTGGACGGGGCGGGGCTTCATGCAAGGCACACAATCGCGCCTGAACTTCCTACCTGAAAAACACACTGATTTTATCTTCACCACGCTGGCGGAAGAGTTCGGCTTTCTTGGCGGTGCCTCGTTGTTGACACTCTATGTGCTGATCCTGGCCTTCTGTGCCGTCTCGGCTTTCCAGAACAAGGACCGGTTCAGCTCGCTTTTGATCCTTGGCATAGCGGTTACGTTTTTCTTGTTCTTTGCAGTAAACATGTCCATGGTAATGGGCCTTGCCCCGGTGGTCGGGGTGCCGTTGCCGATGGTCAGCTATGGCGGGTCCGCCATGTTGGTGCTGCTGGTTGGCTTCGGTCTGGTCCAAAGCGCACATGTCCACAGAGCGAGACAAAAGTGAACAACATCAATATCCTGTATGCCGGCAATCCCAAACGCTGGGACGTCTATCAAGCGGAAATCACCAAAGCGCTCGAGGCGATCCAGATCGAGGCCACTTTGTCTTGCGATATACCCGCCGATCAGGTCGATTACATCATATATGATCCCGGCAGCACGCTTCAGGATTTCACCCCCTTTACTCGCGCCAAGGCGGTGCTTGGCCTGTGGGCGGGGGTCGAGCGGATCGTTTATAACCCGACGTTGACCCAACCCTATGCGCGCATGGTGGATCAAGGATTAAGCGAGGGCATGACCGAATGGGTGGTTGGCCACGTTTTGCGCCACCATCTGGAGATGGACCAAGACATTCACAACACCACCCCCGCTTGGGGCCGCCTCGCACCCCCTTTGGCGCGCGATCGCCGCGTGGGAATTCTGGGGTTGGGAGAGTTGGGCCGGGTCGCGGCCAAGTCCCTGACCGATCTGAATTTCCCCGTGACCGGGTGGAGCCGCGGGGCCAAATCCATCGACGGTGTGACCTGCCTGCATGGCGACGAGGGGCTTAATCAGATCTTGCGTGATTCCGACATTCTGGTCCTGCTCTTGCCCGCCACCAAGGCGACCGAAAACATCCTGAACGCCGAGCGGATCGCGATGCTGCCCAAGGGCGCTGTGATCATCAATCCGGGCCGCGGCCCGCTGATTGACGATGCAGCCTTGCTGGACGCACTGGACCGTGACCACATCGCCCACGCAACGCTGGACGTATTCCGGGTCGAACCGCTTCCGGATGACGACCCCTATTGGGCGCATCCCAAAGTGACCGTCACGCCGCATATCGCATCGGATACACGCCCAGATACGGCTGCGAAGGTCATCGCTGAAAATATCCGGCGCGGCGAGGCCAAGGAACCCTACCTGCATCTGGTCGACAAAAAAGCGGGCTACTAAACCCCCTTCCTCTTGCCATAAACACCTTGGGGGAACGCGAGGGCCAGTGGGCCTCGCGCGGGGGCAACGCCCCCTGCAGGCTCACGAAGTGAGCCCCCTTTGGCGCTAGAATTCCATCCAGATTGTGACAGGCCCGTCATTCACCAGAGACACTTTCATGTCCGCCCCAAAGCGGCCCTGTGCGACCTCAATCCCGTGGCCGCGCAACTGATCTGCAAAGTACTCGTACAGGCGCTCGCCTTCCTCCGGGCGGGCCGCCGTGGAAAACCCCGGACGGTTTCCGCGTGATGTGTCGGCCGCCAGCGTAAATTGACTGACCACCAGCGCCGCGCCGCCCGTATCCAAAAGCGAGCGGTTCATCTTGTCGGCGTCATCCTTGAAAATCCGCAACTTTGAAATCTTGGCCGCCAGCGTGTCGGCATTTGCCTCGAGGTCGCCCTCCATTGCGCAGACCAACACCAGAAGGCCTGGGCCGATCTCGCCCACAACCTTGCCATCCACACGAACGGCAGCTTCGCTAACGCGTTGGATCAAAGCTCTCATCTGGGGCCCTTTCTACTGGCTTTGCGCCGATAGATAGCCGATGACACCGGCCGCGATCAGCCCCAAAACCACCGCAAAGGCGATTTTCCAAGCCGAGTAGGGACGTTCCCCCTGCACCCGTCCGTTTTGTCCGTTCACCACAAACCGATAGGTCTTGCCGCGATACTTATACGCCGCGAGCCACACTGGCAGCAGGATGTGCTTGAAGGTCAGATCGGACATATCCGTGTCCATCGACGTGACGCGCTGACGGTCGCCGCCAATGTCAAACTTCACATCGCGCAGGATCACGCGGTTCATGTAATCGCGCGCTTCCGAAAACCCGTCATTCAGCTCGACCGTATAGCCTTCGGCTCGGAAACCCGCCAGAAACTCTGGGCGGTAGGGTTCAAGGCGGGACAGATCCCACGGCTCCAACGCATCGGTGTATTTCTTGGGCAACCCACGCGAGGCCAGCACCAGCACATCGTCAAAGAACCGCGCCACGCGGCCAGACACGGATGTCCAGCGCACAGTGCGCGTCGTCCGTTGTTCGCTTTTGCCGTTCACTCGGACGGTGCGGGTGCGTTCATGCACGATCCCGCGCTGGCCCGCATAGCGTGTCTTGGTGTCTGCGTCAAAAGTCCAATAGGGCACATAAATGCCGGTCAGCTTACGCCCCTTTCGGGCATAATCCTGAAGGCCGTTGGGCGCGAACCACAACCGGCCAAGCCAATCGGTCATGGCCTTACGGGCTTCACGTTCTTCGATCTCGAACGGGGCCAGTCCTTTGGGTTTGATATGCCGATGTGTGCCGGTGTCGGTTACCACGGGCGTGGCGCAGAAGGGGCATTCCGCGGCGTGGGTGGCCGCGTCAAACTCGAACTGGGCCGCGCAATTGGGGCACGAGACCACCCGCGTTTCTTCCATTTCGTGATCAGGAAGATCGGCAGAAAGGGCACGTTTCAAATCCAGCTCGCGGATAACGGCCAAAGCGGATTGGCGATCCTCGATCGGCGCGTGAAAGCCGCAGTGATCGCAGGTCAGTTGGTTGTGCTCGGGATCGAACCGCAGATCCGCTCCGCACTGATCACAGGGGAAGCGATGTTCTTCGATCGGCGTTTGCGTGTCTTCGCGCGGATAGGCCATCCGGTGAAACCTTGTGTCAACGAAAGGAAGAGGGCGACCCAGTCAGGCCGCCCATACCTGATTGTAGGCGGGCTTAGGCACCCGGCGGGGGCGGGGGCAAGATGGTGAAAAGTTGCGCCAGCTCAGCGACGTCCTCGGCCCGCATCCAGCCGTCTTGACCGGGCGTCCAGACATGGCTGTCGCGGGTCAATTCGCCTTCAGCGGCCATGCGGCCCATTGCAGCCTTGGAAAACGGCCCCTTGGTCTGGCCGTTCTCGGCCACATGCCAGACATGCTCGACCGGCGGGGGCGGCGGTGGCGTTTGCACGCGTGTGGCAGGTGCCGCCGGGGCAGCGCCCCAAGGGCCGGGCTGCATCTGACCGGCCATGCCCATGCCCATTGCTGCGCCCATGCCCGCGCCCATCGACGACGCCATGGCCGAGTTCTCGGCCCCCATTGCCTCGGCTGCGTTGAACTTCATATAGTTGTCCAAATTGCCCGCAATCCCCATCGAGGTGCGCTTGTCCAAGACCTCTTCCACTGCTGGCGGAAGCGAGATGTTCTCGATATAAAACTCGGGGATCGACAAACCGTATTCGGCGATAATGCCAGTGATTTCCGCAGCAACGATCTTGCCCAGATCGGCGGTGTTGGCGGCCATATCCAGAACGGGAATACCCGCGCCCGCGATCACACGTGAAAACGCCTGAACGATAATGTTGCGGATCTGGAAGCTGATCTCGTCCATCGTAAACTCGCCGTCGGTGCCAACGATTTCCACAAGGAACTTCGCCGGGTCCGTCACACGGACAGAATAGGTGCCATAGGCGCGAATACGGGTTGGACCAAATTCGGGATCACGCAGCATGATCGGATTCTTGGTACCCCATTTCAGGTCGTTGAAGCGCGTCGTGTTGACGTAATAGATCTCGGACTTGAAGGGCGATTTGAAGTTGTGATCCCAATGATTGATCGTCGTCAGGATCGGCATGTTGTTGGTTTCCAGCATGTAAAGGCCGGGCGTGAAGACATCCGCCAGCTGGCCTTCATGCACGAACACAGCCGCCTGACCCTCGCGTACGGTCAGCTTCGCGCCGTACTTTATCTCGTGATCTTCGCGTTCAAACCGCCAGACCATCGTGTCGCGCGTGTCGTCCACCCAATGAATGACGTCGATAAATTCGCCAGTCAGAAAATCAAGAATACCCATGGTCAAATCCTCCTAGGGGGCAAATGGGGTCATGCCGTGCCGTCCATAAGTTCGGCAGCAATTTTGGTAAAGATCGGGCGCGCCTCGTCGGCAGTCATGCCCGGTTGCAGGCGGTCGTCATAGAGCATCTTCAACAGCAATTCGTCATGCGAGGTCAGAAGCCCAAATTCGTCGGAATCGTTAAAAATCGAGGGGCGGGCCTCGGGGCTGTCATTGGGCAGGCCAAGACCCTGTGCCAGCTCTTCGTGGATGCAGGCCGCGCGCATCAGGTCGGGCAGCTCGGCCCGGATGACGGCGATTGCGCGCTCGATCAGGTTGTCGTCGTCCCGGTCAGCGGCCAACACCACACATTGTGTGTCACGGCGCAGGCTGATGATCTCGCGCTGGTCAGACGGGCTGATGCCGGGGATTGCGGCGCGCAGGTTGGGGCCGAACGCGCGCCGTTCGTCTTCGGTCAGGATGAAGACGTTGAAATTGCCACCACTGGCCGTTTCGCTGATCGGATGGCCGGTGTGGCGTGCCAGCCGGGTAACGTATTTCGAGAATGTCTTGCGGTCCTTGTCCCGGCTTTCTTCCGGCACCTGATCCCCAAACGTGACCGAGAACCGCACCGGCTTTGCCCAGCGGGTCAGTTTAACCGCGCGTTCCTGCGAGATGCGGCGATCACCGATGGTGCTGTATTCACTGTTGAAGGCGATGCGTTCAAAATTTCGCGCCAGCATGTCGGCAGTATAGGGCGTGTCCGGCCCGCCTCCGTCACGGCGCAACTGGTCATGGACCAAAAGGCTGCTTTGGATCTTGGCGTAATAATTCTTGTAGTAAACGCTGCCCCCAGACGGGGCGGCGGGCACGACCAATGGTGCCAAAGGCTTGTTCACCACCGGGCGCTCGACCGGGGTCGGGTCGGGTTCTTGCATGGTGCACGCCGCAACAGCAGTCAGGGCCGTCATCGCAAAGACGGCCCCTGTGAAATTCTGAAATGCGGTTTTGTTCACCAATACGCCTTTCGGGTTTTCACCCTTCTTAGCTGTCCGACACGGCTTCCGCCAGATTGTGACCCGATGCAGTGCCACGTGCCTTGGCGGCAGCTAAAGTGTCTTTCAGCTCGGCCTCCATCTTGATCAGCTCTTCTTCGGCCTCGGCGCGCTTGGCTTTGCCTTCGTCGGCGATGGCCAGGCTTTCCTCGATTGTGGCGATCAGGGTGGCGTTGGCCGATTTCACCGCTTCGATATCGAAGACGCCGCGCTCCATTTCCTGACGGACCATGCGGTTGGCCTCTTGCAGGTTTTCGGCGTTGGCGGTCAGCAGCTCGTTGGTCAGGTCGGTGGCGTCTTTCACCGCAACAGCCGCTTCTGCCGAGCGCTGGATGGTCACGGCCTGCGCCAGTTGGGTTTCCCACAGCGGCACGGTGTTCACCAAGGTCGAGTTGATCTTGGTCACCAAAGACTTGTCGTTTTCCTGCACCAACCGGATTGACGGTAGCGATTGCATCGTCACCTGGCGGGTCAGTTTCAGGTCATGCACACGGCGTTCCAGATCGTCGCGGGCAGCGCGCAGATCACGCAGCTCTTGCGCTTTGATCACGCCTTCCTCTTCTGGGGCGGCTTCAACCTCGGCCACTTTGGCGGGGATCACGGTTTCGTCCAACTCGGCCAGTTTGGCCTCGCCGGCGGCGATATACAGTGCCAGTTCGTCGTAGAAATCAAGCGTCTTCTCATAGAGCTTGTCCAGCGACTTGATGTCTTTCAGCAGGACATGTTCGTGGTTCAGCAGGTTGTCAGTGATTTTGTCGATCTGGCCCTGAACGTCTTCATAACGCGCCATGAATTTGGCAGCGGGGGCCAGACGACCCAGAAGCTTTTCCCACCAGCTGCGCTTGCGGCGCATGTCCAATTCGCTGATCGAAAAGCCACGGATCGTGGTTACGATGTTGCGCAGGCTGTCACCCGCCGGGCCAACATCCTTGTTGCGCACGCCTTGCAGCATGTCTTGGCTGATCACCTGAAGCTCGGACTGCGCTGCCGAGCCGAACTCGATGATTGATTGCGAGTTTGCCATGTCGATCTCGTCCATGCGCTTTTGAATCTCAGCGCTGGTGGGTTTGTCGGCTTCAGCAAGCGGGACCAAAGCGGTCGAGGGCTCGGGAAGAATCACAGCGGCGGTTTCTTCAATCTCTTTCAGTGCAGCCTGTGCCTGTTCGCGGGTGGTCTGGGTCATTCAATTATCCTCGTCACTTAATCATCAGATCGCACGCCTTCGCGTGCCAGTCGTTCGCGCAGAACCTCGATCTCGACATCAAGGTCGCTGCGATCGTCTTTCAAAAACTGTTGGGTTTTCGCGGCGAAATTCGCCTCGAGGTCATCCAGCAGTGTCTCGTAATCCGCCAGCGCGCCGCCTTGCGGATCGCGTAAGTGGATGTCGACAAACTTGGTCGTCGCATCACGTGCGCCCAGCAGATAGACGCCCAGGTATTTCCGGGCGGACGTCAGATCGCGCGGGTCGTCCTCGACGGTGTGGAACATATCACGGGCAGTAGTGATGAACTGGTCCAGACGCGCCTCGACGCGGCGGTCGCGGATGCGGGACACGGCCTCGCGCATTGCATTCAGGTGTCTCTCAGCTTCGCCCACCGCGCGGGCCACGCGGTCGGTTTGGAACTCGTCCACGCCCTCGGCTCCTTTGTTGCGCAGGGGGTCGGGGCCAAAGGCGGCCAAATGCAGACCTACGCCAAGTGCGCCAAAAATCACCGCATTCAGGAACGAGCCGCCCGCAAAGCCCACAAGCGCCAGACCCGCGCCCATCAGCACCGAGCCAAAGAGCTTGCGTGGGATAGCAGGACGGCGTGCGATTTTGCGCGCGTCATAAGCTTGGTGGGCAATCACGCCGTCACGGGTCAACCAAGCCGAGGCAATTAGCAGCCCAAACGCCACAAGCGTCAGGGCCATTTCTGTCGGCGCTTGAAAAAACGCGCGGATGGCAAGGGGTAGGGGGGCCAAGAACAGAAAGTTCACGCGCCCAGCACTGCGGGCCGGCTCCTGTCCATCAAAAGGACGGCGGGTCGGAGGTGTCTTTTTTGGCTGTCCACCGGGGCTGAATTCGCCCCCAAAACGCTGGGCCATCACGCACCCCCCATGATCGAGACATAGAGGATCAGCGCAACAAGCATAAAGAACGCAGTCTTCTGCAATCCGTTTTCAGACACGTTCGCCCCCTTCCAGAAACGGTGTTGATTTCGCCTAATGCCAAGGCACGATCACACGCCGTGCGGCCTTTTAGAACAACACGTTCCATGAATTTGTATCAATTGGAAGAATAAGCCTGACCGCGTGATAAACAAGGGGGAATGCAATTGCAGGCTCCCCCTTGGCACGGATTAACGATCTGGGTGGGTAAGTCACTCTGCCCCAAGCCGAGCTGATTGCGCGCGCCACCGACGAAGGGCGCGTCCCATGACACGGTTCCACAATGACGGCACTAAGGCCAAAGTTGCCATCACGGGCAGCGAATAGGGCAGCATTGGCGCTTCTTGCGAGGTTGGCAGGCGTAGGGCCGGATAGGGACGCATCGGGTGGGCGTGGTGATCGGAGTGGCGCGGGGCGTTCAGCATCAGATGGGTGGTGAACCAATGCGGGGCATTCCAGCTGTGCTGCGGGCCGACCGGCTCGGGCCGTCCATCTTCACGCATTTCGCGCATCAATCCGTAGTGCTGCACATAATCCGACAAAAGAAGCTGCATCTGGGCATAGGCGCAGATCAGCAGATAGCCCAAAAGGCCGAAGAATCCCCCTATGGTCGTGGCCAAGACCACCATCAGAACACTCCCGGCGATATAGACAAAATAAGGGTTGTGCAGGGCGCTGCGTCCGGCACGTTCCAGATCGTGCTGCTCCATCTCGTACCCCGCGACGAACGCGCCCTTCCATGCGCGCGATGCGAAGGCATAGAAGCTCTCGCCTTCCTGCGCAGTGTTGGGGTCGTCGGGCGTGGCGACAAAGCGGTGATGTACCTTGGGATGAGCCGAGCTGTGATGGCCGAACAGAAGCGATATATAGACCCAGACGCCTAAAAGTCGCAGGCGTTTGTCGGCGCGGTGGATAAGCTCGTGCGCGTTTGAGTTCGAGACCTGCCCGAAATAAAGCCCCGCCCCCCAGATCAAGCCAAAAAGCTCCCACCCGGTCAGGCCCGTGTGCCCCGAAACGGCAATGATGACCAACACAAGAGCGATGAAATGCGCGATCGCTATGGCGACGGACAGCCGGTTGGCCTCTTGGGCGATATTGTCTTCTGCCAACGCGGGGGAAAGGCGGGTGATGGCTTGGTCCAACCCAAAGGCAATAACGGTCATGTAAACCACCAAAGCGACACAGAAAACGCTGCCGAAAACGCTGGCCGCGGCAATCAGCAATGCGGGAATGCCCGCAACGATGGCAAAGAACCGTAGGGGGTGAGACACGTAACACCTTTGACGCTGAACACTGTTTAGGCATGTAAACGTGAATTTCAGGATCTACGCAATCCGTCATGCGCATGTCGTTTTTGAATGGCGCGCGCGCTTTGGCCGGCGCTATGATGAACGGGTGCTATTAGGGGAATATTATGGCGCTGGATGAAAAAAAAGGCATCTGGAAATCAGGCAAGGGCAAAGGGCGTCGTACGCCTAAGGGCCGTCAGCTGAATATGGATGCGCTGGAACGTGTGCAGGCGTTGCTAGGGGATCGCCCGCGTCGCCGTGATCTGCTGATCGAGTTTCTGCACCTTATTCAAGATGAATACGGCCATTTGTCTGCCGACCACATCCGCGCGCTTGCGCAGGAAATGGGCACGGGTCAGGCCGAGATTTACGAGGTCGCAAGCTTCTATGCCCATTTCGACGTGGTGAAGGAAGGCGAGACACCTCCGCCCGCGCTGACCATTCGGGTTTGTGACAGTCTGTCGTGCGAATTGGCTGGGGCACAAGCGCTGAAAATGGCGCTGGAAGACGGGATGGACCCGTCCGAAGTCCGCGTCTTGCGCGCGCCCTGCATGGGGCGCTGCGACACTGCGCCGACGGTCGAACTGGGCCACAATCACATTGATCACGCGACGGTTGAAAAGATCCAAGCCGCCATTCACGCGGGCGAAACTCATCCCGAAATCCCTGACTATCAATGCTTTGCGGAGTACAAAGCGGATGGCGGTTATTCCGTTCTGTCTGAATTGCGCGACAGCGGCGATTGGGAAGATGTTCAGGCTAAGGTTAAAGAGGCTGGGCTGCGTGGCCTAGGCGGTGCAGGTTTTCCGTCGGGCACCAAATGGGGCTTCGTACGCGCCAATGAAGGCCCGCGCTATCTGGCTGTGAACGGCGACGAAGGCGAACCGGGCACGTTCAAGGATCGCCACCATCTGGAGCGCGAACCGCACATGTTTCTTGAGGGCATGTTGATCGCCGCCTGGGCGGTCGAGGCCGAGACCTGCTTTATCTATATGCGCGACGAATACCCCGCCGTTCTGGAAATACTGCGCCGCGAGATTGCAGTGCTGGAGGAAGCGGGCATCGTCGCACCAGGCTATATCGATCTGCGCCGTGGTGCGGGGGCTTATATCTGCGGCGAAGAAAGCGCGATGATCGAATCGATTGAAGGCAAGCGTGGCGAGCCCCGTCACCGCCCGCCCTTCGTGGCCCAAGTTGGCGTCTTTGGTCGCCCGACTTTGGTGCACAACGTAGAATCGCTCTATTGGGTGGCCCGCATTACGCGGTTTGGGCCCGAAGTGCTGAACAGCACTGAAAAGAATGGGCGCACGGGGCTGCGCAACTACTCGGTCTCGGGCCGTGTCGCGCAGCCGGGTGTTTACCTTCTGCCTGCCGGATCAACCATTCTGGACATTATCGAGGCTGCGGGCGGCATGGCTAATGGCCACAGCTTCAAAGCGTATCAACCGGGCGGCCCGTCCTCGGGTCTGTTGCCCGCCACGCTGAACGATGTTCCGCTGGATTTCGACACGCTGCAGCCACATGGCACGTTCATAGGCTCTGCTGCCGTGGTGGTTCTGTCCGATAAGGACAGCGCGAAAGAAGCTGCGCTGAACATGCTGAGGTTTTTCGAGGATGAAAGCTGTGGTCAATGCACACCGTGCCGCGTCGGTTGCGAGAAAGCTGTGAAGCTGATGCAGTCGGATAAATGGGATCAGGGTCTATTGGAAGAGCTGAGCCAGACGATGGTCGACGCGTCGATCTGTGGTCTGGGCCAAGCGGCGCCCAACCCGATCCGTCTGACAATGAAGCATTTCCCAGAAGAAGTCTGAGCTTCTTCCACGTCATGCTTGACCCGCGCGAAGCGCGCGGGTTGGTTGGACGTATGTTGGCTTTGTATGTGTTGGTGGTGGTCAACGCGTTGTTAACCCTGCTGTACTAGGCAAAGTCATGGCTCACCCGTTGCTCTTTCTTGGTTGTCTGGTCGCGCTGG
Organism: Aliiroseovarius sp. ABM4_368; assembly: GCF_056161205.1. Lineage (NCBI taxonomy): Bacteria > Pseudomonadati > Pseudomonadota > Alphaproteobacteria > Rhodobacterales > Paracoccaceae > Aliiroseovarius > Aliiroseovarius sp. ABM4_368. The sequence continues at coordinate 54,178 of NZ_JBSWYR010000004.1, read as the reverse complement.
CCTATCTTCCTTTGACGTCGAATTCGGCGTCTTGGCCACGCTCGATCATCAAGACCATACCGTTGTTGGCGTTCTCGCTCGCCGCCTATCTGGGCGGGGGGGCTGCTTTTCTGGTCGCAGGTCTGTTCCTGTCCGCGCTGGGCGATTTCGGTCTATCGCGTGAAGGGGATGGCCCGTTTCTGTACGGCCTGTCCGCGTTTGCCTTGGCTCATTTGCTTTATATCCTGCATTTTCTGGGCCTGTCCGACGCCTCGATATTCGAGGCATTCTCGACCGCGCCCATCCCGGCCATTATACTGGTCGGCCTGATGGTCTCGACCGAGATGTGGTTGGCAACCCATACCGGCCACCTGCAATGGCCTGTGCGGATCTATGTGATCATCATCGGCGTGATGGGGCTGGCTGCTCTGGCGCTGCCCTTTGGCTTGACAGTGATTGGCGCGGGGCTGTTCATCCTGTCGGATATCATTCTAGCGATCAGCCTGTTTCGGATGTCCGACACCCATCACCACCGGCTGAAAGCGGGCTATGCGATTTGGGGGCTCTATATCGCGGGGCAGATGTTGATCCTACGGGGTGGGCTACTCCTCTCGTGATCTGTGGGCCTGCCCCCTTCCATCCGACCCCAATGTGCCTTACTTGGAAAGAAAGTGATTAAAAGGGCGCTGGAATGGCATTCTTCTCGAAACTCAAAGAACGCTTGTTCAAATCCTCTTCGAAGCTCGAGGAAGGGCTTGAGGCGATCGTCGAAGATGGCGGCGAGGAAGAGTTGGTCGAGGCCGCAGAGACAGAGACTGAGGCACCGGTTGAGACACCCGAACCCGCCCCTGTTGACGAACCTGCCCCTGTAGAACAGGCCGCTTCTGAGCCTGAGCCTGAGCCTGAGCCTGAGCCTGAGCCTGAGCCTGTTGCTATTGTGGAAGACCCGGTCGAGATTTCACCGGAACCGGAACCGGAACCGGAACCGGAACCGGAACCGGAACCGGAACCGGAACCGGAACCGGAACCGGAACCCGCGTCCCAGCCCGTTGATGCCCTTGTCGAAGCCGCCCCCGAACCCACCCCTGAACCCGCTGCGAAACCGGGTCTGCTGGGCCGTATGTTCGGTCGTCGCGAGGCGCAGAAAGTCGTACGCCGCACCGTGGATGACGACATGCTGGAAAGCCTAGAGGATCTGATGATCACGTCTGACATGGGCGTGGACACGGCAATGCGCGTCACTGCCAACATCTCGGAACGTCATTTCGGCAAGAAGTTGTCGGTCGGAGAAATCAAGTCTGTGCTGGCTGAAGAAGTCACCCGGATCATGGAGCCCGTTGCCGTGCCCATGCCGCTTTACCCCAAACGCCCGCAGGTCGTGTTGATCGTCGGCGTCAATGGAGCAGGTAAAACGACCACCATTGGCAAGCTGGCCAGCCAGTTTACGGCGGCAGGCAAGAAGGTTGTGATCGCCGCCGGCGATACGTTCCGCGCTGCCGCGGTCGAGCAGCTTCAGGTCTGGGGCGAACGCGCAGGCGTGCCCGTGCTGACCGCGCCCGAAGGATCTGATCCCGCGTCTTTAGCCTTCGATGCCATGACGCAGGCCGAGGCTGACGGCGCCGATCTTCTGATGATCGATACGGCGGGGCGTTTGCAAAACCGTTCTGACCTGATGGAGGAGCTGGCCAAGATCGTCCGCGTCATCAAGAAAAAAGACGAGACCGCGCCGCATAATACTCTGCTGGTTCTGGACGCGACCACGGGTCAGAACGCGCTGTCCCAAGTCGGGACGTTCCAAGACCTCGCGGATGTCTCCGGCCTTGTCATGACCAAGCTCGATGGCACCGCGAAGGGCGGCGTGCTGGTCGCACTTGCTGACAAATTCGCACTGCCAATTCATGCCATCGGTGTGGGCGAACAGATCGACGATCTGGCCCCCTTCGACCCCGAGGAGTTCGCCCGCGCGCTGATCGGCATCACGGACTGATCGGGATGAGTGCTTGGCTCACCTCGCTCGAGGGGACGGCAGACGGGCGGACGCTTGCGCTGATCCTTGCGTTGACCGCGGCCTTTTTGCACGCGCTCTTTGGTGCGCTGCAAAAAGGGCGGCATGATCCGTGGCTGTCGCGTGGCGCGATTGATTTCAGCTATGGCCTGATCGCCGCCCCGTTTGCGCTGTTTTTGGTCCCGTGGCCCGAGCCGCATATGTGGCCGATCTTCGCCGTCGTTTGGCTGATCCATGTGGGCTATAAACTCGCGCAGAGTTATACCTATGTGCTGGGCTCTTACACCGTGGTCTATCCGGTGGTGCGCGGCACTGGGCCTTTGTTCACCGTCATCGGCGCTGGCTTCCTGTTTGGCGAGACATTCTCGGGTGTGCAATGGGCCGGCGTACTGACGCTGGTTGCCGGTATCTTCGCGCTGGCTGCCTATAACCTGCGCTACTGGCCGCTTGGCAGGGACAAGCTGAAACCCGCCATCGCCATGGCCGTTCTAACGGGCGGCTTCGTCGCTGCCTACACGACCTATGACGCCTATGGCATCCGCGCCACCGCCGACCCGTTTACCTTCCTTGCGTGGTTCTTTTTTATCGACGGGTTCTTCATGCCGGTCATCGCAGCCCTTAGATGGAAGAACATGGCCGCGCGGCCTGCGCTTACCCCCTTGATGGGGCGCGGCGTGTTGGGGGCCTTCGTGGCCTTCGCCAGCTTCGGGTCCATCATGCTGGCCACCCGGCTGGACAGCGTGGGCGAAGCGGCGGTGCTGCGCGAAACCTCGACCGTGTTTGCGGCCTTGATCGGCTGGATCGTGCTGGGTGAAAAGGTGGGGCCACGACGGCTGATAATGATGGCTTTGATTGCGGCAGGGGCCGTGCTAGTCGAATTGGGCGGATGAAGGAGTTCCCATGACCGAGAAACAGGTAAATCCCGCCCTACGAGGCGCTTTGGAATATGGACCGATCATCCTGTTCTTCGCCGCGTATACGTTCCTGAAGGATCAGGCTTTCGTGGTTGCAGGGACCGAGTATTCCGGTTTCGTTGCGGTGACGGCCATGTTCATCCCGGTGCTGGTTCTGGCCACGCTGGCGATGTGGAAGCTGACAGGCCACCTATCGAAGATGCAGATCGTCACCCTTGTCTTGGTGATTGGCTTCGGAGGTCTGTCGATCTGGTTCAACGATGAACGTTTCTTCAAGATGAAACCCACGATGATTTATCTGTTGTTCGCTGGTCTTCTGGGTTTTGGCCTGATGCGCGGTGAAAGCTATCTTGAGGCGGTGATGGACAAAGCCCTGCCGCTAGAGCGCGAGGGCTGGATGCTCTTAACCAAGCGTCTTGCCATCTTTTTCCTTCTGCTCGCCGTCGCAAACGAAGCGATCTGGCGCATGATGTCCACGGATGCGTGGGTAAACTTCAAAACCTTCGGCCTGCCTGCGGCAACCTTCGGGTTCTTCATGTCTCAAGCTGGGCTGTTCAAGCGGTTCGGGACGGACGAGGAAGCCTCGTAAATCCGTCCCGCCGCAAGGGCTTATCGCTTGAACAGAAGATTCTGCGCCTTTCGATCCTCTTCCAGATTGCTGCGCGCCTCCGCGGCAACGGAACGTCCGCGCTGAACACCGGGGCGAGATCCGACCTCGTCCAACCACCGCGCCAAATGCGGTTTGTCATCCAAATCCTGCTGCTGACCTTCCCAAAGTGACGCCCAGCCCCAACATGCCATGTCTGCAATCGAGAAGAAGTCGCCTGCCAGATAGCGGTTCTCGGCCAGACGTCGATCCATTACACCATACAGCCGCGCGACCTCGGTCCGATAGCGGTCCTTGGCATAAGGCAGATCCTGCGGTGGCTCCATCGCCGGCGCGTATTTCAGGAAGTGATGCGCCTGTCCGGCCATCGGCCCCAGCCCGCCCATTTGCCACATAAGCCATTCTTCGACAGCAACCCGGTCTCGCTCGGTTTCGCCATAGAACTTTCCTGTTTTGCGGGCGAGATATTGCAAGATTGCTCCGCTTTCGAACACAGAAATGGGTGCACCATCCGGTCCGTCCGGATCGATGATCGCCGGCATCCGATTGTTCGGTGCGATCTTCAGAAACTCGGGTTCGAATTGATCGCCCGCGCCAATGTTGATCATCTTCACCTCGTAAGGCAGGCCCATTTCTTCCAAGGCGATCGAGATTTTCCAGCCGTTAGGGGTAGGCCAATAGTAAAGTTCTATGGGATTGGACATCATATTTCCTTTCGCGTCCCAATGAACATGGCAGTCCCCAACGAAATGGCAAGCATGCAAATCTCACGATATGGCGAGCGAATCTTTTGACGCTCTTGACGCCTAAGTTTGCAAGCGCTAGGGCTGTCCCCGAGGCGATTTGTCCACCGGATTGCGGGCCTCGTGAAATATTCCGCTAAAGAGGTCAGGGCAGGCGCGGCATCCCGTGCTGTAATCCCCCGACGCTCGCAGCGGTGGGGGTTTTTTTGTGCGAAAGGAACGCGCGATGACAAAATGGGGAAAACGGACCGAAGCCGTGCATGGTGGCGTGCGCCGCAGCCAGTATAACGAGCTGTCCGAGGCCATGTTCATGACCCAGGCCTTTGTCTATCCGACCGCTGAAGACGCCGAGGCGCGCTTTATCGAAAGTGGCCCGGACGAATTCATCTATGCACGTTATGGCAATCCCACAAACCGGATGTTCGAAGACCGGATTGCTGCGATGGAAGGCACCGAAGACGCGTTTGCCTGCGCCTCGGGCATGGCTGCGGTCAATGGTGCGCTGATGGCGCTGACACAGGCGGGCGACCACGTTGTGTCGTCGCGCGCTCTGTTTGGTTCGTGCCTGTATGTGCTTGAAGAGATTCTGGGCCGGTTCGGCGTGGAAATCACGCTGGTTGATGGCACTGACAATCAGGCGTGGGAAGATGCGATTCGCCCGGATACGAAGGTTGTTTTCCTCGAGGCGATCTCGAACCCGACGTTGGAAGTGATCGATCTGGCCCATGTTGTGAAACTGGCCCATTCAAACGGCGCTTTGGTGGTGGTCGACAACGCCATGCCGACGCCGGTTTTCTCGTATGCGACTGAAATGGGCGCGGATTTGGTGGTCTATTCCACGACCAAACATGTGGACGGTCAGGGCCGTATGCTGGGCGGCGCGATTTGTGGCTCACGCGAGCTGATCCGCGGCCCGATCGAAACCTATGTCAAACACACGGGCGGCGCGATCAACCCGTTCGCCGCATGGACCCATCTGAAAGCGTTGGAAACGCTGGACCTTCGTGTGCGGGTTCAGGCAGAAGGCGCGTTGAAAGTGACCGAAGCGCTGCAAGGTCATCCGAAACTGTCGCGCATCAGCTATCCGACCCACCCATCGCACCCGCAATACGACATTGCGATTCAGCAAGCCCCGTCAGGTGGCACAGTACTGGCGATCGAAGTGGATGGCGGCAAAGAGGCCTGTTTCCGCTTCCTGAACGCGCTTCAGATCTTCACGATCTCGAACAACTTCGCGGATGCGAAGTCCATCGCGACCCATCCGGCCACGACGACCCACCAACGCCTTCCGCAAGAACAGAAGGACATGCTGGGCATTTCGGATGGTCTGGTGCGCCTGTCGATCGGGCTTGAAGATGTGGACGATTTGATCAAGGACCTTCTGAACGGCTTGGACGCGGCCTGATCTGTCGCATTTCGTGCATCGCGTTTGGCGTTTATCTGTCAAATAGCTATGTTATAGGCGTGCGACGGCAGGATGGGGGTTCGATATGAACCAGATGAAGCGCAAAAGCGGTGACGCGGTGGATGCCGCGCAGGCACAGGATGCTCTTGATGTTTTGCGCAACTGGGCGGCCAAGGCGGATCCGGTTGAAGTCGCCGCGCTTGACCCGGCTATTGCACGGCTTTTGCCGTCGGCTGATTTGCCGAACTATCCCGAGCTTAGCCGTACCTACCCGCACGATTTCGCGCCGGATGCGGACTATAAGGCGTCGATGCCCGATCTGCAAAACGGTCCCGCCAGCCTGATCCAAGGCGCCAAACGGCATATTCAGCATGTGGGGATCTCGAATTTTCGCCTGCCGATCCGCTATCACACCCGCGACGGGTCAGATGTGACGCTGGAAACTTCTGTCACGGGGTCGGTCAGTCTTGAGGCGGGCAAAAAGGGCATCAACATGTCGCGCATTATGCGCAGCTTTTATGGCCATGCGGAAAAGACCTTCAGCTTTGACGTGATCGAGGCCGCGCTGGACGATTATAAGACCGATCTGGAAAGTCTGGATGCCCGGATTGAAATGCGCTTTTCCTACCCCGCGCGGGTGGAAAGCCTGCGCTCGGGCCTGTCGGGCTATCAGTATTACGACATTGCGCTTGAGCTGGTCGAACATCGCGGCAAACGGCGCAAGTTCATGCATTTGGACTATGTTTACAGCTCGACCTGCCCGTGTTCGCTGGAACTGTCCGAACACGCCCGCCAGATGCGCGGGCAGCTGGCAACGCCGCATTCGCAGCGCTCGGTCGCGCGGATTTCGGTCGAGAAGATCCACCAGCCCTCGGGCACGTTGTGGTTCGAGGATCTGATTGATTTGTGCCGTGTCGCTGTGCCGACAGAAACACAAGTGATGGTCAAACGCGAAGACGAACAGGCCTTTGCCGAGCTGAACGCCGTAAACCCGATCTTTGTCGAGGATGCTGCCCGTCTGTTCTGCGAGCAGTTGCAGCAGGACGACCGAATCGGAGATTTCCGCATCGTCGCCAGTCACCAAGAAAGCCTGCACAGCCATGACGCCGTTTCGATCCTGATCGAAGGTGACACGTTCGAAGCCGAAAGCCTTGATCCCAAGCTTTTTTCAACGTTGTACCATGTGGGTTGACTGTTAGCGCATAGCAGGTTTGCAAAATTAGCATTGGTTGTGTCAGGGGTACTTACCTATATTCAAAGCAGGGAGGAAACCCAACAGCTTTGACATGAGGTTTCCAATGGCTACGCAAACTACAAATATCCAAACACCAGCGTTTTCGCTGTTCGCACCGATCCGCAAGTTTTTCGCACTGTTTGGTCAGGCGATGATCACGGCAGCAGAAAACTCGTCGCGCATGCGCCGGATTGAAGCATTAGAAGCGATGACAGACGAAGAGCTGGCCGCCCGCGGCTTGAAGCGCGAAGACATCGTGCGTCATGTTTTCCAGGATTTGATGTACGTCTAAGCAAAGACGGCATTTACGACGCTTGACACCATGGGCGTAGGGGGCCAACCCTTCGCCCATGTTGGACTTTCGACCTATCATCTATGTTATCGGGCTTCTTGTCGCTGTACTTGGGGCCACGATGCTCATCCCTTTCGGGATAGATCTGGTCGATAACAATTCTGATTGGCAGGTGTTTTTACAAAGCGCTGTTGTGACGATGCTGGTCGGTGGGGCCATGGCCCTGTCCACAGCAAATGGCGTGGGCAAAGGCCTGACGATCCAACAGACCTTCCTTCTAACCACCGGTGTTTGGGTGGCGCTGCCAATTTTTGGCGCAATTCCGTTAATCTTGGCCGAAATCGACGCGCGTCCTGTTGATGCGTTGTTCGAAGCTATGTCGGGCTTGACCACAACGGGGGCAACGGTCTTGTCTGGGTTAGACGACATGCCCAAAGGTCTGTTGTTTTGGCGCGCGCTTCTCCAGTGGTATGGTGGTATTGGTATCATTGTTGTGGCGATGGTTTTCCTTCCTGAACTTCGCGTTGGCGGAATGCAAATATTCCGTTCAGAGGCGTTTGATACGATGGGGAAGGTTCTGCCGCGCGCGGCTGAGATTGCGCGCAGAATAAGCCAAATCTATTTCTTCCTGACGCTTTTATGCGCCTTGGCGTATTTGGCAGTAGGAATGCCGCCCTATGAAGCGGTCTATCACGCGCTGACAACTCTTTCGACCGGCGGGTTTTCTTCGCGTGATGCGTCTTTTGGTGCGTTTCAAGGCGCGCCGGAATATGTCGCGTCGGTTTTCATGATTTTCGCCAGCCTTCCATTTGTGCGCTATATTCAAATGCTGGCTGGGACCGCACTTCCTATGTGGCGAGACCCTCAGGTGCGCGCTTATTTGTTAACCATCATTTCGGTGACCTTGATGATGACAGTCTATCGGTTGGTGGCGAACGGTGATCATCTAGAACACGGATTTCGTGAGGGTCTTTTCAATGTTACGTCAATTATCAGCGGCACGGGATATGCCAGTGTTGATTACCAGCTTTGGGGTACATTTCCCGTTGTGATTTTCTTCTTTCTGGGTCTCGTTGGCGGCTGTGCTGGCTCAACGGCCTGTTCCATCAAGATTTTCCGCTATCAGCTGCTTTTGTCGTCGATCAAAGCGCAGATTCAGTCAATCCACTCGCCGCACGGGATCTTCACGCCGCGGTTTGGAGGGCGTCGTGTCGACGACGACGTCTTGTCCTCGGTCATGGGGTTCTTCGTGTTCTTCGTGGTGACCTTGGGCGTGACTGCTGTTGCCTTGGGGCTAACCGGATTGGACTTCACCACGTCTTTGTCAGGCGCGGCGGCGGCACTGGCCAATATTGGGCCGGGGCTGGGGGATCACATCGGCCCCGCTGGCAACTTCGCAGGACTGAATGACACCGCCAAGTGGATCCTGATCGCCGCGATGCTGATCGGACGGCTAGAGCTTCTGGCGGTGTTCGTGCTGTTCACAGTGAGCTTCTGGCGGGGGTGAGCGCAGCGAAAGAAAAGGCCCGGAGCGATCCGCCCGGGCTTTCTTGTATTCTATAAACTGAGCCTCAGTTCCAGCAGCTGACCAGAACCGTCATGTCGGCGGCTTTGGTGCTCAGTTCGACCGGATCGATCGAGGCCACGCTGTCCGTGGTGTCGGTGGTCACACCATTTGCGGCCAAGAACGTAGCTACGGTGTCTGCATCCATGGAAAAGCTGGTATCGGCGGGCAGGGTGCGGCCCTTGTCGCCGCCAGCGGGCAGAAGCATTCCCATCACCGACCCACCTGCGTCCAGAACCGGACCGCCTGCGTCTCCGGGCAGGGTGGTCAGGGTCAGGCGGGACAGTTCGGCCTCGCCGTTCAGCCCAGTCAGTTCCGAGAGGGTTCCGAAGGTCAGGCTGGGTGCGCTAAGGCGGCCTTGGTACGAGAAGCCCGCAACGGCCACGTCTGATTTCAGGCGCAGCGGCGTGGTCAGGAAGGACGCGTACGAGATTGGCGCTTGGGCCGTGGTCGGTTCCAGCAAAGCCAGGCCAAGAGTCTCGTCCGTGGCAACCACGTTCGCGTCGAAGGCGTCATTGATGGATACGCGTGTGCAGGATTTCACGGCTTCTGCCGTGGTCAGGATGCGGCCTGCATTGTCCACATAGAAGCCCGAGCGCGAGAAGTCGGGGGTGCGGATGTCCAGCCCGGACAGCAGATCCAGGCTTTGTGTCGACGCATCCAGCCCCGCGTCATCCGCCAGCGCCTGCGGACCCAGCGACGAGAAACTCGCCTTCATGTCCCCCAGCACAAGATCACGGCGTTTTTCGTCACCTTTGGGCCAAACCAGCGTGAAGCCTTTCACGGTTCCATCCACCAATTTGACCTGCGTGAAGGACGTGATCTTGTCATTCTCGCCTTCGATGGTGAACCCGTTTTTGCCACGGTTGCGCGGGCCTTCGGTGGGCACGATTTCCAGCGTTTGCAGGATGTCATAGAGGCCAAACAGGGTGTTTTGATCTCCTGTCTGGCTGATCATCACCAGTTGCACGCCGCTGTCGCCCTTGGTTTTGAAATGCACGAACGGCGCTTCGTAGCGGTCGAATTCGACCATTCCACCGGGAATGGCCATCGCAAGGCCTGCGTTCTGATCTTCGAAAGGTGCCATGCCAAGCGATTGCAGAACGGATTGATAATTGTCCAAAAGTGCTGCGCGTTGGCGTGTGGTCAGGATGCCCGTTGGGTCATAGCCGTAATCAGCCTGCCAAGCGGCCATGGACCGGCGGGTGCCGGGGCCGAACGCGCCATCAATGGCCGAGGTATAGTAGCCTTCCCATTGAAGCGCGACCTGAAGGGCCTTACGCGCATCGCGGTCCAAGGCGCGTTCGCTGGCCAAAGCTTCGCGTTTTGTTTCGTCCTGATCCAAAACAACGGGCGCGGGGGGTGTCGTGGGCGCGGCAGTCTGGGATTGGGTTTCCTGTTCGGGTTGGGCTGCTGGAGCGGTCGGAGCCTCGATTGGGGCGGCGGTCAGGGTGCTTTCGCCCACGGGCCAGAATTGTTGGCGGAACTGGCGGGAAAACGCGATGAAGCTGTCTTGCGGGATCAGGCCCGCGCTTTTCAGGCTGCGCAGCTGCACCTCGGCAGCGCGTTCCGTGTACGGCCCCAAAACAATCGCATACCAATTGCCGTTCAGACGAAACCCATTCACGCCATCAAGGCGGCCGGCATAGGCGCGGGCGCGGGCCTCTGCCTCGCGCAGGGATGGCTGAGCCTCGACCTGGATCCAGCGCACCGACTGTGAATTCGTCGCTTGCTGTGCCTGGGCCGGTTGAGCCGCCACGATGGCCGCCAAACTGGTGGCCGCAACCGGGGTCATTGCGGGAAGAAGGCCGGTGGCCACTGCAAGGGCAAATTGTTTGGTCATGGATCCTCGTAGCCAATAAGGCGAAATGGTCTGAATTTCGCGCAAGTAACACACCCGCATAAGGCAAGGTCAATATCGCCGCGCCGCCTTTCGGAAATTTATGGTGGGTTGGGGCTGGAAAACCCAACCTTTGTGCCCGTTTCCCGCGTTGACCCTGTCGGGGGCAGGCCGTATTGAGTGGCAGACTTTGTACAAACCAGTTCAGGGCAGCACCATGGCCACGACCAAGATCAAACCGCAGAGCTTTCAGGAAATCATCCTGCGGCTTCAGAACTACTGGGCCGAAAAGGGCTGCGCGGTGATGCAACCTTATGACATGGAGGTTGGTGCAGGCACGTTCCACCCGGCCACCACGTTGCGTTCGCTGGGTTCGCAACCTTGGGCGGCTGCCTATGTGCAGCCGTCGCGTCGTCCGACGGATGGGCGATATGGCGAGAACCCGAACCGCTTGCAGCATTACTATCAGTATCAGGTTCTGATCAAACCAAGCCCGCCCAATCTGCAGGAGCTGTATCTGGGGTCGCTCGAAGCCATTGGCATCGACATGGAGCTGCACGACATTCGCTTTGTGGAAGACGACTGGGAAAGCCCGACGCTGGGCGCTTGGGGTCTGGGCTGGGAGGTTTGGTGCGATGGGATGGAAGTCAGCCAGTTCACTTATTTCCAACAGGTTGGCGGCCATGACTGTAAGCCGGTCTCGGGCGAGCTGACCTATGGTCTGGAGCGTCTGGCCATGTATGTGCTGGGCGTCGATCATGTGATGGATATGCCGTTTAACGCGCCGGATGCACCGATCGCGCTGACCTATGGCGATGTGTTCAAGCAAACTGAAGAAGAATATGCCCGCTGGAACTTCGACACGGCCAACACGGATGTATTGCTGCGCCATTTCGAGGAAGCCGAGGCCGAGTGTCAGGCGATCCTAGATCAAGAGCACGTGGACCCGAAAACCGGCAAACGTATCATCATGGCACACCCGGCCTATGACCAGTGCATCAAGGCAAGCCACCTGTTCAACCTTCTGGATGCGCGCGGCGTGATCTCGGTCACGGAACGTCAAGCCTATATCGGGCGTGTACGTGCGCTGGCCAAGCTATGCGCCGATGCTTTCGTGCAGACGCGCGCGGGTGGCTGGACCGCTGATGGGGACGCGGCGTGAGCGGCCGTTTGGTAGGGAGTTTCATCGTGGGAATTGCCCTTATTGCCGGCGTTGCGATCTATTGGTTGCAACTCTATGCTTTTTACGACGAAGTGTCGGCCGAGGATGGCATCCGTATGACCAATTTGGTCACCGGGCAGCCGGAGATTGTTATTTATGACAGCTTCGAGGGCATCGACGCGGACAGCTCGCCCTTGCGCTATCGTAGTTGTTTCACGACGACGATGAGCCTTGCCATGGTGACCGAGACGTTCGAGCATTATGAAGACGCCACCCCCCTGACCGCGCCCGGTTGGTTTGACTGCTTTGATGCGGTTGAAATTGGCGCGGATATCGAAAGCGGTGAAGCTCTGGCCTTTCTTGGCGAACGCAACATCAAAGATGGGGTCGACCGTGTTGTCGCCTTCTATCCTGACGGCCGGGGCTTTGCCTGGCATCAGCTGAACGAAAAATATAGCGAGTAAGCACCATGCCTGACCTGCTGATTGAACTCTTTTCCGAAGAAATCCCGGCCCGTATGCAGACGCGTGCGGCAGAGGATCTGAAAAAGCTGGTGACGGATGGTCTGGTCGAAGCTGGCCTGACCTATGCGGGCGCTGCAGCTCTGTCGACACCGCGCCGCCTGACGCTGGCGGTCGAAGGCCTGTTGGCTCAGTCGCCGGACACAAGGGAAGAGCGTAAAGGCCCGAAAGTGGGCGCGCCGGATAAAGCCATCGAGGGCTTCCTGCGTGGCGCAGGCGTGACCCGAGATCAGCTGGAAGAACGCGACACCCCCAAGGGTGCGGTTTACTTCGCCACGATCGAAAAACAGGGCCGTCCGGCGGCTGAAATCATCGCCGAAGTGCTGGAAAACGCCATCCGCAACTTCCCGTGGCCCAAGTCGATGCGCTGGGGATCAGGCAGCTTGCGCTGGGTGCGTCCGCTGCACTCGATCCTGTGCATCCTGTCGGATGAAGCCGGGGCCACCGTGGTAGCGCTGGACGTGGACGGCATTGCCTCGGGTGACACAACCGAAGGCCATCGTTTCATGGCACCGGGACGGTTCGCTGTGACCGGCTTTGCCGATTATGAGGCCAAGCTGAAAGCCGCCAAAGTGATCCTGTCGCCTGCCGAGCGTGCGGATCACATTTGGGCCGAGGCACAGAACGCCGCATTCGCGCAGGGACTTGAGATCGTTGAAGACAAAGGCCTGCTGGCAGAGGTCGCAGGACTGGTCGAGTGGCCCGTCGTCCTGATGGGCGACATCGCGGATGACTTCATTCACCTGCCGCCCGAAGTGCTGCAAACCTCGATGCGCGAGCATCAGAAGTTCTTTTCCGTGAAGAACCCGAAAACGGACCGGATCGAGAAGTTCATCACCGTCGCAAACCGCGAAACCGCGGATCACGGTGCGACCATTCTGGCCGGAAACCAGAAGGTGCTGTTCGCCCGACTGGCAGACGCCAAGTTCTTTTGGGAAAACGACATTCGCGTGGCCGAGGCGGGTGGACAGCCTTGGCTGAACAGCCTTGCGAACGTGACCTTCCACAACAAGCTTGGCACGCAAGCCGAACGCATCGACCGCATCGCGGCGATGGCGCGCGCCTTGGCGCCTTCGATCGGCGCAGATGCGGATCTGTCGGAAAAGGCTGCCCGTTGGGCCAAGGCCGATCTGTCGTCGGAAATGGTTTATGAATTCCCCGAACTTCAAGGGCTTATGGGCAAATACTATGCCGCGCCTGCCGAGTATCCGACCGAGGTCGCCGATGCAGCACTTGAACATTATTCGCCGCTTGGGCCGTCAGATGACGTGCCCTCGGCCCCCGTTTCGGTTGCCGTCGCCATGGCCGACAAGCTGGACACACTGACCGGCTTCTGGGCGATTGACGAAAGACCCACTGGATCGAAAGACCCGTTTGCATTGCGCCGCGCTGCGCTGGGCGTGATCCGTTTGGTGTTGGACAACAACCTGCGGGTCGAGTTGGACAAGCTGTTTGATGCCCAACTTCTGCGGCACCAGATCGCGCTGAATGAAGATGGCGACGTGCGCATTGCCCTTCTGCGCGATCTGGACAATGAAATTGCGGATCACGGCGTCTTTGGCGCGGCCATCCGCACCATTCTTGATCATTTCGACGGTGACCTGTCGAAGCATCTGTCCGAAGTTAAGGACAGCCTGCCGGACGTATCGCGCGATCTTCTGTCGTTCTTCCACGACCGCTTGAAAGTTTACCTGCGTGACAAAGGTGTCCGCCACGACGTGATCGACGCCTGCCTTGCCATGCCGGGCAATGATGATCTGACATTGCTGGTGAAGCGGGCCGAAGCGTTGACCACGTTCCTGTCGACCGAGGATGGCGAAAACCTGATCCAAGGTGTGAAACGCGCCTCGAACATCCTGACACAGGCCGAAGAAAAAGACGGTGTTGAGTACTCGTATGGGGCCGACGTGAAGTTCGCCGAGGATGACAGCGAAAAGGCGCTTTTCGCAGCCCTTGACGCAGCTGAAGCCGCGATCACCCCCGCGATGGAAGCCGAAGATTTCGCCGCCGCGATGACCGCAATGGCCGCCCTGCGCGCGCCGACGGACGCATTCTTTGAGGCGGTGCAGATCAACTCGGACAACCAAGTGATCCGACGCAATCGTCTGAACCTGTTGTCACGCATCCGCACCATCTGTGGCGGCGTGGCCGATTTGTCCCGTATCGAAGGCTAGGGGACGGGCCGCTCTTCTGATTTTTTGGCACGCATGTAACCCTTGTGTGACAGATGATCCGCGCTATGGTGGCGGATGAAAGGCGGTGCTGCGGTGCAGAAAGATCAGGCGTTAGGTTTCACGGAAATCACCCCCTCGGCCCAGATCGAGGCGAACCGTCATGGCGGTCGGGCGAAGTGTCTTCAACGGTTGATCCGACTGGACATGCCTGTCCCGCGCACGGTCGCGCTGGATTTCGACGCGGTCCACGGGGTTTCGGCGGGCGAGATGCCAGATCTTGCGGCGATGCTGGCGCTGTTTGGCTCTGATCCTTTGGTGTCGGTGCGTCCGTCCTCGGAGGATCCAGATTGGGGCGGGCCGGGGGCCATTCTGAACATCGGTATGAACGACAAGGTTCACGCCGGCCTGATCAAGACCCATGGGGAAACCGCCGCGAATGCGTTGTATCTGCGCTTTATTCAATCCTATGCGGTGCATGTCGGTCGTCTGGATCCGGACGAGTTTGACGTGTTGTCGGCCCCCACAGCGGACACGCTGCGTGAAGCGCTAGAGCTTTACGAAGAAGAGACCGACGAGTATTTCCCGCAAGACCCCAAGGTCCAACTGGCGGAAATCCTGCGCTCGATGGCGCGGGCGTGGGAAGGCACCACGGCACGGCTTTTGCGTCAGGCCAAAGGCGCGCCTGCGGATGCAGGGCTTGGGCTCGTGGTGCAAAAGATGGTGTTGGGCGTCGGGCAAGAGATCTGTGGATCTGGCGTCATTCAGTTTGTAAACGGCACCACTGGACACCGTGAAATTCGCGGAAGGTATCTGTGCAAAAGCCAAGGGCGTGATGCGCTGGCGGATGCGGAAGATCGCGATGTCATGTATCTGACGAAAGATTCACGTGGTCGGTCGATCGAGGAAGTGTTGCCTCAGAACTTCGCCGATCTTGTGCGCTACGGCGACTTGTGCCGGGTCCGATTGCGCGAAGAGATGGAGATTGAATTCACCATCGAAAACGAAGAGCTGTTCATTCTGGATGCTGTTCGTGTGTCGCGCTCGGAACGGGCCAATGTGCGTATTGCGGTCAGTTTGGCGAAGGATGATATCATCACAAAGGCCGACGCGGTGCTGCGTATCCCGCCCCGCGCCTTGACCGAGCTTTTGCACTCTCAGATTGACCCGGCCGGCACCCGCGATCACTTTGCCAGTGGCATCGCGGCCAGCCCGGGTGCGGCCACCGGGAAGATCGTATTCAACGCCCGCGCCGCGCAGACGTTGGCGGCGCAGGGCGAAAACTGCATTCTGGTGCGCCGCGAAACCAGCCCCGAGGACATTCGCGGAATGCATGCAGCCAAAGGTATTCTGACCATTCGCGGCGGCATCACCAGCCACGCCGCCGTGATTGCGCGCGGCCTTGGCCTTCCTTGTGTGGTGGGGGCGGGTGATCTGACCTTGGACAAACGCAAAGGCAGATTGCGCACGACGGATGGTCGCGTGTTGCGTGAAGGGGACGTGATCACCATCGACGGCAGCGCTGGCGAGGCGCTGGTCGGTTCAGTGGATATGCTGCCGCCGGAACTGGGCGAAAGCTTCCAAACCTTGATGACATGGGCGGACGAACTGCGCGACATTGGCGTGCGCGCCAACGCCGATACGCCGCCGGATGCACGTAACGCTCGGATGTTTGCCGCAGAAGGCATCGGCCTGTGCCGAACCGAACATATGTTCATTGACGATGACCGCCTTCTGGCAATGCGCGAGATGATATTTGCCGATCACACCGATGATCGTCGGGCTGCACTTGATCGCCTGTTGCCCATGCAACGCGCGGATTTCACCGACCTGTTTGAGATCATGCAAGGTCAGCCGGTCTGCATCCGACTGTTCGACCCGCCCCTGCACGAGTTCCTTCCGCACGGGCGCGAGGGATTGCGCGAATTGGCCGAGGCGTTGGATCTGCCCCTGAAGGATGTCGAGCGCCGGGTCGCTGGATTGCGCGAATTCAATCCGATGCTGGGAATGCGTGGTGTGCGCCTCGGTTTAACCGTACCCGAGATCTATGACATGCAAGCCCGCGCTATCTTTGAAGCCACCATCGAAGCCTCGAAGTCTGGCGCACCTGTGGTGCCCGAGGTGATGATTCCGCTGGTCTCGGCAAAGCGCGAGGTCGAGATTGTGAAGGCGCGTATTGACGCTGTGGCGGCTGCGGTGCGGATCGAACAAAGCGCTGATTTCACCTATCGTTTGGGCGTGATGGTAGAAACACCCCGCGCAGCCCTGCGTGCCGGCGAGATCGCCCAACACGCGTCTTTCATGTCCTTTGGTACGAATGACCTGACCCAGATGACCTATGGCCTGTCACGCGATGATGCGGGGCGTTTCATGGGCGAATACGTGGCGCAAGGCGTCTATGAAGAAGATCCGTTCCACATGCTGGATGCCGACGGAGTGGGCGAGCTTCTTGAAATGGGCGCGGATCGAGGGCGCGAAGAAAGCGCCGATCTGACCCTGTCGATCTGTGGCGAGCACGGTGGCAATCCCGAAAGCATCCGCTTCTGCCGTGACGCGGGGTTTGACTATGTGTCCTGCTCGCCCTTTCGGGTTCCGGTGGCACGGTTGGCTGCGGCGCATCTGGCGATCACGTCGCCCAAACCCGAAACGGCCTGATTGCGCAAGACTCGACGTCGCGCAGTTGATCGCATAAGACTCCCCCGCAAGTGCCTGGGAGGTGGTGTTTGATGGGTATTCAGTGGAAAACTCGGTTTTTTGCCGTTCTGGCCGTGGTGGCGGGGTCATGTATGCCGGCTTGGTCCGATACACATTCCGCAACGAATCCCTTTGGTGCGGCGCTTCTTCAAGAACATTCCGGCCTTGGCGCGATGGACGGCGAAAAGCTGTCTGCGATTGCTGCGCTGCCGAAAGCAGGAGAGGCGGTGAAATCCGCGCCCACTGGCTTCGAGCACTCGGTCGCTTGGTTGTCCGCGCAGCCCACCCCCAAACAAGATGCCGAATGGAGTTGCCTGACCGAGGCGCTGTATTTCGAAGCCCGCGGTGAAACTGTTCAAGGTCAGTTCGCGGTGGCCGAGGTGATCCTGAATCGGGTCGATCACCCACGTTTTCCGAACTCGATTTGCGGGGTGATCAATCAAGGGACCGGCAAGAAATACGCCTGCCAGTTTACCTATACCTGTGATGGCCGCGAAGAAGTGATCAACGAGCGTGCAATTCATGACCGCTTGGGTCGCATCGCACGGGCAATGATTGATGGCGCGCCGCGTGATCTGACCTTTGGGGCCACGCATTACCACACGACGGCGGTGACACCACGTTGGGCCAGCCGGTTTCAAAGAACTGCATCCATCGGCGTGCATCGCTTCTATCGGATGCCTGGATAACGGCGCCTGATCCCATCGATCCGTCGCTTTGGGCTGGCGTTTCCGGGTGGGTTCGGGGCATGGTCCTGCCAAGATAAAGGGGACATGCTATGACCGAGGCCAGCTTGGCATTTTCTGATTTGGAAGCACGCGCGCGGGCGATGGCTGCGGGTGCCCCTGCCGATCGAATTTCTGTGCGTGATCATGTGGTTGATGTCGAAATCGGAGCTTTTCAAGCCGAACGGGGAGTGACCCAGCGGCTAAGCTTTTCCGTGGTGGTCGAGGTCTCGGATCACGGAGGCGCGGACACGGATGATGTGGACGACATCTTGTCTTACGACACGATCACCGAAGCCATCATGGCCGAGCTTGAGGCCGAGCGACTGAACCTTTTGGAAACGCTGGCAGAGCGGATCGCGCAACGTCTTTTGCAGGCTCCACAGCCGCAGCGCGTCTTTGTGCGGATCGAAAAGCTGGACCGTGGCCCGGGGAAGCTGGGGGTCGAGATCGTGCGCGACCGCGCGGGTGCCGAGGCTGAAGTCTCGGCCCAAGACGCGCCTGCCCCGATTTTAACTTTCCTGTCATTGCAGGCTCAAAAAACTGACGCTCTTGGACCATTTCTTGACCAAATGAAACATGATGGCGCGCCGATCATTCTGGTGGTCGATGCGGACATTTCCGTGACGGATGGCAATTGGCCCGCCCGCAATATTGCGCTTCTTCAGGCCGATCAAGCCGCTTGGGCGCTGGCATCTGCTGACCCTCGTGTCGTGCCAGTTGGGACACGGACGGAACTGGATTGGGGGCTAAAGAACGGGCAGCAAAGTGTTTGGGCTCCGTCCAAAATGGTTTTGGATGCGGTGGATGCGCCGCCGTCAACCAATCTTGCTGATTTGACGCTTTGGTTTGCCGAGCAGATGCAGGCGTGTCAGATCCTGTGGGTGGGCTGCGAGGCGCGCGAACTGCCCGGCATCTCAACTCAATCTGTGATGTTAGAGGAGCTGCTATGACCCAGCGCATTCAACCCATCGCCCGCTCGGGCCGTCCGTATTCAGGGCAGCCGCTATGTGGCAGCGACAGCCTTTGGTTTGACCAAGCATTGCAGCGCCAGCGCGGTGGCGAGGCAATGACCGTCGGCTTCGCCGATCTGGACGCTGCCACCGCCGACCGCCTATCCGCCAAGCGACCGACCCTTTGCGGACTGACGCTGGACCAGCCGCGTTTGATGGGCATCTTGAACGTGACACCTGACAGTTTCTCGGACGGAGGAGAGCTGGATACGATCGAGGCTGCCGTGACCCGTGCACGTCAGATGGCAGGCGATACCGACATTCTGGACATCGGCGGAGAAAGCACCCGACCTGGCGCGGAAGAGGTTGATATTCAGGAAGAAATTCGCCGCACCGCCCCCGTGATTGAAGCCATCCGGGCGGCTGGCGTGACCACGCCCATTTCCATCGACACCCGCAAAGCCCGCGTTGCCGAGGCCGCGTTGGACGCGGGCGCGGACATTGTGAACGATGTGTCCGCCTTCACCTTCGATGCCGAGCTTGCTGACCTTGTCGCGGAACGCGATGTGCCCGTTTGCCTGATGCATTCGCAGGGCCAGCCCGAGGACATGCAGAATGACCCGCGCTATGATGATGTGCTGTTCGACGTGATGGATTACCTCGAGGAGCGCATTAGCTTCGCGGAAGGAAAAGGCATCAAGCGTGAGCGGATTATCACCGACCC
This sequence comes from Aliiroseovarius sp. ABM4_368, assembly GCF_056161205.1. Lineage (NCBI taxonomy): Bacteria > Pseudomonadati > Pseudomonadota > Alphaproteobacteria > Rhodobacterales > Paracoccaceae > Aliiroseovarius > Aliiroseovarius sp. ABM4_368. Next base: position 34,645 of record NZ_JBSWYR010000004.1, on the reverse strand, counting down.
GGGCATCGGGTTTGGTAAGACTTTGGAACACAATGTGACTTTGCTGCGCAACCTGTCGCTGCTACATGATCTGGGTCTTCCGGTTCTGCTGGGTGTGTCGCGCAAGCGTTTCATCGGCACCATCGGACAGGCCGAGGTGGCCCGGGATCGGGTCGCCGGATCCGTCGCGGTTGCGATGCATGGCATTGCGCAAGGGATGCAGATTTTGCGGGTCCATGATACATTTGAAACACGGCAGGCTTTGCGCCTTCACGCAGCCATGACCGAGAAAAAGTAAGAACAAGGCGGCAGTATGGTGGAAAAACTCTTCGGAACCGACGGGGTGCGCGGGCTGGCGAACTCTTGGCCCATGACAGCGGAAATGGCGTTGAAACTGGGGGCGGCTGCGGGCCGTCACTTCCGCCGGGATCATTCCAACGGTCACCGGGTGGTGATCGGCAAGGACACGCGCCTGTCGGGCTATATGCTGGAAAATGCGCTGACGGCGGGGCTGACTTCGACCGGTATGAACGTGTTGCTTTTGGGGCCGGTGCCGACGCCGGCGGTGGGGCGGATGACCCATTCGATGCGGGCAGATCTTGGGATCATGATCTCGGCTTCGCACAACCCGTTTCATGACAATGGCATCAAGTTTTTCGGCCCGGACGGGTTCAAGCTGTCGGATAAAGACGAGGCTGAGATCGAGCGCTTGGTGCACGAAGGCGTCGATCCGGTGCAGCCTCAGAACATTGGCCGCGCGAAGCGGATCGAGGAAGCACGCCAGCGCTATACCGAATATCTGAAGACCACCTTCCCGAAGAACAAGCGTTTGAATGGCATTAAGGTCGTGATCGACTGTGCAAACGGGGCAGCCTATCGCGCTGCACCTGATGCGCTTTGGGAACTTGGGGCGGATATCATCCCCGTGGGCGTCGCGCCCGACGGGACGAATATCAACAAGGGGTGTGGCTCGACCGACACCGCTTTGGCCGCGCGTACGGTGCTGGAAACAGGAGCTGATCTGGGCATCTGTCTGGATGGCGATGCCGACCGCATCATGATCATCGACGAGAAAGGCCAAGTGGCCGACGGCGATCAGATCATGGCCCTGTTTGCCTCGCATTGGGCGTCCGAGGATCGTCTGAAGGGCGGCAAACTGGTGGCGACAGTGATGTCGAACCTCGGCCTTGAGCGTCATATGGCTGGGCAAGGGCTTGAGCTTTTGCGCACCAAGGTCGGCGACCGCCACGTGGTCGAGGCGATGCGCCATGGCGGGTTTAATCTGGGCGGCGAGCAGTCAGGCCATATCGTGATGACCGACTATGCGACCACCGGCGATGGCCTGCTGGCCGGGCTTCAGTTCTTGGCCTGTATGGTTGAAACCGGCAAGCCTGCATCCGGGCTGTGTCAGGTCTTTGATACCGTGCCGCAGCTTTTGAAGAATGTACGTTATTCGCTTGGGCAGGCGCCGTTGGACGTGGACAGCGTCAAGGCAGTGATTGCAGACGCGGAAATTAAGCTGAACGGCAAAGGTCGCCTGTTGATCCGAAAATCGGGTACAGAACCCCTGATCCGCGTGATGGCAGAATGCGAGGATGACGCGCTGCTGTCACAGGTCGTGGATGGAATCGTGGCCGAGGTTGAAGCGGCAACCGCCTAGCGCCCTAGAAGCATTTTCCGCAGGCTGAACCATTGGCTAATGGCAAGGCCGGTCAGGATCAAGGCGAGGGCAGCGAAGAACCGTAGGGGCAGGGCTTCGGACAGGATCCATGCGCCGAAAACCATGGACCAAACGGGCACCTGATAGTTCACCAACGTCATAAAGACCGAACCCGCGCTGACGATGATCGAGACTCGCAACAATGTTGCCAGCGCCGTGGGTAAAAGCCCCAAGGCAACGATGGCAAGACCGGCGCGCGGGCCTTCCCATTCAGGCCAGCCTTCGGTTGCCAGCATGATCGGAAACAGAATGACCGAGCCAACCACAAGGGTCAGGGCCGCCAGCACGACCGGATCTATTGGTGGACAGCGGCGGGTCAGGATCGACGACACAGAGTAACAAAGTGCCGCCCCGAGACAGGCCAGTTGCGCCAAGGGCTCTGTGCCTTGCCCAAGCTGCGCCAGCCCCGGCCCGATCAAAACCAACGCGCCGCAGAAGCCAAGCGTTACCCCGATGAGTTTACGCGCGTTTAGCGGCTCGTCCGAGAAGAAGTGGGCCAGTGGCAACACCATCAACGGGATTGCGGCCATCGACAGCCCAGCAAAGGCGGACGGCACATATTGCTGGCCCCAGCTAAGCAGCATGAACGGCAGTGCGGTGGACAGAATGCCGATGATCGCGATCGACCACCACAGGGCAGAATCCCATTTCGGCATGCGGCGTCTGGTTGCCATGACAAGTCCCATCAATGCGACTGCCCCAAGCGTTGTGCGTGCCGTGGCGACTGTCACGGGGCCGTAACCTTCAAGCGCGATGGCAACGACCATGAAAGTACCACCCCAGATCAGGCCAAGGGTGATAACGCCCGCCCAGTCGCGGGATGTGGGATTGTCTGTCATTGGTAATCTCATCGAAAAGGGGCGCCCGAAATCGGACGCCCCACTTGATCTTTTGTTGCGATGAAAATCAAGCCATCGCGTGACCGCTTTGGGTCTTAGTTCTTTTCTTGGTCAACCAGCTTACCGGCCGAGATCCAAGGCATCATGTCGCGCAGTTTCTTGCCGACGACCTCGATCTGGTGCTCGTCGTTGTGACGACGGGCTGCTTTGATGGTCGGCTGACCAACAGCGTTCTCAAGCATGAAGTCACGCACGAATTTACCGGTCTGGATGTCTTCCAGCGATTCCTTCATGGCTTTCTTTGTGGCTTCATAGGGCAGGATGCGCGGGCCGGTGACGTACTGGCCGTATTCGGCAGTGTTCGAGATCGAGTAATCCATGTTCGCGATGCCGCCTTCATAGATTAGGTCAACGATCAGCTTGGTTTCGTGCAGACACTCGAAGTATGCCATTTCCGGTGCATAGCCGGCTTCAACCAGGGTCTCGAAACCGCAACGGATCAGCTCAACGATACCGCCGCACAGAACAGCTTGCTCACCGAACAGGTCGGTTTCGCATTCTTCGCGGAAGTTGGTTTCGATGATGCCCGAGCGGCCGCCACCAATGGCCGAGCAGTACGACAGGCCGATTTCCAGCGCTTTGCCGGTTGCGTCGGTGTCTACAGCGACTAGACAGGGAACGCCGCCGCCTTTGACGTATTCGCCGCGTACGGTGTGACCCGGGCCTTTCGGGGCCATCATGATCACGTCAACGCCTTCTTTCGGCTCGATCAGGCCGAAGTGAACGTTCAGGCCGTGAGCGAATGCGATGGCTGCGCCCGGCTTGATGTTGTCGTGTACGTATTTCTTATAGGTTTCAGCCTGCAGTTCGTCGGGCATGGTGAACATGATGACGTCACACCAAGCAGCTGCTTCGGCGATGCCCATGACTTCCAGACCTTCAGCCTGTGCTTTCTTGGCCGAAGCCGAGCCTTCACGCAGGGCGACAACAAGGTTCTTGGCACCCGAGTCGCGCAGGTTCAGCGCATGGGCGTGGCCTTGCGAGCCATAGCCCAGGATGGCAACTTTTTTGTCTTTGATCAGGTTAATGTCGCAATCGCGATCGTAGTAAACGCGCATATCAGGTGCTCCGTTGCATGGATTTTCATTCTGGATCGCATCATAGGCATGGATGCGCGGTGTTCGAGATGTGAAATGTATAAGATACGGCTAATGTTGGGGGTAGCTATTCGTTAGTTGATCGAATAATGAATAAATCATGCTTGATGATCTCGACAGACGCATTCTTAGACAGATGCAGGCGGACCCGACTCTCGGCGGGACGGAACTGGCAGACCGTGTGGGTCTGTCCGCAGCCCGTCTGTCGCGCCGGGTCGAACGGCTGCGCGATCAGAAGATTCTGCGTGGGCCACGTGCGGTGATCAATTGGCGCGCCTTGGGCTATGAGGTCGAGGTCAGCCTGCGCGTCACGCTCGACAAGACACAGCCGCGCGCCTTTGATGATTTCATCGATGCCGCCCGCGCCATCCGGGAAGTGATCGAAATTCAGACTTTCGTAGGTCGCGTCGATGTGCGCCTGTCCGTGATTGCCCGTGATATGCCGCATTACCAAGGTATTTACCGTGATCAGATCCTTGCGCTGCCGCATATCGCGGATATCGAGGCATTGATGCATGTTGCCCGGATCAAATCAGACGAAAGCCTGCCGCTATGATCGAGTTTGATGAAACCGACCGTGTGCTTTTGCGTCTGCTGGCCGAGGATGCCACGCAATCTGCCGGGGCCTTAGGGCGCGAAGTTGGGTTAAGCCAGCCCGCCGCGTGGCGTCGCATCAAGCGGTTGACCGATATTGGCGTGATTGCTGGACGGCGGCTTGATCTGGACCGCGAAGCACTTGGGTTCGGCGTGACCGTATTTCTGGGCGTGAAGCTGGCCACCAAGGGCCGTATCAGTCTGGACGATTTCGAACGCGCCGTGTCGGCCATCCCCGAAGTGCAGACAGTTGAGCATGTGCTGGGCATGTATGATTATCGCCTGCGTGTGGTCGCCCGCGACATTGCCGATTTCGAACGCGTGCTGCGCCGCCGGGTCATGACCATGCCGGGCGTGGGGGACGTGGAAGCCAACGTGCTTTTGTCCGAAGAACGTCGCCCAGGTCCGATTTGACCTCTTTCCACTGCGGGCAATCTGGGCCAATTTGTTCCGGCACAGCGAAGGAGACCAAATATGCCCGCACTTCTGCCCGACATTGACCCAGATGGAATGCTTGAATTTTCGGTCGTGTTTACCGACCGGTCGCTGAACCATATGTCCAAGGCCTTTCAAGGCGTGATGACCGACATCTCCGCCACGTTGAAAGAGGTCTATAATGCCGATGCTGTGGCCCTTGTTCCCGGTGGTGGCACCTATGCGATGGAGGCTGTTGCCCGCCAATTCGCGACCGGCAAGCGTGTGATGGTCATCCGTAACGGGTTCTTTTCCTTCCGCTGGAGCCAGATTTTCGAGATGGGCGCGATCCCATCCGCTGAAGCCGTGATGAAAGCCCGCCGTGTGGGCAACGCGCCGGATGCGCCCTTTGCGCCTGCTCCTATCGATGAAGTCGTCGCGAGGATCCGGGACGAAAAACCCGATGTCGTGTTCGCTCCGCATGTGGAAACCGCGTCGGGCATGATCTTGCCAGACGATTATATCTCGGCAGTGGCGGACGCTGTGCACGGTGTTGGCGGCATCTTCGTGTTGGACTGCATCGCTTCGGGCTGTGCATGGGTGGATATGAAAGCGACCGGCGTGGACGTGTTGATTTCGGCCCCGCAGAAGGGTTGGTCGGCGCAGCCATCTGCTGGGATCGTCATGATGAACGACACGGCGCGGGAGCTGGCGAAGGCTGCGACCTCGACCTCGTTCGCGGTGGATCTGGGCAAGTGGCTGTCGATCATGGAAGCGTACGAAGGCGGAGGCCATGCTTATCACGCGACCATGCCCACCGACGCGCTGCGCGCCTTCCGCGATGCGATGTTGGAAACCAAGGACTACGGGTTCGAAAAGCTGCGTGACGCACAGTGGGAGCAAGGCAATCGCGTGCGTGCTCTGTTGGCTGAGAACGGCATCAAATCCGTCGCCGCTGAAGGGTTCGAAGCGCCAGGTGTCGTCGTGTCTTATACCGTGGACCCGGACATCAAGGCAGGTAAATCATTTGCTGCTGAAGGGGTGCAAATCGCAGCCGGTGTGCCGCTGATGGTTGACGAGGGCGATGATTATTCGTCCTTCCGTCTTGGCCTCTTTGGTCTGGACAAGCTTTATAATGTCGACGCCAGCGTGGCCCGGCTTGCGGACGTGTTGAAGAAAGTTCTTTAACCTGCGCGGTGCGCGCGATGCGCGCCGCAACGTTTCTGTCGCGCCGTAGGGCTTAGGCCTTGCCGCCCGCCATCAGGATCAGCAACAGATAGATCACCGGCACAAGTGCCACAGCAACGATCCCGATCCCGGCCAGCCCCAAGGTGAAATATCCGACGCCCATTGCGGCGATGATTGCGATGATGATCAGCCACGCCATTCTTTCGTCGCGCGCTTCTGTTGCCTTTTCTTCGGCGGTTAGTTCTGGTGCCATGTCATGTCTCCTGTTCGCGTGCGGAAGACATGCAGTATCTGTTCACGGTATGATATGCGACAAACCGGTCATGTGACAGCGCGCCGCAGGTGGGTCAGTCGGGTCCAAGCCCGGCACGCATCACGCGCTTGCGCATAGGCGCTACGTCATGCACCGCTTTCAGGCCCAGAAGGCGCAGGGATTGCAGGACGCCATCGCCGGATCGCGTGACGCGGTTGAACAGGTCAATGGTGCGTGCGCGTCGGGCAATGTCGGGCATGCGGGCGGCGTCATAGGCCTTCATCATCGCGGGATCGCCAAGGGTGCTGGGGTTGGCTTCGGCCAGTTCCAGCAGCGCGATCACGTCATTTAGGGACGTGTTCAGTCCTTGGGCACCGATGGGAGGCAAGGCGTGAGCGGCTTCGGCCACAACGGCGATGCGGCCCGAGACCAGTTGATCTGCCGTTTGCGTGATGATCGGCCAAACCGAGCGGTTGCCTTCCAGATGCATCCGACCCAAAAGCCCGGTCGAGCGCTGGAACATCACGTCCTCGAAACTGGCCAGATCCATGTTCATCAACTCGACCGCGCGCGGGCCTTGGTTCATCCACACGATCGCCGACGCATGTTTGCCGTCCATGTCGGGCAGGGGGACGATGGTGAACGGCCCGCCTTCGTTGTAGATCTCGGTCGAGATATTGCCGTGTGGCAGTTCATGTGTGACCGTGAAGGCCAACGATTTCTGCCCATAGCGGGTGGTTGACACGGTGATCCCTGCGGCTTCACGGAGAGGGGAAAACTTGCCATCCGCCGCGATCCCCATGCGGGCACGCACGCGGTCACCATTTGTCAGGGTGAAGATGATCTCGCCGGTGCGCTGTACCAATGAACGAAATCCCGTGCCGTATAAAGGTGTGACCAGCGGCTGGTTCTGCAGATAGGCCCAGATCTCGCGCCGAACGACCCAGTTCATCAGGTTCCAGCCAAATGGCTCGTCGCCCATATCGTCCGAGCGGAACACACGACGGTCCCGCACTTCGGGTGGCCAACCGGTCGTGTCGATCACCGCCAGTTGATCCAGCGGTTTGGCGTGGTCCCTTAGGTGGGGCCAAAGCCCGATGCGATCAAACAGCTGGCGGGCAGGGCGCAGGAACGCGGTCGAGCGGAGGTCGGACTTTTCCTCGTCTGCTGTGGTGACGGGCACAAAAGGGTCTGCCATGACCACGCTGAAGCCAGCCGCCGCGAAAGCTGCTGCCGTGACTTGACCGGCGATCCCGCCGCCCGAGATGAAGATATCCGCACGGTGTTCAGTCATGGCATGTCCTTTTGACGACGCGTGTTGCCTTCGTTCAGGTGGCGCAGGAATTCGGTCAAATCATCGGTGTGATGATGAATGTGCTCGGCGGGATCGTGTTCAGCTTCGGGCGCGACATGCACAGTTTTCATGCCCAGTTCATGTGGCACCGCCAGATTGCGCGGGTCGTCTTCAAACATGGCGGCAATGTCGGGCTTTACACCATCGCGGGCAAAAACCGTATCAAAGGCGGCGCGATCGGGTTTGGGATGAAAATCGGCATGTTCAACGCCATAGATCGCGTCAAACAGTCCCGACAGTCCCCGTGCGGACAAAACCTGTTCGGCATAAGGGGCAGAGCCGTTGGTATACACAATCTTGCGCCCCGGCAGATTGGTTATGTGGTTGGCCAGATCGGGGTCGGGTTCCAGCGCGTCAAACGAGATATCGTGCACATCATGAAGGTAAGGGCCGGGATCGACCCCATGTTCGCGCATCAACCCGGCCAGTGTGGTGCCGTGCTCGCGCCAGTATTTCTGGCGCAGTCGATCCGCCTCGTCCCGATTCACGCCAAGTTCGTCCATGACCCAATTGGTCATGCGCACCTCGATTTGGTCAAACAGCCGAACCCGCGGGGGATACAGCGTGTTGTCCAAGTCAAAAACCCAGTGACTGACATGAGAGAACAGATCGGCGACCATGATGGGAAAATAGACTGCGGTTGGGGCGGGTTAAAGGCTTTATTCGACGAAAACAGGTTCTGCGACGACGCGACGCGTGGTTGGTGTTTGCCATGTTCAAGGCAGCGTGCTTATCTGTGCGGATTAAAGAAGGCCAAGAAGGATAGAATAGTGGCTGAGGGTAAACAGGGACAACGCGACGCGTACGAGATGATCCTCGATGCGATTGATACAGGCACGTACAAGCCCGGGGACCGGCTGGTCGAAAACGAGCTGGCCGAGCGATTTGGCGTGTCACGTACCCCGATCCGCGAGGCGCTTCAGCGGTTGGAAACACAGTCTCTTTTAACGCGCGACGGGCGCAGCCTGATCGTGGCTTCGCTGGATCACAGCCAATTGGCCGAGCTTTACGCGGTACGCGCAGAGCTTGAAGGGCTGGCGGCGTCGCTGGCCGCACAGCATGCCGCGCCAGAGGAAATCCGCGTGCTGCGGGATATGGTGGAGGAGGACCGGCGGTTGCTGGACAAACCAGCCGCCTTGTCGCGAGCCAACCGGCGCTTCCACAAACAGCTGCATCTGGCATCACACAATCGCTATTTGGTGCAGCAGTTGGATTTGGTCCACCGCTCGATGGCACTGTTGGCGACAACATCGCTGGCTGCCGAGGGGCGCAGCGAGGGTGCGATTGCCGAACATGATGCAATTGTCAGCGCCATCGAAGCACGCGACCAGGAAGCCGCACGCATCGCCCTTAGAAATCACATCTCATTGGCGTTCGAGACCCGCATCAAATTGGATTCGTCGCTGGGGGAGTGAACGCCGCTGGTGGGGTGTCCTCGGTCGTTGGTTGATCAAACTTCCCGTGCTGGGTTTTGTCCCAGTAGAACGGCTTGGTCACGATCTCGAAGAAGCCTTTCATCGCCGCAAGGGATGCCAGCGGATAGTAGAAGTGTAGTGTAGGCACCCAATAGCGAAGCCAGCGATGTTTGGGATTGCTGACCGCTTGCACGCCCACGGTGATCGTCAACAACTCGGCGGCCATGAAGACAGTCCCCAGCACGACCAGCAGATTATGCGGCGCGACCCCGCGCAAGGGGTGGGGCAGGCCCAGTGGAAAGGCCCAGAAGGTCCACAGGATGGGGGCCAGCAGGAATTGCGATAGCGCGCCCAGAAACAGGATCTGAAAGCCCGCGAATTTCCACCAGCCGAGCTCTTTGCGCAGCTGATGCGGGTTGCGCATGTGCACGCCATAGGTCATCGCGTATCCCTTGATCCAGCGCGAACGCTGCTTGATCCACGGCCAAACACGGCAATTGGCTTCCTCCTCGGTCACGGTGTCGATCAGTTCCGTCCGGTACCCGCGACGGGCCAGCCGGATGCCAAGATCTGCGTCCTCGGTCACGTTATGGGCGTCCCAGCCGCCCAGTTCTTCAAGCGCAGTGCGTCGGAAAAACAGGGTGGTGCCGCCCAATGGAATGGCAAAGCCCATCCGCTCGATCCCCGGTAGGACCAGCCCCCACCAAGTCGCGTATTCCACAGTGAAACAACGGCTGAGCCAATTGGTGCGGGCGTTATAGAAATCCAGTTTGCCTTGCAGACAGGCCACGTCCAGCCCGCGTTCCGAAAATCGGCGTACGACCTTGTGGATTTGATCGGAGTCTGGGGCGTCTTCGGCGTCATACACTCCGATGATCGAGCCCTTGCAGAAATCCAGCGCGAAGTTCATCGCGCGCGGTTTGGTCTTTACGACCCCGCGCGGCACCACGATTTGGCGCATCCAGCGCGGAAGTTCCGAGTGGGACAGAGTCTGCTGGGTTAGGGTGTCGTCTTCCTCGACCACCAGACAGATGTCCAAAAGTTCGCGCGGATAGGACAGACGTTCAAGGCGTTTGACCAAGCGGCCCGCGATCTCGCGCTCTTTATAAAGCGGGACGAGGATCGACACAGTGGGCAGTTTCAAGAACCCGTTTGATGTGCGGGCAGACACAAACGCGCCGTTGTTGTCGCGCTTCTTGCGCCAGAACTGCCACGCCGCGATGGCCTTGAGGGACGAGTTCAAGATCAGTGTCAGTACCGCCCAACTCACCAATACTGCGAAACCAGCAAAGCTTGAGATCACAAAAGTTGCGCAAAGCATCAACCCGAGGGACAGAGCGAACCTTAGCACTGCGGCTTGGCTCCAATCGCGGCAGCTGTCTTCCGCCGCTACGCGAGTTTCAGCACGTTGCGCAAGGGCGCGGTGGCGCAGAGAAACAAGGGCGGTGTGGATGTCTTCCTCGGGTGCGACGGCCAGATAGCATTTGCCCCATGATGCCGGGAAGTCCTTGGACAGGCTTTCAAACTGATCGGGGCGCGCGCAGATGACGATGGTGGCCCCGCCCGCACGTTTCCATGGTACGATGCCATTGCGAATGCAAAATTCGGCTCCGATCTGGTCGATTAGCCGCACATCAGGCCTGTGTGCGTACAGGTCGGCAATTTCGCAATTGTATTGAAGCGCCAAGGCCGCATAGAGGTCAGATTTGTTGATCCAGCCATTGGCCAAAAGGATGTCGCCAAAGCGTGCATCCTCGCGCGCCATCAAGGCCACGGCCATCGACAGGTTTTCAGGCCACAAGGCACCCATTTCCACCAGCACCTGGCCCAATGGCTTGCGGCCACAGGGCGCGGCGCTGGGCGGCGCTGGTGCGACCGGGCGGGCCGCATGTGATCCGAATGCGCGGTGTTCTTCGATCCCTGCCTGAACCGAAGCCGCATCATTCGAGCGGATGATAGGTAGATCTGGGGGTGGCATTTTATGCTCGTTGAACTGTCAGATCAGTCGAGCTTGGGTGCTGAATGGTTAATGGCGGGTTAACTAACCCGCCATCACAATCATTAAGTGCTGATTTACCACGTCTTGGAGACGTCGCCCTAGATTAGGCGCGCGCGTCCATCGCGTCCGAGAACCGCTCGAACAGGTAATAGCTGTCCATCGGACCGGGGCTGGCTTCAGGGTGGTACTGGACCGAGAAGACCGGGCGGGTTTCCATACGGATCCCGCAGTTCGACCCGTCGAATAGGGATACATGGGTCTCGACGACGCCGTCCGGCAAGCTGGCCGTGTCCACCGCAAATCCGTGGTTCATCGACGTGATCTCGACCTTGCCGGTGTCGTTGTCCTTGACCGGGTGGTTCGCGCCGTGGTGACCGTGGTTCATCTTGATCGTCCGGGCGCCAAGGGCCAAGGCCAGCATCTGGTGGCCAAGGCAGATGCCGAAGACAGGCAGATCCGTGGTGTCCAGAATGGTCTTGATCATCGGCACGGCATATTCGCCGGTGGCAGCAGGGTCGCCGGGACCGTTCGACAGGAACACGCCGTCGGGACTGTGGGCCAGAACCTCTTCCGCCGTTGCGGTGGCGGGAAGGACTGTGACGTCACAGCCAGCCGAAGCAAGGCAGCGCAGGATGTTGCGCTTGGCACCGAAGTCCAGCGCGACGACTTTGTGACGCGGGTTTTCTTGCTTGGGATAGCCGTCAGGCCACGCCCAACGCATCTCGTCCCATCTATAGCTCTGCGCGCAGGTCACTTCCTTGGCCAGATCCAGCCCTTCAAGGCCCGAGAACCCGCGCGCTTCGGCGATCAGAAGCTCGATGTCGAAGTTACCTTCAGGGTCGTGGGCAATCGCCACATGAGGTGCGCCTTGTTGGCGGATCGCGCGGGTCAGGCGGCGTGTATCCACACCTCCGATGCCGATGCGGCCGGTCTTGGCCAGCCAGTCAACAAGGCGTTGTGTAGAGCGCCAGTTCGACGGCTCGGTTGGATCCCATTTGACGACCATCCCGGCAGCAACCGGGTCGGTGGTTTCGTCATCTTCCGGGTTCACACCCACATTGCCCACATGAGGGAAGGTGAAGGTGACAACCTGACCTGCATAGGACGGATCGGTCATGATTTCCTGATACCCGGTCATAGCGGTGTTGAAGCACAGCTCGGCGGTGGTGATGCCGGTGGCTCCGAACCCGTGACCGTAGAAGATCGTGCCGTCAGCAAGGACAAGACAGGCGGTGGGTTTGGCATTTTCCTGAGAAAGGGCGGTGGCAGCGGACATTGGGCGACTCCCGATCGACAAATTGGCGCGAACCTAGTGGGGTGGCCGGGGCGGGTCAAGGCCCGCTTTGTGCTGAAAAGGCACGGCAGGGTCATTTTACTTTGTTAGAGCCTGACAGATTGGTTGAATGCTCTGCGGCTTTTGGGTAAACACCCGTCTTTGTGAATGCCACAGAATATGGATGGACCCATGGACATGCGCAGCCGGGTGAATGACGCCCTGAAAACGGCCATGAAGAACAAAGACGCCGAGCGGTTGACCACGCTGCGGCTGATCAATGCCGCGATCAAGGATCAAGACATCGCCCTGCGCGGCAAAAGCGAAGAGACGCAGGTCTCGGACGCGGATGTATTGGCCATTCTGGGCAAAATGGTCAAACAGCGCCAAGAAAGCGCACGTGCCTATGAAGAAGGTGGACGTCTGGAATTGGCCGAAAAGGAACGTGGCGAGATCTTGGTGATCGAAGATTTCCTGCCCAAACAGCTGTCCGACGACGAAGCCGACGCCGCCGTGGCTGCCGCGATCACAGAAGTGGGCGCCGAAAGCATCCGCGATATGGGCAAGGTCATGGGCGCGTTGAAAGCCAAATACACCGGCCAGATGGATTTTGGTAAGGTGGGCCCGATGGTGAAGGCCAAGCTGGGTTGAACCTACCAAATGTGAACAGATGGAATGCGAGGCCGTTGCCTCGCATTTTTTATTGGTAAGATTTCAGTTCGAGCAATCGCCGCGACAGCTCATCATGCATCTCTGGGCGTTCGTCTTCGGACAGGAAGGCACCCAGTTCAACCTCGCGGCCATTGCCTTTCAGCGTGACATAATCCGGTACGGGCCCGCCTGATTTGTGCAGCTGTATGGTGACCCAAAAGGGATTGGCTTCCCATTCCTGAAAGTCGCCGCGGGGGCCGTGGCGGGTCAGGGTTATGTGATCTTGCCAGATGCGTAGCTCTTCCAAGATTTCGCCGTCCTTATAGCTTTTCTCGATAAAGAACCACAGCGCGCCCAAGGCAGCCAGTCCAAAGGGCAGCAATCCCCACAGGGCCATGGTTCCCACCACGCCTAACAGGGGCAGTAGCATAAGCCCGAACCCCATCCCCATGATCCATACGAATCCACGCCGGGGCAGGGACCGGTATGGCCACAGGTGAAGCTCGGCTTTGGGGGCGTCTGGCCCGTCGGGTTGAACCCATTCATAGGGCATCGGGGGTCCTTGTTTCTGAACGGGTTAATTCATCGCAAAAAGCGGGCAGGCTTGGCAAGGGGCGTGGGCCTCTCTTGGATGTGATTGGCCTTTGCGCCGGGTGCGGGGCAGGGTTGGGACAATAACAGGAGTAAGTGATGCGAATGATGATCCTTGGAGCGGTCTTGATGGCGGGACCTGCATTTGCCCATGACGCCGTGATCGACGGGGCGACAGCGAAAAGCAGTGGCTCGGGCTGGAGCTTCAGCGTGACCCTAACCCATGCCGAGACCGGATGGGACGACTATGCTGATGGCTGGCGGGTCGAGACCGAGGGTGGCGAGGTGCTGGGCACCCGCGTGCTTGCGCATCCGCATGTGAATGAACAGCCCTTTACTCGTAACCTGTCGGGGGTTGTTGTACCGGACGGTGTGACGACGGTTTGGATTCGTGCCAAGACCTTGGCCGATGGCTGGGGAGAGGCACGTTTCCAACTGGATCTGCCCTGATCCTTCCCCCCGAAAAAAGAAAAAGGCCCGGAAGAACCGGGCCTTTTCTGTTTCTAACTCACCTTGCTTAGTGCGAGTGGCCTTTATCCCACTCTTCCTGCTTGGGCAGGATTTCAAAGGTGTGCTCGGGCGGCGGGGTGGGCAGTGTCCACTCCAGCGTATCCGCGTATTCGTTCCAATAGTTGTTCTCGGTCACGCGCTTGCCGCGTGTCAGCGTGTAGAACACGATGCCGATGAAGAACACGAACGAAGCGAACGAGATGAACGCGCCATACGAGCTGAGCTTGTTCCAGTAAGCAAACGCTTCCGGGTAGTCGATGTAACGACGGGGCATGCCTTGGCGGCCCAGGAAGTGCTGCGGGAAGAAGGTCAGGTTCACGCCGATGAAGAAGGTCCAGAAGTGGATCTTGCCTGCAAGCTCGGGATACTGGCGACCGGACATTTTGCCGATCCAGTAATAGATGCCTGCAAAGATACACATCACTGCACCGATCGACATAACATAGTGGAAGTGCGCAACCACATAGTAGGTGTCGTGATACAGACGGTCGACGCCAGCCTGCGACAGAACCACGCCGGTCACGCCGCCGATGGTGAACAGGAACAGGAAGCCGAAGGCAAACAGCATGGGTGTCGTGAACTCGATCGAGCCGCCCCAAAGCGTTGCGATCCACGAGAAGATCTTAACGCCCGTTGGCACCGCAATAACCATGGTTGCCAGCATGAAGTAGCTTTGCTGCTGCAGCGACATACCAACGGTGTACATGTGGTGTGCCCACACAACGAAGCCAATGGCGCCGATGGCGATGATCGCCCAAACCATCGGCAAGTAGCCGAAGATTGGTTTGCGGGCGAAGGTACCAATAACGTGGCTGATCAGGCCGAAGCCCGGCAGGATCACGATATACACCTCCGGGTGTCCGAAGAACCACAGGATGTGCTGGTACAGAACTGGGTCGCCACCGCCCGACGGGTCAAAGAATGTCCCGCCGAAGTTACGGTCGATCAGCAGCATGGTGATGGCGCCAGCCAGAACCGGCAGCGACAGAAGGATCAGCCATGCGGTCACGAAGATCGACCAAGCAAACAGAGGTACCTTGAACAGGGTCATGCCGGGGGCACGCATGTTCAGGAAGGTGGTGATGATGTTGATCGCACCCAGGATCGACGACGCACCCGAGACGTGAACGGCGAAGATCGCCAGATCCATCGAGTATCCGCCCTCGGTCGTGGACAGCGGCGGGTACAGAACCCAGCCAACGCCCGAGCCAAGCTGGTCGTTTCCGCCCGGAGCCAGCAACGAGGCAACGCCCAGTGCAACACCAGTAGCATAAAGCCAGAAGGACAGGTTGTTCATCCGCGGGAAGGCCATGTCCGGCGCACCGATGTGCAGCGGCATGAAGTAGTTGCCAAATCCGCCAAACAGAGCCGGGATGACGACGAAGAACATCATCAAGACGCCGTGGTAGGTGATCATCACGTTCCACAGGTGGCCATTGGGCGTACATTCGGCAGCAGAGTCTGCGAAGAAACGTGCGCCTTCAAGGCACATGTATTGCACGCCGGGCTCCATAAGCTCGAGGCGCATGTAAACGGTGAAGCTGACCGAAATCAGGCCGGTCAGACCCGCAAGGAACAGGTACAGAATACCGATGTCCTTGTGGTTGGTCGACATGAACCACCGGGTAAAGAAACCACGATCATCGTGGTGGTCATGGTCGTGGATGGCTGCGTCCGCCATATATCCCTCCCTTTGGGGTTAACGAGGACAGGGCAGGGAGTCACCCCGCCCGGCTTTTAACTGTGTTTAATATGCTGGATGGGTCAGGGGCAACGCTGCATTACAGCGAAATGCCAAAAAAAATGCGTCCCGCGGATATAAATTCCATGCGGGACGCACCGTTAGCGCAATAACGCGACCAGTTGGTCGGGCGAATTAGTTCGTGGTGGTCGATTCGGCTGCTGCGTCGGTCGCTTCAGCTTCGGCCTCGGTTGCTTCGCCTTCAGCAGCATCTGCCGGCATTTCAGCCGAGAAGGTGGCCAGGAAGGCGATGATGTTCTCGGGCTTGCCCCATTTGAAGGTCATTTTCGATTTGGCTTTGCTGTCGCCGGTAGCTTCCTTCAAGAAGGCTTTGGGGTCTTTGATATAGTTGGCCAGGTTGTCAGCGTCCCAGACCAGGCCAGCTGCGCCAGCGTCTACGATCGAGTTGCCGTATTTGTAACCTTCAACAGAACCAGCCTGACGGCCAATGATGCCGTACAGGTTGGGGCCGGTTTTGCCGCCTTTGAAAAGCACTTCGCCCGCGTCATCAACGATGGTGTGACAGGATTTGCACTTTTTGAAGTCTTTTTCGCCCTTAACGGCATCGCCTTCGGCAAATGCAGTGCCGGACAGAGCGATGATCATGGCTGCGGATGAGAGAATCGTTTTCATATTAGTCCTCTTGCTTGATCACACGCGCCGGATGGCGCGAATTCCGGGGGAACCTGCGTTAATTTCACCTCAAATGGAAGTGGTACCTATGTCGCAGGTGTTCATTAACGCGAGCTAGCGATGATTAGCGCCAAACACGTCATCGAATATACGACGCAGAGCCACATCCAGATCATCCATCGTGACAGGAAGTCCCAAATCCACAAGGCTGGTAACGCCGTGCTCGGAAATTCCACAAGGTACAATGCCCGAAAAATGCTCGAGATCCGGTTCTACGTTGATCGAAATCCCGTGGAAGCTGATCCATTTGCGCAGGCGCACACCGATGGCAGCGATCTTGTCTTCGGGGGGCTGTCCTAATGCGGTCAAAGGTTTGTCGTCGCGCACGACCCAGACGCCGACGCGGCCTTCGCGTCGTTCGCCTGTGACGTTAAACTCGGCCAGTGTTTTGATGACCCATTCTTCAAGCGCCGCCACAAAGGCGCGCACATCGCGTCCGCGTTTCCCAACATCAAGCATGACATAGGCAACGCGCTGGCCGGGGCCATGATAGGTATACTGCCCGCCGCGTTTGCTTTCGTAGACGGGGAAACGGTCAGGGGCGACCAGATCCCGCGGATTGGCCGAAGTGCCCGCGGTGTAAAGCGGCGGGTGTTCCAAAAGCCAAATCAGCTCGCCTGCTTCGCCGCGCGCCATGGCGTCGGCATGGGCTTCCATACGCGCCACGGCGGCTTTGTATTCCACCAGATCTGATGCGACTTCCCACGTGACGGGGGGCATATCCAAAGCGTTGTCCATGACCGTCATGTGGCACCTGACGGGCCACATGTCAAAACGCACGCGGAAATTCTTTTCACTGCGCGGTTTTGGTCTTCACAACAACCAGACCCTTCGCTATGAAGCGCGTCACCTAGCCTGACATGCGGTCGTGGCGGAATTGGTAGACGCGCAGCGTTGAGGTCGCTGTGAGGTAACACTCGTGCGGGTTCGAGTCCCGCCGACCGCACCATATCAGTTGGCCTCCCCCCCCGAATCAATTGCAGCAGGTTATTGCGCAGGGCTTTGCGCTTTGACGTCCTGCATTCGACCGCGCAGTTGCTCTTCCCATTCCTCCATCATTTCGTCGACTCGCGCCATATAGGCTTCGTTCTCGACCGCGGGGATGTTGATGTCGTAAAGCCCAGCTAGATCCAGCATGACCTCGCGATCTGCTTCATTGAAATGTTCGATCATTGCCTCGGCGTCTGCACGAGAATGCCCCAGCGCTTCGAATGCTGAACGTGTCGCGCGCAGCGAGCTGTCATAGGTCTCGCGGATGATGTCGCGGCAACCAACCGACCACAAGTCATAAACGTGATTGCGGTCATAGGCGCGGGCGATCACATGCACGTTGGGGTGATGTTCTGACATATAGCGGACCAGTTGAGTCACCGCGTGCCGGTCGTCAATGGCGATGACAAGGATTTTGGCCTCGGCGATTCCTGCTGCGTGCAGCAAATCAGGGCGGGTTGCGTCGCCGAAATGTGCGCTGATGTGGAAACGGCGCAGGATCTCAAGCTGCTCGGATGAGTAGTCCAATGTTGTTGTCTCGTGGCCCGCAGCACGAAGAGCGCGGTTCACAATGCCTCCGAAACGACCGTGACCTGCGATGATGATTGGCGCCTCCCCGTCGATCTCGTCGGCCTCCCGGTCTTCTTGGTTGCTATAGCGAGGCGCAATCACGCGGTCATAGAGTATGAACAGGGCAGGGGTCAGCAGCATCGACAAGGCGACGACCAGCAACAACATGTCCGCAATATCTTGGGGAATGACCGCGTTGGCGACGGTGAAGGACAGCAGGACAAAGCCAAATTCGCCCGCCTGTGCCAAACCAAGGGCGAACAGCCACTTGTCCCCGCCTTGCAGCTTGAAGGCGCGGCCCAGCACCATCAGGACGGTGGCTTTCAGCGCAATCAGGCCCAAGGTCAGCCCAACGATCATTGCGAAATTGTTGCCAAGCAGGTCGAAATTTATGCCTGCGCCCACGGTGATGAAGAAGACACCCAAGAAGATGCCCTTGAACGGGTCGATATCGCTTTCCAGCTCGTGCCGGTATTCGCTGCCCGCCATAACGACGCCAGCAAGGAACGTGCCAAGCGCTGGGGACAGCCCCACCATCGTCATTAGAAGAGCAATGCCCAATACCATCATCAGCGCCGTGGTAACAAAAAGCTCGCGCAGCTGCGCCCGCGCCACAAAGCGGAAGATAGGCGTGGTCAGATAGGTGCCGATAAAGATGACACCCGCAATTGCGGCCAAGGTGACCAGGGCTGTCTGCCAGCCGCTCAGCCCCTCGACAAGGCTCAGGTTCAAGCTGCCGCCATGTCCGTCATCATGCCCGTCGCCATGTCCGCTTCCATGAAGCAATGCTTCGGACAGTTCGGGCATGGCCAGCAAAGGGATCAGTGCCAGCATCGGGATCACCGCGATGTCTTGCATCAACAGGACCGAGAAGCTGGCCTGCCCGCCATCTGACCGTAAAAGCCCCTTTTCGCGCAGCGTCTGATTCACAATCGCGGTCGAAGACAGCGCCAGCACCAACCCGATCGCAAGCCCAACCGTCATTGGCAGTCCAAAGGCCAAGCACACCACCAGCACCGCGCCGGTTGTGATACCAATCTGAAGGCCGCCCAGTACAAAGATCCGGCTGCGCATCTCCCACAGGGATTTTGGGTTCATCTCAAGTCCGACAATGAACAGCATCATTACGACACCGAACTCGGCAAAATGCTGAAGCGCGATTACGTCCGCCCCGGCCCAGTGCAGGATCGGGCTGATCAGAATGCCAGCCACCAGGTACCCCAGCACCGACCCAAGCCCAAAGCGCGATGCAATGGGAACGGCAACCACCCCTGCCAGAAACAGAGTAAATGTAATCAGCATGAATTCAGCCGTCATGATGCCCTCGCAATCAACTTTTAGGAATGAAACGGTGCCCTGTTCGCGCTGGGCGTCGACCTCAGAAAAGCCGTCCTTGTGGGCCAGGTCAAGCAAGCGGCCGCCGAATAGAGAATTCGTCTGTACGGAAAACCGACCTAAAAGTGCCATTTGACCCTTGCCCCTGCCGGACGACGAAGCTAAACGGGTCGACGGAGACGTGGCCGAGTGGTCGAAGGCGCTCCCCTGCTAAGGGAGTAGGCGGGAAACCGTCTCGAGGGTTCGAATCCCTTCGTCTCCGCCACCCACCTCTTGGATACTCCTCCAGCCCTGTTTGAGGTGATTTCTCCTTTTTGTTCCCGCGACTTACCGATGTCACGCCGCGCTATAGACGTGCCTGGCGTTGCGTATTCCCACCATTTCTTGCTTCGTCTATCTGACGCTATTTTGGCGGACCAGTTTTCCCTGTTATGTGGGTTTTAACAGGGAAAGGGGGAAGATCTACAGGGAATTGGCTATCAGTGCCTCTCCTAGTGGATTGATAGAGTTGGATAAATCCGTAATTTCCCTGCTTCGCGAAACAGGGAAGTTTTTTCACTTATCAGGGAATGAACAGGGAATGGTTTGCGGATTACAGGGAAGCTGTCTGCTTGTCCAAAAGACATGCGTCCTGCTCAGCCCACTCCAGCGGGAGCGACATGCGTATGAACATTCCGATCGTCCAGTTTTGCGGATGATCACCGCAGGTGATGGCTTTCTGGATTTTGGGCGATAGGCTCGCGAGGCAAATGCGCTTGCGAATGTAGGTCGGTTCATCACCCGTTTTGGCTGCGATGTCGTTGAGCGTGTGACCGGTCTTGAGCAAGGCCGTCCAAGTGTGCGCTTTGGCCAGGCAGGTGAGCAAGTCCCGATTGGGCGCGGGAGTAAATCCACCGATGACGATGCTCTGCCCCACACCGCGCCGCGCGACTTTAAGCGGGGTTTTGAAGTTGATGACGCCGTCAGGTATCTGATCGGGGGGAATGCCCATCACCTCAACAATGGCATCGGAGTTCAATTTGAGTGCCATGTGTTCATTGGTCAGATCAACCCTCTCAATCAGGTCGCATAGAGCCATTGGATCGGAGCGCCCAGAAGCAACAAGAGCCGAGATCCTATCAGACACAAGCTGCATGTCCTGGTGGTTTGCCTGCGCGATCAAAGCTCCCGATATCTCAGGCATGGCGAGACGCGCAGAGATCGCACCCCCGACCGCGGTCTCGATGGCTTTTGCTGGCAATCGCCATCCACTGGGATCACGCTTGCTGATTAGGCGATTGGAAACATAGTAGCGATGAATTCTACCGTTCTTTTTTGTATGGCTTGGGGTGAGGTGATCTCCGGTCTCATCAAAAAGCTTGCCTTTGAGGGGGGCAGGGGACCGGCGGAAAGATTTGGCGCCTCGTTGTTTGGCCGCCTTGGACGATAGTTTGGCCTGCACGCGATCCCAAAGATCTTGATCGATGATGGCCTCGTGTTGGCCGGGATAGATTTTGTCCTTGTGAGCAATCTTCCCCGCATAGAGCGGGTTGGTAAGAATGTGATGTATTTGACCTTTGCTCATTGGGGTGCCGCCAAGTCGTTGGCCGGATGCGTAGCTTCGCTTCTTGGAGCGTAGCCCCAGGCCATCAGCGGTGTCGGCAACGCGTTGAAGGGTGGGATGATCAAGGGCAAGTTGAAACAATGTCTTTATGGTGTGGGCCTCGACAGCATTGACCACAAGGCCTCGGACGGTTTTGTCCGGGTGGGGCTCATATCCGAGGGGCACCGTGCCGCCCATCCAGAGGCCTTTTGCCTTGGAAGCCGCGATCTTGTCGCGGATCCGCTCTGCGGTCACTTCCCGTTCAAACTGCGCGAATGAAAGCAGCATATTGAGGGTCAGGCGCCCCATGGAAGTGGCGGTGTTGAAGCTTTGTGTGACCGAGACGAAGCTTGCCCCAGCGGCTTCGAGCCGATCAACGATCTTGGCAAAGTCCGATAACGACCGGGTTAGGCGATCAATCTTGTAAACAACGATGCGATCGACATGGCCCGCATCGACGGCGTCTAGAAGGGCTTGAAGCCCAGGCCGTGCAAGCGTGCCACCGGAAATGCCGCCATCATCAAAACGTGTGGAGATCAAACGCCAACCTTCATGCTTTTGGCTCTGAATGTATGCCGTACAGGCCTCATATTGGGCATCAAGCGAGTTGAACTCTTGATCAAGCCCGTCGTCGGAAGACTTGCGGGTGTAAATCGCGCAACGCAACTTTGGTATCGTCATGAGGAGGCCTTTAGGCCAAAGAAGCGCGGACCAGACCACCGGGCACCGGTGATGGCATAGGCGACCGCGGAAAGAGAGCGAAACCTCTGTCCTTGCCAGATGAACCCATCTTCCGTGACGTCGACCCTGTGCTGTGTGCCATTCCAGTCGCGTAACAAGTTGGTGCCCGGCGCTAGTCTGCCCTTGCTGGGCTTGCTGGAGGGCGACATTGCCGCTTTGAGGCTGGTTTTGGTTTGACGGTCTAATCCCCGAGATCGTCGCGCTTGAAACTCAAATGCAAGTACTGGGCGTGCGATGGGGAGACTGAGATGTCGCGGCATATTTGTTTTGAACAGATGGTGCCATAGGGCCTGGCACTGTGTGCGATCAAACGCTGTGATCTCTTGTGCGGTTTTGGGTGGGATGTGTTTGGTCATATTGCCTCCTGAAGCGCGAGAAAATGCTTTGTACGGAGGCGAGCCTGAACTGGGTCAGGCTGAGATGATGTTGGTCTGCCAGGGGCTGATAGTCCAGTTCTGTTTTGGTTACTCTCTAGTAAAATCAATGAGTTGATATTTTATGTATGTCACCGTATTTTAAATACCTTTTCAGCTGTGCCCATGCGCATTAACTTTCTGGCATGACGAATGATGCGCAGAATATAAAGCCGCAGAAGCGCCCACGCGGCAGACCAAAAGGTGCAACGAAGCTTGAGGAGACGGATCGCGCAGTTTTGCGGAAAGTCGCCTGGTTATGGATTGATCAAAGTAAGCCGGTTTTTGCCAGCTTGGTGAAAGAGGTGAGCGACGTTGACGAGAAAGACGTCAGCAGATTGCGCCGCCGCTGGAAAGCTGAAGGGCAGGAGCTTTGTGATCAAGCGATTGTTGAGCGGGGCCGTTTGGAGAATCTGAGTTTTATTGAGCAACTTGGGTTTGGAGCCGTGTGGCTCACTCAGATGGCTGAAAAAATGCTGGACGCCTTGCCGATCGGGGCCATTCGCGACGAGCTTGGTAAAGTCTCAGAGAAATCCGCGATCTATGAGCGGCTTGGGCTTCGGCCTGAGCCCCCATTTGATGTCACCGACCCAGAGGCTGTTATGCGTGCCATCGCTCGGTTTGAAGCACGAGAGTTTAAGGCATCTGAGGATCTGACTGACTCTTTCCCGCCAGGCATGAGGAGCGACGAACTGAAAGAAAGCGACAAGCTCTACTCATGGGCCCTGCTTCTTTATGGGCTTTATGAAGAGGCCAAACGGAAAGAGGAGGAGGCGCGATGAGCAAGCCGGTAGATACTCAAGCCTTTGAGCAAAAGACTGTGGCGCGCTCTATCAGCGCACTCATCCCTTATGGGCGCAACGCGCGCACGCACTCGCCCAAGCAAATCCGTCAGCTTGCCAAAAGCATTAAGCGATTTGGCTTCACAAATCCGGTTTTGATTGATGAGGCGGGGATGATCCTTGCGGGGCACGGGCGTGTCGCTGCGGCAAAAACATTGGGGTGGAGCGAGGTGCCTTGCCTTCGGATTGGCAGTCTGAGCGAAGCTGAAAAGCGCGCCTATATTCTGGCTGATAACAAGCTTGCCTTGAATGCGGGGTGGGATGAGGAGGTGCTGGCGAGCGAGCTTCAATTCCTCATCGAAATTTGCCCGGAGCTCGAGATTGGCCTGACGGGGTTTAGCATCGCCGAGCTAGATGATGTTCTGGATCTTGGCGGTGTGGATGCAGACACCGAGGCGGAAGAAGATGACGCCGTGGTGCCTACACGCTTTGATCAGCCGGCACTTACTAAGCCTGGTGATCTATGGCAATTGGGGGCGCATCGACTTCTATGTGCAGATGCGCTTGACGAAAAAAGCTACTCAATGCTCCTGCGGGATGAGCGCGCGCAACTGATCTTCACAGATCCGCCTTATAATGTGCCGATTGATGGTCATGTTCTTGGCAAGGGGCAGGGCAGACATCGTGAATTTGCAATGGCCTCGGGAGAGATGTCGCGCGATGAATTTACGGCGTTCTTACAGCGGGCCTTCGCACATCTCAAATCCTTCAGTGTTGATGGGTCGATCCATTTTGTCTGCATGGATTGGCGCCATATGCCGGAAATCCTGTCAGCGGGGACGGCGGTTTATTCAGCGCTTAAAAACCTCTGTGTTTGGGTCAAGGACCGCGGCGGGATGGGCACATTTTATCGATCGCGCCACGAGCTGGTGTTTGTGTTCAAGCAAGGCGAGGCTGGGCATACTAACAGTTTTGAGCTTGGTCAGCATGGGCGCTATCGCACGAATGTTTGGAATTATCCCGGGGTGACTTCGGGGACGGTGCAGGCACGTGAAGAATTAGAGATGCATCCCACCGTAAAGCCGGTGGCGATGATTGCGGATGCTTTGAAGGATTGCAGCGCGCCGGGAGAAATCGTGCTCGATCCCTTTGCCGGGGCGGGTTCCACGTTGATTGCGGCGCAGAAAACAAACCGCCGTGCGCGCTGTATCGAAATCGATCCGCATTATTGCGATACGATCATCTCCCGCTGGCAGACCTATGCCCATGATGAGGCCATATTGCTTCGCACCGGAGACACTTTTGATGCGCTGCGCAAGAAACGAGAAGGAGGGCATGGAACCAATGAGTGACTATGAGGTTGGGTATGGTCGCCCGCCAAAAGCGGGGCAGTTCCGCAAGGGGCAATCAGGCAACCCCAAGGGGCGGCCCAAGTCCCAGCTGTCCTTGGCGGGATCGGTGCAGAAAGCGATCTCAAAGAAGGTTCGTGTGAAGACCGGGCAGGGTGAACGCAAGCTCGCCAAGCTTGATGCCATGATTGAGGGTCTGATGAATGATGCGCTGAAGGGCGATGCGCGTGCGCGCGGTGAATTGCTTAAGCTCATGAGGGATATTGATTTAGAGGCGCAGCTCAAAGCAAAAACCGAGGCGCAGGTGCAGGATCTTGAGCCAGAAGACTTGGCTATACTGGCACGTATGCGCGGAGATCTTGATGATGAACAAGCCGCAATCTGATCTTGTGGGGAAGACCCCGCGCCAGATTATGGATGAGGCCTATCGCGCTGATCTTGGCCTGTTCATCGAGCGGGCTTTTGCCGAGGTAAATGCTGGGCAGGAGTTTAGTTCCAATTGGCACTTTGACGCGATCGCCTATGAACTTGGGCGTGTGGCGGCCGGAGAGGTGAAGCGGTTGCTGATCACGATGCCACCGCGCAGTTTGAAATCCCACTCAGCGTCGGTCGCGTTCCCGGCATGGTTGCTTGGTCGAGATCCTTCGCAAAGGGTTGTCTGTGTCTCTTATTCCTCGGATCTAGCTGTCGCTCATGCCGGCGCGTTTCGCAGAATTGTTGCCGCGCCTTGGTATCGGCGGCTGTTCCCCGCAACAAAGATAGATCGCTCTAAGGATTCTGAAACGGAAACCCGGTTCACGTCAGGGGGCAATCGCCTGACAACGACGATCGGGGGATCTCTTACTGGGCGCGGTGGGTCAGTGATCATCATTGATGACCCAATGAAGGCGTCGGATGCGAATTCCGAGGCCGCGCGCATTCGGGTGAACAGTTGGTTTGACGAAACTCTGCTTTCTCGTCTCGATAACAAGAAAACCGGCGCTATCATCCTGGTCATGCAGCGGCTGCATGTGGATGATCTGGCAGGGCACGTTTTGCAACAAGGGGGGTGGACGCATCTGGACCTTCCAGCGATCGCTGAGGTCCCTGCTAATATCCCGGTCGGTAGGGGGAAGACTTATCTCCGAGCAGCCGGGGAGCTTTTACATCCAGAAAGAGACGACGCCTTCGTTCTTGAGCGCATGAAACACGCCATGGGCGCACAAGCCTTCTCAGCGCAGTATCAGCAACAACCAGTGCCGCTTGGTGGAAACATGATCAAGTGGGCATGGTTCGGGCAGTATGATGCTTTGCCGGATGTTCACGATTATCGAACCAAGGTTGTGCAAAGCTGGGATACGGCCTCTAAGTCTGGAGAGTTGAACGACTATTCTGTCGGCATCACCGCACTGCTTAAGGATGATCAATTCTTCATCGTCGATGTTGTTCGCGAAAAGCTCGACTATCCTGATCTAAAGCGGCGAGTTGTTGAGAAAGCAAAGCGGTGGAAAAAGGTCGATGTGTTAATCGAAGACAAGGGGTCCGGAACCAGTCTCCTTCAGGATATTCGGGATGATGCGGTGTATCCGATTGCGATTAAGCCGGAGGGAGACAAGGTTGTGCGAATGTCTGCGTGCTCGGCTATGATCGAAGGGGGGCAGGTGTTGCTGCCGAAAAGCGCCTCGTGGCTCGAAGATCTCAAAACAGAACTTCTAGCCTTCCCGAATGGCCGCTATGACGATCAGGCGGATGCCTTGTCGCAGATGTTAAATTGGGACAGAACTCGTAGCCGGTATACGCTGGATTTTGTCAACTAAGCGCGACTGGCACGCATAATCGCCGAGGTGTTTGGATGTGATCCGGGTGCGTTTCTGTCTGACGTCAGCGCCTATGGGTCCAAATAGGGTAATTTGATAAGATAGTGTTCTTGGCTCATCGTAACCAATGAGTAAAGCGGTCGCTCAAATACCTTGCTGCAACGGTCGACATGGGTTCTCTGCCGACCTCGGAGCTCGCGCAACAAAGGTTCGCATCTAGCCCTCACCGCCTCTCAGGAACGGCCCAAACCCGCCCTCCACTGGATGAAGCAGTGGCTGCGGTCGCAGCCCACATTGCAGACATTCGCTGCAACTGCTCAATTGCTTCGGTCGTGGGTGTCCAATGTGCGGACAAAGTGAGCGTTCGCAGCTAACGCGCCAAGGTCAGCTTTGAAGAAAAGGCTGTGTCAGAATCGGTCCATTTTGACCCGGCCAGAAACGTACGGGTTTTGGCCAAGATTGCACATTGGGTCAGGTATCATCGCTGAACAGTTCTGAATTCTTTAGATCGCACTGAAACTATCTGGCGCTGCCTTTCGTGGTTGAAGACAGAGCGCATCCGAAGAGCTGCGCACTGAGACCAACCTGAAAGGAAAAATGATGAAAACCCATTCGCTTCTGACATCCCTGATCGCCCTTGCAGCCAGCCCTGCGTTTGCGGCAGGCCACGCAGCGGTTTCCGGCTATGCTTTGGCAGATGATGGCGCAACGCTCGTCGTGATGAGCGATGTGAATGCCCCAGGCGACGTGATGACCTACAGCCTGGCATCACCCCTGAAGGCGATTGCCTGGCGTCCGGTAACCGGTGAGCTTCTGGGCTTCTCCGATGGCATGATCGCGATGATTGATCAGATGTCGGGTGAGATGACCGATCTGGGTGCCAAGTTCATGGATTATGCGATGATCGGCGACGGCAAAATGGTTGCGTTTGACTTCAACAACAAAATTGACGCTGTGCGCGCCGTCACA
Source organism: Aliiroseovarius sp. ABM4_368 (assembly GCF_056161205.1). NCBI lineage: Bacteria > Pseudomonadati > Pseudomonadota > Alphaproteobacteria > Rhodobacterales > Paracoccaceae > Aliiroseovarius > Aliiroseovarius sp. ABM4_368. The sequence goes on along the minus strand of NZ_JBSWYR010000004.1, from coordinate 7,747 downwards.
TCGGCGGGCGACAACCTCGTCTATTTCCCCGAAGGCTTCGGAGACAACGACGAGCGCGCCGGATCCGTGCGCCGTTTCACCAACCTCGCCTATGCCGATGGGGACTCTATGGCAGGCACGACGCCGATGATCTTCGCCAATGCCTATACCAACGCCATCAACGGCAAGACGGCGGGCGCGACCTTCCAGTATGCGCTCGACGCGGAAACCGACACCTTGGTGAGCCTGGCCAACAATGCCGGGACACTGGAAACCATTGGCAAGATCACGGTTGATGGCGCAGCCGTCGATCTGGCGCCGATGGGTGGCTTCGACATCGTCTCGGCCAAGGAAGGTGAGAACATGGCGCTTGCCATCCTGCAAATGGAAGGGGCCGACACCGCCGGGCTTTACCAGATCGACCTCGAAACAGGCGCGGCCACGATGAAAGCCGATCTCGGAATGGGTGGCATCACTGGATTCGCGGCATCGCTCGGCAAATAGTCTGCCGCGATTGGGTAATGAGTTGAGTGGTATAAATTCAGGGTGGCCCCGGCGGCAAGAGATTGCAGTCTGGGGCCATTTCTGTCAGTCAGGCAAGGAAAAGAAGCTATTTGAACGGCCCACCCCACGCATGACGGACCGCAAGGACATCGAAGAGTTGATCGGCAAGGTCGCGCTTGGCGACCGCGCCGCATTGGCCGCGCTTTATGATGCGACAAGCGGGAAACTTTTCAGTGTCTGCTTACGTGTCTTGAAAAGCAGGACCGAAGCAGAGGATGCACTACAGGACGTGTATCTTCGGATTTGGGCCAAGGCTGACAGATACGCGGTGACCGGCCATTCTCCGATGACCTGGCTCATCACCGTTGCAAGAAATCTGTCGATCGACCGGCTACGCGCCAGAAAGAGCACGACCGTGGACCTCGACAGCGTTGGGGAACTCGTTGAAAAGCGGCCCGGACCCGAAGCGGCAAGTATCGCGGCCTCGCAGCAGCGCAGGATCAGCGCCTGTTTCGAAGAACTCCCCGCCGGGCGCGCCGATGCCGTGCGCGCCGCCTATCTGGACGGCGCAACCTACCAAGCGCTTGCGGACCGCTTTGACGTGCCGCTGAACACGATGCGAACCTTGCTGCGCCGCAGCCTGTTATCCTTGAAGGAGTGCCTTTCGCGATGAGCGACCATCAGGACATACCGGAAGACGAGGCACTGGCCGCCGAATACGTCTTGCGCCTGCTGGACGTGGACGCAGAGCGCGCCTTTGAAAAGCGGCTTCAGACGGAGGCAGACCTGCGCAAGCTCGTGCTGTTCTGGGAAGCAGAGTTCGCCGGTCTTGCGACCGACCTGCCCGAAGACGTTCCCTCGCCTTCGATCCGGACCATGCTTCTGGCAAAACTGGATGGCGACACCGCCCGCCCAAGGCGCGGATGGGCTTGGGGCCGGCTGCTCTTGCCCGCATTGACCGCCGCCGCTGTCGCGGCCTTCCTCATCTTCAGCCCGATGCTCTATGGCCCGACATTCGAGCCGACGCTCCACGCGACGCTGATCTCGGAAGATGGCGCTGTGCATATCGAAGCAGGCTACGACCCGGACGGCAATTTGTTCAAAGTCATCCCCGAACTGGGCGCCGCTGCCGAAGGACGGGATTTCGAACTTTGGGTGATCGGCGCACAGGCTGAGGCGCCCGTATCGCTTGGCGTGATCCCCGCGGATCGCGAAAGCCTGTTCGAAATTACGCCGGAAATCGCGGCCCTGATCGACGGCGGCGTATTGGCCGTTTCGGATGAACCCAAAGGCGGCTCGCCCACCGGCGCGCCCACGGGGGCTATTCTGGCGACGGACGAATTCTTCGACGCAAAATTATTTCAGGCCAGCTGAAACTCTTTTAGGCCGCGCCTCGTGGCTTCTCTCGTAACCGCGAATGATCGTACCCAACACGAGAGGACTAAACTATGAAAATCGCATCCAAACTGGCCACCGCTGCAACCGCGCTCGTCATGGCAACCGCCGCATATGCTGAAAACCCGATGGTTGGCGGTGCGCCGATGTTCGAGAACAAGAACATCGTCGAAAACGCGGTAAACTCGGCCGATCACACAACCCTTGTCGCCGCCGTGAAAGCCGCCGGTCTGGTGGAAACCCTGCAAGGCCCCGGCCCTTTCACTGTCTTCGCCCCTGTTAACGATGCCTTCGCCGCATTGCCCGATGGCACGGTTGAAACCCTGCTCAAGCCTGAAAACAAGGACATGCTGGTCAAAGTCCTCACCGCGCATGTTGTCGCCGGTGACTGGTCCGCCGCCAAGATCGCGCGTCAGGCCCGCGCCTCGTCCGATGGCTTCTATCACTTCAACGCCGTTTCGGGCGATTCCCTCTCGGCACAGGTGAAGGGCAACAACGTCTATATCTATGATGAAAACGGCAACGCCAGCCGCGTGACCATTGCCGACGTCGATCAGTCAAACGGCGTGATTCACGTGGTCAATGCCGTCCTCGTTCCGAAATAAGTCGAGCAGACCGACAGGGATGAGCCGGCTGGCCCCATCGGCTGGCTCATCCCAAAACGCTTCCAACAGGTGACACATGACCCGCAGAGCATTCCTTTTGATGACAGGCGCGGCCGTTCTGACCGGCCCCCTCCAAGCCGCGACATGCGACTTCGAGATTTGCCGCAGCGAAGCCGAATGGCGCGACCGCCTGAGCCAGAACGAATACCTCGTCCTGCGCGAGGAAGAGACTGAACGCGCCTACACCAGCCCGCTGAACGACGAGACACGCGCCGGCACCTACCGCTGCCGGGGCTGCGATCTGCCCCTGTACAGTTCAGCGGCGAAATTCGACAGTGGCACAGGCTGGCCCAGCTTCTATGAAAGCCTGTCCAATGCCGTCGGGACAAAAGAAGACCGCAATTTGATCTTTCAGGTCCGGACCGAGGTCCATTGCCGCCGCTGCGGCAGCCATCTGGGCCATATCTTCGACGACGGGCCAGCGCCGACAGGCAAACGCCATTGCCTGAACGGTCTCAGCCTGGCCTTCGACCCCGCCGCATGACCAATCGGATCGAATGGATTGCTGGGCGGTATCTTCTGGCGATTCTGTTTGGCGCAGGCGCTGTACAGAAGGCCGTTGATTCAGGCCCTGCACAAGCGCTTCTAACAGGGTTTGGGCTTCCCGAGTGGTTCGTCTGGCCCGCTCTTGCATTCAACACAGCGGCTGCGGGTATGTTGATCGCAGGTAAGTATCTAAGACCAGTTAGCCTAACGCTAGCCCTGTATTGCGTTGTGACCAGCATCTTTCATTTTGTTCCGTCTGACCCATGGCAAATGTCGATCATGATCAAGAACTGGGCGATTGCGGGTGGATGCCTGATCCTCGCAGCCGCATCAGACCAAGAGACATAAACCTCTTGCCAAAACCTATACGCCAAACCGGTCGTTTTTGTCACAGGCGTTGCTGAGACGGGAAGCGCTGAAAAATCTTGTGCCACAAACCTTCGGCAAAGCTGCCTTTGATTCTGTCACGTTTTTGGCCGGGACTCAGGGAGCGGACATTGGTTCACAGTGCAGCATCTGGTAGTAAGGGCTCTCTGCTGTCATTAGATCGATCGCAGAATCCTCGCCGGTCGTCCCAGATCGACCGACACGTACGGCCCAAACCGTACCTTCAGCCGAGCAACTGCCGCCGCAGTGCGGCGGCACCGAAGCAGCCTTTCATCCTCGCCGTAGCATTTTCAACGGTCCGGGGTCGGCAGAGGGACCTTCCTGCCGTTCGCTCCATCTGCAGCTTATTTCGGGTCGAGCCCCGGGAATGCGCAGAAACCTGACTTGGCAGAACGGTGCGGTTGTGGTCGCCTGAAAAGGTAATCCCGGTCCTGAGTGGCCGACTGAACAGCAGGCAATCTTTCATGCAAGCCATCGCAAGAAGCCAACAGCCCACGAAGATTTAATGGCATCGAAGAGTGCTTTTGCCGGGCATCGCGCCATGCAGCGCGTTCATCGCCTCTACCCACGGGATGACGCGGGCATAAAGGGAGCCTGCGTTTATTGCGGACAACACGCAGGAAGTGTCGATCACTTACCACCGATCTCCCTTGCTGCTGATATGTCTTTGGACGAACTCAAACAACTTGGACCCAAACTCTTCCCTGCCTTCACTGCAACAGCATCTTAGGAAAGCCTAAAAAGGCCACCCTGTCGGTCGATGAAACTGCATTGAGCTAACTGGCCGATCGCCACGCTTGCCGTCGCCAACTAACAATAATTGTTCGCGGACTGATGGGGGAGACCACGGAATCCCTTGTCTCAATGCGGCTTAACCGACACGACGTAGTCGGCTTGAATGGGCTCAACGGTTTATTGGAATGTGAAGCCGGAACTTCTGGGTGCCGGAAGGCAGAAGCGCATAGAAAATGGGTTGCCATGTAGCCCCCCGAAGCGAAGTCGCCGGAGATTGCCGGGTGTTACAGCGTTAAAACAGCAGCCAACCTCTCGTTCACTGAAGCGCTATTTGACTGTGCCTAGACCGTGTCGTTGCTGCCAGTTGATTTGACAAGAGAGACGATGGACAATGTCGGGCGGTTTACGGTTACCTGAGAGAAAAGTTGGGGCGTCGGGTTCCGGCTGACCGCTTGGATTCATGTTCGCTCCAAAACCGACGGCGTCATCGGGGCGTGACTCCAATGCATGCCTGGACTCATGAAAATCTGAAGCGGCCCGCAGGCCGCTTCGCTTGTTCCGTTACTCAGGAGCAGGGCCGCCGTGGTAAGCCAAAAGCCCGCCGTCGGCGACGAGGCAACTTCCTGTGCAATAGCTTGACTCATCGCTTGCAAGAAAGAGCATGGCATTCGCTATCTCACGTGGGTCAGCATAGCGACCGATTGGTGCCGCTTGGGCAAAGACATCCATTACGGCATCGGGATTGTCCGGATTGGCAGTCGTATGCAATTGGCCCATCATCTGGGTGTCCGTCATGCCGGGATGCACAGTGTTGACGCGAATATTCTCTCTTGCAAGTTCGACTGCGGCGTTCCGCATGATCCCGACCACGGCATGCTTGCTGGCCGTATAGGGGCTGGAAACATAGTAGCCAGACAGCCCTTGGGTGGAGGAGGTGATCACAATGCTGCCCCCGCCACGTTTGCGCATCTCTGGAACGACGGCCCGTAACCCGTGCCACACGCCCTTCATGTTGACGTTCACGACACGGTCAAAGAGCTCTTCGGGGTAGTCTGTCACGGTCCGCATTTCGCCGAACATGCCGGCGTTCAGCACCGCTATGTCCACCCCGCCGAAGGCTTCCGAGGCCGTATCCACCAAAGCCTGAATGCTTTGCTTGTCGCTTACATCCACGCCCAGGCCAATTGCTCCGCCACCTATGTTGTCAGCCACCTCTTTCACTTTGGCCTCGTCGATATCCGCCAGGACAACCTTTGCCCCTTCTTCGGCAAATCGCTTTGCTGTTGCTGCGCCGATGCCGCCGCTGGCTCCGGTAATAATCGCAACCTTGCCCTCAAGTCGTTTCATCGTTCTCTCCTCCAGATATTTAAACTTGGTTCTATTTGTGGATCGTCACAGATGTGACTTGAACCAGTCGCATTGCGTCGGCGCCGAGATCTCGAAAGGCGCGTCGGTATAGGCCTCGAAATGTCCGCATTCCAGAACCAGTAGCTTCTTGGGTTCCAGGGCTCGATCATAGGCCGCCAGCGTCATGTCCGCTGGCGTCAGGTGATCGTCACGCCCGACAACGATCATCAAAGGCGTCGGCGCAATGCGGGCAATAGCGTCGCCCGGTTCGTATTCTGTGAACAATTCCATCGAGCGCAGTGTGATCTCGTTTGACCAACGCCCCCGGTTTTCGTCAGAAAGCCCAGTGAAGAACGCGTGGCTGTCCTCGGTTGGCAAGGCACAGGGGTCACCGAAGGTTTCGCCAATCACAGGCATCGTCATGGGCGCGTCGCCCCGCAGGCGCGCTTGACGGTCCGCGACAAATCCAGCGCGCAGGCCCGCCCAGAGATCTGACCGAACCAGCCGACGCGCGTTTTCCAACCCTTGAACCAACGGGACTTGCGAAACGACGCATTTAACCCGACGATCCCGCGCAGCGACAACCAAGACGTGCCCGCCGCTGTAGCTTGACCCCCAGGCACCGATGCGATCTGCGTCCACATCCTCACGGCTTTGCGCATAGGTGATTGCATCGCGGAAATCACGAATCTGTTGTTCCGGATCGATGTCGCCCCGGGGTGTACCACCGCTGTCACCAAGATTGCGATTGTCATAGACAATCACGTTCATGCCTGCGGCCTGAAAGGTCTTGGCAAAGCCCTCAAGGTGCATCTCCTTGGTGGCTGAGAAGCCGTGGCACATGATGACAGTTGGCGCGGGGCCCCTCGCATCAGTTGCCGCGAAAAACCAGCCCGCAAGCGTCGTCCCGTCTTCAGTGTCAAATGATATGTCTGTTTTCATAGTTGTTCCTCCTCGTGACAGCCATGCTAGCGATCCGCAGAACAGCGTTCTTGACCGGATAGGACAGATACGTTGATAATTCGGGACACCCGGCAATCGAGCACGTGCCAGGTGAGGGAGGAATTCAGTGCTGACATGGTCAACCGATCAATACCGATACAAAGACCGCTTTGATGTCTGGCATGACACGCTCAGTGCCACGCATTTGCCTTGGCGGCTGGAGAAGTCCGAAACAGGGTTTCGGACTGCAACGATACAATCGCTGGACTCAGGTATCGTCACCTTTGTGAACTGCCACTGCGATCCATGTGCCGGGTTTCGGGACTCAAGCATGGTCAAGGTCGACGGAGGCGAGCACTATGGCGTATTGGCCCTTCGCAAGGGGCGTGAGCGGGTTCAGCAAGACGATTGGTCAATCGAGATGTATCCCGGTGATATTTTGATTTGGGATGCGGCGAGGCCGATCAAATTCGAAGTCTTGGAGCCCATCGAAAAGTCCACGTTGCTTATGCGCAAAGATGGCCTTGCAGAATTCACCGACGTATCGATGCTGCCAACGGGCCGATTGGAAACAACGCGAGGGTTCGGCACGCTGTTTGCCGAAAGAATTCGGAGCGTGAGCGAGCAACTCACCGATTTCGCCGATGCTGGCACTCGGCAACTTGGACCGACGCTTGTTCGCGACCTTCTCAACGCCGTCGGCGGCATCAAACCCAATCAGATGATCTCAGCGCGTCAAGCCTTGCGGGAACGCGCCGAGCGCATAATAGATGCACGTTTTCAAGACGCGGCATTGTCGCCAACAGGGCTTGCCGAAGAAATGGGGCTATCGGTGCGCGCGTTGAACCGGGCGTTTGAAAATTCGGGCACCACCGTGGCGACCATCATACGAGAGCGTAGGTTGCAGGCCGCCAGAAACGATCTGGTTAACCTCGACATGCGCAATTGTTCCGTCACGCAAATCTGCCTGAGCAGAGGGTTCTCAAGCGTCGAGCACTTCAGCCGTTGCTTTCGCGAAGCTTATGGAATGCCGCCTAGAGACTACCGAATGCAGAGCCTTGGCAGCACACCGACTTGAGCAAAGCGCAGGATTATCGCCGCCATCGGCGCAAAAACAGCGTATATCGAACGTTTCGTCAAGGAATGGATCCCTTGAATCAATTGCTGATCCTCCTTGTCCTTGGGTGTAGGGGGCCTGTCAGAGGAACTTGCCGATCCAAGCCTGATCTGCGATTTCTCGGCGCATGATCAAGCCTTCCCCGTTCAAATATTTCAAAACCAGTCCTGAAATCATCAAGCTTGCGGTG